>JAVEZL010000001.1:0-18198 GCA_034003005.1 Bacteroidales bacterium
AAGCTGCTGTTCGTACTGCATATGAAATTCATACCGGTAAAAAGCTTAATAAAGTTGACTTTACTGAGCTTCGCGGTCTTGAAGGAATAAGGATGGCTACAATTGATTTTGATGGAACTCCTATTCACATAGGAATAGCTCATCAGCTTGGAAACGCAAGAAAGCTTCTTGATGGAATCCGTTCCGGAATGTATAACTTCCACGCTATTGAAATTATGGCTTGTCCGGGTGGATGTATCGGCGGCGCTGGTCAGCCTTTGCACCATGGCGATTCAAGTATAATTAAAGCAAGGTCTGAGGCTATCTACAGAGAGGATTCACAGAAAAAACTGCGTAAATCTCATGAGAACCCTTATATCATAAAGCTTTATGAGGAGTTTCTAGGACATCCTATGAGCGAAAAAGCTCACCATTTGCTTCACACACACTATTTCGAAAAAGATAAAAACTAAGAGTCATGAGTAATTTGAAACTACAAGAGTGCCATATTAAGAGTATTCACGAAATATGTGACTCATACAAAAACGATCCGGGAGATCTTATCAAGATACTACACTCAGCTCAAACGCACTTTGGCTATCTGCCAGAGAGCGTTCAGAGAGAGATTGCCAAAAAACTTAAGATTTCTGTGGCAAAAGTTTATGGAGTTGTTACTTTCTACTCTTTCTTTACCATGACTCCTAAAGGAAGACACGCAATATCTGTTTGCATGGGTACTGCTTGTTATGTTCGTGGTGCAGAGAAGGTTCTGGATGAACTAAAAAAGCAGCTTAACATAAAGGTGGGTGGAGTAACAGAGGATGGTAAATTCTCGCTCGATTCTCTCAGATGTGTTGGTGCCTGTGGTCTTGCCCCTGTTCTCCTAATTGGCGAAAAGGTATATGGCAGGGTAGAGCCCGGACAGATTAAAGAGATACTTGACAGCTATACTGACTAAACAGTCGGTTGACTAATCGGCTTAATTATATTAAAAGAGAGAGGATTCATATGAGTTCTCTCTTTTTTTTTGCGGATGACTAGTGAAAGGATTGTTGCATGCCTTTTCACTGACGAAAACAGGCGAGGGTGGGACGAACCTCCATGGAGTTGAATCCCATGGCGTTACAAAACACAAATCTTTCATTATCAATAAATTACGTTTTATAATTAACTCATTTCGAGGTCGATGGAGGTTCGTCCCACCCAACACCGCAATCTCCTGGGTCAGAAGTCCGGCCAAAGGCCGTATAAACCGCGAAGCACCATTTATTTCCTTGCAAGGCGATGTGCATCCGCAAATCAGCGCAATTCAAACTATACCCGCACGGCTGTAACACGCAGATTAAAAACGCTTTGACAATCAACCCGACGGATCACCCCTCGGATAAAGTGTTAAACCCCTGTTATTCAGCTCCTCCCCAGTCATCCGCTGCCACTCCGGAACGATTCCTAGTGTTTGCGGTTGACTGGCAAGAATTACTGCATACCCTTTCACAGAGTATCCGCATAACTGAAGGAGTCTCCGCCACAGCGAATGAAATGAGCGAGGAGGAAAAACTCCGGAAGTTATGCGGATACTCTGTGAATGCAGTAAGATTGCCAGAAGTAAACTGAAGGAGTCTCCGCCACAGCGAACAAAGTGAGCGAGGAGGAAAAACTCCGGAAGTTATGCGGATACTCTGTGAATGCAGTAAGAATAATATAAAACAATTAAGTAGTATACGCTATTTGATGTATATCCAGAAAGGAGTGAATTTTATATAGGTTAGCCGAGCTCACAGGCGTGGACTCGGCTAACCATTTTAGTTTATTAAGTAGGTGCAGAGATTATTTACCTAATGCTTTAAGAACCTTCTCTTCTTCAAGCTTCTTGGTACAGAAGAACCAGTCATAGCAATGCATCTCATCTTTACTCTCCATACGCTCTTTTGCTACTCCGCATGAACCTGCTGTAGGTACGATTACATCATCGCCAGGGCGCCAGTCTGCAGGTAGTGCTACGCTGAAGTTGTCTGCTGTCTGAAGCGCAATAAGGACTCTTTTAATCTCGTCGAAGTTTCTTCCTACTGCCAGCGGGTAGTAGATGATTGTGCGGATAGTTCCTTTTGGGTCAATAAAGAATACTGCTCTTACAGCCTTTGTGCTGCTCTCTCCGGGCTGAAGCATTCCGTATCTTTTTGATACCTCCATGGTAATATCTTCAATTAGCGGAAATTTCACCTCTACATCTTTCATCCCTTTGTACTCAATCTTCTCTTTGATTGTCCTGAGCCATGCGATATGGCTGTATAGACCGTCAACTGAAAGACCAACTAGCTCGGTGTTCATCTTTTTGAAATCTTCCGCCATTGATGCAAATGTCATAAACTCGGAAGTACACACAGGTGTAAAGTCTGCCGGATGGCTAAAAAGAATTACCCATTTTCCTTTGTAATCTCCCGGGAAATTAATGTCACCTTGTGTTGTTACCGCTTTAAATTCCGGTGCTTTGTCGCCGATTCTAGGCATTGAATAAATTTGCTCTTCCATGATTGTAATTTTTAATTATTAGTTTGTTTTGTTCTTATGTTTACAAAGTTAGTGACATCAGTATAATAAATCAAATAGATTACAAACAAGACGCCATAGATGGAGTCTATGGCGTCTTGTTTGTGTTTTTACAAAACTGGTCCCCTGCGGAGGGGTTTATCATGGCATTTCACAGACGAAAACAGGCGAGGGAAACTTTAGCCCTCACTGTGCACTAATCTGTCTTACCCGAGAAGGTTGTTTAAGGCTTTGAAGTTTTTTACCCTTACAATTTTTTTCTGGAGTTCTATGATGCCGTCATCTTCTAGTTCCGATATGCATCTTGCGAGGGCCGGGCGGGTTACTCCAAAGAATTTGGCAAGTTCCGTTTGGTTTTTGTCCATTTTGTATGAGTCCGTGTTGGGAAGAGAGTGTCTGGCATGGTCAAGCCCTTCTATGATGTAGTATGCTAATTTCCCTTTTATGGTTTTTATGTTTAGAACCTTAAGCCGGTTTGAAAGGAACTGGGCTTTGTTTGAGTTGAATTTGATGTAGTTCTCCAGAAATCTTCCGTCCATTTGGAACATTCGGATTACCTCGTCCCGGGGTATCATGAGCACCCGGCATTGTGTAATTGCTGTGACATCTACTGGAAATGTGTTGTCTTCTGCAAAGAGGAAGGCCGATGCCAGGGGACGTACAGCGTCAATATTCTCAATGGTCATTATACCACCGTTTTCAGTACTCATCTCTGTTCTGACAGAACCGGTCAATAGAATGTATAGGTGTTTGCAGGGAGAACCTTGCATTGCAATGACCTCTCCTTTTTCAAAAATCTCCAGTTTATAGTTTGCCCCTGTGAAAAGTTTGTGCACTCTCTCGTTCCCGAGGTCTCCCATTATGGGGCACTTTGAAAAGTCCAAATTCTGCATAGATTCTGTTTGTTAAGCTAATTTAATATTTTTAACTTAGTGTAACAAGTTTTTATACAAGTGTAACAAGAATTACACTTATTTGTTTTTGCGTTGGCTACTTTTGTCTTGAAATAATTAACCAAATATAATAGACTTATGAGTAACATGTTTTGTTATCAGTGCCAGGAGGCAGCAAAAAACACAGGTTGTACTGTAAACGGAGTTTGCGGTAAGCCTGCCGATGTCGCAAATCTGCAAGATCTTCTGATCTTCCTATGTAAAGGTATTTCTCACTACACAGTAAGATTGAGAGAAAAGGGTGTTGAGAGTAATGAGGTGAACAAGTTTGTTGTTGATTCACTTTTTATGACAATTACTAATGCAAACTTTGACAGAGAGAGATTTATTACAAGAGTTAAACAAGCTATTGATCTTAGAGAGGCGGTAAAGGCTCTTTACGTTTCAAAGGGTGGAAATATAGCAGAGATCACTTTTGAAGGTGCATTCTGGGCTTCTAAAGAGGAGGCAGATATGGATGCAAAGGCTCTTGAAGTGGGAGTTTTGGCAACAGAGAATGAGGATGTTCGCTCTCTACGCGAACTTACAATTTATGGCCTTAAGGGTATGGCTGCTTATGCTGAGCACGCTTTTAACCTTGGTCACGAAGATAAGGAGGTTTATGGATTTATTCAGCAGGCGCTTGTAGATACTACAAATGATTCGCTTACTGCTGATGAGCTTACAGCTCTTGTCCTTAAAACCGGAGAGCATGGTGTTAAAGTTATGGCTCTTCTTGACAAGGCAAATACATCGGCTTATGGAAACCCGGAAATTACCAAGGTGAACCTGGGTGTCCGCAATAACCCCGCTATCCTGATATCGGGCCACGACCTAAAGGATATGGAGGAGTTACTTAAGCAAACAGAAGGTACAGGAGTTGATGTTTACACGCACTCTGAGATGCTTCCTGCAAACTATTATCCCGCATTTAAGAAATACAGCCATTTCGTGGGTAACTACGGCTCTTCATGGTGGCATCAGATTGAGGATTTTGAGACTTTCAATGGTCCGGTTCTGTTTACTACTAATTGTATTGTACCTCCTAGGAAGTCATCTACTTATGCCGACAGGATCTATACTACCGGCTCGTCGGGATTCCCTGGATTTAAGCATATTGAGGACAGAAAAGATGGAAAAACAAAGGATTTCTCTGAAATTATTGAGCATGCAAAAAAATGTGCACCTCCTAAAGAGATTGAAACCGGTGAACTGATTGGCGGTTTTGCACACGCTCAGGTGTTTGCTCTTGCAGACAAGGTTGTTGAGGCAGTTAAGAGTGGCGCAATCCGCAAGTTCTTTGTAATGGCAGGTTGTGATGGAAGAATGAAGGATAGAAACTACTACACAGAGTTTGCCTCAGCTTTGCCTAAAGACACGATTATACTTACAGCTGGTTGCGCTAAATACAGGTACAACAAGCTTCCTTTGGGAGATATAAATGGTATTCCTAGAGTACTTGACGCAGGTCAGTGTAACGACTCTTATTCACTTGCTGTTATTGCACTAAAACTGAAGGAGGTTTTCAACGCAAACAGCATTAATGATCTTCCAATCGCATACAATATTGCATGGTATGAGCAGAAGGCTGTTATTGTTCTCCTTGCACTCCTGTATCTGGGCGTGAAGAATATTCACTTAGGCCCTACACTTCCAGCTTTCCTCTCTCCTAATGTAGCAGATGTGCTAGTGAAGAACTTCGGCATTGCCCCTATAGGTTCTGTTGATGAGGATATGAAACTGTTCCTGGGCGAGTAAGTATTTGGTTAGTTATTTACTTATACAACCCCACTGAGGCTGTCTGCAAAGGCAGCCTCTTTTTTGTACATCTCATCCGCAGCCCCTCCGGAACGATTCCTCCTCGCTGGCTTTGCCGACTGTGGCGGAGGTTCCTTCGTGCCTCGGTTGACTGGGGAAGTAGTGCTACAACACTTTTCACAGAGGAAAACGGGCGTGGGGTCCCAAACCCGCATGGCTGTAACAAGGTGAATTAGAATGCGTTGACACTTTATCCGATGGGTGACCCCTCGGGTAAAGTGTTAAAGCGCACATTGATAAAGAGTTCAGGCCGCACGGATATTCGAAAACTTGCCTTGCGGGAAATAAATTTGTTTAAAAGGTGCTACGCTGTGTTTAGCCATTCGGCAGAAAAATTTGTTCCGGCCTGAGCACAGGCGTGGGTGGGACGAACCTCCATGGGGTTGAGTTTTAAGGTATTGCAAAACATAAATTCTTTATTATCAACAAATTGTGTTTTGTAATTAGTTCATTACGAGGTCGATGGAGGTTCGTCCCACGCAACACCGCAACCTCTTAACCCAGAAGTCCGGCCAAAGGCCGTATAAACCGCGAAGCACCATATAAATCTTCGCAAGGCGATGTGTATCCGCCAATCTGCGCAGTTCAAACTGCACCCGCATGGCTGTAACACTCAGATTAAAAGCCCTTTGACACTTTATCCGAGGGGTCACCCCTCGGATAAAGTGTCAAACCCCACACAGTTAGCAAGTTACAGCCGCCCGTGTTTCACTATTTCTGGCAGAGATTCCTGCATGCCCTTTCACAGAGTAGTCCGCATAACTGAAGGAGTCTCCGCCACAGCGAACGAAGAGAGCGAGGAGGAAAAACTCCGGAAGTTATGCGGATACTCTGTGAGTGCAGTAGAATTGCCAGATATAATTTGAAGGAGTCTCCGCCACAGCGAACGAAGAGAGCGAGGAGGAAAAACTGACGCAAAATAATTAACTTTACGAGCAAACAAATAATGTAATGGAGATAAACGAACCCAAGAAGGATTACAATGCCCCGATGCACACTGCTGAACATATAATTAACCAGACAATGGTGAGAATGTTTGGAACTGGAAGGTCTTTCAGTAACCATATTGAGAAAAAGAAATCTAAGGTAGATTACCATTTTGAGAGGCCATTGAGTGAGGATGAGATTGCGGGGCTTGAGATGGAGGTAAACAGGGTTATAGGTTTAAATCTGGATGTTAAGGAGACTTTTATGGAGAGGAGCGAGGCCGAGAAGCTTGTAAATACGGATAAACTTCCACCTGAGGCCGGAGATACTGTAAGAATTATTTCTGTGGGCGATTATGACAAGTGTCCGTGTATAGGGCTGCATGTTGCTAATACATCTGAAATAGGCGGAATAAGAATTATATCTTCTGATTTTGATTTTGAGAGAAATGTGTTGAGAATCAGATATAAAAGAGCTGCTTCAGAATAAAATTCCGGGATTCAACTTATTTCACTAATTTTGCACCCAATTTGACAAAGAAATATGAGCGATAATAATCTATATACCAAACTTGAGGGGCTTAAGGAGAAATTTGAAAGCATTGCAACACAGATTTCAGATCCTGGAGTGATGTCTGATATGAAGAGGTATGTATCTCTTAACAAAGAGTACAGAGATCTTGAGCCACTTGTGGAGGTGGGTAACAAGTACCGCAAAATGGTGATAGACCTCGAAAATGCTAAGGATATCATTCAGAATGAAAAGGACGAGGAGTTGAGGGAGATGGCAAAAGAGGAGATAGCTTTCATTGAGGAGGCTATGCCAGCAATGGAGGAGGAGATTAAACTTCTTCTGATTCCGGCAGATCCCCAGGACTCAAAGAATGCAATTGTTGAGATACGCGCAGGTGCCGGTGGAGATGAGGCCTCAATTTTTGCAGGTGACCTTTTCAGGATGTATGCTAAATTTGCTGAAAGAAAGGGTTGGAAGCTTGAGATAAACAGTCAGAGTGAAGGAACTTCAGGTGGCTTCAAAGAGGTTATTTGCAAGATTTCAGGTAACGGTGTATATGGTGTTCTTAAATACGAGAGTGGAGTTCACAGGGTTCAGCGTGTTCCTCAGACCGAGACACAAGGCCGGGTTCATACTTCTGCTGCTTCAGTGGCTGTGCTTCCAGAGGCAGAAGAGTTTGATATTGAGTTGAACATAAGTGATGTAAGAAAAGATACATTCTGCTCATCCGGACCGGGAGGTCAGTCTGTAAATACAACATATTCAGCAATCAGGCTTACGCACATGCCTACAGGCATTGTGGTTCAGTGCCAGGATGAAAAATCACAGATTAAGAACTACGACAAAGCACTGGCCGAATTAAGAACCCGTTTGTATAATCTGGAATATGAGAAGTACCTAAACGAGATATCTGCAAAGAGAAAGACGATGGTCTCAACAGGTGACCGCTCTGCTAAGATACGTACATACAACTATCCTCAGTCCAGAGTTACTGATCACCGTATAAACTATACCATGTACAATCTTCCTGTATTTATGGATGGTGCAGTACAAGAGGTAATCGATCTGCTTCAGATAGCAGAAAATGCAGAGAGACTAAAGGATTCAGGCGAGTAGCAGGTTTAACCAGTACACATATGAACAGAGAGCAGTTATTCCAGAATATTAAAAGAAAAAGGAGTTTCCTCTGCATCGGACTTGACTCTGATCCCTCATTGTTCCCTGACTCTGTAGCTTCATTAAAAAATCCCATTTTTGAATTTAACAAAGCAATTATTGATGCAACGCATCAATACGCTGTCGCTTATAAGCCCAATCTTGCCTTTTATGAGGCCGAGGGTGCGCCGGGATGGGAGCAGCTGGAAATGACTGTGGAGTACATCCGCAGTGTCGATCCTTCTCTTATGATCATTGCCGATGCAAAGAGGGGAGATATTGGGAACACAGCAGACAGATATGCAAAAGCTTTTTTTGAAAGGATGGATTGTGATGCAGTTACCCTTGCTCCTTATATGGGTAAAGACTCTGTTGAGCCATTCCTAAAGTATAATGGAAGGTGGTCAATAGTTCTGGCACTTACTTCTAATCCGTCTGCCTCAGATTTTGAGATGGAAATGTACAAGAGGGTTATTGAGAAGGGCATAGAGTGGGGCAGCCCGGACCAGCTGATGTTTGTAGTGGGAGCAACCCGTCCTGAAAAACTTGCAGAGATTAGAGAGTTGGCTCCTGACCATTTTTTTCTGGTACCCGGAGTGGGTGCCCAGGGGGGGACAATTGCCCAGGTTGCAGCCGCTGGAATGAATTCTAAGTGTGGTCTCCTCGTTAATATCTCAAGAAATATAATCTTTGCCGGAAAGGGAGATGACTTTGCATCTGTTGCAGCAAAAAAGGCAGCCGAAGCCGCCTTTGAAATGTCTGCCTATATTAAGTAGATTTCTTAGTTATTGTACAGGTTCAGGAAGAGTAGCAATAATTGTATGCGTTCCTGTGACTTTTTGTCCTTTTGTTACCTGAACCCTAGCATCTAAAGGGAGGAATATATCAACTCTGGATCCAAATTTTATAAATCCTGCCTGGTCTCCCTGTTCAACAGAGGTGTTCTCCTTTGCGTAACAAACAATTCTTCTGGCAAGATAACCTGCAATCTGTCTGAAAAGTACAACTCCTCTTTCGTTCTCAACTACAATTGTTGTTCTCTCATTCTTTTCTGATGATTTTGGATGCATTGCAACAAGGTATCTGCCTGGGTGATATTTGTAATATTTTACAACACCTTTTACCGGGAACCAGTTAATATGAACATTGAAAACACTCATAAAAACAGATACCTGCAGGCAGTTCTGCTTAAGAAACTCACCTTCGTAAACCTCTTTTACAATAACTATCTTTCCGTCTGCAGGAGCAAGAACAACATTGTCATTTATCTCTGGAACCCTGTCAGGAAACCTGAAAAATCTTACTACAAGAATAAAAAGCATTAATGCAGCAACAAGTGTATACCACACAGCATTTCCCTCCGGAAATATCAGATAAACGGCAATTACCGGAATGGCCAGTATCCAGAAGCTGTTTAAAATTATTTTATAGCCCTCTTTGTGTATTTTCATTTATTAAAAAAGTGAAAGGAGTTTAATATATGCTATTGCTAGTGGAAATGAAGTAAGGGCTCCGTCGAACCTGTCAAGTAGTCCTCCGTGTCCTGGCATGAGTGAGCCGGAATCCTTTACACCAAAGTTCCTTTTGAATTGAGACTCAGCCAGATCGCCAAGAACACTCGCGATGTTGATTATTAAAGCAACAATAAGAGTGTGCATAAGGTTGAAGTCAGATAATCCTGAATAGTAGATTATGACCGCAAATACAAGCGCAGAACCTAGCCCGCCATAAAATCCTTCCCACGATTTTTTAGGAGAGATTGATGGAAAGAGCTTGTGCCCGTTTTTCTGTCCGAATAGCATTCCAAATACATAGGCACCTATGTCAGATACCCATAAAATTATAAAGAAGAAGAGGAGAGTTGTTCCGTCAAATTCTCCGTTCTCTTTGTAAACGATGAGTGTTGTAAGTGCAAATGGAAGTGCAGTATAGAGAACAGAGCCTCCCAGATATTGATTCTTCCGGTAAGACTCTGCATCTTTTTCCCAAATAAGTGAAATGTATGTAGCAACAAGAGGTACAAGAGCAATTAGCAGCATCTTTACCTCAATATTATATTCAAGGATGAAGAACAAAATAAGAAACAATGACAAACCTGTAAGAATTGCCAGTAACCTGGGAATCCTGTATTTTCTGCCAAGACTTATTTCAAGATACTCATGCATAACAACCGCAATAATGAAAAGCATTACGGCTGCGTATGCGATGGGTCCTATGAGCAGAGATCCTACCATTATCAGCAGGAAGACAAGTCCGCTCAATGTTCTCACCACTGTGTTGTTCATCTTATGCCAAAGGTTGTTTACCGGCTCTTTTGCCAAAAATACTCTCTAAATCCTCTGCAAAGATAACCTCTTTTTCCAGCAGTAGCTCTGCCAGTTTGGTAAATCCTTCATTGTTCTCAGTAAGCACCTTTCTAGCCATTTTATAAGCCTCTTCAATAAATCTCTTTACTTCAGCATCTATAAGCTCGGCTGTCTTTTCGCTATATGGTTTACCAAGATTAAATCCCGCCGATTCTGATGAATCGTAGAATGAAATATTGCCTACCTCTTTGCTCATTCCCAGATAGGATACCATAGCATATGCCTGCTTTGTTATCTTCTCAAGGTCACTTAAAGCTCCGGTCGAAATCTTACCATTTACAATCTCCTCTGCGACTCTTCCACCCAAAGTAGCTGCCATTTCGTCCATCATTTGCTCAGTTGTGGTAATTTGTCTCTCTTCAGGCAGGTACCATGCCGCTCCAAGGGCTCTCCCTCTAGGAATGATGGTAACCTTAAGAAGAGGATTCGCGTGAGGCAGCATCCAACTTACGGTTGCGTGCCCGGCTTCGTGAAAGGCAATGGTTCTCTTCTCTTCCGGAGAGATAATTTTGCTTCTCCTTTCAAGTCCTCCAATAATTCTGTCAACAGCGTCAAGGAAGTCCTGCTTCTCAATGAAATCTTTATTATTTCTTGCAGCTATAAGAGCAGCTTCGTTACATACATTTGCAATATCTGCACCCGAAAAACCAGGTGTCTGCTTAGCAAGAAACTCAATATCAAATCCCTCTACCAGCTTTAGATTGCGGAGGTGTACTTTGAATATCTCCATCCTCTCTTTAAGTTCAGGAAGGTCAACGTGGATTTGCCTGTCAAAACGGCCAGCCCTCATAAGAGCTTTATCAAGAATATCTGCTCTGTTAGTAGCAGCCAGAATTATTACTCCTGAATTTGATCCAAAGCCGTCCATCTCAGTTAGGAGCTGATTAAGGGTGTTCTCTCTCTCGTCGTTTGAGGAGAACCCTGCGTTCTTTCCTCTGGCTCGTCCCACTGCATCAATTTCATCAATAAAGACGATGCAGGGAGCCTTCTCTTTAGCTTGCCTGAACAGGTCTCTTACTCTTGATGCGCCTACGCCCACAAACATCTCTACAAAGTCAGATCCGGATATTGAGAAGAATGGAACATCGGCCTCACCGGCAACTGCCTTTGCAAGGAGGGTCTTTCCTGTGCCCGGAGGGCCTATAAGTAACGCCCCTTTAGGAATCTTTCCTCCAAGGTTTGTGTATTTTTTTGGGTTTTTAAGGAAGTCAACAATCTCCATAACCTCTACCTTTGCCTCCTCAAGACCGGCTACATCTTTGAATGTAACCTTTACATTATTGTCACGGTCAAAAAGTTTTGCCTGGGATTTACCTACAGAGAAGATTCCGCCACCCTGAGAGCCTCCGCCTCCCATTGATTTGTTCATTCTTCTGAAGAAGAATATCCACAAACCTATTAGCATTAACGGGAGGAGAAGCCATTCTAGAGCCTTTCCAAAGTAGTTGGTTCTCTGCTCTGTCTCAACTGAAAACCTTTTTTCAGGCTCAACACCTGCCATTACTATATCTACCTGGTCTTCAAGGTTGAAGTTTGCAGATACGATGAAATAGAACTGGGGGCCAAATTTTGGTTCTTTACCGCCAAATTTATTTTTGTACTTAGAGAGGCTGTCTTTTCTGATAAACACCTCTGCCATATTTTGATTAGTAACGAAGACAATCTTCTCAATGTCTCCCTGCTTAATCATTTTCTCTTTAACTTCAAACCATTCAGTCTTAACAGGCTCACCTCCATCATAGGAGTTCCACATTATGGCAATACCTGTGAGAATGATAAGTATAATCCAGAGGCTGTTAAACTTCTGGGGTTTTATATTAGACAGCTTCTTATTGATGTTGTTCTTATTTTCTTCACTCATTGTGTTTAGTCTTGATAGTTTGTCTTATCTGCGTCTGCCCATAGCTCTTCAAGTCTGTAGAACTGTCTGTATTCTGTTTTGAAAATATGGATTACAATATTTGCATAGTCCATTATTATCCAGAATGCATTCTCTTTGCCTTGTGATCTGATTACTTTTCTATTGCACTGAGTGTACATTTTCTCCTCAATGTTGTCTGCAATAGCAATAACTTGCGGCGCAGAATCTGCGTTGCATATGACAAAATGATCTGTTATGGCTGTTCCTATCTTTCTGAGATCCATAGAGCATACTGCCTGAGCCTTCTTATCGAGCATGGCATCAACAATACATTTAATCTCATTTTCATCTGTTAGAATCGTTTGCACTGCTATCTTTTCTGCAGCTTTAACTCTTTTGGTTGTTGTCTTCTTTACTGGCACAATAATTGTCTTTTTTTCGTTTTTCTTGTAAAAATACTGCAATTTTGTGACCAATTTAAACTTTTATTAACATGGCAATTGACATTATTTGGCTAGACACTATTGATTCCACTAATAAAGAGATACTTAGGAGGTCTGATGAGCTTACTGACTTTACAATTCTCGCTGCTGAATATCAGTCAGAGGGAAGAGGACAGAAAGGAACATCATGGGAGAGTGCTAAGGGAACAAACCTGACATTCTCACTTTTGCTTAAACCCGATATGATAAAAGCAGAGAATCAGTTCATTATCTCACAGATAGCAGCAGTAGGGGTGTACGAATATCTCAAGAGCAAAGGTGTTGAGGCTAAAATAAAATGGCCCAATGATATTTATGTAGAAGACAAAAAGATTGCAGGTATATTGATTGAGAATGCAATTGAGGGTGACAGTTTGTCAGAATCAGTTGTAGGTATAGGACTAAATCTTAACCAGGATAAATTTGAATCTAACGCTCCTAATCCGGTCTCTTTAAAAAAAATAACAGGTAAAGAGTACGATTTAAAAGAGGAGCTTGAAAAACTTGCTTTCTTTCTTTACGATCTGTATATCCCTTTCAAGAACTTCTCATGGGGAAGTATCTCAGAAAAAATATCTACAATGTATCACAGAAACCTATACAGGTATGAAGAGATACACAAATTTCAGGAGACACCATCCGGCGAGGTATTTGAAGGAAGAATAATAGGTACAGATAAAAATGCATGCCTGCAAATTGAGAAACTGGACGGATCAGTTGTCTCTTATGCTTTCAAAGAGGTAAAATACATAATTTGAGATTAACGGCTGAGGCTTTTAAGCTCTCTTATTGCATCAGCCGGAGAGGATGCTGAGAAGACACTGTTTCCAGCAACAAGGATATCTGCCCCTGCCTTTACAAGGAGAGGGGCGTTTTCTTTACTGACACCACCATCAACCTCTATAAGAAGATGTGGTGCCCTCATTTGAGCCATCTCCCGAATCTCTTTTATTTTGTCAAGTGAAGAGGTGATGAATTTCTGTCCTCCAAATCCCGGGTTAACCGACATTACAAGTACAAAATCTAAATCTGGAAGAATCTCTTTAAGCATACAGGCAGGTGTATGCGGATTAAGTGCCACGCCGGCCTTCATCCCTCTCTCTTTAATATTCTGAATGGTTCTGTGAAGATGAGGGCAAGCCTCTATGTGCACGCTTAAATACTCAACTCCTGCATCTGCAAACCTGTCAACATACTTGTCTGGCTCAATAATCATCAGGTGTGCGTCCATTGGCTTCTTTGCCAAACGAGATATTGCTTTAATTACCGGAAATCCATATGAAATATTGGGAACAAAGACACCATCCATGATATCAAGGTGAAATAAATCAGCATCACTGTTGTTTACCATTTCCACCTCTGCGGATAATCTGCTGAAATCTGCAGATAGCATGGAAGGAGCTATTAATGTAGCCATATATCTCTATTTTAATTTTGCCAGAATGTCCACAAGTAATTTCCAGAATTTTTCAACTGATGCTATCTCCAGTCTCTCTCCGGGGGCATGAGCTCCTCTGACTGTAGGTCCAAAAGATATTATATCCAGATATGGAAACTTATCAATAAGAATTCCACACTCTAACCCGGCATGGATTGCTCTAACTTTTGGAGGGTTAGGAAAGAGTTGCTTGTAAGAACTTTCAGTTATCTTAAGTACTTTCGAGTCTGTATTAGGTTGCCATCCGGGGTATTCTGTTTCATGAGAGACTTCTGCACCGGCTAGTTTCAGTACAGCTTCAATCCTTTTTGCAGCATTATGTTTTGCACTGTTAATTGAACTTCTCTGGCTTGTCGCAACCTTTATAACTCCTTCACTCTCCATCTTTATGCTGGCCAGATTTGTTGAGGTCTCAACAAATCCCGGAATTGTCTGGCTCATTGCCAAAACGCCATGAGGCATTGAATACAATGAGCAAACTAGTCTTATAAATGTTTCGTCATCAATACAATGTTCGAATGGGCGTGCATTTCCTATCTTGCCTGCAAGTTGAGGGTCTGATGTGAAGTGCTCATTTTGAGCTTCTGCAACCACTCTCTGGAATAGTTCGTTAATTTGATCTTCGTCCTTTGGATCAACAGAAATAATTGCAAATGCCTCTCTGGAAATGGCGTTGCGCTTATTCCCGCCATCAATTTCGCAAAGTGATACCGGGAAACATGAATAGGCTTCAAACAGAAATCTTAATAGTATCTGATTTGCATTTGCCCTGTTCTTTTCAATATCGTCTCCGCTATGACCTCCTGTTGCCCCAAATACTCCAAATTTTAGAAATTTCACACCATCTCTGCATTTCCTTGGAGTATAGGTGAATCGGCCTGTAGTGTCAATTCCACCTGCGCATCCAATAAAAAGTTCACCCTCGTCCTCTGAATCGAGATTAACCAGGATTGTCCCTTTTAGAAATCCCTCTTCAAGAGATTTAGCACCTGTGAGCCCTGTCTCCTCTTCCGTTGTAAATAGTGCCTCCAGTGGGCCGTGTGAAATATTGTCATCATCCAGAATTGCAAGCTGGGCTGCCATTCCAATTCCGCAGTCTGCTCCAAGTGTAGTCTCTTTAGCTATAAGCCAGCCATCCTCTTCAGTAACCTTAATGGGGTCTTTTCTGAAATCATGAACGGTGCCTGCATTCTTCTCGCATACCATATCTGAATGGCTTTGCAATATTATAGTGGGGGCACCCTCCATGCCTTTGGTAGCGGCTTTTAGTATTACAACATTACCTGCTTTGTCGGTTTTATGCTCAAGCCCTCTGGAGTTGGCGAAATCCTGAAGATATTTAATTATGTGCTCTTCGTGACCGGACTCTCTGGGGATTTTTGTTATTTCGCTGAAAATAGAAAAGACTCTAGATGATTCCATTTGGGCTTTTAGTTAGATTTAAGCTGGCTCTCAATATCTGACACATACTTTCTGAAAGATCTGTTTGTGTCAATAAGATCCTTGACTGTGTTGTATGCATGGAGTACTGTGGCATGGTCTCTTCCTCCAATTTGTGCACCAATTGATGCCAGTGAATTGTTTGTCATGTTTCTGCTGAGATACATGGCAATCTGCCGTGCCTGAACAAACTCTCTTTTTCTGGATGGAGAGAGAAATGATTCTGTACTTATTTTGAAGTATTCGCAGACTACCTTTTGAATTTTTCCAACGGAAATCTCAGTCTTGTTCTTGCTAACAAATCGCTCAGTAAGAGACTCTGCAAGTTCCAGTGTTATTTTTCTGTGGGTAAGTGTTGATTGAGCAAGTAAAGAAATAAGCGTTCCTTCAATCTCTCTTACATTACTTGTTATATTGTTTGCCAGGTACGTAATTACATCCTCCGGCAACGATATTCCATCTTTGTAGCTCTTTGCTTTAAGAATGGAGACTCTTGTTTCAAAGTCCGGCTGAGCAAGCTCTGCAACCAATCCCCATTTGAATCTTGAGAGAAGTCTCTGTTCAAGGTCCTGGAGTTCAGATGGAGCCTTATCAGATGTAAGTATTAATTGTTTTCCAATATTGTGAAGATGGCTGAATATATGGAAAAATGCATTCTGAGTTCCCGGTTTTCCGGCAAATTCATGTACGTCATCAATTATGAGTACGTCAATCATCTGATAGAAGTGGAGAAAGTCTGTAAGTTTGTTTTTTACGTTTGCAGCGTCCATGAATTGTGTCTGGAATCTGTTCGCACTAACGTACAAAACAATTTTATCAGGAAATTTCTCTTTTATATCAATTCCTATGGCTTGTGCCAGATGTGTTTTTCCCAGTCCGGATCCTCCGTAAAGAAATAGTGGGTTAAAGGAGTTATTTCCGGGGCTTGATGCTATGTTAAGACCTGCAGCCCTTGCCAAACGATTGCATTCACCCTCTACGAAGTTTCTGAAGCTGAAGTTTGGGTTTAACTGAGGATCAATCTGTCTCTGCTGAAGTCCTGGAATTACAAAAGGATTAGCAAATGAACCTGTCTGTGCAGGGAAGGGAACGGTCCTGTTTGTGAGTTCGTGCAAGCCTTGCTGTGGCATGGTTACTGCCTCCTCATTAGAGACTACCCTTACGTTGTACTCAAGCTTAGCGTTGTTGCCTACAACTCTTCTAAGTGTTTTTCCTATAAGTTCAATGAATTGCTCTTCCAGATACTCCCTGAAAAAGTCCGAAGGTACCTCAATTGTTAAAACTGAGTCTGTAAACTTGACCGCCTTGATGGGAACGAACCATGTCTTAAAGCTGCTGGGAGGAATGTTATCTTTTATGATTCGAAGACAATTATCCCACACAGCTATATGTTTCTGATCGGTCATGGATTATGGTTTGAAGTTTAGATTGCTTACAAAATTGGGGATAAATTCTGTAAAAAAAAATCAAAAAGCACTTGTAAATTTCAAGAATTTTTCAAGTGCTTGTTGCTCAGTGATAAATATTTTCAGAAAAGAAAAAATAGATTTTTCTTATTTTGTAACTACTTGATTTAGAACACTGTTATCTTAATGTATTTTTTTGGATTGTTGTTGATATTTTCTATTAACTCATCAAGATTTTTTACTAGAGTGTTGACAGAATTGTGAAGCGAATCTGTTGCCATAAGTTTCCCTATTGAACCCTGCGGGTTTCTAAGCTCATCCAGAAGCGTTCTGAGGGATCCTATAGTTGCAGCAAGATCTGCAGCTGCCAGGGAATCGGTGATTTTTGATAGATTGCCTACTGTTGCTCCAAGAGGTTCTGCAGCACTGTCAAGTTTTGCAGTGAGGTTTTTCAGGTTTTCCAGTGTAGCAGAAATCTCAGGCCCGCTCTCTCCCAAATTTGCTGATATTGCCTCAAAGTTACGTATGGTTCTGTTCAGACCGGCAATTATTGATTTAATGTTTGCCTGTCCGTTCTCATCAAGGATTTGGTTTATCCCGGTAACGGTTGTATTAAGTGATGAGAGGAGTGTTGAGATGCTATCTTTCAATGGCAAAATTTCTGCAACCAGCTTCTCAACCAAACCAACTTCCATGCCTGATGCGAGAGTGTCCTTGTTCTTCATTATCTCAGGAGAGTCTCCGGGTACAATTTTTACAGCTTTTGAACCGAGCAGGTCCGCTGAGTATATCATTGCTACCGAATTTGAAGGTATAGGATACTCGGCCTTTACTTTAAACTTTGCTATAAAGCTACCGTTCTCTTTGACGAATTCTATTGATTCAACAGTACCTATCTTGTGACCCTTGAAGTAAACAGGTCCCGTAGGAGTTAAACCTTCAACATTTTCGTAATTTACAAAGTAGATATTGTTCTTGTTAAAGAAATCTTGCCCCTTTAAAAAGTTGATTAGGAAATATGTTGCAATAAGAGTAACAAGTGCAAAGAGGCCTGTCTTCTGCTCTTTTGTGAGTTTAATTTTCATTTTCTGTTATTTCAATGGAACTATTGTATTGTTTTCAATTCTAATTAAAAATGCCTGTGGAAATCTCTTCCTGATATCTTTTAAAAATTTTGCAGCGTCTTCCTGTTCTGTAAAAGTGCCTGTATGGTATTTATAGAAAGCTCCCACTTTTTTGTAGCCGAATTCTTTGACACCTTTAAGGTCTGCAGCTCCGCTCTTTAGAATCTTGGTAACTGCCAGTATTTGTATGGAGTAATATCCATCAGGTGT
>JAVEZL010000001.1:18298-88607 GCA_034003005.1 Bacteroidales bacterium
AGCACCCGGATCTTTGCCTCCGTGTCCTGCATCAATAACAACTTTCTTCAAAGCCACCCTTGAACTGCTCTGTGCCTGCAATGGTAATTGGAGCAGCAGGCAAAAAAAGATCAAAACTATTTTATGGAGCATTATATATGTTGTTTATTGTTTAAATTTGCGCTTTGCAAAAGTAGCAATTATTTTGTTTTTGAAGAGAATCACATATACCATTCTGGCCATATTAGGGTTGATGATGTTTGCACTGAGGGCAGAGAGCCAGTCTTTAAAGCCCGACTCCCTTGCAACCTCTTCTGACACCTTAAAACGTAAGGGGGACGTAGAGTTCCCTGCCTTTTCCGTTGCCAGGGATTCGATTGTTGAAGATTTTTCCGGAGGCAGAAAAATGATATACTACTATGGTGATGTTACAGTTAAGTATGACAACATAGAGCTTACCGCAGAGTATATGGAGTATGATCTGGACTCCAGAACTGTTTTTGCTACAGGCGTAAAGGATAGTACCGGGGTTATGAAGGGAAGGCCTGTTCTTAAGGAGGGGAGCAGTACATATGAGATGGAGAAGGTGTACTATAACTTTGCATCAAAGAAGGCACGCATAACAAATATGATTACTCAGGAGTCTGAGGGCTATCTTCATGGAACTAATATAAAAAAGATGGCGGATAACTCGATCAATATTTCAAAGGGTAAGTATACTACTTGCGATCTTGATCATCCCCATTTTTATTTGAGAATGACTAAAGTGAGAACGGTAACAGAGCCCAAAAGAACCACTGTTTTTGGACCAGCTTATCTTGTTCTTGAAGATGTTCCGGTGCCCTTTGCTCTGCCTTTTGGATTTGTTCCAGAAAAACCAGAGCGCTCTGGTGGTTTGTTGATTCCCTCTTTTCAGGAGGAGGCAGCAAGAGGATTCGGCCTAAAGGGGCTTGGCTATTACTTTGTAATTGGAGAGTATTTTGACGTTTCGGTTACCGGGGATATTTATTCTCTGGGTTCATGGAATGCGATGTTGACAGCTCGCTACAGAAAGAGATACAAGTTTAACGGAGACTTTTCTGTTAATTATTCTAACAACCAGACCGGAGAGAGGGGTAGTACCGATTTTTTCCAGTCTAAGGATTTTTCAATAAGATGGAGCCATTCTCAGGACTCAAAGTCTATGCCGGGAGCATCTTTCAGAGCCTCTGTGAATTTCTCTACACCACTAAACAATCGGTTTAACTCTATGGATGTGCAGCAGAGCCTCCAAAATCAAGTATCTTCTTCTATCTCTTATTCAAAGACCTTTGCCGATTCACCATTTAGTTTGTCATTGAACCTGCTTCATAGCCAGAACTCTCTTGATAGTTCGTATGCGCTCACTATTCCTAATTTTACATTTACGATGAACAGAATTTATCCGTTCAAAAGTAAAGAGAGGGTGGGGAAGGAGAGGTTTTACGAATCAATTTCACTAAGCTACAATACAACTTTTGATAATAAGGTCAATTTTAAACTTAAGGACTTTAATTCACCTGATTTTCTCTCTAAGTTCAGAAGCGGAATGAGACATAATTTCTCTATTGGACTTCCTACATTTACTCTCCTAAAATATCTGAATTTTTCACCGGGCGTGGCATACGGCATGAACTGGTTTTTTCAAACAAATGAAAAGTTTTTTAACGAAGATACACAAAGGGTTGAAAGTCAGATATCAAAAATGTTTAGCCACTTTGGTGTTACCCAAGAGTTTTCTGCTTCGTTATCAATGAGTACCAGGATTTATGGTACGTTTAATTTTGGGAAAAAGGCAAAAATGCAAGCGATGAGGCATATGATAACGCCTACATTATCATTTGGCTACAGACCTGAGCTTGGTACTCCGGGGAATGGATACAGAACACTTGATTACATTGATGAGAACGGAATCCAGCATCTTGTAAACTATAACAGATATGACGGATTAATCTACTCTCCTCCGGGAACCGGAAGAAATGCATCCCTGAACTTTTCAGTGGGCAACAATTTGGAGGCTAAGCTCAGAGATATTGATGACACTACCGGAACAGGAACAAAAAAGATTAAGTTAATTGACAACCTTGCAATAGGAGGCTCATATAACTTCCTGGCAGACTCCCTTAAGTTATCAAACATTTCTGTGAACATGAATACAACCATATTCGGCTCGCTCGGATTTAGTGCAAATGCCTCGCTTAACCCATACGCAGTTGATAACAGAGGAAGGGTAATTAATCAGTTTAATATTGCTAAGGAGGGGGGACTAAAGATAGCCCGGGTTGAAAATGCGAGTATGACGCTTTCTTACCAATTCTCTGGCAAGGGTGAGCGAAAGGGTGGAGTGAGGAAGTTTCCTGGTGAAGGTAATCAGCCAGCTGAGGGTGATACGTTTGGAGGAGTAAGATCTGAACCGAGAGACTATACAAAAATTTATTATCATCCAGTTACGGGTGAGTACATACCCGGAGGTTGGGTTTATTACCTTGACCCGTCAGTTCCGTGGACAGTTAGTTTCAACTATAACTACTCTTACGGGAAGAGATATGAGTATGACGCTCAGACAGACCTTCTCACAAAAAGGAATATACATACCCAGACACTGGGTTTGTCCGGGCAGCTGAGAATTACTAAAGCTTTCAATATTAACGTAAATACAAATGTGGATCTATCGAAATTTGTCCTCACAACAACTCAGCTTAGTGCTTCTTATGACCTTCATTGTTTTAATATTTCTGTATCCTGGGTCCCTACAGGACAGTGGCAGAGCTGGAGTTTCAGAATAAGCGCTACAGCCTCGGCCCTTGCAGATCTGCTCAAATTCAAAAAAGGATCAAGTTACTGGGATAATTTCTAGTATTTTGTTAACTTTACTAAATACCATATTATTAATTATGAATAAAAGAATTATATCTTCACCCGCTGCTCCAAAGGCTGTGGGTCCCTACAATCAGGCTGTTGAAATAAACGGATTTCTTTATGTATCAGGTCAGCTACCAATAGATGTGACCACAGGTGAATTTGTACCAGGTGGTGTAAAGGAGCAGTGTGTTCAGGTTTTTAAAAACATTGAACACATATTAAAAGAGGCCGGATATGGTTTTGAAAACGTAGTTAAAACAACTGTTTACTTAACGGATATGGCAGACTTCGCAACAATGAATGAGGTTTATGCCACATTTTTTAAAGAGCCATTTCCGGCAAGGGTAGCATTTGCTGTTAAAGGACTACCTAAAGGAGGTCTGGTTGAGGCCGATGTGGTAGCTGCAAAATAGTTTAAAGTGGGGTCATTCTCCACTTTTTTTTGTGCTTTTCAAGTATTTAAGTATATTTGCAGAGAATTCGGTGATTTACGGTTCAGATAAATCCACAATACAATTCCCAATCAAATTTAATGTACGACATAGTAGAGTTAAGCAAGAAAGGTCAGGAAGACCTGTTTGCAATTGCTGAAGAGCTTAAGCTGAGCAATTTCAAAAAACTAACCAGAGAAGATCTAATTTACGAAATACTGGATGAGCAGGCCAAAGTTGGAAGCAAATCCGGCGCACCTTTGGTAGTTAAAAAGCCAATGCCTCAGAATAGTAATCAGAAGACAAATAAGAGAGGCCCTAAGAAAAGGGATGACAAGCCTAAAACTGCAATCAGTGAGGTTAAACCTGAGGTAATATTGGATGTTAAACCTGATGTTAAACCAGAAGTCAAGCCTCAGGTTAAGATAGAACTAAAGAACGAGGCTAAGGTTGAGGCTAAGGTTGATGCTAAGGTTGAAACAAAGACAGAGGTTAAGGCAGATTCAAAGACTGAGGAGGCAAAATCTCAGAAAAAGAGAGGCCGTCCTGCCAGAAAAAGACCAGCTGAATCTGAAATAAAGACCATTTCCGAGCCCAAGCAAGTTGCTGAACAGGTACAGCCTTCAGATCAGAAACATATTGTTGATAACAGGAAACCTTTTGAGCAGAGGCGTATGCCGGATCAGAACCGTTTCCAGGAAAAGAGACAAGCACCTACGTCTGATGCAGAAGTTGCTGCTATGGTAGCAGTTACTCGTGAGCTTAAACTTGAGAGTAACCAGCCAAAAACTGTTAGCGAATTTGTAAAACAGAATCAACCTGAGGTTAAATCTGTTAAGGAAAACCAAGTACGTACAAAGATTGAGTTTGAAGGAGAGGTGGAGGCTACCGGTGTTCTAGAAATAATGCCTGACGGTTATGGTTTCTTAAGATCATCTGATTATAATTATCTCAATTCTCCTGATGATATTTATATATCTCAGTCGCAGATAAAACTGTACGGACTTAAAACAGGTGATACACTTACGGGTGAGATTAAGCCGCCAAGAGAGGGTGACAAATACTTCCCTCTAGTCAAAGTAAAACAAATAAACGGAAGAAGTCCGGAGTTTATAAGAGACAGAGTTCCTTTCGATTTTCTTACTCCTCTTTTCCCAGAAGAGAAATTTAATATCACATCAAACGGACACAATAATTTATCGACCAGGGTTGTTGACCTTTTTGCCCCTATAGGTAAAGGACAGCGTGGTCTTATTGTTGCTCAGCCTAAAACAGGTAAAACCGTATTACTAAAAGATATAGCCAACGCCATTGCAGACAATCATCCGGAAGTGTATATGATTGTACTTCTGATTGACGAGCGCCCGGAAGAGGTAACAGACATGCAGAGGAGCGTTAAGGCCGAGGTAATTGCCTCAACATTTGATGAGCCGGCAGAGAGACACGTAAAGGTGGCAAACATTGTACTTGAGAAGGCAAAAAGACTTGTTGAGTGCGGACATGATGTGGTGATACTCCTTGATTCAATTACTCGTCTTGCAAGAGCGTTTAACACGGTACAGCCTGCTTCAGGCAAGGTGTTAAGCGGAGGAGTTGATGCAAATGCTCTTCACAAACCTAAACGCTTCTTTGGTGCGGCAAGAAATATTGAAAATGGCGGTTCATTGACAATTATCGCTACTGCTCTTACGGATACCGGATCAAAAATGGACGAGGTTATATTCGAAGAGTTCAAAGGCACAGGAAACATGGAACTTCAGCTTGACAGGAAGCTCTCTAACAAGCGTATCTTCCCTGCTGTTGATGTAACGTTGAGTAGTACAAGAAGAGATGATCTTTTGTTTGACAAAGAGACCCTTAACAGAATATGGATTCTAAGAAACTACCTGGCAGATATGAACTCTGTTGAGGCGATGGATTTTATGAAGACCAGACTTATCAGGTCTGATAACAACATGGAGTTTTTAAGCTCTATGAACGGAGAGTAATGTTCCCCCGCGGGGTGTTAAAACCCCGCCAGGTGAACAGCTGTTCCAATAACCAGTCCTATTAGAATATTAATGGCTTTGGCTAGTACAAAGCCTTTTTTGCTTTCTGCAAGTAAAGGAAGAGCAGTGTGACCATCCTGAGCAATTGAACTTGCCAGAAGTACAGAAAATGGTATAAGCCCGCCTGCAAACAGTGTTATAAAGACCATATGCGGACCTGATTCTGGTATTATTCCTATAAGCACAGCTATTACAATCATCAGGAATATATTGTCCATAAGCCAATGCTCAATATCCAGAAACTGCATCCCAAAATGAATTACGAGCAGAGCTCCAAATGTCCAGAGAAATATTGATTTGAAATGTTTTTTCACGACGTGACCCCAAAGATGTTCTCTTATAAAGTGATCACCGGCTCTGGCTGTGAGGAAGAGTAAGAATATGCTTACTCCTGCAAATAGCAGATTCATCCATCTTTCAGAAAATATATCAAACCCGTGCTCTTCCTGAGTTACCTCAGCAAGGTCATGTATGTGATCACCTTCATGGCCGTGATTATGGTCATGCATTTCAACAACTGCTGCAGGAGCTGCCTCATGAGCATGAGAAGCATGATCATGCTCAAGTATTCCGGCAATAACAGCAACAATAAAAATGGCAATTCCGGCCATTATTATTATTCTCTCTTTTGTCATTGAGCGCTTTGTGACTTGGACAGGATGATGTTCAGAATGGTTGTGCTTTTCGTGGCAGCATTCATCATGAAGTCTGAACTCTTCAGCAGGAAAAGGTCTTTTACTTCCCTTATAAAACTTATCTACAATAATACCGGCAACTACTCCAATTACAAATAATACTACAAAAAGTATTACAGCTGTCTTGGGTATTAGCGCAAGCATAACAAAAGCTTCATCACCAGAGGAAGCAATCATCATGGCAACGAGTGCTCCAAAACTTAAAAGGTTGTGAGTAAACAAAGAAACTACGGCAAACCCCCCGATGCAACCAGGAATCAATCCGAGAAGAGCCGCAAGGACTACTTGCTTAACAGGTGATTTCTTTAATTTTTTAAATGATTCTCCGTGTGAACGGATATTGACGTATTCAATGAGGAGCATCATAACCATTACAAGCCCGGTAATGAGTATGCTATTCTTTAATGCCTCAAGTATTATATTCATTTGTTGTTTTTATAAATATCAAGTAATTCTGCAGCAGCAGCAAACGAACCTATTTTACCCTCCATCACTGACTCTTCGTATTTAGCAAGCCTGGATTGTATCTCTTTGTTATCAAAAAATCGGTCTCTCAACCCTTCGTTGATTGTTTCATGCATCCAGAACCTAGACTGTTCTCTTCGTTTTTTATAGTAATACCCGTTTGATTTTGCAAGAAGGAAGTACTCTTCGATCTTTTGCAGTATCTCCTTTAAACCCGATTTGGTAACTGAGGAGGATGTCATTGCGGTAGGTATCCAACCAGATTCTGATGGTGGAAACAGATGCAAAGCATTAGAATAGAGAGCCTGAGCTAGAGTTGCTTTGTCAATGTTGCTCCCATCTGCTTTTGTAATGGCAATAAGGTCTGACATCTCCATTATACCTCTCTTAATTCCCTGCAGTTCGTCGCCGGCTCCGGCAAGCATGAGAAGGAGGAAAAAGTCACTCATTGAGTGAACCGTTGTTTCAGATTGACCTACACCCACAGTCTCAATAAAAATCACATCAAATCCTGCTGCCTCACAAAGAGCAATACTCTCTCTGGTTTTTCTGGCAACCCCGCCAAGAGAACCTCCGCTTGGGCTTGGCCTTATAAAGGCGTTAGGGTCTGAACACAATGTCTCCATCCGGGTCTTATCTCCCAGAATTGAGCCTTTGCTTCTCTCAGAGCTCGGGTCTATTGCAAGAACAGCAAGTTTATGCCCAAGAGATGTAATCATCCCTCCAAATGCCTCAATAAATGTGCTTTTTCCTGCACCTGGAACACCGGTGATACCAATTCTCATAGATTCAACTCCATGAGTCTGACATCTCTCAAGTATCTCCTGAGCCATAATTCTGTGGTCGTGTCTGTTGCTCTCAACAAGTGTTATAGCCTGACTAAGTACAGAAATATTGCCTGAAAGAATACCTTCAACAAATTCGTCTACTGATAGAGTCCTTGTTTTGTTTTTTTTATAAAAATTGCCGATGTACGGGTTGGTAATAGGAGGCTGCTCAACGCCTTCATTAACAATTAGTGCACTATCGTGATTTGAGTGATTACTCTCCTGCATCTGAAAATCCTTTATCTTGAAACAGTACCGGAGATTAGCAGATTGAATGCCGGTCTTGCTGGACTGTTGGTTATGAATGTTATCTGGTAGAGCTGGTCGCCTGTCTCGTTTCCGGGTATAATGGAAACAGAGAATTTAGCGGTGGCACCCGGTGCAATAGTCTTTGGGTGTGTAACGGTTATGCCCTGCTTATTAGTGTCATATTTGTGTAGAACCAATGGTTTGCGGCCAAGATTTTTTACATCAAAATTGTGTTGAATTTTATTTCCCGGTTTTATGTTTCCAAAGGAATATACATTGTTTTCTACCATTGGGAGTGAAGCTTGCTCTGTCTCATCCTGGGTAAGACCGGAAAAGTTATCCAGAATTCTGACTCTTATTTCAAGCCTGTTGTCAGTTATTTTTTTGCCGTCAATCAGCAGTGTGGCTTCCAGTTTGGTAGCTCCCCATCTAACGGGGCTCTTTGTATCAAGGTCAATAAGTATCTCGCCTTTTTTGCCAGGAGCCAGAATTGATGGTTCAGCCATTAAGATGAGACCTTCAGGAAGTTCTGTAAAGTCAATCTTTATTGGTTTAGCTCCTGTGTTAGCAACTGATATGCTTTCTCTCTTTTTCTCTCCCTGAGCCGCCTGGCCTATATCGGCAAAATTAGATCTAAATGAGAGAGGACCTATTTTATATGGATATAGCTGACTTAAACTTTTTGCCTTCTCATGTACGACCCCCTTGATTCTTAGAATCACGGGTCTGTTCATACTGCTTATGTATACTGTTAAGGCTTTATCAAATGGATAGGGACCCTGATCGTTCAAAAATGTTACCTCAATTTTTCCGCTCTCACCTGGTTTAACAGGGTTGCGTGTCCATACAGGAGTGGTACAACCGCATGATGATATCACAGTCTGTATAATCAAAGGTGAATTCCCTGTGTTTTTAAATTTAAACGCGTAGGTGTGTTTGCCGGAGTTGAGTGTTATATCTCCGAAGTCGTGAACCAGTTTGTTGAATTCAATAATGCTGTTTACGCTGCTCTGTGCTGATGAAGTCAGTGCAAACAAGAGCAGTGCAAGAATGGCGAGTGGCTTTGTGATTCTCATTACTCTCATCTTCTCATACCGTTTATGGTTGAGACAACAAAGATACATTTGTATTTGTTCTGTTCCAACCTTTTTATATCTTTGCAATTATTAAACCAATTCAAAACTTTTTTTAAAATGGCTTACAAAATTTCAGAAGATTGCACCGCTTGCGGTACATGTATTGATGAGTGTCCGGTTGAAGCTATCTCTCCCGGTGATATCTATAAAATAGATCCGGATATCTGTTCAGATTGCGGTTCTTGTGCAGATGTTTGCCCGGTAGGTGCTATCAGCCCGGCATAAACCAGATATTTTTTATTGAAGACCGACTTAATCATTTTAAGTCGGTCTTTTTTTTTCATAACTTTGGGGCTTCAATCATTGAACCATATGCTTAATATTAAACTTTTAAGAGAGCAGCCGGATCTGGTACTGGAGAGACTGCGGGTAAAAAATTTTGATGCTTCTGATATCATTCAGAAGGTAAACGCGCTTGATATTTCAAAACGCAATTCACAGACAGAGCTTGATTCCAGGCTTGCTGAGCAGAACTCTCTTGCAAAAGAGATAGGTGCTTTGATGAAATCCGGCATGAGAGATGAAGCAGAGCATGCTAAAAAGAGGGTCGCTCTGCTTAAAGAGGAGTCTAGAATACTTGAAGAGCAGATGAACAACTTCGCAAATGAGCTAAACGATTTGCTTGTTCAGTTGCCTAATTTGCCACATACAACTGTGCCTGAAGGAAAAGGCGCAGAGGATAACCTAAATGTGAAAGAGGGTGGTGAAATACCTCTTCTTAAAGATTCTATACCGCATTGGGAGTTGGCAAGAAAATATGATATTATTGATTTTGATCTTGGTGTAAAGCTTACCGGTGCCGGATTCCCGGTTTACAAAGGTAAGGGTGCGAAAATTCAGAGAGCGCTGATTTCATATTTCCTTGATATGAATACAAACGCCGGCTATATGGAGGTTCAGCCACCCCTCATGGTTAATGAAGCGTCGGGATTTGGAACTGGACAACTTCCAGATAAAGGGGAGCAGATGTATCATGTGGGGTTGGATAATTTTTATCTGATTCCTACAGCAGAGGTGCCAGTAACTAATATTTTCCGAGATGTTATTCTCTCTCCGTCTGAGTTACCTGTTAAAATGACGGCCTATACTCCGTGTTTCAGACGTGAGGCTGGTTCGTATGGTAAAGATGTGAGAGGTCTTAACAGATTACATCAATTTGACAAGGTTGAGATTGTTCAGGTTACTCTCCCTGAGCTTTCATATGAGGCCCTTGATGGAATGGTGGCTCATGTGGAGTCTCTGGTGAAATCGCTGGGACTTCCATACAGAATACTTAGGTTGTGTGGAGGTGATATGAGTTTTACCTCTGCTCTTACATATGATTTTGAGGTTTATTCTGCGGCGCAGCAGAGGTGGCTTGAGGTGAGTTCTGTCTCAAACTTTGAGTCCTTCCAGTCTAACAGATTAAAACTACGCTACAAAGATGAAAATGGAAAACCGGCTCTTGCACATACTCTAAACGGCAGTTCTCTGGCACTTCCAAGAATCCTTGCAGCTCTTCTTGAAAATAATCAGACTCCTGAGGGAATAACTGTTCCTGAGGTACTAAGAAAATATTGTGGATTCGATATAATTAACTGATAATTCCCAATGCTTGCAAATAAGGTTATATTGGGAATTGATCCGGGTACTCAAATACTGGGTTTTGGGGTGGTTGAGGCCACCCCTCTTTCTCCAAAATATGTTGCAATGGGTGTGGTAGACCTTAGGAAAGAGAAGGATCATTTTGCTAAAATCAGAAAGATTTTCATTGAGGTTACTGAATTGATTGAGCACTATAAGCCGGATGAGCTTGCTGTTGAGGCGCCATTCTACGGAAAAAATATTCAATCAATGCTTAAACTCGGCAGAGCTCAGGGTTCTGCCATTGCTGCTGCTCTTAACAGAAATATGCCTGTATTTGAATACGCCCCAAGAAAGATAAAGCTATCAATTACCGGAAAAGGGGCTGCTTCAAAGGAGCAAGTGGCGGCTTTGCTTACCAATATCCTCAAAACCAAAGATGTTCCCGATTTCCTTGATGCTACGGATGGTCTGGCAGTTGCTTTATGCCACTATTATGAATCTCAGCGTCAGATTAAAAGTGGATCTTCGGGAAAAGGGTGGGATGCCTTTATCAAGGCTAATCCTGACAGAATAAAATAAATTTTTCCATATCATTTAACCTTTTGCCCTTTCGTTTGTCAAAGGGTTGTGAATATTTTAAATCGAATAATAGTTTAATAATTATATGAAGTTCTCTAAGTTCTTTTTGTTGTTAGCTCTCTCTCTTGTATTATCATCATTTCTCCATGCAGAAGATGAGCAAAGGGAGATCAGAATTAAGGTAGTTGTACTGGATAGTCTAAGGAGTACCCCTGTAGAATTTGCAACTGCATCTGTTACTAAAGTAGGAGAGGAGACACCTTTTAAATACGCCCTCAGTGATGCCAGAGGACTGGCAGAAATCAGAGGTATTATTCCGGGAAGCTACTCTCTAAGAATAGAGTATCTTGGGTATGAAACCTATATCAAGAGTATAGTCCTCGATGAACATCGAGTTATTGATCTTGGAGAGGTAAAACTTAAAGAGCAGTTGAATACACTCAATTCGGTTGTAGTATCAGCAGTGGGTAATCCTATTATTGTTAAGAAAGATACAGTTGAATACAACGCTTCTTCTTTTAAGACCACAGATAGTGATATGCTTGAAGAGCTTCTTAAAAAACTCCCTGGCATTGAGGTCGATTCTGATGGTAAGATAACAGCAAACGGCAAGGAAATTACCAAGATAATGATTGATGGTAAGGCTTTCTTTCTGAATGATCCTCAACTGGCCACTAAAAATCTTCCTGCAAAGATTATTGAGAAGGTTAAGGTTGTTGAAAAGAAGTCTGAGCAAGCTCAGTTTACAGGTATAGATGACGGAGAGGAGGAGACTGTGATAGATTTGAGCATCAGGCCTGGAATGATGAACGGCTGGTTTGGAAATGTATCTGCCGGTTATGGAACAGAGGAGAGGTATCAGGCTGCCGGAATGGTGGGAAACTTTACAAAGACCAGTCAACTGACAGCAGTAGCTAACATTAACAATACAAACAACAGAGGCTTTTCAGATATTGCCGGGGGTATGATGGCCGCTATGCGTAACTCCTCCGGAATGGGTGGATCAATGATTAGAATGGGTGGTGCAACAATGAGATTTGGAGGTAGCGGGCTCACAACATCATGGATGGGTGGCGTAAATGCAAATAAGGACTTTAATGACGGAAAATTAAAAATTGGAGGTAACTACCTTTACAGTGGAAGCGACAGATTGCAGGAAAACAAAACATTTCGTCAGAATTTTTTAAAAGACAGTACTTTTGACTATTCGGAAGAGACCATATCAAATAGTTTTTCTGATGGCCACAGAGCTGCTCTCAATATTGAATATAAATTTAATGACAGAACCTCAATACTCTTCAGACCAAACGTCAGCATTACAAAGGGCTCTTTTGAAGACTCACGCGATTTCTGGACTAAAGGTGGAAGCGGCGTTAGAATTAATGAAGGTAGCAGTATCTCAAGAGGAGAGAACAGCGCGCAGAGTTTTGAAGGTGATCTGTTGTTGAGACACCGTTTCTCAAAACCGGGGAGGACATTCTCCCTTAACATGGATATGGAGTTTTCAAACAATGAGCTTTTCAATGGTGTTAATACCTCAAGAACAATTATAGGTAACGATACTGATTCTTCCATAGTTGACCAGAGATTTACAACTGATTCAAAGTCTTATGATATTTCCGCAAGAGCATCTTATACAGAGCCTCTTGGAAAGAACTACTATATGGAGCTGGCCTACAGATTTGGTTACAGATACTCAGATTCAGATAAAAAAGTATATAATAAGGGAATTGATGATGATTATGATGTCATTGACCCTTTGTACACAAATTATTTTGAGAATATTTTTGTAAACCACAGGGCAGAGGTTAATTTAAGAAAGAACGAGGAGAAGTATAGTTATGTATTAGGAGTGAATGCTCAGCCATCTTTAATGAAAAGTGTCAGAAGTGATGGTACTATAATTAATAGGTCCGTTGTAAATTTCGCCCCTTCTGCACAATTGGATTTGAAATTCACAGACACCAGAAATTTAAGACTCAGGTATACCGGAAGAACAAGACAGCCATCTATAAATCAGCTTCAACCTGTAATTGATAACTCAAATCCTCTTTTAATTCCTACCGGAAATCCAGACCTGCTTCCCGAATTTGAGCACTCACTGAATGCAAATTACAGAGATACAAAGAGGGAGACTTTCCGTACGATTGATGCTGGGCTAAGAGCGAATTATACTCAGGACAGAATAGTTACTCAGAGGTGGTATGATGAGTCAGGCGTACAATATACAATGCCTGTAAATGCCTCAGGTTCTTTTAATATTAATGCTAACCTCATGTACAATACACCTATAAAGAAATCGAAGTTTTCAGTTATGAACTTTACTAATGCAGGAGTAAATAAAGGGGTTAGTTTTTCAGGCAGAACACTTGAGACACTTCAGAAAGGATATACAACTACTCTATCCATAAGTGAAATGTTGAGATTTATGTACAGGGGTGAAAAGCTGGAAGTGAGTGTTGGCGGGAGAGTGAGATATAATTATGCATGGTATACTATACAGCAAACTGAAAAACCTGCAACATGGAATAATGCAATTAACGGTTCTGTGAACTGGACTCTTCCGGCTGGATTTAACCTCGCTACTGATATGGACTATAATTTTTACATTGGTTATGGTGAAGGCTATAATGATCCTGCTATGGTCTGGAATGCTGAGATTTCAAAGTTACTTTTCAAAAACTCCGCAACTTTAAGACTTAAGGTATTTGACATCCTTAATGAATCCAAGAGTGTCTGGAGAACAACAACAGATAACTATATTGAAGACGTACAAAATAATACACTTCAGCAGTACTTTATGCTGAGCTTCACCTGGAGATTTGGAAATTTTGGTGGTCAAAAGGGTGGAAGCCAACCTATGAGAGGCCCGGGAATGGGCGGAGGAAGATTCCACCGCTAACGGCTGGCTGAATAGGCTCTCCACTTCTCAATTACTGAAATCATGTCTGAGGGAATCTCTTTTTCAAAAAAGAGGTTCTCTTTTGTTTTAGGGTGTTTAAAACCGAGCGTCTTGGCGTGAAGAGCATGTCTTGGAAGAAGTTCAAAGCAGTTGTCTATAAACTTTTTGTATTTTGCGTACAGAGTGCCTTTAAGTATTTTATCACCTCCGTACCTGTCGTCGTTGAAGAGAGGATGGCCCAGCCAGTCCATATGAACCCTGATTTGATGAGTTCTGCCTGTTTCAAGCTCACACTCAACAAGTGTTGTATAACCAAATCGTTCAATCACTTTGTAGTGTGTAACGGCATGTTTTCCAGTCTCTCCGTCCGGAAATACTTTAAACTTAAGTCTGTTGTTTGGATCTCTTGCAATATTGCCTGTAATGGTGCCGGAATCCTCTTTTAAATTACCCCAGACTAGAGCAACATATTTTCTTTCAATAGTGTGGTCAAAGAATTGCTTTGCCAGATATAGCTGAGATTCGTCGTCCTTGGCTATAATAAGCAAACCCGATGTATTTTTGTCAATTCTGTGGACCAGCACGCCCATCCTTTCATCAGGAGCATCTGCATCTTGTGATATTCCAAGATGGTAGGCTAATGCGTTTACCAGGGTTCCTGAAAAATGTCCGTGACCGGGATGAACTACCAAACCTGCTGGTTTATTCAATACAAGAAGTGAGGCGTCTTCATATACCACATCGAGAGGAATGTTCTCCGGCTTCACCTCCATCCCTTTCCGTTTATACGGGAGAACAATACGAATTACGTCGTTAGGCTTGACCATGTAGTTCGCCTTGACAACTCTGTCATTTACAAGCACATATCCGGCAGCTATCGCTAGTTGAATTCTGTGTCTGGAGGTCTTCTCCATATGGGCAGTGATGTATTTATCTACCCTGATGCTGCTTTGCCCTTTGTCTGCTATATAGCGAAAGTGCTCAAATGAACCTCCCGACTCTTCATCATCACCTATCTCGTCAATATCGATATCTGCATCCAGTTCATTATCCATCTCTCCATTTATCATACTACCTCTCTTTTCTGTTCTTAATACTGTCTATAAGATTTTTATCAACACTAATTGTAAGCTGAACGGAAGAGCCCAGAGACCTGGGTGTTGATTGAGACGGCTCAGGATTCTGACTAATTACAAAACCGGAAATTGAGTCTGAATAATTCTTAACAGAACTATCGTACTTAAGTCTGGATATGTTAAGAGAATTATCGATGAGAATATCTCTTGCAGTGGCAACAGGTAATGCAGTTACATCGGGAACGAATGTACGCTCAGCATCACTGCTTATTCCCACTTCAAGATCAATCTCACTTTCCGTCTCAATCATAGTTCCGGGTACTACACTTTTACCATTGTATCTTTGACCCAGAACATTGTTTGTAGCCATGTCACTTACATAAATAAGCCGGCCCACTCTGAGCTGCCTTGAAGCTAGCTCTGCTTTTGCCTGACGCAAAGAGTAACCTGTAACTGATGGCATTGCCACCCTTTTTGGTTGAAGTGAATTAATAGTGAGGAGAATACGTCTGTTTTTCTTTACTTTACTTCCTGCGGGGGGATTCTGTCTGAAAATCTCTCCTCTTCCCATTCTGGGAAGAAAAACAGAGTCAGAGACCTCTAGCCTTAAATTACTATCGTCTGCCATTTCAGATGCCTCATCAACGGTCATTCTTGTAAAGTCCGGAACCTCCTGTTCCTTGTTATGTCTTGTAATAATGTTTAAAAGGATTACGGTTACCACAAGGAAAGCCAGCAAAAGAGCGGCCATTTTGTAAACTTCCATCATAAACCACCCTTTGTACCAGGGTTTGTCAGCTCCTTTATTTTTCATTTTTTGATGATTATTAGACAAAATTATGATTTTTTAGTAATTATGTTGTAGAAGCTGTCCCTCTCAACTGCAACATATCCCGCCTCTGATGCAAGTCTTTCAAGATCTCCTGTTGTCATCTGGGGATTCTTCTCTTTTGAACCGGCCAGACTGTAAATCTTGGTTGAATCGTTAATTGTGCCGTCCATATCATCTGCTCCATACAGAAGAGCGAGCTGACACATCTCTTTTCCCAGCATAGGCCAGTATGACTTGATATGAGGGATATTGTCAAGAACAATTCTGGCGATGGCAAAAGTTTTTAAAACCTCTATTATGTTAACCTCTCCAAGATGTGAGAGTGGGTTGTTAGCCGGTTTAAAAAGTAGCGGAATGAAGGCGTCAAATCCTCCTGTCTCATCCTGGAGCTCTCTCAGAGCAAACAAGTGTTCAATTCTGTCTCTTCTACTCTCGATGTGTCCAAAAAGCATTGTGCAATTTGTCCTCATCCCTAGTTTATGTGCCTCTTTATGGATCTCCAGCCATCTTTTTCCATCTGTTTTGTCAGGACAGATCTGATCTCTAATTTGAGGATTGAATATCTCTGCACCTCCGCCTGGTAGCAGTTCAACACCTTTCTCTTTGAGTTGTTGCAGAACCTCTTTAGGGGAGAGCCTTGATGATTTGGTCATATCATCTATCTCTACAGCTGTATAAGCTTTAATGGTGACAGATTTGGGCAGAGCTCCCCTTACAGTATCTACTATATCCAGGTAGTATTTAAAATCTCTGTTCGGGTGAACACTACCCACTATATGAACCTCGGTCTCTCCGTTTTTATACTTCTCTATACAGTATTTTTTTATCTCCTCCATGTCCATAGACCAAGAGCCGGCCTCCTGATCACTCTCACGTCTGTAAGAGCAGAACCTGCATCTGTGTATACAAACATTACTAGGTTCTAAATGAAAATTCCTGTTATAGTAAACATGTTTTCCGTTTATCTCCTCTCTTACATCTGTAGCAAGTTTTGAAAGCATGTTCAAATCCATGCTTTCGTACAGTGAGAGAGCCTCTTCTAATCCTACTCTTCGAGCCATTTTTATATTTATTTGAGGAGCAAATATAACAAAAAAGAGGCCTTTACCAGCCTCCTTTTGTGAATCTATTTTATGTCACGTCAAGATTAGAAACGATCTTCTGATGACACTGTCAGTTTTTTGCGTCCACGGCGACGACGTGCAGCAAGAACTCTGCGGCCGTTTGGTGTTGACATGCGCTCACGAAAGCCGTGTTTGTTGCGGCGTTTGCGTATTGATGGTTGAAAAGTGCGTTTCATGATATATTTTCTACTATTATTATATTCGCAAAAGGGAGTGCAAAGATAAATAAAATGTTTTTAAACGCAAATATTTGTTTTATCGTTTTATGAATATAACCTTTTTTTCTTCAAAAAAAGTCTCTTTGAACCACTTGTGAATCTCGTACTCTTTAAATTTGTACAACGGAACCTTCATTTTTTTAGATGCCTCATCCAATTCCCGGGTTAAATCTCCACCCTTTAGGTAATAAATCCCTGATGTAACTCCACCTCTCTCTCCGGGTTTAATTTGTCCCCACACCCAGGGTAAAAAATTCTTAAGATCAGTTACTGCCCTGGAAACGACAAAGTCAAATCCGCCGCCGGCACTTTCTGCCCTTTTGTTAAGAGTGGTTACGTTTATAAGGCCTATCTCTTTTGCTACACTTTCTGCTACCAAGATTTTCTTTCCTATTGAGTCACAGAGAGTAAAATGTGAATCAGGAAATAGAATTGCCAGTGGAATTCCAGGGAATCCTCCTCCAGTACCAACGTCAAGGATTTTGCTCCCTGAGGGTGGATTTAATACCCTGGCAATGGCCAGCGAATGTAGTACATGATGAAGATAGAGGTTCTCAATATCTTTCCTTGATACTACATTTATCTTTGAATTCCAGTCCCTGTATAGAGGAAGCAGCAATCTAAACTGCTCTCTCTGTCTCTCATTTAGTTCAGGGAAGTAGTTGAATATTAAGTTTTCCATCTTTTTGTAATCTCTCTTTAGCTCTTCTTATTCTGGTTTTTACAGTTCCTAATGACAAACCAAGCTCTTTTGCCATCTCTTCATATGCATACTCATGTACAAATCTCATATGTGCAACAATTCTGTACATTTCCGGCAGACTGTCTATAGCCTTTTTTATTTTTTCAATCTCCTGTTCAAATATCAGATGCTCTTCCGGACTGGGGACCCAATTCTCAGCTCCCGTGTTCTCCTCACCGCCATCAATGAAGTCAAGAGGCCTCGCACTTATTCTGTGTTTTCTCACAAAATCTATGCTGCTGTTTCTGGCTATTGTGTATATCCATGTAGAAAATGCATATTGTGGGTCGTAGCTCTCTATCATCTGGAATGCCTTGGCAAATACCTCCTGAGAGAGATCCTCGGCATCACGGATATCCGGAACAAGAGTCTGTATATGACCTCTTATTCTATCACCATATCTCCTGACCAGCTCGCGGGGGGCCTCCTCACTGCCGGTGCATGACAATCTCGCCAGATCTCTGTCCGGCATCTCCTCAATGTGCTTCAAGCCAGTTTTCTCCATATTGACACTCTACAGTGAGAGGTACAGACAGCTCAATAACCCTCTCCATCTCCTCTTTTACAACTTCTGATAATAGATGCTCCTCTCCGGGGAAGACATCAAATACAAGTTCGTCGTGCACCTGGAGGACCATGCGACTTCTAAAACCCTCTTCATTAACTCTTTTAAACAGACGAACCATGGCTACTTTTATAATATCTGCTGCACTGCCCTGAATAGGTGCATTTACTGCGTTTCTCTCTGCAAGACCCCTTACAACTGGATTCTTAGAGTTAATATCCGGTAAAAACCTCTTTCTGCCGTAAAGTGTGGTTACATATCCGTCTCTCTTTGCCTTCTCAGTCATTCCGTTCATGTACTCCTTTACCATGGGGTAGCTCTTGAAGTAATCTTCAATAAGTTGTTTTGATTCAGCTCTGGGAATATTAAGCCTTTGTGAAAGCCCAAAGGACGAGATTCCGTAAATGATGCCAAAGTTTGCGGTCTTAGCTCTGCCTCTTTGCTCTTTGGTAAGCTCTTTAATGGGAACTCCAAAGATTTTTGAAGCTGTTGCCGAGTGGATATCCTCTCCCTGTCTGAATGCCTCTATGAAATCAGGATCTCCGCTCATGTGTGCCATAAGTCTCAGTTCAATTTGAGAATAGTCGGCAGAGAGTATTACTCCGCCCGGGTGGGAGGGGATAAAAGCCCTTCTTATCTCTCGTCCTCTTTCTGTTCTGATAGGGATGTTCTGGAGGTTCGGCTTAACTGAACTCAATCTGCCCGTGGCTGTGAGAGCCTGATTGTATGTTGTGTGAAGTTTTCCGGTCTCTTTAGACACCATTAATGGAAGTGGCTCAATATAGGTAGAGAGAAGTTTTTTGAGGTTTCTGAACTCAAGAATTGCCGGGATTATTGGATGTTTGCTCAGAATTTCTGTAAGGGTCTCTTCGTCAGTAGACCTGCTCTTCTGTCCCTTTTGACCCAGTTCCAGTTTGTCAAATAGGATAACTGAAAGCTGCTTGGGTGACGAAACATTTAGCGACTGATCTCCCGCCATATCTCTTATACTCTGTTCTATCTCATCAAGCTCTTTTGTAAGCATCTCTCCGTATTTGAACAGCATATCTGTATCAAGTTTCACCCCCTCTTGCTCCATTGAAGCCAATACATAAAGAAGAGGCATCTCAATCTCTTCGTATAGTTTAGTAAGGTCTCCCTTGTCAAGTTCTTTTCTCAATTCAGCTGCCAGTGAAACCATTATAGATGTTTCGCTCAACGCCTTCTCTTCCCCCTCATTTGCCTCTTCATTTACGGAGGCCGAAAACAAGTCTGCCTGCACCATCTCTTTTTCTTCCTCCAGGTTAACACCGAGGTATGAGTGAGCAAGAATTTCAATTTTATGTGATCTCTCCGGCATCAGGAGGTAGTGCATCAATTCGCAATCCCAAACTTTTCCGCTGAGATGAATCCCTGAAGAGGCGAGGTTATTGCAGATAGACTTTATGTCGTAGCCACATTTGTCAATTTTACTATCCTCCATTAAGCTTTTTAGAGAAGGCCAATCATTTTTTGCAATTATAGCTGCCATTCCTGATGAAGAGACAACTATTTTCTCTCCCCTTATTCCCACACCTGCAACGCCTTTGTCTTTTGCGTCTATGATAATATTGGCGACAGAGGATAATGAATATAGAGGTCGCTTAGCAGAATTAGTATCCTTTGCCTCAGGTAAAGTATTTCTGGTTTCGTAGTCAGTTATGTTCTCTCCTGTTAAGAAGATCTCCTCAAGTTGAGGAATCTGTCTGGCCAGTGAAGGGAACTCATATCTCCCCATAAGCTTCTTAAGTTCAGCAAAGTGAGGTGTGCCTAATAAGAGATTGTCATCGCTGCAGTTTATGTCTACCGATGTCTCGATTGTAACAAGGTGTTTGCTAAGGGATATATGTGCTTCTGCATCACGGAAGGCCTCCTGTTGTTTTAGAGGGAGCTCTTGCAAATTCTTGTATATGTTTTCAACGGAACCATATTTCTGGATTAGTTTTTTTGAACTCACCTCTCCAACGCCTCTTACTCCGGGAACATTGTCTGATGCGTCACCCCATATTGCAAGGATGTCGATTATCTGTTCCGGATTTTCAATCCCGTACTCCTCTTTGATCTGCCGGGGACCAATAATAATATTCTCGGCACCATTTTTCCCGGGTTTGCACTGAAAAATATTATCTGAAACCAGCTGACCGTAGTCTTTGTCAGGAGTGAGCATGTAAACTGTATATCCGTCTTTTGCCGCCTTTTTTGCAATAGTACCTATTACATCATCTGCTTCAAATCCCATTTTCATAATAACAGGAATAGACATTGATTCAACTATCTCAATAAGTTGATTGAGAGAGGATTTTATCAGTTCTGGAGTCTCCGCCCTGTTTGCTTTGTAATCTGGGTATAGCTCATGTCTGAATGTTTTAGCAGGGGGGTCGAATGCTACTGCCAAATGTGTCGGCTTCTCCCTTAGAATCAAATCTGTAAGTGTCTTGGTAAATCCAAATAGTATCGAGGTATCCTCTCCCTTGGAGTTTATCATGGGCCTTCTCAGAAATGCGTAGTATGAACGAAAGATGAGGGCGTGGCCGTCTATAAGGTATAGCTTCTTCATATTAATCAGTTTTCAGATGCAAACCACTCAACGTATGATGTGGGTGTTTCGTAGAGCCTTATGCTGTAAAGAGATGTACCGGCAGGCAGGTTTGCTCTTAGTAAATCTGCAAAGTAAATTGCAAGGTTTTCACATGTTGGCTGGAAGTCAAGAATAATTACATTCTCGTATGCAGATGAAATCTCATCTTTAAGAGGTGCGTCACTTCTTAGCAGCAAGGCATGGTCAAAGGGATCTACAATATGCTTGTTTACAATTTTTTTCAGATCTCCAAAATCTACAACCATTCCGCTTTTAGGGCTACTATTATCTGAAAGAGGTGTACCCTTAAGTGTGACAAATAGCCTGTATGAGTGTCCATGGATATGTCTGCATTTTCCGTCGTAGTTTTGAAGTGCGTGAGCACCCTCAAAACGAAACTCTTTTGTAATTCTAATGGTTGACATACTTTTTTTGCAAAAATACTAAAAATATAGGAATCTGTAGTTTGTCGGTTTAACTAACGGGATGTAATGAAATGTTACTAATAAATTAAAAAAAGAAATAAAAGTTTGAATTTTAGTTACAATTCTTTAATTTTGTAAAAAACTAACTAAAATATGGCTATGAACATTCAAAACATTCTATCTGCCAATGCTAAAAGCATGAGAAGGTCTGCAATCAGGGATCTTCTAAGCGTTGCAAACAGACCTGAGGTGATTTCGTTTGCCGGCGGTTTCCCTAACCCGGCGACGTTTCCAGTTGAGGATCTGAAGATAATTATGCAGGAGGTTCTGGAACAAGAGAGCACTTCAGCTCTTCAGTACGGACCTACTGAAGGTAATGCTAAACTCAGGGAGTTGCTTGCACAAAGATATCAGGCACAGGGTCTTGAAATTACCAAGGAGAACATCCTTATAACAACCTCTTCGCAGCAGGCAATAGATCTGGTTACTAAGATATTCATTGATCCGGGTGACACAATTATTTGCGGATTGCCATCATACCTTGGAGCTCTGCAGGCTTTCTGGTCTTATCAGGCAAAACCTATAGGTATTACTAAGGATGAGGAGCTTGAGGTGGTAGTTAAAGCATTGATAGGTAGTGGTAAAAAACCTAAATTTATTTATGCTATTCCGGATTTCCAGAATCCATCAGGTATCACAATGAATGTTAAGCAAAGGAAAGATGTTCTTGCAGTTGCTAAGAAATATGACTTGCTGGTTATTGAGGATAGCCCATACAGAGAACTTCGTTTTGACGGAGAGGAGATGCCGATGATGTACTCTATGGATAACGAAAGGGTTGTACTTATGGGAACATTCTCTAAGACATTCCTTCCGGGCTTCCGCCTTGGATGGATTATAGCTCCTACAAATATTCTTGATAAACTTATTGTTGCAAAACAATCAACAGACCTGTGTGCTCCGGTATTTGACCAGGCAGTTGCGGCTAGATATCTTGAGAAGGGTCTCTTTGACAAGAATCTTAAGAAAACGATTGATATGTACAGAGTTAAAAGAGACCATATGATCTCTTGCTTTGAAAAATATATGCCTAAAGGGGTTAAGTGGACAACACCGGAGGGGGGGCTTTTCCTCTTTGTTACGCTGCCGGAAGGTTATGATTCAACTGAGCTCTTCAATGTTGCAATAAAAGAGGATGTGGCGTTTGTAATAGGTGAGGCTTTCCACTGTGACGGATCTGGTAAGAATACCATGAGAATAAACTTCTCTTTCATGAATGAGGAGAGGACTGAAGAGGGGGTAAAAAGGCTTGCCAAGGCAATAGTCAAAATGCTTGAAAAGGAGCCTAAACCTGAAACTCCTGCAACTTTCTAGATGAAGGTGTAAAGGGTTTTGTCAAATTTGAGACCGGAGTCTTTGAACATTGTATCAAAGGCTCCGTTTTCTATTAATACTTGCGGAGAACCTTCGCTAAACCGTTCATGTCCCATAAGCCAGATTTTGTCACATAACTTAATGGCCAGCTGAAGATCATGTGTGGAGAAAATGATGCATCTATTCTCCTCTTTGGTAAGTTTTGCGAGGAGTCTTGTGATTACCAGTTTATTCTCAATATCCAGAAATGCTGTGGGCTCATCAAGAAGCATTATTCCGCTCTTTTGAACAAGAGCTCTTGCAATAGCAGCCCTTTGAAATTCACCGTCGCTTAATTTACTTGAATCTCTTGTAGCAAATCCCTCCAGTCCCACTCTGTTTAGAGTATCCATTACAAGTATCCTGTCTTCATCATTTGCTTCTCCCAGCCAGTTTGTGCGGTTAAAGCATCCTGAGGAGACCATGTCAAACACAGAGAGATTTACAGCTCTTGGACTTTGAGAGGGTACAAATGAGATCATTGATGATAGCTCCTTTTGAGAGTAATTTTTTATACTATGGGAGTCAACTCTTATTTCACCTGAGCGGTAGTTCTGAATTGATGCAATACTCTTTAGTAGCGTGCTTTTCCCTATACCATTGGGCCCCACAAGTGCCACCATCTCTCCGGAGTGGGCGTTTGCAGTGATCTCCCTGTATATCTCTCTGTCATATCCTAAAGAGAGGTTTTTTAGTATAAGGGTTGAATTGCTCATGCAAATTTGCTTTTCATAATGATATATAGAATCACGGGTACACCTATCAGCGCACTGACTGTATTAATGGGAATTACCCCCGACTGTCCGGGAAGCTGGGCAACCATATCTGTAAAAACCATTATTGCAGCACCTGTAAGTGCCGTAGCCGGCACAAGTACCTTGTGGTCTGCATTTCTAAAGAAAAGCCGGGCTATGTGGGGAACTGCAATTCCAATAAATCCGATGGGCCCGCAAAATGCAGTAACGCTGCCTGCGAGAAGAGTAGTAGCAATAAGAATTCTTCTTCTGGTCTTTTCAAGATTTAGACCGAGACTTTTTGCATACGACTCACCCTGCAGCAGTATGTTAAGCTCTTTGATGTTGTAAACAGACATGATTAGTCCCGGAATCACAAGCATTGACATTATCCATATCTGACCGGAAGTAAGTCCTGAAAAGCTTCCCATTGTCCAGGTTACAAAAGCTTTAAGTTCAGATGAAGATGAAAAATATTGGATTAGTGTTATAATGGCGCTGGTTACGCTGCCTATCATTATTCCAAATATTAGTAGTGATGTATTCTCTCTGAGTTTGTGAGAAACAAGAAGAATCAGTAGTGTTATTCCTGCGGCACCTGCCCAGGCAGCAGCTGCGATACCCAGATTAAAGAATATGCTGCCCGCAAGTGTTACGCCAAATGCTGATGAGCCCATCACGAAGAGAGCCACACCGAGTCCGGCTCCGGAGCTAATCCCCAGGATGAATGGATCTGCAAGAGGATTCCTGAAGAGTGTCTGCATTTGCAAACCGCAAACAGAGAGAGCTACCCCTGCTAAAAGAGCTGTTATAACTTTGGGGATTCTGAAGTTCCACAGAATATCTGTCACATAGTCAGGGGCTAATGCACCTGTAAGAGATGAAAATAGCTGGGATGGGGGAATGATTACAGAACCAAGAACAAGGTTGAGTATGGTAAGAAAGACAAGAGCCGCTGCTATTGCTATATAAATCTTAGAATATGATTTTCTGAAATTCAACTATCAATACCTCATTTTTTCAACGCGAAGATAGTGCAAAAAAAATTGTTATTTTTGTGGCATCATTCAAAACCAAAAATATCACAGCGATGAGAAGAAAAATTGTTGCCGGCAACTGGAAAATGAATACCCTGCTGCCGGAAGGAGAGGTGCTTGTTAAACAGCTAGAGTTTCTTACAAAAGATCTGGAGACAGATGCAGAGATAATTATAGCACCTCCTTTCACGCATCTTGCAGTTCTCGGAAAATATATAAAGGAGAATAAAATGAAGGTTGCACTTGCCGCTCAGAACTGCGCGGATCACGATAAGGGTGCATACACAGGCGAAGTTTCTGCCTCGATGTTGAGGAATCTTGGCTGTAAATATGTTATTCTTGGACACTCAGAAAGAAGAGAGTACTACGCAGAGAATAATGAAAGTCTTTATAAAAAGATAAATCTGGTGATTAATGAAGGTATGCAGCCAATCTTCTGTGTTGGAGAGAAGCTAGAGGAGAGGCAGGCCAGCAGACACTTTGAAGTTGTTGCACAGCAGATAAAGGATGTTCTGTACAGGCTAAGAGGTGTTGAGCTCGACAATGTAATTGTTGCTTACGAGCCCGTTTGGGCAATAGGAACAGGAATGACAGCAACATCAGACCAGGCTGAGGAGATGCACGCATACATAAGAAGAGTTATTGGAGATAAATTTGGAGATCATTCAGATAGAATTCCTATTCTTTATGGAGGAAGCTGTAAGCCATCGAATGCTGCTGAGATTTTCTCAAAGGATGATGTTGATGGCGGCCTAATAGGTGGCGCCTCACTTGATGCTAAGGATTTTGTGGAAATCGCAAAATCATTCTGATGGATTACGTAGAGGTATCGATACATATTAATCCATTTTCTGAAGAGAACTCTGAAATTGTTCTATCTGTTACGGAGGATTTTGATTTTGAGAGTTTTTCAGTGGAGGATCCTTATGTGAAAGGCTATATAAAGGCAGGGCTGTTCAGTGATAATATTCTGTTGTCTCTTAAAACAGCCCTCTCTGAATTTGACTTATTTAAGGTTTCTATCGGCCATTCATTTGTTAAAGGGGAGAATTGGAACGCTCTGTGGGAGTCAAATTTTTCACCGCTCGTTATTGATGATGTATGTACTGTAAAGGCAAGTTTTCACAAAGGACTTCCTGATACAAAATTCAATATTTTAATTGACCCCAAGATGGCTTTTGGAACAGGTCACCACCAGACAACTCATTTAATGGCATCTAATCTTTTAAAAGAGGAGTTGACAGGGATAAGGGTTCTTGATATGGGCTGTGGTACTGCAATTCTTGCTATCCTGGCTGCAAAGATGGGAGCGAAAGAGGTAGTGGCTGTAGATAATGATCCTGATGCTGTTAATTCAGCTCTTGAAAATTCAGAAAAAAATGGTGTCTCTTTAAAAGTAAAAGCACTCCTTGGCGATGCAGGGAAAATACCTGAGCTAGGAAAATTCTCTGTTGTTCTTGCAAATATCAATAGAAACATAGTAATCAACGATATGAGTGAATATTCGGCCTCGCTTGAGCCTGGTGGAGTACTGCTTTTAAGCGGGTTTTACACTGCCGACGTGCAGTTGATAAGGCAGGCAGGAGAGAAGGCGGGTCTCAAATTTGTTTACTCAGAAAAGAGAGATGACTGGGCATTTATAAAGATGCTTTTGGAAGTTTAAAAAAATGTTTTACCTTTGCACTCCCCAAAGCGGGCATGGCGTAATTGGTAGCCGCGCCAGACTTAGGATCTGGTGCCGAAAGGCGTGGGGGTTCGAGTCCCTTTGCCCGCACTCAAAAGCAGATACCCATTGGGTGGTCTGCTTTGATTTTATTAGAGATAATACAAAACAAAATAAACGATGAAAGTTACACAGAAACAAGCTGAAGATCTAACGCTTATGGTTTCTCTTACCATAGGAAACGATGATTATGCCCCAAAAATTAAAAAGATTCTTGGAGACTATCGCAGAAATGCAGACATCAAAGGTTTCCGCAAAGGTATGGCACCTATGTCAATGATCGAGAAGATGCACGGTCAGTCGGCAATGGTAGATGCAGTGAATAATCTTATCTCGGACGGATTGAACAACTTTATTAATGATAATAAACTTAATATTATTGGTGAGCCTCTTGCTAATGAGACTGAGCAAAAGCCTGTAAGCTGGAAGGCCGGAGAAGATATGGAGTTTATTTTTGACATCGCTCTTGCCCCTAAAGTTGAGCTTAACCTATCTGCCGAAGATAAAATAGTTTATTACGAGGCTGAGCTTTCTAAAGATGAGATTGCAAAATACAAGAGTAATGTTTTGAGACAATTTGGACAACTTGGTGTTGTTGATGCCATAAGCGAGGAGGAGGACTTCATTATTGCCGACCTTATTCAGGGTGAGACAAGGGTTGAAGGTACTTATGTTGCACTTAGGTCAATTGAAGACAAAAAGATCAAAAAGCAGTTCATGGGCAAGAAGGCCGGTGATGAGTTTGATGTGGATGTAAACAAGGCATTTGTAAATGAGGCAGACAGGGCAGCACTCCTGAAGGTTACCAAAGAGGAGCTTGCTTCTGTTGAGCCTATGTGGAAAATAGTTGTTAAGGAGGTAAAAAGATTTATTGAGCCTGAAATTAATCAGGAGCTTTTCAACAAAATGTTTGGCGAAGGTGTTGTAAACACAATTGAAGAGTTTGAGGCAAAAATTGTTGAGAGGATGAGATCTGAGTATGCTCAGGAGAGTGATTACAGATTTATGCTTGATGCCCGTGATTATTTGATTGAAAAAGCAGCTATTGCTGTACCGGAGAAATTCCTCAAGAGATGGTTGTTTACAGCAAACGAAGGTAAATTTACAATGGATGAAATAGAGAAGGACTTTGGTCTCTTCCTGAAAGATTTCCGCTGGCAGATGATCAGACAGTATTTTGTTAAGGAGCAGAAGCTTGAAACTAAGCGTGAGGAGCTTGTTGCTCAGGCAAAAAACATCGCTGCTTATCAGTTTGCAATGTACGGACTTCCAAACGTACCTGAGGAGCAATTGAACCAGTACGCAGACTCGCTTCTTTCAAATGAAAAAGAGGGTAGAAGAATTTTTGATAAAGTAGAGGAGGATAAAGTTATAGGATATGTAAGGTCTGTTGTAAAACTGGACAAAAAGAGCGTATCTGTTGACAAACTCCGTGAAATGACAAATTAATTTTAAAGAAATATGGCTACAGATTTTGAAAAATATGCTGTGCACCACAGAGGTATAAGCAGTCTCTCTTTGCACAGATTTAACTCAATAAGCAGCGCATACATTAATCCTACTATTATAGAGGAGAGACAACTCAATGTAGCTGCTATGGATGTCTTTTCACGTCTTATGATGGATAGAATTATCTTTCTGGGTGTACCTGTTACAGACGATGTAGCCAATATTATTCAGGCTCAGTTGCTATATCTTGACTCTACTGAGTCCAAGTCTGATATTCAGCTTTATATAAACTCTCCGGGAGGAAGTGTATATGCCGGCCTGGGTATTTATGACACTATGCAGTTGGTATCATCTGAAGTTGCTACAATTTGTACCGGTATGGCAGCCTCTATGTCTGCTATCTTATTGACTGCCGGAGCAAATGGCAAGAGGTCTGCTCTTCCTCACTCAAGGGTGATGATTCATCAACCAATGGGTGGAGCTGAAGGTCAGGCTAGTGATATAGAAATTACTGCCAGACAAATTGTTACGCTTAAGAAGGAGCTTTATGAAATTATTGCTCTTCACTCAGGCAAAACATTAAAGCAGATAGAGAAAGATGCAGACAGGGATTACTGGATGAATGCAACTGAAGCTAAGGCATACGGAATGATTGATGAAATTTTAATTAAAGCGAAGAAGTAGATGGCCTCTTCAAAATATACAGATTATTGCTCTTTTTGCGGAAGGGGGAAGGATGAGGTGGATGTGCTGATTGCCGGAGAGATTGCATCTATTTGCAACGAGTGTGCTCAACAGGCAATTGATTATACACGGGAGGCGATGTCGGCAAAAAGGAAAAAAAACAAACCAGCTCAGAATCTGTTACTGAAGCCAAAAGAGATTACTGCTTTCCTTGACGACTATGTTATAGGCCAGGATGAGGCAAAAAAATATCTCTCGGTGGCCGTTTATAACCATTATAAAAGGATAAACGGAAACAACGGAGATGATATGGATCTTGAGAAGTCAAATATTCTTCTTGTGGGCCGTACCGGAACGGGAAAAACGCTTCTTGCAAGAACCATAGCAAAAATGCTTGATGTCCCTTTTACAATTGTGGATGCTACTGTTCTTACAGAGGCCGGATATGTGGGAGAGGATGTTGAGAGTATACTTACAAGGTTGTTGCAGGAGGCCGATTATGATGTTCAACGTGCTCAGAGGGGTATTGTCTTTATTGATGAGATAGATAAAATTGCCAGAAAGGGCGATAATCCGTCAATTACCAGAGATGTGTCAGGGGAGGGGGTTCAGCAGGCGATGCTTAAGCTTTTGGAGGGTAGCGTTGTGAATGTTCCGCCTCAGGGGGGAAGAAAGCATCCTGAGCAGAGGATGATAGCTGTTGATACCAAGAATATTCTCTTTATATGCGGAGGAGCTTTTGAGGGAATTGAGAGGAAGATATCACAGAGATTGAACACTCAGGTCGTGGGCTACGGAGCCTCTCAGAAGACCGAGCATATTGACAGGGAAAACCTCATGAAATATATTGCTCCTCAGGATCTGAGATCATACGGACTTATTCCTGAAATAATTGGAAGACTCCCGGTTCTTACATATCTTGAGCCGCTTGACAGAACAGCTCTCAGAAACATTCTCACTAAGCCTAAAAATGCTCTGGTAAAACAGTATGAGAGACTTTTTGAGATGGACGGTGTAAAGCTTAAGATTGAGGATGAGGTTCTTGACTACATAGTTGATACTTCAATAGAGTTCAGACTTGGAGCGAGGGGATTGAGATCAATTTGCGAGGCCATAATGGTTGACGCAATGTATGAAACTCCATCGCAGAACAAAAAGAGTTTGACTATAAATCTAAAATACGCAAGGGACAAGGTGGCAAAGTTCACCGGTTCACTGCAGATGTTAAAAGAGGCTTAGGCCTCTTTTTTTTTGCCGCAGGAGTAAGATTATTTCCTATTTTTGAACAACTATGAAGAGTATAAAAATATCCACAGTCCAGTTTGAGAATCGTTCAGGCGACAAAGAGTACAATCTTAGTGTTATTGAAAAATTTGCAGCAAAAGCAGCCTCTGAAGGGGCTGATGCTGTCGCTTTTCACGAATGTTCAGTGACCGGCTATACTTTTGCCAGAAACCTGTCGCACTCGGAGATGTACGACATCTCTGAGCCAATTCCTGACGGCCCGTCTGTTAATCGGCTTAAGGAAATTTCTGCAAAGTACGGGATAGCTTTGCTGGCGGGGCTGTTTGAAAGGGACGAGGTGAATGATATTTATAAGGCGTATGTGTGTGTAGATGGAGGAGAGGTTATTGCAAAGCACAGAAAGCTACACCCGTTTATTAATCCGGCTGTAAAACCGGGAAACTCCTTTACAATTTTCAAACTACGAGGATGGCAGTGCGGGATTCTAATCTGTTATGATAATAATGTGGTGGAGAATGTACGTGCTACCAAACTGCTTGGTGCCGATCTGATTTTTATGCCTCACGTGACTATGTGCACACCTTCCTCAAGGCCGGGATCGGGGTTTGTAGATGCAACCCTTTGGACGGATAGGGTGGGGAATGCCGAAATTCTCAGGAGAGAGTTTGACGGTCCCAAAGGTAGGGAGTGGCTGATGCGATGGCTCCCCTCAAGGGCTCATGACAACGCCATCTATGCAGTTTTTTCTAATCCCATAGGAATGGATGACGACCAGTTAAAAAATGGTTGTTCAATGATACTGGACCCATACGGAGAGGTTATTGCAGAGTGCCGTGAACTTGGTGATACAATGGTTACAGCAGAACTTACTGCTGATAAACTCACACTTGCCGGTGGGTATCGCTATACTAAGGCAAGACGACCTGAACTCTATTCAGAAATTATTGGCAGAGAGCATACTTCAGAACAGAAGGTCGCATGGATGGAGCAAAAAAACAACTAGTAATAACTTTATAAATTATTATTCACCCCCAGAAAACTAACTTAAACGGGCGTCTCGGCCGGACGAAGCTCAGCGAAGGAGGACGCATTAGCCCGGTAAGTTAGTTTTGTGGGGATGAATGGAGCAAAAAAAAGACTGACTAAATTGTTTATAGTCAGCCTCTTCTTATTTAAGTAAGAAAGTTATACAGAAATTATTCAGTATAGTACTTATAAAACAAACCTATTGACTCAATTCCCTTGTAGAACTGGCTCAACAGATAGCTCTCGTTAGGCGAGTGAATAACGTCTCTCTCAAGACCGAATCCCATCAGAAGTGGATTTGCCTTTAGAATTTGCTGCAAATCTGCAAGAACAGGTATGCTTCCGCCTCCGCGGTTAGGAACAGGCTCAATACCGTATACCTCGTGAATTGCTCTATGGGCAGATTTATATACATTTGAGGATATAGGGCAGAGGAAGCCCTGACCACCGTGATGAGGTGTAACCTTAACCTTTACACCTTTGGGAGCCAGAGTCATAAAGTGCTCTTCAAAAAGTTTAGCAATCTTTTTATTGTCTTGGTTAGGAACGATTCTCATAGATATTTTTGCAAAGGCCTTTGATGGAAGGACAGTTTTTGCACCCTCTCCGGTGTATCCTCCCCAGATTCCATTCACATCAAGACATGGTCTGATTCCTGTGCGTTCCATTGTAGAGTATCCGGCCTCTCCTGTAACGGCATCAATATCCAGGAACTCCATGTACTCCTTCTCATCAAATGGTGCTCTTGCAAGCATCTCGCGCTCCTCTTTAGTGAGTTCAACAACATCATCGTAAAATCCTTTGATTGTGATTCTTCCCTTGTCGTCAATAAGCTTATCTATCATTCCGGCAAGTACGTTAATAGGATTTGCTATTGCTCCGCCGTAGTGTCCCGAGTGAAGGTCTTTATTTGGTCCTGTAACTTCAACCTCCATATATGCCAGTCCTCTCATACCCACATTTATTGAAGGAATCTTCTCGTCAATCATTGTTGTGTCTGATACCAGAATATCATCACATGCAAGCATATCTTTATGAGCTTCTGCCCACTCAGGAAGGCTTGGTGAACCAATCTCCTCTTCTCCGTCAATGATGAATTTTACGTTACATTTGAGTTGATTTGTCTTTACAAGGTATTCAAAAGCTTTAACATGCATAAACCCTTGTCCTTTATCATCATTTGCACCCCTTGCGTAAATAGCACCATCTCGGATTTCAGGTTCAAAGGGAGGTGTTTTCCACAGATTAATAGGATCGGCAGGTTGAACGTCATAGTGAGCGTAAACCAGGATTGTTGGTAGTTTATTGTCTATTATCTTTTGTCCGAATACAACCGGATGTCCCTTTGTAGGATACACCTGTGCCGTTTCGCAGCCCGCCTTAAGCAGAAATTCTGCATATTTTTCAGCTGCCTTTATCATATCCGGCTTGTGTTCAGCCATGGAACTGATAGATGGGATTCTCAGAAGTTCAAAAAGTTCTGAAAGGAATCTCTCCTTGTTCTGGTTGATGTAATTCTTCATTGTAAAGTTATTTGATTATGTATCTTATGGTAAAGCCAAAATTAGGTGCTTTGAACCCTGAATTGGAAATAAGCTGAATTCTTGGGTTCCAGTCAGCTGAAAGAGCCAGAGGTATATTGTTAAACTTATATTCTACTCCGCCAATAAGGTCCAGACCCATCAAAAATTGTTTGCTGTATAGTCCGGCTACGTGTACTCCGGCTGTTGCGCCGGCACCTGCATAAACATACAAGCCGTCAACATTCACGTCAAAGTGGTATTCATACAGAGCTGTTGCTTTAATTTTCATTTCGTTATGGCTTACCAGATCTACGTCAAGTATGCCCTCTAGTGCACCGGGCTGGCTTATGAAATGTTTAACGCTGGCTCCTAATGTTGTTCCGGTTCTTAGACCAATTGCTGTTTTATAATTTTGTGAAAATGCAGCTGTGGATAAAATAAGTGCAGCTGTTGCGATTATCAATTTTTTCATCTTAAAAATAGTTAACGGTTTTATTCTCAAGTTTTGTTAACAAATTGTTTGCCAATCTGCTTGCTCCCAGCCGGAAATATTGAGGTTTGAGCCACTCTTTACCCAGTATTGAATCTACGATGGCGTAGTATAAGACTGCGTCATCTGGTGTGACAATGCCTCCTGCAGGTTTGAAACCCACTCTTCTTCCGCTGGTGTTATAATACCTCTTAATTGCTTCGCACATTATGATGGCTGCTTCAGGTGTAGCAGCAGGTTCCATCTTACCTGTTGATGTTTTGATGAAGTCTGCACCTGCCTCCATTGCAAGCATTGATGCTTTATCTGTTTGCTCAGGAGTTAGTGCTCCTGTCTCAAGTATTACTTTGAGGTGAGCCTTCCCGCAAGCCCTCTTGATTGCCCTTATCTCTTCTGCAGCCTCATCCATCTCACCTGCTAAAAAGTGTCTCAGCGATAGTACGATATCTACCTCGTCGGCACCCTGTTCAACAGCTATCCGGCACTCATCGGCCTTAACCTGCAGAAAACTTTGTGAACTTGGAAAAACGCCCCCGACAACTGCAATTTCTACCCCTTTCTGTGTGAGCCTTTTTTTGACAACAGAGGCAAAGTTTGGATATACACAAACAGCAGCTACTGATGGATAGTTACTGAAAGGTTCTGGGAAGGCGTTTACTTTATCTATCATCGCCTCAATCTTTGATGTTGTATCTGTTGAGTTGAGGGATGTGAGATCGATAAGTCCCAGACAATTAGATAAAACCTCAGGGGTATTCCATTTTTCAATGCCTGATTTAATGGCATTAAGTTTCATTTCAACTGTTTGCATTTTTATTTAAGTTCTCTTTTGTGTCAATTATTATTGTTACAGGTCCGTCATTAATCAGTTTAACCCTCATCTCTGCTCCAAATATACCGGTTTTTACCTCTTTCCCCAACTCTTGAGACAGAGATTTTATAACATATTCGTAAAGAGGTACAGCCTTTTCAGGCCTTGCTGCTTTTATATATGAGGGTCTGTTCCCTTTACGGGTGTTTGCGTGAAGTGTGAACTGGCTCACAAGAAGGATCTCTCCATTAATATCCTTTACTGAGAGATTCATAACACCATTAATATCGTCAAATATTCTAAGGGCAATTAACTTCTTAACCAGGTAGTCTCCATCTTCTTGGTTATCCTCCTCTTCAATCCCGAGAAGTATCATTAGACCTCTTCCTATGTTTCCTGTTGTTTTTTCAAGTACCTCAACAGATGCCTCTTCTGCTCTTTGAATTACTGCTCTCATGGTTATCCGCTTATTGTCACCTTAAAACCAAGACTCTTCAACGGCTCAGCAATTTGCTCCATCTCTTCAACCGGGACCTTTGAGAGATTTTTAGCCGGAGTCTCACGGTCAATTGTGTATATCATTATCTCTCTTGGTTCAAGTTCTATTGCAATTTTTCTCCAGGCAGAAACCTCTTCCGGAGTAGTATTATCAATCTTGACTCCATCATGTTCTCCTCTGAGAAACATTGTCTGTAAAACAAACTTACCCTTATATGGTTCAAGATTATGCTTAGTATCAGCCACGCTGTATTTGTATTGAGGTCTGTCTATAATATTGACAGTATTATCAAATGCCGAATCAAGTTTAATGATAGCATTGTCAACGCTAAGCAGAGCCTCTTTTATTGCGGGAATTTGAATCTTGCTGCCATTTGTTAAAACTGACACCTTCGCAAGTGGAAAGTATTTGCGTCTTAATCTTAGAGCCTCTTTAATTATTTTAGAAAAATCAGGATGTATTGTGGGTTCTCCGTTACCAGAGAAGGTAATTGTGTCTATTCTCCCATTATTGTCTCTTATCTCCTCCAGCTTACTCTCAAGTGCTTTGCTGAATTCGTCAAAAGAGGGTAGTTTACTGTCCCCTTTGCCGTCTGAATTAAATCCACATTCGCAATACAAACAGTCAAAGCTGCAAACCTTGCCGTGTTTTGGGAGAAGATTTACTCCCAATGATGAGCCAAGCCTTCTGCTGTGTATAGGCCCGAATACAATTTCATCAAATAATATTGTTGACATTTTTGTTGTGTTTTATGCTAATCTTCTGCTTGTGCTCTGAGGCGTTAATGAAAGGTTAGTAAAATCTATATTATCAATTAATACAATCCCAGGCTTTTTGCCCTCTTCAAGGGTTCCAAGCTCCATCTCTTTCCCAAGGAACCGGGCTCCGTTTATTGTAGCCCATTTTATGATCTCACTCAATGGAATCCACGGAAAATATTTTTGAATGCAATACATCTCTGCAACCATAGATAGTATTGTATTACTTGACAGACTATCGGTACCTAGTGTAATTGTAACACCCTCTCTTCTCATAAGTTCAACAGGAGGCAGGGCTCTGTGAATAAAAAGGTTTGACAGAGGGCAAAGTGCCCAGAAAGGGTTCTCAAAAGATTCAATGGCAATTTCAATGCTGTTCTTGTCTGTAAATGTGTTGTGTACCAGCAATACATTTCCGGGAATTTTATTATCTGAGTATCTTTTGTTTGCTCTTATTGAGTCAACAAAATATTTCAGAGGCCCTTTTCTGTTAATGACTGGCGTACTTAAGCCCCGGCTTTTATAATCTGTAGCGAGAGCTCCCTTTCCAAATCTTATAAGCTCATCCTCCTCCATGCTCTCTTGATTGTGGTATGAAAGAAACCCACATTCCAGCCCTTCAGAGGCTGATTCAGTAAGAAGCTCACGACTCATTGTGTAGCAAGAGTGAGGGGATGCACATGAATCAATACCTGCTTTATGGGCTTTTTCTTTAAGCTCCTTAAGCTGGCTCATTATTCTGGGCATGTCATGAGGTTCAGATCCGTATACTTCAAGGAAGGACCTTGTGTATAGAGGTGAGTCTGCCTTTATTTCAAAACTTTCATCCGAGTTTGATATGTCTGCAACGGCTGATACTCCCTCTCTGAACATTAACTCCATTTGTTCAGCAATCTCTTTTTTTCGAATATTTTCCGGTGCACTCTCTCGCTGAACTCGAATCTGTTTAATAAAACCAGCCATTCCGGACTCTTGTGTAAAGAGGCCTTTAAGATGTGAAAGCTCTATATGACAGTGGGAATTAACAAAACCCGGGATTAAAATTCCGTCGTAAAATTCAACCTCATTATTATCGTTTGTAAGTTCTCCGATTTTCAGGATGGTGCCGTCGTCATCCAATGTCACGAACCCTCTCTTTATGGAGTTCGAGTTTACGGGGAACAAGTATTGTGCGGCGATCGTTCTCATATAAATTGAATGGTTTCGTATGTTGTCTCAGACTTCTGTTCCACCAGAAGCGTGACACCGGTGCATCAAAATTAATCGCTGAGGTGTCTGGAGTTATCCAAACAGGAATCTCCTCGATTTGAGGAAAAATTATCCACCTGAGTGATCTAATTCTGGAGTCCGGCTCTATTTTGTTTTTGTTATCAGTACTCAACTCTCTAATTATTGACATCATTAAGGAGTCTGCTCGGCCCTCTTTAGTAAGTTGAATATTCACAATGTCAAGTTCTTCCTGAAGAGACTCCTGTGCTTTGAGATAAACAGTCTTTAACTTTGCCGGGCGTTCTACATAATAGGCTATTGTTCTTAGAAAATCCTCAGATGTGTAACCGTAACTGTTAAGAATTGGCTCATATAACATTGCAGAATCAGCAATAGTAATCATATCCTGATTTGATGAAATGTACTTATCTGAAAGATATATGTCAGAAATAATCTTTGACAGCTTGCCCCTGGGTATAAGTCCCTGGTTGCAGGATGATAGAATAAGCAGAGTGGCCAATAACGCCGTTATGTGTTTCATTTTTGGGGATTCTGACAAAACACAAAGTTAATTTTTATTATTATTTTTGCCTAATATTCCTTTAATACAATCCTTACATACATTATGAAGAGAGTCCTTGTAACAGGTTCGGGTGGCAGAGAGCATGCATTTGCCCTTTCAATATCAAAAAGTCCCCTGCTAAATAAATTATTTTGTGCACCAGGTAATCCGGGAACTGCTAATATTGCAGAGAACGTAGCTTTGGACATAAATAATTTTGAATCTGTTTCCTCCTTTATCAAAGAAAATAATATTGATGTAGTGGTTGTAGGACCTGAAACGCCCCTTGTTGACGGTTTGAGAGACTATCTTGAAGAGAGAGGGATTCTTGAAAACAGAATCTTTGTAGGACCGGGAAGAGAGGGAGCAAGACTTGAGGGGAGTAAGGAATTTGCAAAAGACTTCATGACAAGATGGTCCATACCTACTGCAAGATTTAAAACTTTTCAAAGGGGGGATGTTGATGACGCTGTTAAGTTTCTTAAAACCTTGTCGCCTCCATATGTTTTAAAGGCCGATGGGCTCGCCGCAGGAAAAGGGGTTGTTATCCCCGAGGATTTTGATTCAGCTGTAACAGAGTTAAAAGAGATGCTTGGCGGAAAATTTGGTAAGGCAGGCGAAAGGGTTGTTATTGAAGAGTATCTTCATGGGATTGAACTCTCTGTCTTTATTCTTACAGATGGCAAGGAGTATCTTTTACTGCCAAATGCAAAAGATTACAAAAGGATTGGAGTAGGAGATGCAGGGGCAAATACTGGAGGAATGGGAGCTGTCTCTCCTGTCCCTTTTGCAGATGATACCTTTATGAAAAAGGTTGAAGAGAGGGTTATTAAACCAACACTTACCGGGCTGTCAAAAGAGGGAGTTAAATATGAAGGGTTTATATTTTTTGGGTTAATGAACTGTAATGGAGATCCATATGTAATTGAGTACAATGTAAGGATGGGTGACCCGGAAACAGAAGCTGTACTACCCAGAATTGAGAGTGATCTTCTTTCTCACTTCTTAGCCATGGGAAATGGATGCTTGTCAGATGAAAAAATTATGATTTCAAATAGCTTTTCACTTGCTTTGGTTGCCGTTTCCGGAGGATATCCGGCCGAGTTCAGTAAGGGTTTCCCCATCAAGATAGCCGGGGAGTTGGATTCCTTGCTGTTTCATTCAGGAACAAGCAGTAAAGAGGGTACTCTGGTTACCTCAGGAGGAAGGGTTTTGGTTGTATCAGCAAAAGGAGAAAGCATAGAATCTGCAAGAGAGAGAGCATACGAAAATATGAGAAAAATTTCATTTGAAGGGATATATTACAGAACCGATCTGGGACAGGATCTGCTGAAATATTCTAATAAATAATAACAATGAACAGTAAAGGGAGTCGATACTCTTTTTTTACAAGTCCTGCAACTTTGGTTGTTTTATTGCTGCTATCCTGGATATCTGCAGGCTTTGTTCCTCATTTGAAAGTTGAAGAAGACTGGATTCCTGCGCTTATCTCCTTTTTAGATATCAGCACTATACGAGAGAGGTGGTCTATGTATATCTCTACATTTTTTCTGGTGTGCAACGCTGTTTCCCTATACGTTATAGGTCTGAAAAGTCTTTCAACAGGTAAAAATAAGTTCCTGCTCCCTCTGATATATTTATTATTTGTCCTTATTTCGCCATCATCCCTGTACTTTACCGGTACTTCAGTTTCCTCACTTCTGATGCTCTGGTCTCTATACTTCAGTACAACTTCAAAGCAAAGTGATCTCCATTTTTTTATTTCTGGATTTCTCGCATCTGTGGCAGCTCTGTTTGAACCGACCCTGGCTCTTCTTGTGCTTCTTATTATGGCGTTTGCTTTTTCGTCGAGAGGAGTGTCCGCCAGATCTCTGGTAATGATGCTGGCCTCAGTATTAATTCCTTTTGTATTTGTACTTTCTGTCAGGTATATACTATTTGATGATGCTCTGTTATTTGCAGAGCTGTTTTTAAATACTGTAACTACATTTTATCCTTTACAAACAGGCCTTCAGAACTTTCCAGATATAGTTCTCTATATTGCCCTTTTTGTTGTTTTATTATCTGCGTTCTGGTATGTTTTTCAGGAGAGAGGCAGATACAAAATTGAAAAAGCCAGAACAATGACAAGGTTTATACTGATGATTCTGGTAATGCTCTCTATTATCCTTATGTTCCCTCAAAACATGACTCATTTTGCGCCTGTCATATCAATTCCGGCTAGCGTACTTATGAATGAGTATCTTATCAATTACGAAAAAAGCAACAAGCACAAGATTCAGTGGATTATACTACTTACTCTTATGCTTGTTGCCAGAATATCAGAAATTATACTGTAAACTCTTTACAGTTTTCTGCCGGGATATTGTTTAAGTGCAACCTCAAGACACTCCATAGCGGCTTTAAGATCTTCAACTTTTAGAACATATGCTATCCTGACTTCGTTAGTTCCTCTTCCGGGAGTAGCATAGAAACCCGCAGCAGGGGCAACCATAACAGTCTGTTTATTATATTCAAATTCCTCAAGCAGCCATTGAGCAAACTTATCACTGTCATCAACAGGAAGTTTTGCAACTGCGTAGAAAGCACCCATAGGTTTAGGACAGAAAACACCCTCCATTTTGTTAAGGGCCTCAATAAGAACATCCCTTCTCTTCATGTACTCATCTCTTACAGCCTTGAAGTATTCAGGAGGAGTGGCAAGTGCACCTTCAGCAGCGATTTGACCATATGCAGGAGAGCAAAGTCTTGCTTGTGCAAATTTTAACACTCCTGTCATAACCTCTTTGTTTTTAGAGACTATGCATCCTATTCTTACACCACACAAGCTATATCTCTTCGAAACAGAGTCAAGAAGAATTACATTTTGTTCAAGGCCTTCAAGATGCATTGCCGAGAAGTGAGGTTCGTCTGTATAGCAGAATTCTCTGTAAACCTCGTCTGAATATAGGAAAAGATCGTGCTTCTTAACTAACTCACCAAGTTTGATTATAGTCTCTTTTGTATAAAGAGAACCGGTAGGATTACCAGGGTTGCAAAGTATTATTCCTTTTGTTCTGGGAGTGATGTACTTCTCGAATTCACTTACATCAGGCAGTGCAAAACCTGTCTCAATTGAAGTAGATACAGGTACAAGCTTTACATCATTCTGAAGTGACAGAGCATTGTAATTAGTGTAAAAAGGCTCCATAACAATAACCTCATCATCCGGGTTGCAGGTAACTGCAAGAGCTATCTGAAGAGCTTCACTGCCACCGGTTGTGATGTTAATCTCAGAAGGTGTTACGTTAATGTTTATTGACTGGTAATATTTAGCCAGACCATCTCTGTATGTTGTGATTCCGGCAGAGTGTGGATACTCAATAAGCTTAAGGGTATTGTTCTTTACAGCCTCAAGCGCCTCCTTGGGAGATGCTATATCCGGCTGACCAATGTTCAGGTGGTAAACCTTAACACCTCTCTTCTTTGCTGCCTCGGCATAAGGAACAAGTTTTCTTATGGGAGAGGCAGGCATTGCCTTTGCTTTGTTTGATATTGTAAGCATTATTATCTGTTTATTTGGTTTATTTCACTAGCTCTTTCATAAATCCCTCAATCTTTGGCTGCAGTTGGGCAGTTCTAGCCTGGAAGTTGTTTGTGAGTATTGCAAAATAATACATACCTCCATCAGCTTTTTCTGCATATCCGGCGTAGCATCTTACATTTGAAAGTGATCCGCTCTTCGCATGCAATCTTCTCTTTTGCTCTGGAGTTGCGTCTTTTATGACGTTCTCAAGAGTGCCAGGGCCGCCTGGTTGTGGCAAACTGTTAAAAAACACTTCAAAGTTATCGTTTTTTTCTTTCAATTTGGAGAAATAGTTGCAGAAAAATCTTGCAGATACATAGTTTTGTCTTGATAGCCCACTACCATCATCTTGAGTGAATCCTCTGTAAGGCAAGTCCATGGAAGATAATAGCCTTCTAACAGCTACAGCCGAAGAGTCATAAGATCCACTTCCGGTGAGAACCTTCCCAAGTGTTTTGAAAAGTGTCTCTGCGTAGAAGTTATTACTAATCCTGTTTGTGACATTCGCAATAGATGCAAGGGCAGGAGAGAATGTTTCGCCAATTATGGTTATTTTCTCTTGTGGAACAGCAGCCTGATAGCTATGTGTGTCGTAAGCAAGTGGATTGCTTCTGATACCTCCATCCTCAAGAAATTTTCTGAACTCCTCTGCACATGCCACAGCAGGAAACTTGCATGAGCCAGTAAGCACTACTGGTTTGTCACCAAACGGAATTGAACCAGAGTATTTAACTACTCTTTCAATATCAGTAAGCCTGAGGTTTGTTTGTGCTCTGCTACCCGGAGCACCTGTTCTGATTTTATTGTCAACTCTTAATCCGGGAACAAGTGGCCATACTGAAACAAACTTAGCGGGATCTCCAATATTATCACCTGATTTAAATGTAAACTCCTGGAGGTTCTCCATAAATGAGAGGCCTGAAGTTCCGCTTCCGTAATAAGGACCAAGATTACTTACTGCCCATCCTCCCGGAACGATTTCGTTCTCAAAGTATCTGTCATCTCCTATGATGTTACCCTCAATTCTGGTAATACCTGCAAGTTTAACAGCATCCATCCAGATTCCAAAAATTGAGTCAATCTGATAAGCTACAGTATCTCTGGAACCGAGTGTTGGATCTCCGCCCCCCACGATGTAGAGGTCTCCCTTTAAGATGCCGTTTTCAATAAATCCGGTGTAGCCTATCTGTGTTTTGTATCTGAAATCAGGACCAAGAACTTTCAGGGCAAGTCCCGTGGATATGGTTTTCATGGTAGAGGCTGTCAGGAGCGGCATATCGGGGTTCCAGGAGGCAACCTCTTTGCCCTTTTCATCCATTACCATAATTCCTACAACTGCTGTGTTAAAAAGAGTATCTTTCTTGAGATTCTCTATGTATGTCCTGATGGACTTCTGAGCGTAGGCGCCGGTAGTTGCGGCCAGCATTACCAAAAATGTTGCAAAAGCTTTAGCGGGTTTCATTTTGTAAGATTGTATTTGTGTTTGGCAAATGTATAAAAATGGGGCAGGGTTTTCAAATTTTAGTTACATTTGCGCGTAAATAACCCCCAACCCCTTGAACATAATATGAGCAGCTTCAGAAAAAGGGCGCTAGATGAGTTTTCTATGCACAAGCCCGAAAGGTTTTACGTTGAGACGGAACCGGTTTCAGAGTATTTTGGTAAAAACCTCTTCGATATCGAAAAGATGAGAAGATACCTCTCTGCCGAGGCATTTGACGCTGTGCAGGATGCAGTATCGGAAGGAAAGAAAATCGGAAGAGATGTATCAAATCAGATTGCTTCAGGTATGAAGGCGTGGGCTGTTGAGAACGGAGCCACTCATTACACACACTGGTTTCATCCATTGACAGACGCCACTGCAGAAAAACACGAGGCCTTTGTTGACCCGTCAAAGAACGGAGGTGTTTTTGAAAATTTCAGAGGAGAGGCACTGGTTCAGCAAGAGCCTGATGCATCCAGCTTTCCAAACGGAGGATTAAGAAATACCTTTGAGGCAAGAGGTTATAGTGCATGGGACCCCACATCTCCCGCATTCATTATCGATCAGACTCTTTGCATACCATCAGTTTTTGTATCATATACCGGCGAGTCGCTGGATCAGAAGACACCTCACCTCAAGTCTTTGCAAACTCTTGATAAGGCAGCATCAGAACTGCTTGATCTTTTTGATCAGAATGCATGCAGGGTAAATGCAGTGCTGGGTATTGAACAGGAGTACTTTCTTGTAGATGAGGCTCTGTTCAGAGCCAGACCTGACCTTATGCTTTGTGGAAGAACTCTTATAGGACATACTGCAGCCAAGGATCAACAACTTGAAGACCATTACTTTGGTGCAATACCATCAAGAGTGATGTCCTTTATGAAGGATTTTGAGACTGAAGCTTACAAGCTGGGTGTAGTCCTTAAGACAAGACATAACGAGGTAGCTCCAAACCAGTTTGAGTTTGCACCATATCACGCAGAGGCAAATCTTTCCGTTGATCAGAATCTGATGATGATGATTCTGATGAGGAAAATTGCCAAGAGGCATAAATTAAAAGTTCTTTTCCACGAAAAGCCCTTCGCAGGAATTAACGGTTCTGGCAAGCACTGCAATTGGTCTCTCGTTACTGATAAGGGGGTCAACCTCCTCTCTCCGGGCAAGACACCCCGGAAGAACATTCAATTCCTGAGTTTCTTTGTATCTGTTATCAAGGCAGTCTACGAACACCATCATCTGCTTATGGCAAGTGTGGCCAGTTTGAACAATTCTCACCGACTTGGAGGAAACGAAGCTCCTCCTGCAGTTATGTCAGTGTTTGTAGGGAGGACTCTGTCATCGGTGCTCGATTCTATTGAGAAGATGGTATCTGATAACATTTCTGCTCAGGAGATAAGCAATAGCCTCAATATTGTGGGCAAGATTCCTGAAATTCTTCCGGATAATACAGACAGAAACAGAACGTCACCATTTGCATTCACGGGCAACAGATTTGAGTTCCGTGCAGTGGGCTCTTCAGTGAATGTTGCGTCATCAATGTATATTCTCAATACAGCAGTTGCTCAGCAGTTGACTCTCTTTAAAGAGAGGGCACTGAAGAGAATTGAAGGTGGAGCGTCTAAAGACGAGGCACTGCTGGAGACAATCAGGGAGTTCATAATTGAATCTGCATTAATTAGATTTGAGGGCAACGGATATAGTAAAGAGTGGCAAGAGGAGGCTTCAAGAAGGGGCCTAAGGGCAATTTCAAATGTTCCCGAGGCGTTTAAGGCATTTCTTGAAGATAAGAGCATATCTCTGATGAAAGATATGGAGGTACTCACCGAGAGGGAGGTTGAGGCTAGATACGAGGTGATGAATGAAATCTACCTCAAAAAGTTACAAATTGAGGCAAGAGTGATAGGTGACCTTACAATAAACCATATAATTCCTACGGCTATAAAATTCCAGAATACATTGATTGACAATGTTAGAGGCATTAAGGATCTGTTCGGCCCTGAAGAGTATAAGACTATGTCTGAGAGGCAGTTGATAGCAATAAAGAAGATATCTGGATATATTCAGCAACTGAGAGAGGATTTTCACAATCTGGTTGAGGCCAGAAAGGAGGCGAATATTATTGAGAGTTATTCTGAGAGGGCAAAGGTTTATTCAAATACTGTTCTGCCATATATGGAGAGAATCCGGAATGTTGTTGATAAGCTTGAAATGGTTGTGGATGACGAACTTTGGCCACTTCCTAAATACAGAGAGTTGCTCTTTTTAAGATAAAAATTTTAATTTTGAAATATGCTCAGAGAAGAGACAGAGGCTAAAAAATATGCGATAAGGGGGGTTTCCTCCTCTAAATCAGATGTTCACAAGGCAATTGAAAAGATTGATAAAGGTCTTTTCCCGGGAGCTTTTTGTAAAATTGTTCCAGATTACCTTACCGGAGATGATGCGTATGCGCTTGTTATGCATGCCGATGGCGCCGGTACAAAAAGTTCACTTGCCTACGCATACTGGAGGGAGACAGGCGACATGAGCGTTTGGAAGGGCATAGCTCAGGATGCAGTTGTTATGAACACGGACGATCTCATCTGTGTAGGGGCTGTTGATGAAATGGTTTTCTCATCTACGATAGGAAGGAACAAAAATAAAATCAGCGGTGATGTAATCTCGGCAATTATTTCCGGAACTGAGGAGTTTGCCTCCAAAATGAGCGAATACGGGGTTAGTATAAGACTTACCGGAGGTGAGACAGCAGATGTGGGAGACCTTGTGAGAACTGTAATAGTTGACTCAACTGTGTGTGCAAGAATCAGGAGGGATAAGGTGATTGATAATTCAAGGATATCTGCCGGAGATGTGATTGTAGGGCTGGCATCGTTTGGAAAAGCTGTTTACGAAGAGGAGTACAACGGAGGAACCGGAAGTAATGGCCTCACCTCTGCAAGACATGATTTGTTTTCATCAATTGTTGCAGAAAAGTTTCCAGAGACATACGATAGTGAGATTCCGCGTGAATATGTTTATACAGGTTCACTTAAACTTGACGATGTTGAACCTGAGAGCGGAATGACTTATGGAAAGCTGCTTCTCTCGCCTACAAGGACCTATGCTCCTGTTGTAAAGAAGATATTAGATAAATTCAGGGAGCAGATAAACGGGATGGTCCACTGTTCAGGAGGTGGTCAGACAAAAATTCTTCACTTTATTAATGGTTTATCAGTTATCAAGGATAATATGTTTCCTGTTCCTCCTCTGTTTAGAGCAATCCAGAGAGAATCAGGAACAGAGTGGAAGGAGATGTATAAAGTCTTCAACATGGGTCACAGGCTTGAGATATACACAAACTGTGAGACTGCAGCTGAGATTATCTCAATTTCAGAAAGCTTTGGTATTGATGCCAGAATTGTGGGCAGGGTTGAGGAGTCAAAAGAGACTCAAACAATAATAAAATCAGAATATGGAACGTTTAGGTATGTCAAATAGACTTTTATCTCTTTTGCTGATTGTTTCGGTTACGCTTTTATCGTGTTCTCAGAGGGCTGATGCCCCGGTGGGGATGTTTGATTCCGGCACCGGTGGTCTTACAGTTCTTGAAGCGTTCCTTACGCTTGATGAATTCAATAATGAGACAGGGGAGCCTGGATCTGACGGTGTTGCAGATTTTTCAAATGAAGATTTTGTTTTTCTTGCAGATCAGGTAAATATGCCGTACGGGATATATAACGCTCAGGGAAAAGGAGATGTTCTTAAGGAGCTGGTTGTTAATGATGCGAGATTCCTTACAGCTGAGCCTGTCAACTCCAAAATTGTAGTTATTGCATGCAACACAGCAACTGCAAATGCTCTTAACGAGGTGGAGGATTATCTTAATACTGAAAAATCAGGGACAAGGGTTATAGGCGTTATTAATGCAGCTGTTGAGGAGCTTTACTCTTTAGTTAACAAAGACTCTGCTTCTGCTGTAGGAGTTATGGCAACTGAGGGTACAATTTCATCCGGGGGTTACGAGAGAACAATAAAGGAGGTCTTTAACAGTAAGGGAGGAATTACCCCTTTGGTTGTAAATCAGGCAGGATCTGGGTTTGCTGAATCGGTAGACCTTGAGCCGGACTATACAGACCTAAAGGCTGCTGAGGTGAGAGAGGGGTACAGAGGTCCCAGGCTGGGTGATGGTGACGGGTTTATCAACCTCTCACTATTTGATGCTTATAATTTTGATAAATTGGGTAATGCGTTGCTTATAAAAGATATAAATGGAGATATTAAGGATGTTCAGCTTAATTCGCCAGGTAATTATGCCAGATATCACCTGGTTTCCTTACTTGAGAAATTTAGATTACTAAATAGCGGAGTTAAGATTGAGAATATTATTCTTGGTTGTACCCATTATCCCTATCTGCTTGATACAATGAAAGTAATGGTTGAGGAGCTAAAGGAGCTTCGCAGAGGAGATGAATATCCTTACAGAGAGCTTCTTGCAGATGAGGTTAACTTTATTGATCCTTCAAAATTTGTGGCAGTTGAGACCTATGAGGCGCTGCGTGAGGCAGGACTTCTTAAGAGGTCAAAAGGTAAGAGTAGTTTGAAGACATATATAAGTCTGCCTGGACCATCGGTAACTTCTGAAAACATTGATCCCAGAGGTGGTTTTACCTTTGATTTTAAATACGGAAGAGATATAGCAGGCCTTAAAGATACATACGTAGTAAAAGAGCTCTCAAAAGATTTAATTCCTGCTGAGAGTCTTGAAAGGATACAAAAAAGATTGCCGGCTACATACGGAATAATGAAATTAGCAGAGACAAAATGACCTTTAAAGCAACCATTTCACCTGAGGAGTTAGAGAAGCTCAAAACAGCAGAGTTCACAGGTGAAGTTACTATAGTTGAAAAGTTAGACAACACTTTTGAGAGCGCAATAGATTATTTGTCAAGTCAAAAGATAATTGGATTTGATACTGAGACAAAACCGGTATTTCAGGCCAACTCAAGAAGAAATGGTGTTGCTCTGCTTCAGCTTTCAAGTGGAACCAGAGCATATATTTTCAGGTTAACCGAGTTGGGTATGCCTGACTCTCTTTGTAAACTGCTCTCCACTAAGAAAATCATTAAGGTGGGAGCAGCAGTTACTGAGGATATCAGGGGGCTTCAGAGATACATAAAATTTATCCCGCGTGGATTTGTCGATTTGCAATCAATAGGGGAGGGCTGGCAAATAAAGGAGAAGAGCGTAAGAAAAATGGCTGCTATAATTTTAGGAGTGAGAGTCTCAAAATCTCAGCAGCTCTCAAATTGGGAGGCCGAGGTGCTTTCTGATGCGCAGGTTAATTATGCTGCTATTGATGCCTGGGTATGCAGGCAGATGTATCTAAAGTTACTTAGTACTCCAAAACCATTAGTTAATGATGAAAAGAAAAATAATACTTAGAAGGGGAAGAGAGGAGTCATTGCTTAGGTTCCATCCGTGGGTCTTTTCAGGGGCAATTGCCAGAATTGACGGAGACGTTGCTGAGGGAGATGTGGTAGAGGTTGTATCGGCATCTGGTACTACAATAGGTTACGGACACTATCAGGTGGGTTCAATTGCAGTAAGGATGCTTACATTTGAGGAGACAGAACCAGGCAAAAAATTCTGGCTTGAGAGGCTGACGGAGGCATATTTGCTGAGAGAGAGGGCTGGAGTAATCAGAGAAGATAATAACGCTTACAGACTTGTTCATGGTGAGGGAGATATGCTGCCAGGTCTTATTGTAGATATCTACGGAAAGACAGCAGTTATGCAGGCACACTCAGCGGGTATGTTTATTGCCAGAGAGGAGATTGCTCTTGCTCTTAAAGGGCTTTATGCAGAAAAACTGGATGCGGTTTACGATAAGAGTTCATCAACAGCACCTTTTAAAGCTTCACTTGAGCTCTTGGATAAATATCTTTTGGGCAGTGGTAAAGGTGAAGAGGTAGTAAGTGAAAACGGACTGCTTTTTTCTGTTGACTGGATACATGGCCAAAAGACCGGTTTTTTTCTTGATCAGAGAGATAACAGATCTCTTCTGGGTAGATACTCTGCTGGAAAGAGAGTACTAAACCTTTTCTGCTATACAGGAGGATTCTCAATTTATGCTCTTGCAAACGGAGCTACTTCAGTAGATTCGGTAGATAGCTCATCTAAAGCGATGAGTATGCTTGAAAAGAATATTGAGCTTAACAGAAAGGCGGGTAAGATTGCAGAAGAGGCAGAACATAAGCCGGTAACAGCTGATGCGATTGAATTTCTAAAGAATTCATCTGATAATGAATACGATTTAATGATTGTTGATCCTCCTGCTTTTGCAAAACACAGAGGGGCCCTTCAGAATGCGCTTAGGGCATATCAGCGACTCAATGCTGCCGCAATATCAAGAATTTCACACGGTGGAATTATTTTTACCTACAGCTGTTCTCAGGTGGTTGATAAAACAGCCTTTGCAGAGGCAGTCTTTTCAGCAGCTGCATCAACAGGCAGAAAGGTTAGGATTATTCACAGACTTACACAGCCGGCTGATCATCCTGTAAATATTTACCATCCTGAAGGAGAATATCTTAAGGGATTGGTGCTTTATGTTGAATAGATTTATGAAATTTAAATAGTTATGGAATCAATTTTTGTTCCCAATGGTGATAAAGATAAAATTTATGAATCTGTAATACCTCAGATTCTCTCTCTTACCCATGGGGAGACCGATTCTGTCGCAAACATGGCAAATATATCGGCAGCACTTAAAGAGGCTTTTGGCTTCTGGTGGGTTGGATTTTATATTGTTAGGGAAGAGGCCTCTTCTCATGGTTCTTCTCTGGTTTTGGGCCCTTTTCAGGGACCTGTTGCCTGTACAAGAATTGCTTATGGACGAGGAGTTTGCGGAACTTGCTGGAAATCGGAGCAGACAACAATTGTACCTGATGTTGATAAGTTTCCGGGGCACATTGCCTGCAGCTCACTATCTAAGTCAGAAATTGTTGTTCCTGTAATAAGAGAAGGAAAGGTTATTGCAGTTTTGGATATTGATTCTGATAAACTTGACGATTTTGACGAGATAGACAGAAAATGGCTTGAATTGCTGCTTTCATCAGACATCTCTCTTTAATGAGCAGATTTTTACTCATACTAATTGTTGTCCTGTTTACAGGATGTACATCTGGTTTAAACGAGCCGGGAGCAGGTGTGAGTAAAGAGTTAGCCGTAAATAGATTTAATAATATTTCTCAAGTCAGATATAAACTCCATTTTTCTATTCCGGAAAATATTGATTCGTTAGTCCATGCTAAGGTCCAGATAACCTTTAACCTTAATAACCGTGAAATTGTATATCTCGATTTTCTTCACGATTCGTTAATGCCTGTTAAAAAGCTTGTTATTAATGGTGTTGAGTCTGAACCGGAGATTGTCGATGAACACCTTGTTATAAGTAAGAGTAGACTGAAAAATGGGAAAAACGAAGTTTCAGTTGATTTTATAGCTGGTGAAGAATCATTAAACAGGCGAGAGGATTTTTTGTATACACTTCTGGTTCCGGACAGGGCAAGAACACTCTTTCCATGTTTTGACCAACCGGATATAAAGGCGGTATACGAACTTTCACTTGATTTGCCCTACGGATGGGTGGCTATGTCAAACGCTCCGTCTGCTGAAATCGGTTCTGATAATGTAAAATTTGCCCCTTCTGATCCCTTACCTACATATCTGTTTTCATTTGTTGCAGGGAAATTCAGTGAGCATAAAGTGACATCTGCAGGAAGAAGTATCACAATTTTCCACAGAGAGACTCTCCCATACAGAGTCGCGCAGTGCGACACAATCGGCTCTCAAATTTTCTCTTCTCTTAGTTGGCTTGAAGATTACACAGGAATATCTTATCCATTTTTAAAATACGACATAGCAATCATTCCTGGCTTCCAATATGGGGGAATGGAGCACGCCGGAGCCACCCTTTACGCAGACAGAACCCTCTTCACCGGCGAAAATCCTACAATAGCAGAGAGATTTGCAAGGGCTAAGCTGATTGCTCATGAGACTGCCCATATGTGGTTTGGAGACTATGTGACCATGAAGTGGTTTGACGACGTCTGGACAAAAGAGGTATTTGCAAACTGGTTTGCTGCCAGAATGGTAACTCCTATGTTTCCGGAAATGGACCATGATCTGGCATTTACAGACAGCTATTTTCCTCCTGCATATGAAGAGGACCGCACAATGGGAGCAAATCCTGTTCAACAACCTCTCGACAACCTTAATAATGCGGGACTGGTATATGGAAATATAATCTACAACAAGGCTCCAGTTGTTATGGATATGATGGTAAAGCTGATAGGAGAGGAGAATTTCAGAAAAGGCATACAAGAATATCTTGAAAAATATGCTTTTTCTAATGCTACCTGGGACAATCTTATTGAGATACTGGACAGCTACACTGAAACTGACCTTAAAACTTGGAGCAATGTATGGATTAAGGAGAGGGGCAGACCTGAATATATAATATCTGAGGTTGAGAACGGAGGTGTTAAATTGGTGCAGAAAGATCCTTTTAACAGAGGATTAGAGTGGGAGCAGGAGATACTCAATATAGTATCTGAGGATGGATTTATATACCCTAATGTTGACGGCAAGGCATATGGTCTTTTTATAACAAACTCCTTAAATACAGATATGCTGCTGAAGAGATTGCCTTTTTTTACACCATTGACAAGAGGCTCTTTATTAATAACACTGTACGAGAACATGGCGGCAGGGTATATTGAACCTGAAAAATTTTCTGAAGCTATCTGCGATATGTTAGTTATTGAGAATGAAAAAATTGTATTTAGCAGGGCAGTTAATTACCTCGCCTCAGTAAATATCAGATATTTACATGGAACATCTGCATCACAAAAAGCTGCAGACGCCTTATGGATAATCTCGTTATCTGCAAAAAACGAGGACTTACGATTAACAGCTTTCAGGTCTCTGGTTCGTTTTGCCTGGGGTGAAGATTGGGCAAAACTTTTCTTTGATATTCTCGAGAATCCCGGCAAATATCCCGGGATTAAACTTAGCGAAAGAGATTTTATCAATCTGGCCTACGAGTCAGCCCTCAGAAATCCATTGTTGTACGATGAGATAAGAAAACTAGCACTTACCTACATTAACGGAAAGGACAGAAGAGAGGAGTTCTGCTTTATATACCCCGCGCTCTCCCCTGATAAAGCCGTGAGAGACTCACTCTTCAGGACTCTCTTAAAAAAGGAGAATAGAGTAGTCGAGCCATGGACTTCAAGTGCTCTGACCTATTTGTGTCACTACTCAAGGTCAAAAGATGCAGTAAACTATATCACTCCTGCTTTAGAAATCCTTCCGGAGATTCAGAGAACAGGCGATATCTTTTTCCCAAGAAACTGGCTACAGGCATTGCTATACGGACAAAGAGAGGAGAGAGCTGCAGAATTAGTCAGAAGTTTCACTAACAGTTCACAACTCCACCCCTTGCTTAAGGGTAAATTATTACAACAGGCAGACCATTTATTAAACCCGAGATTGGAAAATGAGTAACCAGAAAAGAGCTGTGACAATGGCATCATTTGTGGTTTTCTTCTGGGCCACAGTGGCAACTGCTTTCAAACTGGCACTGGCTGGGATGGGTGCAGTCACTCTGTTACTGATTTCATCTCTTACAGCCCTTGTTGTCTTCACAATATATCTTGGTTATAATGGAAATTTATTAAGTGCTCTTAAAACTCTAAAACACAGGAAGGTTATTATAAGTTCTGCATGGCAAGGTGCAATGAATCCTTTTATATACTATTTGATACTCTTCAAGGGTTATTCTCTGTTACCGGCACAAATAGCACAACCTATGAATTTCTCGTGGCAGATAGTCCTTATACTCCTGATGGCTATTTTTATGAAACAAAAAATAGGGTTAATTCAGGCTCTGGGTGTGCTGATAAGTTTTTCCGGAATAGTTATGCTTTCACTTAATGATGGTGCCGATGCATCGGGAACTTTGTCTTTAGCAGGAATAGCATTTATATTAACAAGCACAGTTATATGGGCTGTCTACTGGATGTTAAAAATTGACACTTCAAAGGAACCTGTTGAAGAGCTTTTTAGAAATTTTTTGGCCGGATCTCTTTACCTTCTTATCGCATTTATTATATTTCCGGAGCCAGTTCAAATCGGGGTTCCTCTATATGCCGCTATATACGTTGGTCTGTTTGAGATGGGCATAACATTTATCCTTTGGAACAAGGCTCTGAATTTAGCATCAAACAGGGTTGTAGTCACTCAAATGATTTACCTGGCTCCGATGCTCTCATTTTTAATAATTAACAGAGTATTGGGAGAAAGAATTACTCTCTTGACAATTGCAGGACTAGCCTTTATTGTTTCAGGCATACTGGTGAGTAACATGAACCGTAAAAAGGGAATAACAGCACAGTAATCTATTCCTGATGACTGGGGAAGAGTGTTATATTACTTTTCACTGACGAAAACAGGCTTGGGTGGGACGAACCTCTATAGGGTTGAAAAACATAGTGTTTCAAAATACAAATCTTTCATAGTCAATAAATTGCGTTTTGTAATTAGCTCATCACGAGGTCGATGAAGGTTCGTGCCACCCAACACCGCAACCTCTTGAGCTCGCTTTTCGGCCGAAGGCCGTATAAACCGCGCAGCACCATTTAAATCTGCGGAAGACGGCCTGAGCCCCTATGGCTGTAACACGCTGATTAAGTACGCAATGACAATTAACCCGAGGGGTCACCCCTCGGATAAAGTGTCAACGAGCACACAGTTAGCAAGTTGCGGCCGCCCGTGTTTCACTATTTCTAGCAGAGATTACTGCATATCCTTCTCACAGATTAGTCCGCATAACTGAAGGAGTCTCCGCCGCAGCGAACACAGTGAGCGAGGAGGAAAAACTCCGGAAGTTATGCGGACTAATCTGTGAATGCAGCAAGATTGCCAGATGAAAACTGAAGGAGTCTCCGCCACAGCGAACACAGTGAGCGAGGAGGAAAAACTCCGGAAGTTATGCGGATACTCTGTGGATGCAGTAAGAATGCTGGTGTGGGAACTTTAGTTTTGGATGTATAAAAATATTTCATACATTTGCATCCCCTAACCGGTACCATGGCCGAGTGGTTAGGCAGCGGTCTGCAAAACCGTGTACAGCAGTTCGAATCTGCTTGGTACCTCTGATTTGATTTCAAAAATCTTTCTGATAATAAGAGAGCCGGAGTTTTATAACTCCGGCTCTCTTGTTTAATTTGTCGTTTTTATAGAATTGTTTACAACTCCTCAAAGTTTACATCAGAAAATGATCCGGGACCCTCTTTTGAAATTTTTTCAACAGTCTGAGGTGCATTATCTCTTATATATTTAATTATCTCTTCGAGACCTTGAGAGAATTTTTCAAAATCCTCCTTGTAAAGGAATATTTTGTGTTTATCGTAAACGAATCTACCATCACGGTCCAGCCTTCTTTTGCTTTCTGTAATTGTGAGGTAGTAATCATTATTCTTGGTTGCCTTTACGTCAAAGAAGTAGGTGCGCTTTCCAGCTCTCACCGGTTTTGAAAAAACATCGTCCCCGTTTCTCTCCTGTGAATCGTTAATGTCAAAGTCTTCGAAGTACATTTTAGTTCATTTTAGATTTGCCTGACAAAGATAAAATTATTTTTTGTGCACAAAAACCTATCTTTGTAAAATATTTGCTTATTGAATAAAATTTATGATCAACAGAAGACTAATAAGAGTAAAGGTTTTTAAAACTCTTTTCGGAAGAGTAAGTTCGGAGACAATCTCCTTAACAGGTGCGCAGAATGAATTAATGTCAAGTTGTGAAAAGAGTCTTGAACTGTACTATTTTATTCTATCTCTTCCTGTTGCATTGAAGAAAATTGCTTATTCTAAAATTGAAACAGGGTTAAAAAAATTCCATCCTACAGAGGATGAGAAGAATCCTAATATGCGCTTTGTTGAAAATAGGGCTATCCAAAAACTTGAAGACAATAAAGAGCTTACAGAATTTTGCGAAAAAAGGGGTCTGTTATGGAATGAACATCAACCGCTGGTTAAGAAGATCCTGGCTTCAGTCACCAGTTCTGACTATTACACAGAATACATGGAAAGTTCAGAGTCCTCTTTCGAATATGACCTCTCCTTTCTGATTAGGTTTTTTGAAGAGGAGTTAGAGGAAAATGATGATTTACATGCTATTCTTGAAGATCTATCCTTGTATTGGATAGATGACCTGGAATATGTAATCAATGTTATAACAAAGAGACTCTCTACTCTTAAGGAGAGCTCAAAAGTTAAACATCCATCATTGTTCCTTAAGGATGATGACAGAGATTACGCAATAAAACTTATAGAAAAATCTATGCTCAACTATTCAAAGTATGTTGAGCTGATGAGCGGATATCTTCAGAATTGGGATAAAGAGAGACTGGCAGCAACTGATATTGCTTTGATTGTAATGGGTATTGCTGAGGCTGTTGAGTTTCATGATATTCCCATAAAGGTGACTATTAATGAATATGTAGAACTCTCAAAGTACTTTAGCACACCTAACAGTAAAGTCTTTGTCAATGGAATCCTTGATAAGGTAATTGCAGGACTGACTGCTGATGGCAAGGTTGAGAAGAGGGGAAGAGGTTTGGTGGGTTCGCCGGAATGATTATTTTTGTAATAAATTAAACAAACAGATAAAATGAATTTTTTAACTTTTTTACAGGCACAACCTGCAGCTGCAGGATCAAACTGGACTTTTCTTATTATGATGGGTCTCATCTTCGTTGTGATGTACTTTTTTATGATACGTCCACAACAGAAGAAACAGAAGGAGCTTGTTAAGTTTCGCCAGTCCCTTAAGAAGGGTGATAAAGTGATTACTGCCGGTGGCGTTTACGGAAGAGTTGCCGAGGTTAACGATAATGAAAGTTTCATACTCCTTGAAGTTGACAGCAATGTTAAAATTAAGGTTGATAAATCTTCAATTGTTAAAGATATTACTGATATCCCTCAGAAATAACTAAAAGGCTTTATCATGATAAAGCTTAAGATATTTAATATCTCCTATGAAAGGGGCAGACAAATCTTATTGTTTTTGTTCTGTCTCTTTCTTGCTTTTATTATATGGTCAATACATAAGTTGTCAGAAAACTACACTGTTTATATGCAGTATCGTGTAGTTGCCGAAGCCGGTATAGAGGGCAGAAGTTCTGAGGCTGATTCTGAAAATCTATTAATTGTTAGGGGTAAGGCAACAGGTTTTTATATTTTGCAGCATCGTTTCACCTCTAACGAAAGTAGAGTCAGAGTTTCAGCGGAAAGAAGATATTTTAGAAAAAGAGAGGGGGTTAAGGATGGCTTCTATATATTGGTTAAAGATATTAACGACAAGCTTATCCAGTCGTTAGGAAATACAGTTTTTGTTGAATCCTTTGCAACAGACACTCTGTTCTTTATCTTCCCCGGACAAACTAATAAAAAGGTTCCTGTAAAGACGAATTTTTCAATCTCTTTTTCACCTCAATATACTTTTGGTTCCAAACCAAAAATTACACCAGATTCAGTAATCCTTTATGGTGAAAGTTCTCTTTTAACTCAGATTGATTCTGTTGTTACCAAACCTGTAAAACACGAAAATCTCTCACTTTCACTTGAGGGTATGACAGAATTGGTGCCCATAAACGGAGTTCGTTTTTCTCAGCCGGACATAAGATTTTCTCTTGATGTGGTAAGATATGTGGAAAAAAGTCAACTTGTTCCCCTTGTTTTCCTTAACTTACCTCAAAATGTCAACTTAAAGGCTCATCCTTCTGAGGTTATGTTTTATTACAGTGAGAAATTTGGGAAAGAGCCTGTTGAAGAAGGATCATTTATTTTAGAGATTGATTTTCATGAGTTTGAAACGTCTGTTAACGGAGTAGTGAAAGTAAAACTTTCAGGAGATCACAAGGAGATTTTATCGTGGAGGGCAGATCCCCCTTTTGTTGAGGTTAAAAGTGAAGTTGCGGATTCTCTTAAATAATATAAAATGTTTTGTTTTGCCGTTACAGGAGGGATAGGAAGCGGTAAGTCGTATCTTGTACGACTTATGTCGTCTCTTGGCTTGCCGGCATATATAGCAGATTTTAGAGCAAAAGAGCTTTACAGGTCAAATACTCGTTTAGTAAAAAAACTGGCGGAACTTCTTGGAGAGGAGATTCTAGCTGATGTGGGTGTCAAAAAAGATGTAATGGCATCCAAAATATTCTCAAATCCAGATTTACTCAATAAGGTGAATTCGATTGTTCATCCTGAGGTATTAAAAGATTTCTGTCTGTGGAGAGACGAAAGAGAGAGTGAAGGGCATACAGCAGTAATTTATGAATCTGCAATATTTCTGGAGACACGCAGATTTCATTCAATTGCGGACAAGGTTATAGTAGTAGTTGCACCAGAAGAGGAGAGGATAAGAAGAGTAATCAAGAGAGATTCAATTCCAGAGGAGCTGGTCAGAGAGCGGATGTCCAGACAGTGGAGTGACGAGAAAAGAGTTAAAATGGCAGATTTCGTTATCTTTGCAGATGGAAAAAGGGCAATTATGCCTCAGGTTATGGAAATTTTAAGTCAAACAGGTATTAAACCAACAATTTAATGGGTTACGGAAAATGGATAACAGGAGCTCTCGGATGGGCTCTTGGAGGGCCGATTGGGGGCTTGCTCGGTTTTGCACTGGGCTCTTTTTTTGATAAGGGAGAGACATCAGGTTTAACTGGGGGAGGAAGAGTTGCATATACCGGAGCAGAGCAGAGGAATAGCTTTATGGTATCACTTCTGGTGCTCTCATCTGCCATTATGAAGGCGGATAAAAGAGTTCTCAAGAGTGAGCTTGATTACGTAAAGAGATTCATTTCGGAAAACTTTGGAGAGGATGCAGCAGCAGAATCGGTTTTGCTATTAAGGGATCTGTTAAAACAGGATGTCAACATTGAGTCTGTTTGTGCTCAGATAAGAGCCAATACGAATTCTGCAACAAGATTGCAATTGCTTCATTACTTAACAGGAATTGCAAGGGCAGATGGAGATGTAAGCAGTGATGAGCTGTTAATGCTGAGAAAAATCTCAGCCTCACTCTCGATTCCATTTCATGATGGTGAATCCATATTTGCAATGTTTGATAAGGGTGTTGATGCCGCATATCAGGTACTTGAGATAGATAAAAATGCATCTGATGAAGAGATAAAAAAAGCTTACAAGAGGATGGCAATAAAACACCACCCTGATAAAGTTTCAAGCTTGGGGTCAGATGTCCAGAAATCTGCTGAGGAGAAATTCAAGAAGATTAATGAGGCTTACGAAAAAATTAAAAAAGATAGAGGAATAGTTTAATAATCAAAAGTATAGTTACAGGATGAAGACTAATTTACAGAAAATATTGACCGTATCCGGTTATCCGGGACTTTTTAAATATGTTGCTCAGGCAAATTCGGGAGTGGTAGTAGAGGCAATTTCTGACAAGAAGAGAATGGTATGCGGAATGAGTGCCAAACTCTCTTCTTTGTCTGATATATCTGTCTTTACAGATGAAGGAGATGTAAAGCTTCAGGAGCTCTTTGGGAAAATGAAAAGCAATCTTGGCGAAGAAAACGCTCCTTCCGGTAAATCAGATCCGGCAAAACTCAAATCTTTTTTTGAAGAGGTTCTTCCGGATTATGATCGTGATCGATTCTATATATCACATATGAAGAAGGTTGTTGAGTGGTACAATAATCTCAAGGAGTTTGAATCACTTGATTTTGTAGTTGAGGGAGAAGAGGAATCTGCTGAATGACTGTAAGAAAAATTCAGCTGGTTACCCTTGGCTGCTCGAAGAACAGAGTAGATTCAGAGCACCTTTTAAAACAAATCTTCGACTCTGGTATTGTCATATCTACAGAGGGAGAGGATTTGGTATCTGCAAAAGTTGACGCTGTTGTGATTAATACCTGCGGATTCATTAAAGATGCAAAAAAAGAGAGTATTGAAGCAATACTCTCAGCTGTAGATGCTAAAGAGAGAGGGTATATAAAAGAGGTGCACGTGTTTGGCTGCCTTTCACAGAGATATTTGCTTGAACTTGAAGATTCTATCCCAGAAGTAGACGGATTCTATGGTGCATTTGATGCGAAGTCTGTCCTTAAGGCGCTTGGAAAAGAGTGGTGTCAGAAATTGGAGACACAACGTTTTCTTACAACACCTTCACATTACGCATATTTAAAAATTTCCGAAGGATGTGACAGGATTTGCTCCTATTGTTCAATTCCTTTAATCAGGGGTTCACATACATCTGTTCCTGAGGAGAAACTCCTTGAAGAGGCTTCAAATCTTGCCTCAATGGGTGTAAAAGAGCTAATTCTTGTTGCGCAGGACACAACTTATTATGGGCTAGATCTTTATAAAAAGAGGAGACTGGCCCAATTAATGGAAAAGCTAAGTATCATCAAAGGCATTGAGTGGATCAGGCTTTTATACTCCTATCCTGCAGGTTTCCCTGATGATGTTCTGGATGTGATGGCTTCGAACGATAAGGTTTGCAAATATCTTGACATCCCTCTTCAGCATGTTAATGACAGGGTCCTTGCAAACATGAGGCGTTCAATTGACGGTGCCGGGACAAGAGAGCTCGTGGACAAATTCAGAAAAAGAGTTCCGGGTATATCGTTAAGGACTACTATGATAGTGGGACATCCGGGCGAAGATAAACGAGCATTCCGGGAGTTGATGAGCTTTGTAGAGGATGCAAAATTTGAAAGACTAGGAGCTTTTACTTACTCAGAAGAGGAGGGAACATGGGGAGCCACTAACCTCAAAGATACTATAAGAAACAGAGAGAAGCAGGAACGCTACGAGATGCTCATGGAGTTACAGTCAGGTATCTCCTTAAATCATAATCTTGCAAGGGTAGGCTCTGTTGAAAAAGTGCTCATAGATTCACAAGACGAAACTGTTTATGTGGGCAGAAGCAGAAAGGAGAGTCCGGAGGTGGACGGAGAGATACTTATAGGAAAAAGCGAGTTGCCAAAAGGTTTTTTAACAAAAGATATTATTGGTACATTTGTTGAGGCAAAAATTGAAAGTGCAGGGGAGTATGATCTCACCGCACGGATTTTTTAAATGATTATTTAATAAATTTTTGATAAAGATGAAATTACTTGACGGAAAGGTAGCCCTAATAACCGGAGCTGCGAGAGGAATCGGAAAAGCTATAGCATTAAAATACGCATCAGAAGGGGCCAACGTTGCCTTCACAGATTTGAATATTGATGAAAATGCAGAAAAGACTAAAGTTGAGATTGAAGCATTTGGTGTTAAGGCACTTGCCATCGCTTCAAATGCAGCAAACTTTGACGAATCTCACGCAGTCGTAGAGCAGGTTGTTAAAGAATTTGGGAAGATTGACATTCTTGTAAATAACGCAGGAATCACAAAGGACGGATTAATGATGAGGATGAGTGAACAGCAGTGGGATGCCGTAATTAATGTTAATCTTAAAAGTGCATTTAATTTTGTTCATGCAGTTACTCCTGTAATGATGCGCCAAAGGAACGGAAGCATAATTAATATGAGCTCTGTTGTGGGAGTTGGTGGTAACGCAGGACAGTCAAACTACTCTGCCTCTAAGGCAGGTATGATAGGCTTAACAAAATCTATTGCACAAGAGCTGGGATCAAGAGGTGTAAGAGCAAATGCTGTTGCTCCGGGATTTATAATAACTGAGATGACAGACAAGCTGCCTGAAGATGTGAAGAAGCAGTGGGCAGAGCAAATTCCACTCAGAAGGGGTGGAAAACCTGAGGATGTTGCTGATGTGTGTACATTCCTTGCATCTGAACTATCTTCTTATGTTACAGGACAGGTTATCTCTGTCTGTGGTGGAATGAAAATGTAATGTTAAATATTTAAAATCTGAATCATGAGCACAAACAGGGACCAATTATTTCCAGGAAAAAGCGGTAAGGGACTAAAAATAATGATTCAGGTTGATTTTGAGGGTGTCACGAACGTTGTTAACTGGGATGAGATTTATCCTGGCCATGCGCATTTTGACAGGAACTGTGATATTCTTACAGGTGAAATTAACGCAGCTGTAGCTGGAGCATTTGCTGCCGGGGCAACAGAGATTATTGTGAGAGATGGTCACGCAGGAAATATCAATGTTAATCCATTGCTTCTTGATCCAAGAGTAAAGCTCACAAAGGGGCGTGTTCCCGGAACTCCTCACACAATGGTTCTGGGAATAGACTCAACCTTTGACGCTCTTATGTTTATAGGTGCTCATGCCAGGGCAGGGGAGCAAATGGGAACTCTTTCACACACGATGTCTCTGAAGGTACTGGACTTTAGAATTAACGGCAAACCTCTTTTTGAAGCAGCTTTTAATGCACTTTACGCTGCTCAGTTTGGAGTTCCGGTTGTTTTCCTTTCTGGAGATAACATGGCTTGTAAAGAGGCTTATGAAAATTTTGGGGCTATAGAGACAGTTGAAACAAAATATGCATATGGACGCACATGCGCCATGAGTAAATCTCCACAGGTTGTTAACCTGGAAATAAGGGAGAGTGTTGAAAGAGCATTAAGAAATCTTGACAAGGGTTGCATTTATGAAATGAATGCGCCGTACATTATGGAGCTTGAGGTAACTCAGGAGGAGAGCGATGAGCCTCTTCGTGTCCGTTACCAGTCTGATATCCTGTACGATGTAATGAAGAAATTCTGGGAATATTTGTAGATTATGAAAAAAAGTAAACTATCTGTTGCCCTTACGGGCATATTTGCCGCAATAGTAATACAATCCTGCGGCCCGGTTGTAGAGTTTTTCAATATTGATCAACGTGTTCCGGCAGAATTCCAGGTTGATATTATTGATAGAAGTATCGCAGTGTTTTCATCAACAGATGCTCTTAAGGATTCTGTTGTTATAGAGAAAGAGCGCTTTACCTCAGACTCTCTCATTATGCTTAATATGGCAATAGGGCTTGCAGAGGGTCTTGAATCAAATCTCAAACTGGATACTGGGGCAATAAAAGTTTTTAATCAGACAGGTTCAGACAGAAGTGAGCTGGATAATCCCTCATACATAAAATCTCTCTCTTTGAATTCTGCTTCAGATCTGATTTTTGTCATAGAGCGTCTAGACATGGGGATAATGCAACTCTACAAACTTACAGGAGAAAACCCAGAAACCAACGCAGGTTTGACATACGTATCTCTCCCTTTTAATATGGAGGTGGGGCTTTACGATGGTTTTACAGGGAATCCGATTCTTCGCAGAGAAGTTGCCGATACAATTTACTGGGAGGTGATTACCAGAATGGACCTTAAAGATGAAGTGGTAGCTTCAAGGCTGTACTCATCCATGCATGAAATTTCTAAAAAACTGGGAAGTACTTTCTCCTCAAGGTTCTTTGATACATGGCTGCCTGTTGAGAGATATCTATACACTTATGATGCAAGACCATGGTCAGATGCATTCAGATTTTCACAGGAGTTTAAGTGGAAAGAGGCTATGGATATATGGCTGAATCTAACTGATGAGGCAACCCCGCTTAAAAGAGCATCTGCTGCATTTAATCTTGCAGTAGCTCTGGAGATGATGGAGGAGTATAATCTCGCCCTTGAGTGGCTGGATGTAGCAGCTAAAAACTATCCACTTAACGGAATCCCAGGTTACAAATCTATACTAGAGCAGAAACTTGAAAAAAGATAGAAACAAGGCTCCAAGGCGCCACCGTAAGACAATCCTTTTTAATGATAAGGAGTTAGAGGCTATTCAGCTCTACTGTAAACGATACAAGGTAAGTTCTCAGGCAAAATTTTGCAGGGAGGCTATTGTGTCAACTGTTCTTAAAAGGTTTGACGAGGATCATCCTACTCTGTTCTGAAAAAAAAGGTGGGTCTGTAAGCCGGATTCTGTACCCCTGAAGGTCTCTGCCATTTATCTAATGCAGCCTACCCCCCGGCAACTGACGAGCAGCCATTAACTGCCGGTATACTTGGCCTTGCAGGAGACTGTTCGTACCCCGCTGGTGTCGCCACCATCGGTTGTGGGCTCTTACCCCGCATTTTCACCCTTACCCTGCAAGAGGGCGGTTGTTTTCTGTTACGATCTGCCTGAAGTTACCCCCAGCTGTGCTTTCCACAGAGTCTTGCTCTTTCCTGTCCGGACTTTCCTCCCTTCAAAAAAGAAGAGCGGCAGAGCGACCCACCAAGCGCAAATGTACGAATATTTGCTCCACAGGTAGAATTTTATTTATCTTTGCTCTGCATTAACTAATGCTTGGGGGTGCCCTTTAGGGCTGAGATCACACCCTTTTCACCTGATCCGGATAATGCCGGCGTAGGGAAAGCGAATCCTTGTGTCTCTGTATCCCCCTGCATATAAAATAATTTTAAATGAAAAGATTAGCTTTATTGTGCGGGGTATTTTTCTCACCATTATTGGTCCTTGCTCAGCAAAACGGGCAAAAGGAGAAAACATTAATCAATAAACTTGACAGTGTAGTAGTGGAGGCCTGGAGGGCCGGGAAAAACACACCTGTAAGCCATTCTGAACTTGGTCCGGAAGAGGTCAGGAGACTCTCTCCTGTCCAGTCGGTTCCCATGGCTCTTTCGCTTTTGCCTTCAGTGGTTACCTCAACAGAGGGTGGCAACGGTCTTGGCTATTCGTCCATGAGAGTAAGGGGAAGCGATGGATCAAGGACAAATGTTACTGTAAATGGTATTGCTATGAATGATGCCGAATCTCAGGAGGTTTTCTGGGTAAACATACCTGCGTTTAGCTCATTTATACAGGATATTCAGTTACAAAGAGGAGTGGGAACATCATCAAATGGTCCGGGTGCATTCGGGGCTAGTTTAAATCTCCGGACACTTTTTACCTCTCCAGATTCATATGGTATTGCCGAGATAGGTGCAGGAAGTTTCAGCAGCTATACATCCTCTGTAGGTGCAGGTACAGGCTTGCGACCAAGTGGTCTATCTTTCGATATAAGATACTCCAGAAGCATGGGCAAGGGATACATCAGAAATGCAAAAAGTGATTTGTCATCTCTATTTGCAACAGCAGGCTGGTTCAAAGGGAAAACCGCCATTCGCCTTAACTATATTTACGGAGATCAGGCAACAGGTATAACCTGGGAGGGAGTCTCAAGAGAGATGATGGAGATCGACAGAAGGTACAACCCGGCAGGTCTCTATCATGATGAAGCAGGTAATCCCAGATATTATGAAAACGAAACAGACAATTATACCCAGCATCATGTTCAAATGCTCATAACAAGAGAGTTGTCAGAAGGTTTAACATGGAACAACGTGTTGCATTACACAAACGGAGCCGGTTACTATGAAAATTATAAGGAAAACAGAAAGTTTTCTGAATACGGGATTACCCCTCAATTAATTGACGAAAAAGAATATAAACGCTCAGATGTCATCGTAAGACAGGCTTTAGAAAATGATTACTATGCTATCTCTTCAACGCTCCAGTATTCAAAAGGTGCTGTAAAAGGTACCGGCGGAATAGCATATTCATATTACGACGGAGCACACTTTGGAAACTTGATTTGGTCGATGTGGAACCAAAGCATACCGGATGATTATGAATGGTACTACAACAATGGATTTAAGGGAGATTTTTCAGTTTTTGCCAGAGCAGAGTTAAATGTAACCAAAAATTTAATTGCCTTTGCAGATATTCAATACAGAAGCATTAACTACTCTCTCATAGGCGAAGACAAGGATTTTGTATCTCTGGAGTACAATATGAGGTATAACTTCTTTAATCCTAAAGTCGGTTTGACCTATAATACAGGCAGTTCCAAATTTTTTATATCAGCATCAATTGGAAGAAAGGAGCCGGGCAGAGCAGATATAAAAGAGTCTATTAAGGCTGGAAAGGCAGATCTTATAAAACCGGAAAGACTTCTTGACTTTGAAGGCGGATACTCTTATTCTGATAATAATTTCTCTCTCTCTGCAAACGTGTACTTCATGGAGTACAAAGATCAGCTTGTACCTACCGGAAGGTTAAGTGAAACGGGCTATGTAATAAAGGAAAATGTGCCTGTCTCATTCAGAAGAGGAGTAGAATTTGCAGCAGCATGGTCCCCTGTCTCAATTCTCAAGCTAGAGGGAAATCTTTCGCTAAGTATAAATAAAATTAAAAATTACACACACTGGACTGATCTCTATGACAATCAGGATGAATGGAACCCACTTCCCCAGATGAGTGAATTTTTTGAGAGTACAAATCTTCCATACTCACCATCTTCTGTGGGTATGGGTATGGTTACTCTCTTACCAACAACCTCCTCGTCAGTTTCCATTTATGGAAAACACGTGGGCAAACAATACTATGATAATACATCTAATGAAGATAGGTCTGTACCGGCATATTTCACTATGGGACTTAAAGGAATAAAAAACTTTAAGATAAAAGGAAGCTCTGAACTTGAGTTAGGACTTTTTGTTGATAACATCCTTAACAGCAAATATTTTTCAAATGCCTGGGTTTATATGGCTAAATTTGCCGATGGTTCAACCCCTTATGTTGAGGAGGGGTTATACCCTCAGGCAGGTATTAATTTTATGCTAAAGGCAACTTTCAGATTCTGATGAACTGGATTGAGATAACCGGAGCAATTACCGGACTTGTTTATGTAATCCTAGAGATAAGGCAGAAGAGGGCAATGTGGATAGTAGGTGCCCTCTCTGCTCTTATGTATATTGTAGTTTTCTTTAACTCATCTCTGTATGCGGCAGCTATCCTTCAGTTCTATTATGTTGTTGTAAGTGTCTACGGATGGAGAAAATGGGGGCGGATCTCATCTGAAATGCCGAATGAAAGAGCGGATGAAATTACGGTTAAACTTCCAGTGAAAAGGGCACTCTATTCGCTGGGAGCAGCAGCGGCCGGTTATGTTATAATCCTCCTTATTCTCGATAATTTTAGCGAGGATCCTTACCCCGGAGCAGATGCATTTGTAGCTGTGGCGAGTATGCTGGCCACATGGTGGGTTTCAGGCAAACACATAGAAAACTGGATTGTTTGGATAATTGCAGATGTAGCAGCAGCAATGCTCTTCTTCTGGCAGGGGCTCTATGCTACTGCAATCCTTTATGTTGTATATGCTATAGCAGCGGTGGCCGGTTATATACACTGGAGAAAGTTCCCGGTTGTGTTGAAATAGTTGGCCAAAATACTTACCTTTGCGAATTGAATAAACCCCCGTATTTATGCGATTAATAGCAGATAGCGGCTCAACCAAGGTTGATTGGAGAGCCATTCACAGTGACGGATCGGTTCAGAAAATAACCACCGCAGGTATTAACCCCTTTTTCCAGACAGAGGAACAGATTATTTACGAGCTTGAACAACACTTGCTTCCGGATATCAGTGCAACTGTAACAGAGATTCATTTTTATGGAGCAGGCGTTGCCTCTCCTGAAAAAATTCAGGTGTTACAAAATTGCTTCAGAAAGGTATTCCCAAAATCACGTGCTAACGCTTACTCAGATTTACTGGCTGCAGCGAGAGCTTTATGTGGTAAAAAGCCCGGAATTGCTGCAATTCTTGGAACCGGAGCAAATTCATGTTACTACGATGGTAATGATATTGCTGATAATGTTCCTGCTTGTGGATATATTCTCGGTGATGAAGGCAGTGGTGCTGTTTTAGGCAGGAAATTTATATCGGATTATCTGAAAAGGCAACTGCCTAAGGAGCTGAACGATTCTTTCAATCAAAAATACGGCTTGTCGTATGCCTCTGTAATAGAGAGGGTGTACCGTCAACCGTTTCCTAACAGATATCTTGCAACATTCTCGGTTTTTCTGAACGAAAACAAGGATAACCCTCATGTGAATAAATTGTTGAGAGACAGTTTTGAGGAGTTCTTTACAAGAAATATAATGCAGTATGACTATAAGAAATACAAAGTTAATCTTGTAGGCTCTGTTGCATATCATTATCAGGAAATAATTGCACAAGTTGCAGAAAAGCTCGGCATTAAGCTTGGAGTTATTCTTAAATCACCTATAGATGGTCTTGTGCTCTATCATAAATCGTTGTAAAAGAAACAAACTGACCCCCAATGAAAATAACAGAACAACCATCAAGATATAGTGATCTTGACAAAATGTCAACTCTGGAGCTTCTCCAGAACATGAATAATGAGGATAAAACGGTTCCCTATGCAGTTGAAAAGTGTATCCCACAGATTGAAAAAATAGTTGAAGGAATAGTTGAGAGGATTAGAAGAGGCGGTAGACTATTTTATTTGGGAGCAGGTACCAGCGGAAGGCTAGGAATACTTGATGCATCAGAAATACCGCCATCTTACGGCGCCCCTTTCGACCTTGTGATTGGTCTTATTGCCGGTGGTGATTCTGCAATAAGAAGAGCTGTTGAGGCGGCTGAGGATAATTGGGAGATGGGATGGAGCGACATGCAGCAGTTTGGAATAAATAAAGATGATGTTGTTATAGGAATTGCAGCATCAGGAACTACTCCATACGTAATTGGAGCTGTTAAGGAGGCAAGAAGCAGAGGAATTCTTACAGGTTGTGTTACATGCAACCCTGACTCGCCTCTTGCTGCAGAGGTTGACATTCCTATTGAGGTTGTTGTGGGCCCTGAATTTGTAACAGGCAGTACTCGTATGAAGTCCGGTACAGCTCAGAAACTTGTCCTCAACATGATTTCAACTACAGCAATGATAAGGCTGGGTCACGTAAAAGGCAGTAAAATGGTTGATATGCAGTTAACCAATGCAAAACTGGTAGACCGTGGTACCAAGATGATAATGGAGGAGGCATCCATTGCCGATTATGAACTGGCAAAATCGCTTCTTATTACTCACGGATCAGTTAGACGGGCTGTGGATTTCTATTTTAACAGCCAGCAGGGTAAAAACTAATGTACAGAAATAACTTATCATCTGCATTACTTCAGGATGCTGTTGACGAACTATCATCTCTGCCGGGAATCGGAAGAAAAAGTGCGCTAAGGTTTGCGCTGTATCTTCTTAAACAGCCCGCAGAGAACATTGAAAGATTCAGCAAAACAATCCTTAAGATGAGAAATGAAATCAAATATTGCACAAATTGCAATATGATTTCTGATGCAGATTTATGTCCTGTTTGTTCTTCTCACTCAAGGGAGAGATCACTTGTTTGTGTTGTTGAGAGTATACGGGACGTGATAAGTATAGATAATACAGGGCAATACAATGGCCTTTTTCATGTTTTAGGCGGTATAATATCTCCTATGGACGGTACCGGTCCATCTGACCTCTCTATTGATCATCTTATTTCACGAGTTTCCCAGGGGACTGTAAAGGAGGTCTTTCTGGCGCTTAGTACTACTATGGAGGGTGAGACAACTGCTTATTATATTTTTAAGAAGCTTGCTCAGTTTGACATTAAAATTAGTACAATAGCAAGAGGAGTGGGCTTTGGAGATGATCTAGAATACACAGATGAAGTAACTCTCGGCAGATCAATACAGAATCGTCAGCCGTTTGTGCCACTTAATAAATAATTTTCGCTACATAAATAGTTAACTAAAAGAGACTGATATGCAACATGATTTTCCACTTTCCTGGCTCCTGATAGCCTTTACGCTTTACACGGCGCTTCTTTTCTTTATCTCCTGGCTTACCTCCAGGAAGGCAGACAGTGGTTCATACTTTCTGGGCAACAAAAAGTCACCATGGTACATTGTAGCTTACGGAATGGTGGGAACATCAATCTCAGGGGTTACTTTTATATCGGTTCCGGGTAATGTACTCAACCAGAACTTTTACTACATGCCACTAGTTCTGGGATTTCTTGTGGGTTATATTGTTATTGCCAAGGTTCTTATTCCTCTCTATTATAAGATGAACCTAACATCAATATATGGTTATCTTGAGAACAGATTTGGGTTTTTTACATACAAAACAGGAGCATCGGTCTTTATGGTTTCAAGAATTCTTGGAGCAGCAGTAAGGATATTTGTTGTTGTTCTTGTTCTTCATACATTCCTTCCACAAGAGTCTGTTCCATTTTGGGTGGTCGCTTTTGTGTTTATGTTCCTGATTTTCCTATACACATTCAAAGGTGGGGTAAAAACTATCATCTGGACAGATGTTTTGCAGACTACCTTTATGCTTCTGGCAGTGGGCCTGACTATTTTCTTTGTAGCAAAAGAGATGGGCTGGGGAATCGGTGATATGGCAAAGGCAGTTGCCAGTACTGAATATGCAAGTTGGCTGGACTGGGAGTGGAGCAATTCTACAAACGCAATTAAACAGTTTATCGCAGGTATATTTATCACTATTGTTATGACAGGTCTGGATCAGGAGATGATGCAGAAGAACCTGTCATGCAAAAATATTGGTGAGGCTCAGAAGAATATTTATACTACAAGTGTTACCATTGTTGTGGTAAACTTCTTCTTCCTTCTTATGGGGGCTGTTCTTGCAATATTTGTAAGTTCAAAGCTTGGTGGTATGCAGGGAATTGGCCTTGCAAATGAGTTAGGTGAATTCACAAAGGCGCAGACTGATAAATTATTCCCAACAATTGCAAGCCAATATCTGGGTCTGGGTGTGGGATTATTCTTTATAATCGGACTGATTTCTGCATCATATCCGAGTGCCGGGGGAGCTTTGACCTCACTTACAACATCATTTTGTATTGATTTTGTAGGATTCGGCAAAAGAACTGACCTTACTGAGGCGAGAAAAAAGAGAATAAGACAACTTGCTCATGCGGGTTTTGCCATACTCTTTTTCTTAATAATATTAATTTTATATAAGGTAAATAACCAGACAGTTATAGATTTGGTATATCTTCTGGCAGCATATACATACGGGCCTTTGCTTGGTTTCTTCTTCTTTGGTATTCTCACAAAACACAGTGTAAAAGACAGATTTATGCCTTTTGTTGCAATTGCATCACCGGTACTATGCTTTATTCTTGATTATGTGGGACAGGAGTTTCTGGGATTTGGATTTGGTTTTACAATCCTTATCGCAAACGGTCTGTTTACCTTTATAGGTATGTATCTTCTCAGAGAGCGTAAAAAAGTCTGACAATGTCCTGGGCAGAGATTATACTTCTTGCTATAGGTCTCTGTTTCGACACATTTGCAGTGTCGTTGTCGTCCGGGATGTGCCTTCCTCAGATTCCAAGATTTTCATTTGTAAAGATAGTATCGACCTTTGCAATTGTACAGGCTCTCTTTGCTCTGATTGGCTGGATTGCAGGAAAGGGGATACTCCCCTTTATCAGTTCAGTTGATCATTGGGTTGCATTTTTAATTCTCTCCTATATAGGTTTTAAGATGATAAGAGAGTCGCTGTCGAACCCTGAAGAGATTTGTCTTGATTTAAGAAAACCCAGAATTTTGTTAAGTGCGTCTGTTGCTACGAGTATAGATGCTCTTGCAGTTGGGGTCGGTTTAGCAATGGCATCAGTTGACTTGGCAGGGATTGCTAAGACAGTCATAGTTATATTTGTCCTTACTGTAATCTCAGCGATTACAGGAATCAAATGGGGCCGGCATGTAGGTTTAAAGGCTGGAAGACGCTCAGGGGTAATAGGGGGAATTATCCTCATAGCTATAGGATTCAAGATTTTGGTTGAGCATTTGGAAATTTTGAGTTAACTTTGCAGGATATGAAGGTTAAAGTATCTGCCATATCCTATCTTAACACAGCGCCATTCGTGTATGGACTGGAGAATCATCCTGTTTCCGGGATGATAGAGCTTGACTTTGTACCACCCGCAGTTACTGCTGCCAAGTTAATCTCCGGCGATGCTGACCTGGGTCTTGTTCCGGTAGCTGCAATTCCTTATATCAATAATCCATTCATAGTTTCTGATTATTGTATTGGTGCTGAGGGTAAAGTTGCCAGTGTACTTTTATGCAGTGGCAGAAAGCTTTCGGACATAAAGAAAATATATCTTGACACGGAATCCAGAACATCTGTTCTTTTAACAAGGATTCTGTGTAAAAATTACTGGAATATTTCACCAGAGTTTGCTGATTTCGATTTTTCAAAATCGATTCCAGATCCAGATGAATCGTATATTCTTATAGGTGATAAAGCTCTTCTTAATTCTCACCTTTTTAGAAATGTATATGACCTGGCAGAGGAGTGGATTTCATATAAAAATCTTCCATTTGTTTTTGCCTGCTGGACTTCCAATAAAGAGTTACCAGCAGACTTCATTAAATCATTCAACGAAGCACTATCTTTTGGAATTGCAAATCTTGAGAAAAGCGTTGACCGATTCTTACCTCTCTTCGAAAAGGAGTATGCACTTGAATATCTAAAAAATAACATCTCATATAATCTGACTGCAGATAAGCGAAAGGGCCTCTCTGAATTCTGGAGCCTTGCCCCTGACGAGCTTAAATCCCGAGTCCGATGGTTTGGCTAATTCCCTCCCTTTAAGAGGGAGACACCGGGATGAAGTTAAAAACCATTAAAGGGATGAGATCATGCTTGAGATATTTTACAAAAACAAAGGACAGGTAATTACCACATCAGAAATTACATCACTAGACCAGCTGGGTTATGATGATGTTTTGTGGATAGACCTCTGGTCACCAAGCGGGGACGAGAAGAGGGCTATCGAGACATATCTGAATACAACCATACAAAGCCGTGCACAGGCAGAGGAGATTGAAAGTTCATCCAGATACTCGGAAAACGAGACATCAATCTTTGCAAACACTAACTT
>JAVEZL010000001.1:88707-106752 GCA_034003005.1 Bacteroidales bacterium
GTTATGCTAATATCGGTACTCCTGGCCTCTCTTCTGTTCAGGATGAAAAGAAAGAGAGGAGGAGGAAAATACTAAAAGGGCTAACTCTTTTTTACGATGAATTTGTTGTAGAGCCATAGTGAAACCATACTGAACAGACCTATGGCAGATAATATAATCCATAAAGCCTGTGGATTACCCAGCTCATCTACATACTTCATGTACAATCTTGATCCCAGGAATCCACCGATACTACTTCCTATTACACCATACAGAAAAGAGTACCCCAGATAGAGTGCCTTTTTGTCCGGAGGTGCTATTAGGCCAATGTATGATATGAATTTTGGATGAGTTGTCATCTCACCAATTGTAAATGTTACAATACCGATTATGAAAACCCACGGTGTGGCGGAGATTGCAAGAATAAGCATTCCTATAGTTCCCAGACCTATACCAGTAATCATAGTAGGAAGTGCAGGCTTGTTCTTTACAATTGTTGATATGAAGAGTTGCAGTATAATTATTACACCTGCATTAATTACCGTAACGTGTTCAACATCAAATTTCCATGATGGGTTTTCAGTGAAAAGACCCAGAAAAGAGTTAACGGCATTATTTACAGGAGTCATATCCAGATAATCCTTTACATACCAGAGAACCGTTCCAAACATCTGAAAATAGAGAATCCAGAATCCGGAGTAGATGAATATCATCAAGATGAACCTCCAGTCCTTCAAAACAAGAAGCATTTCGCTCAACACAACTCCTATGGTTTTGTTGCTTTTTGCCCGCTCGGGCTCTTTGTATAAAACAAGATTTATAATAAAAAGCAGGGTTGCAGTAATTGCAGCCATATAAAAAATGTAGCTGTATGACTCTGCTTTAAGTATTGGAACCAGAATAAGCGGGAAGAGGAATGCACCCAGATTAATTGACCAGTAAAAGATGCCAAATCCCAAACCTGAATTTGATTCGTTTGTGGTTCTGGCTATTGTTCCGGAAATAACCGGTTTAAAGAATCCAGCTCCCAGTGCCATCAGTAATAATGAGATGAATACTAGTAGGTAAGAGCTTGACATTCCTGTAAATCCGTATCCAAGGATCATGCATGAGAATGCAAAAAAGAGAACTTTTCTGTATCCGTATCTGTCTGCTATTGCTCCGGCGATTATGGGTAATAGATAGAGCAGGGGAGGGATTGTTCCCAGAATTGCTCCGGCCTGTCCTTTTGTAAGGCCAAGTCCTCCCTCAAAGGGATCAAGTATAAGAAATACACCCAAAACAGACATAACTCCGTAGTAGGCTCCCCGCTCAAGAAACTCCATGCTTATTGCAGTCCAGAAGTTTCCGGGGAAGGATTTAATGGAAGATTTGTTTTCTTTCGTCATCTCGTTCTTCTGTTAGTTTTAAGGTCCCAAAGATAGCTCCTTTTTGTTATGGCACAATGACTTATTTATTTGTTGTTTTGAGAAAATATTTATACTTTTGCACCTCCCTTGGAGGGATTATAAATATTGTCTAACTACTTACAGAACAAGCATTTATTTAACATGACAAAAGAGATTAAGGAAATTGAAAACGACGATCAGATAGAGATTGTCGCAAAAAACGACGAAAAGCTTGAGGCTTTTATCGATTACGATGCTGCCGAAGAGGTAGCCGCTTCTAAGAAGAAAAAGAGTAATGTATCTGTTCCGGTTGATAAATTTGACTGGGATACATTCGAAACAGAGAATGTCTATGACAATGACAAAAAAGTCATTGAAGATCTTTATGACCAGACACTATCAAAGGTTAGTGAAAACGAGGTTGTAGAGGGAACTGTAGTAACCTTCAATAAAAGAGAGGTTATTGTAAATATCGGCTACAAAAGTGAAGGTGTTATCAGTATTAACGAATTCCGTTACAACCCGGATCTTGCAATAGGCGATAAGGTAGAAGTTTATGTAGAAAACGCTGAAGACAAAAAGGGTCAGCTCATTTTGTCTCACAAAAAAGCACGTTCACTGCGTTCTTGGGATCGTGTTAACGAAGCGTTTGATAAAGATGAAATTGTTAAGGGTTACATCAAGTGCAGAACTAAAGGCGGTATGATTGTGGATGTATTCGGAATCGAAGCATTCTTGCCTGGTTCTCAAATAGATGTTAAGCCTATCAGAGATTACGATATATTTGTTAACAAGACAATGGAGTTCAAGATTGTTAAAATCAATCACGAATTCCGTAATGTTGTTGTTTCACACAAAGCACTTATCGAGGCTGAACTTGAAGCTCAGAAAGCAGATATCATCGGCAAACTGGAGAAGGGTCAGATTCTTGAGGGAGTTGTTAAGAACATCACATCATATGGTGTATTTATTGACCTTGGTGGTGTTGACGGTCTTATTCACATTACAGACCTTTCATGGGGCAGGATCAACCATCCAGAGGAGGTTGTACAGCTCGACCAGAAGATTAATGTTGTTATTCTTGACTTTGATGATACCAAAAAGAGAATTGCACTTGGTCTTAAACAACTTAGCGCTCATCCTTGGGATGCACTTGATGCAAATCTTCAGGTGGGTGATAAGGTTAAAGGAAAAGTTGTTGTTATTGCTGATTACGGTGCTTTCATTGAAATCCAGCCAGGAGTTGAGGGTCTTATACACGTTTCTGAGATGTCATGGTCACTGCACCTTCGCAGCGCTCAGGACTTCCTGAAAGTGGGTGACGAAGTTGAGGCAGTTATCCTAACGCTCGATCGTGATGAGAGAAAGATGTCACTCGGTATTAAGCAACTTAAAAATGATCCTTGGGCTACAATTGCAGAAAAATACCCAGTTGGTACAAAATGTACTGCAACTGTACGTAATTTCACAAACTTTGGAGTATTCGTAGAGCTTGAAGAGGGTGTAGATGGTCTGGTTCACATCAGCGATCTTTCATGGACTAAGAAGGTTAAACATCCATCTGAGTTTACATCAGTTGGTGACAAACTTGAAGTAGTAGTACTTGAAGTTGATCAGGAAAATCGTCGTCTAAGTCTGGGCCACAAACAACTTGAGGAGAACCCTTGGGATGTGTTTGAGACTGTATTCACAACTGGTTCTGTTCACGAAGGTACAGTGATATCTTTTGTTGATAAGGGAGCTGCTGTAGCACTTCCATACGGAGTTGAAGGATACGTAAGCTCAAGAAATCTTGTTAAAGAGGATGGCTCAACAGCTAAACTTGAAGAGAAACTTGATTTTAAAGTTCTTGAATTCAATAAGTCAACAAAGAGAATCGTTCTTTCTCATTCAAGAATTAACGAGGACACTAAAAGAGAAGAGGTGAAGGAGAAAATTGATGAGGGAGACTCAACTCAGAAGGCTGTGAAAAAACTCAAGGCAAATCTTGAAAAAACAACACTCGGCGATATAAGCGAACTTGCAGCTCTAAAGAGCGAAATGGAAAGCAAAGAAGAGGCCGGTAACAATTAATGAACTTTACACTGACAACTTTGGGTACTGCTTCGGCACTACCCACGGTGAACAGGTATCCAAGCGCTCATGTTCTAAATGTTCATGAGCGCTTGTTCTTAATAGACTGTGGAGAGGGATGTCAGATGCAGCTGAGAAAGTATGGCTTCTCATTTCTGAAGCTAAATGAAATATTTATAACTCATGTTCACGGAGACCATATATTTGGCTTGAATGGACTTCTCTCTACAATGTCTCTGCTTGGCAGAAGTGCAGACCTTTTTATTTATGCGCCAGAAAACTTTGCCCCAATTCTGGATTCATTTCTTATCCATTTTGGATTACAGTTTAAATTCAAGGTAATTCATGTGGTTGTATCAGGAAAATCGCCTGAGGTAATTTTTGAAACAAAAAGGACGGAGGTACTCTCAATACCACTTAACCACAGGACATCTTGTTATGGCTATATTTTTAGAGAGAAAAGCCCTGTCAGAAATATTTACAAGTATTTAATAGATAAGTATAATATCTCACTAAGAGAGATTGCCAGGCTTAAAGAGGGTATGAATGTCATGCGTGATGACGGCGAGGTGTTAAATTTTGAAGATTTAACATATATTCCATACTCACCAAGGTCATTTGCATACTGTTCAGATACAGCGCCATTCCATGAACTTACAGAGTGGGTTAAAGGTGTAGACCTGTTGTACCATGAAGCAACATTCCTTGAAGATAATCAAAAGACAGCTGCCCTTACATTTCATTCTACTGCGAAGGAGGCTGCTTCAACAGCCAGAGATGCAGAAGTATCAAAGTTAATAATAGGTCATTTCTCATCCAGATACAAGGATTTATCTTTGTATGAAGTTGAGGCAAGAGAGATTTTTGCTGAGACAATAATTGCCAGAGAGGGCATGGTTATTGATATACCGCTTAAGAAACACTACAATTATGAAGAATAGATCAAGTATATATTTAATTACAATATCATTAATTTTTGTTTCTGCAGCTGCTTATGCACAGGGTGTATCGGCTCTTGGCAATCAGATTAATAAATTTGGTCAAGCACTTTTCTATATTAACCAGTATTATATTGATACTGTTAATAACGAAAAGCTTGTTGGAAATGCAATTAATGAGGCACTTAGCCAGCTTGATCCGCACTCATCGTACATTTCTGCCTCTGAAGTGAAGGCAATGAACGAGCCTCTCGAAGGAAATTTTGAAGGTGTGGGGATAGAATTCTCAATAATCAGAGATACCCTTACTGTTGTAAATCCTGTATCAGGAGGGCCAAGTGAGAGAGTAGGAATAAGGGCCGGAGATAAAATAGTCTCTGTAGGGGAGGAGAGAATTGCATCGGTAAACCTTACGAATGACAGAGTTTTTAAGTATCTGAGAGGTGCCAAAGGAACCCGGGTTGTGCTTGGTGTGCAGCGAAGAGGTCTCGATGGAGAGATATCCTTTGAGGTTGTAAGGGATAAAATTCCTATTAATAGTGTTGACGTTGCTTATGAGCCTGTTAAAGATATCCTGTATATTAAGCTGAGCCGTTTCTCGGCAACTTCTGCAGAGGAGATTGTGACATCGGTTAGAAATTTTGGTGAGAAAAAATGGAGAGGAGTTGTTCTGGATTTAAGGGGTAATTCCGGAGGATATTTGGGTACTGCATTTGAAATTACTAATATGTTCTTGGAGAAGGGGCAGACTATAGTTTATACAGAGGGAAGAAGCGTGCCTAAAATGGTTGAACGTGCAAACGGTAACGGGGTTTTTAAAACGGAGAAACTGGCTGTGCTTATCGATGAAGGATCTGCCTCTGCAAGTGAAATTCTTGCAGGTGCTGTTCAAGATTGGGACAGAGGGGTTATAATTGGCCGCCGTTCATTTGGGAAGGGGTTGGTTCAGCAGATGCTGCCATTGCCGGACGGCTCTCAGATGAGGCTGACAATTGCCCGTTATCATACGCCATCCGGGAGGGTGATTCAGTCACCATATGAGGAGGGTGCTGCATATAAGTACTACAGGGCTCTTTATGAGAGGTATTCAAGAGGTGAGTATTTTAACCGGGACAGTATACAATTTCCTGATTCGCTTAAATATAAAACACTTATAAAAGGCCGGGAGGTATACGGAGGTGGCGGCATTATGCCGGACATCTTTATTCCTGCCGATACAACGGGTTATTCCGATTATTATGGTTCTGTTGCAAGAAGAGGAATTATTCTTGACTACATGAATGATACGTATGATGCAAACAGAGAGGAGTGGAAAGCCACATATAAAACCTTTGAAACTTTTGTCAGGGATTTTGATAAAGATGAAAAGATATTGAACGGATTGACTGTTTATGCTGAGAAAAAAGGTGTCCCAAATAATCCTGAGCAGTTTGCTGTCTCTAAGAAGGAGATAGATATTTTTATAAAAGCCCTGGCAGCCAGGTCTCTTTTTGGGGCCGAAGGTTATTACAGGATTGTAAATTTTGGGAGTGATACTGTTTTTGAAAAAGCAATTGAAGAGCTTACCGGATCTTAAGTCTGTTTAGCGCAGCCTGGTATGCTCTTGCTTTTCTGTTGTGTTCAGATAGTGTCTCTGAAAAAGCATGGCTTCCGTCAAGAGTCTCTTTAGCACAGAAGTAAAGATATTTATGTCTGGAGAAATTAAGAACTCCGTCTACAACAGTTGATGATGGTATTGTAATAGGGCCAGGTGGCAACCCTTTAACTTTATAAGTGTTGTAAGGAGAGTTAATCTCTAAATGTTTAAATAAGACTCTTTTTATTGTAAAATCACCTAATGCAAATTTCACAGTGGGGTCTGCTTGTAATGGAATGCCTTTATTTAGTCTGTTAATATATACTCCGGCTATTACTGGATACTCACTTTCGAGGTTGCTCTCTTCTGAGACAATAGATGCTAGAGTAATAACCTCCATGGGGGTTAGTCCCAATTTTTTAGCTTTCTGAGTTCTGTCGTTGTTCCAGAAGGTGTCGTACTCTTTCTTAAATCTAATAGCAATATCTTCAGGGGATACAGTCCAGAAGAACTGGTATGTGTTTGGTATAAACATGCCAATGATATTTCTGTTGTCAAATCCCAGTGATGCGATAACAGAGTCATTTTTGAGCACATTTAAAAGACTTAAAGAGTCCGTCCTTAATCCCTTTGAAAGAATGGCTGCGAGCCTCTCTTTTGTCCTGATATTGCCTGAGATTGTGATGTTAACAGGAGTCTGCCATCCAAATTTTACCATCCTGACTAGCTCTCTGTTTCCCATCCCTGTTTCAACCCTGTATCTTCCCGGCTCCGCGTAGGATAGCTTCTCAATCCTTAAGGCAAAGCCGAGGTTGCCGGTATTCCTGAAAAATCCGGCAGAGTCAGCCAGAGTGATAAACTCATCAGGAAGTAATCTTTCATTTATATAGAGGTACCCCTCTTTTGTAATATTATTTCTGAACAGAACGTTATAGGCAGTAAACAGTATTACTCCAGCTATAATTATTAATAGACCTGTTGCAGAGAAAATTACTCGTTTCTTCATCAATTATCTAAGTTTTAATATAATCCCGGGTGCCGGCTCTTCACCTGTCTTTAAATTGTTTAGTCTCCTTAAATTTTTAGCCCTGATTGCATATCTCTGGGATAACTCACGTATGGTTTCACCCACCTCTGTTACATGATTTGTAAGAAGAGCATCTGCCCTCTTCTTTTTTTGTTCTATGTAAACAATAGTACCGGGTTCAACTTTAGAGTCTCTGGGGGCATCATTGAATCTTTGAAGCTCTCTCTTGAAGAGGTTAAATTCTGAAGCAATTGATTCCCATGTCTCACCCTCTTGGGAAATTATATATGGTACTCCGTTCTTTTCTAAAATTTTTCTTGAAAGTGATATCTGATATAGGGTTGTCCCTTGAGGTATGGTGTACACTTTCTCTTTCTCCAATACAGATGGGGGAGGAGGGATTACAACTCCGGGTACGTCGTATTCGTACAACTTAAAATCCTCAATAATCTTAATCAAAAGTTGAGGATAAGATGGATTTGTTGCATATCCGGCCCTTTTAAGACCATATGCCCATGCCTTATAATCCCCGGGGTCAATGTCAAAGAGGAATTTGTATCTGTCCCGGAATCTCAAAAATTCAGAGTGGTCACGGAATGACTCCTCAGGTGCATTATATTTTCTGAAACACTCGTTTCTTTCGTCATCATCGTGATAAATTCGTTTGCCCTCCCAATTATGACATTTTATACCAAAATGGTTGTTTCCTTCCTTTGCAAGCCTTGAATTGCCATCACCTGATTCCAGACAGGCCTGCGCAAGTGTAATACTCGCAGGAATACCATAATTGGTCATATTTTTAATAGCCAATTCTTTGTAGGTCTCAATATATTGTGTTCTGGAAATTCTCTGAGCGATTGCTCCAGCTGATGTCAGCGTAAGAATCAGTAGAGTAAGATAGCCCTTTTGTAAATAATTCATCTTGGAAATGTCTGAGTTGTGCAAAATTACTAAATTTGTGATATTCTAAACATAAGTACCATGAATCAGAAGAAAATCAGCATCACATATAAGGAGTTCCCTAAGGGAGCGGGGTTGGCAGAGAATGAGAGGGAGTTACTCTCTAAAGCTGCTGAAGCGGCAGGTTCTGCATACGCACCATATTCAAAATTTAACGTAGGAGCTGCTGTTAGATTGTCAAATGGTGAGATAATTTCAGCAAGCAATCAGGAGAATGCAGCGTATCCTTCAGGATTATGCGCAGAAAGGGTGGCTATCTTTTATGCACATGCCAGGTATCCTGATGAATCAATAGAGTCCATTGCTGTTACTGCAAGTGTGAATGGCAATATGTGCGAAGATCCTACTTACCCTTGCGGTGCCTGCAGGCAGGTTATGGCTGAGTCAGAAACAAGATTTGGTAAACCTATCAAAATAATAATTGGAGGAGAGAGAGTTACACAGGTCATGGAGAGCGTCTCATCACTGCTCCCTTTTACATTTGACAATCTACCGGAGAGATAATTTCAACAGTTAAATTTTTTGTATTATCTTTGTGCCGGGGTAAGTCATATACGACCAGCTCCCACTGAACTCCCCCAGGGCCGGAAGGCAGCAAGGGTAGGTGGTTGTAGCGGTGCGATATATTCAGCTTGCCCCTTTTTTATTTCAATTAATCATGAAGATAGCAGTAGGGCTTTCCGGCGGAGTAGACTCCAGTGTCGCGGCTCTTCTTCTCAAGGAGGCCGGTCACGAAGTTATAGGCATGTTCATGCAGAACTGGCACGACACAACAGGAACACTGCATGGTGATTGTCCCTGGAAAGATGACAGAACCATTGCAGAGATGGTTGCAAAAAAGCTTAATATTCCATTTCATTTTGTAGACCTGAGCTCAACATACTCTGAGAGAGTTGTTGATTACATGTTCAGTGAATACTCAAAAGGGAGAACTCCAAATCCAGACGTATTGTGTAACAGAGAGATAAAGTTTGAGGCTTTTTTGAAAATTGCCCTTGAGCTTGGGGTTGATTATGTTGCTACGGGTCATTATTGCAGGAAGGAGACAACAATAAACAGTCAGGGAGAGACTATTCACAGACTAATTGCAGGTGCAGATCCAAATAAAGACCAGAGCTACTTTCTTTGTCAGCTTAGTCAGGAACAACTTTCAAAAGCACTTTTCCCAATAGGTGAGCTGCTTAAACCTAAGGTAAGAGAGCTGGCTGCAAAGGCAGGTCTGCCCTCAGCAGATAAAAAGGATTCTCAGGGTATCTGTTTTGTGGGTAAGATTGATCTTCCTGTTTTTCTGCAACAGAAGCTCTCTTCTAAAGAGGGAGATGTAATTGAGGTTTTTAGAGATTTTTATGATGGGAATTTACTCGCAGATTTTAATATAAAGGGTTATAATCACATAAGTGAAGAGAATCTTGAGAGAGCCGTAACTCCGTATGAATATGATAAAACATCCGGGAAAAAGATAGGTCTCCATAACGGAGCTCAATTCTACACAGTAGGTCAGAGAAAAGGGCTTAATATTGGCGGGCATAGAGAACCACTTTTTATAATTGCTACAGATGTTGAAAGGAACCTGATATTTACAGGAGAGGGTCAAAGTCATCCCGGCTTGTACAGAAAGGGGCTCTTCATTTCTGAAGATGAAATTCACAACGTAAGGCCGGATCTTGAAATGAAGCCGGGAGAGATTAGGGATTACATGTTAAGAATTAGATACAGACAACCACTTCAGAGGGCCAGGCTTTACAGAAAAAGTGAAGGGATGTATATAATTTTTGATGAACCCCAGAGAGGAATCACTCCGGGGCAGTTTGCAGCATGGTATTCAAATGAGGAACTTTTAGGTTCCGGGGTTATTAAACTGTAAGGTTAGTCATCTCACTAGTGAACCCCATCCCTTTTGTGGGATACTTAAATAACCAAAATACCGGTTCAGTCTCACCGGATGTGTAACTCCAGATTGACTCGTACTCTTTTTTATTCTCACCCATACCTTCAAGCTCCCTCAAATAAGATGATATGGATCTATTCTCAGTTATATAAACATCTCCCATTTTGTCAATAATTGGGCTGTGTTTTCTGGTTCTGTCGTGGTCAAACTTTAGTATTCTTTCACCCTTTCTTGTAATTCCCACCATCTGGAAAGTCATACTCTTTCCAATTGCCGGAAGATTAAGAACATTTCTGTCTGTAGGTAAAAACGGCAAATCGTACTTTCTCATGAACTCCTTCAGATTTTTTGAAAGATTCTCCCCTGACAGGAATATTTGATTAAGTTCTTTTGCTTGCTCATTTGTCAGTTTTCCTATGTTTTTTTCTTCAGAAGCCTCTTGAATAGATCTGCTGTTAGGTGAGTAAACAGCTCTGTTTTCTGCAAACCCCTTAACTGAGAATGTGTAGTATGTAATTACTCCTAAAGAGTTTAGGACCTGTCTTAATCTTGCAGTATGTCCCCTTCTAGATGCAGCTGCGTTGAATACCAGCTGATTTGATATTGTCCAGCCAGCTGAAAGTATAAGTTTTATTGCCTTCTTAGCCTCAGGGGTTATCTCAAGTGGAGACTGGAAGTGAGTCTGAACAACAAACTGGCAAATTCCTGCATTTGTACCCTTCTCTTTGAACTCTTTGAGAATTGTTATCAGATTCTCATCAATTCTGGATGGCAAATAGGCGAGCAATCTAGACCCAAGCCTAACCCTTTGAAGTTCCGCATATTTTTTGCCAAATTCTCTGTGTTTATTGTCTTCTTTTTTCTCTTTAGCCATCATTAAAACGGCATCGAGTACCTTTTTTAAATTCTTATTGCTTGTCATCAAGGCGTCTCCACCAGTGATGAGTATATCTCTTAATTGGGAATCCTCTCTAAAGTAGTTCATCAGTTTTTTTAGCCTAACCTCCCACTGCTCTTTTGGTTTAAGTTCATCTAAATCAAAATTAAGCCTCTCTCTCTGAAAATCGTACATTCTCTGGCATGATGCACACAAACCACCACAGCTTCTGCCTCTCGTTTCAGGAATCATTATTGCAACCTCAGGATATCTTCTGTGTATGCTGTGACTCTCTGGCAAGTTCCATCCGGCAGCATTTGGCTTTCCCGGCTCTACGATATCCTCTCTTTCCCAAGCCTTAATATTTCCATAGGTCTCAACAAGTGAGTCAGAATAGAGGATATAGCTCCGTATGGTGTGGTCATCAAAACCAGATTCCTCTGTATTTAATAGAGATAGGTAGTATGGCGTTACAAAGAATGGGATACCTTTATGTTTTGCCTTGTTAAGAGTTTTCATAACCCTGACCGGAAGAGAATCTTCGAGGAATTGATTAAGTTCACCAGGAGTTCTGGCGGCCATTGAAAGGTGAAATCTGAAATCATTCCACCACTCCTCCACTTTTTCTGTTTTTTGCCGGGCCGATATCCCCTCTGCAAAAGTGTATCGTGAGTTTACAGAGCCCCTTTTATCAATTTTTTTGACAAGCAATTTAATAAGACGCTCTTTTACCAAATCCCTTTTCTCCCGAACCTCTGTGTCAAGGCCGGAGGGCCATCTCTTCATCCATCCTCTTACTTTTGCCTGAGAGAGATTATTGAATCTTTTAATTCCGTCAGCAATTAAAAAAAGATTAAGAATATCTTCGTAGATATCAGTTTCCACAGAGTCCTCGAGGGGATCTCGTAAAAAATTCCACAATAATGAAAAGGTCTCAATATAAACCTTTTCACCTTTTGAGAGTTCGAAAATAGATGAATTTTCGTTGTCTGCCATAGTAAGAATGCATCGGGCACACCTTACGGATTCGTCGGAGATGTTCTCTAGAATCTTCAAAGAAGCATAGGCGCGGATTGAACTTATAAATTGTTCCTCGTCGTTGCTTTGAATTGCTGCCTTATAAAGATTTGGCAGAGAACTCCGGAACTTGTTGAATATTTTCTTTGCCATCTCTTTTGAGTTTTATTTAATTATTTATGGTGAGAGTGTATCTCCCAAAGTTTTATGTCTAAAATTGTACATTTTCGAAAGTAAAACATCAGGTTTTACATTCTGCCCCTCTGTAACAAGCCTGTGAGATCCTCCCATGGCTATCTTAAGTAAAAATTCAGGAAAGGTTACTTTGATTCTTGCTTTGAAGTGTTCTGCCAGAGTACTTCTTACGCCATTCATGTCAATTATCTGAGGTGCAACAAAATTAACAGTACCTGCAATTGAATCATCGGCAATAATAAACTTTACAGCTGCTGCAACATCCTCTTCTGAAATCCAGCTGAATGGCTGCTTTCCACTACCGAATCTAACAGAGGCACCCAGTCTGAAAGGAAGTGCAAGCTTTGGAAAAGCACCCCCTGATGATGATATAACTACACCAAGCCGGATTATTGCAACACGGGTATACCCCGATGCCCTCATCGCTGCCTCTTCCCATTCTCTGCATAAATCAGACAGAAATCCAGTGCCGGTATCCGTAGAGTATTCGTTGCTGGCATTGTCAGGTGATGCAATATGAGAAGATGGGTAGATACCTACTGCAGAAGCAGAAATAAAGAGAGATGGAGCATCATCGCCGCAAAGTTTTATTGCCTCAGAAAGTCTGGAAGTAGTATCAATCCGGCTATTTCTTATGGCCCTCTTCTCAGAAGAGGTCCATCTGCAATTTATTGTATGTCCGGCCAGATTTATCAGAACATCCAGCCCCTTAATGTCATCTGTGGTGAAATTCCGGCCAATATCAATAATCTCCCATCCATCTGCTGAGAGCGACCGTGAAATAGCAGTTCCTACAAGTCCGGATGAACCTCTTATCCCTGCTCTTTTTTTATCGTTATCAGCCATGTTTTCTTAGTTATTCTATTTTAACCTTCAACCGAAAGCCCGTCCCATGCGGCATAAATACCGGGTGGAAGTTCAGCTGAGAGCTCTTTGTGTGTACCTATCTGATGAGACAGATGAGTCAGGAATGTTTTTTCTGCACTAACCCTCTTCGCAACATCAATTGCTTCAGCCAGACTAAAGTGAGAGATGTGCTTAGCGTGCCTTACGGTGTTTATTACCAGTATTTTCAGGTTTTTCAACAGTTCAAAGGCCTCATCATCTACTCTGTTTGCATCAGTAATATACGCAATATTTCCGATTCTGAAGCCTAAAATCGGCAGTCTGTAGTGATAAACACGTATGGGAGTTACATCCAGCCCCGGCATGTGAGCCATGCCGTTTTCATGTTTTATTGTGAATTTCTGACTATCAATAATTCTTATATCAAATTCAGGTACACCAGGATATCGGTTCTCCTCAAATGCATATGAGTACTCTTTTTCAAGTGATCTCAGAACCCTTTCCTCGCAATAGATTGGTAGCGCCTTCCCGTCAATGTAATTTAAAGCTCTTACATCGTCCAGACCCCCGGTGTGATCTTTGTGTTCATGTGTGAGAAGTATTGCATCAACATTGCCTATTTCCTCCCTTAAGAGTTGTTGACGAAAATCCGGTCCGGCATCAATCAGGATGCGAAAACCGTTGTACTCAATAAGTGCAGAGGATCTTAATCTATTATCTCTGGGATCCTCAGATTTGCATACTTTGCAGTTGCATCCTATCATGGGGACTCCCTGTGATGTGCCGGTTCCCAGAAAGCGAAGACGTGCAGTGTTGTTCTCTTTCATTCAATAAAGGTACGAAATTTTCATACCTTTGCGAAAAATTGAGATGCAGAAACCGGGAGTTCTATACCTGTTACCTACACCACTTGGCCCAAATGAGCTAAGCGAAGTTATTCCGGAGGGAGTACTGAGAACAGTACCTCTTCTGACGCATTTCTTTGTGGAGGAGTTGAGGAGCGGCAGGAGATTTCTTTCAGCAGCAGGTCACAAGGGGCGTATAGACATCCTTGGCCTTTATGAGTTGAATGAGCACACTAAAGATTCTGAGCTAGAAAGTTTTATTAAAGTTTTAGAGGATGGAAACGATGCCGGACTATTAAGTGAAGCCGGTATACCGGCTGTAGCAGATCCGGGTTCATCGCTCGTTTCACTGGCACACAAAAGGGGAATAAAGGTAGTCCCCATGAGCGGCCCCTCATCAATCATACTTGCACTAGCCGCTTCAGGTATGAATGGACAGTCCTTCCATTTCCACGGATATCTGCCGGTAAAATCAGAGGATAGGAGAGGTGCGCTAAAGAGGCTGGAGGCACTATCGGCTTCAACCGGAGCTAGTCAGATATTTATTGAGACTCCATACAGAAACAATTCAATCTTAGCAGATATACTTGAAGTATGCTCATCCCAGACTCGTCTTTGTGTTGCGGCCAATATAACTCTGGAGGACTCTTTTGTTGTTACTAAAAGCATATCTGACTGGAGAAAAGAGCGTCCGGACCTGAATAAAAAACCTTGTGTATTTATTTTATGAAAACAACAGATAGCAAAACAACTCTGGTGGAGCTGGTTAACATGGAGTTCTATTCATACCACGGCCATTTCAGAGAGGAGCAAATAATAGGGAACAAATTTATTGTGAACTTTTCTGCCGAGTGCGATGTTTTTACACCCGGAGAGAGTGACCAGCTTGAAGATGCGCTTAATTATCAGGAGTTGTACACATTAATTAAAGAGGAGATGGATATTCCATCAAAACTTCTGGAGAATGTGGCCTTAAGAATAGTTAAGAGGGTGAAGGCTACTTACCCTGCAGTAGGCAGGATAACTTTATCGGTAGCAAAGATGAACCCCCCAATTGGAGGAAAAGTAGAGGCATCCAGAGTTGTGATATCCTATTAAAGAATTGAAAATGAAAGATAACAGAGGCAACCGGGTGGCTTTTCTAACACTCGGGTGTAAATTGAACTATTCAGAAACCTCATCCATAGCAAGGCAGTTTACAGAGCATGGGTATGAAAAGGTGTCTTCAGGTAAAGAGGCAGATATATATGTAATTAATACCTGTTCGGTTACTGAGCATGCAGACAAAAAGTGCAGGAATGCAATAAGAAAGCTGCACAAGCAGAATCCGGAGGCTATTGTAGCTGTTACAGGGTGTTATGCCCAGCTAAAACCACAGGAGATTTTATCTATCGAGGGAGTTGACCTGGTACTTGGTGCAGACCAGAAGCAAAACCTGTTTATGAGGGTGTCCGATTTAAGGGATAGTGGGGACTCTAAACCGGCACCTAAAGCCTTCTCATGTGAGATTTCTCATATTGAAACTATTTTTCCTGCTTACTCATCTGACGACAGAACTCGCTCATTTCTCAAGGTTCAGGACGGATGTGATTACAACTGCTCGTATTGTACAATACCGCTTGCCAGGGGTAAAAGCAGGAATCATCCTATTGATTTTATTATAAAAGAGGCTATGGAGATAGCCTCAAGAGGTATAAAAGAGGTAGTTCTTACCGGAGTAAACACAGGGGATTTTGGAAGGTCAACCAGCGAGAATTTTCCGGAGTTGCTTAAAAGACTTGACACTGTGGAGGGAATAGAGAGATACAGAATATCATCGATTGAGCCGAATCTCATCACTCCTGAGATTATTGACTGGATTGCCACCGGCAAGAAATTCCTGCCACACTTTCATATACCTCTACAAAGTGGCTCCGATACAGTACTTGCACTTATGAGGAGAAGGTATAATACAAAGCTTTTTGAGGAGAGGATTGCTTTGATTCGAGAAAAGATGCCATTTGCTTTTCTGGGTATTGATGTGATTGTGGGTTTCCCCGGAGAGGGAGAAGAACAATTTGAAGAGACATATAGATTTCTTGAGAAAATCTCTCCATCATTCCTTCATGTATTCCCATATTCAAAAAGGGCTAATACACCTGCTGCAGGATTCTCCGGACAGGTTGATGAGCAAGAAAAACATAAAAGAGTAGAGAGACTTACTAACCTGTCGGACTCACTTTACAAAAAATTTGTCGAGATGAACAGGGGCAGGAAAGAGTATGTTCTTTATGAGAGTACTAAAAAGGGGGGGATGATGTACGGGTATACAGGAAATTATATAAAGATTGAGGTTCCCTACGAAAAATCATTGATTGGACAGATTTGCGAAATAACTATTTAGACTCAGCTTTTTTCTTCTTTTTGCTTCTAAACAATCTGTTGAATAACTCCTTAAAGCTATTGAACTCCTCCTGGTAAACCAGACCTACACCACTTCTCTGGCTATTATCCAGGTAATTAGAGTATTGATCTGCTGAATGTGAGAAGGCCTTAGCCCTGAATCTTCCCTTTTCGTCAAGCTTAATCTCTACATCAATATCACCTACTACATCACTGCTCTGGTTGAGGTACTTTTTACTGCCAATATTGCCGTTAACTATGACCCTGTTGTCAAAGAGCTGTGCCGACACAGCGGCGTCAAAAATGTCTCTTCCGTTTTGTCCGGGCTGGTAGTTAAAACTGAAGTCCAGAGGTATGTCAAGTTGATTGAAAATATTATTTATCTGATTTGATAATACCTCAGTAGCGTTTGAATAGAGCAGGGTAGAGTTGTTAACTATACTTGACTGGATATCTGGTATAAAGCTTCCTGAGACTAATAATGACATAACCTGTTTTACAACTTTGTCCTCTGTGTTAAGTGCTGCATCTACCCTTGCTTTGGTTGAAGGGTCTATATCCGGAATATTGATTCCAAATCCAAGCCTGGGGTTAAGTAATTCACCCTGCATTGAAATACTGCATTCAACATTTCTCCTGTTACTAACTGAACTGGTGTCTGCAATAAGAGTGTTAATGGATGCTTTAGTGTTGTAGATTGCAGTAAGATCAAGCCTGGTTTTAAGAATGTCTCCATTAAATGAAAGGTTACCACCCTCCCTTATGCTAAAGTCTCTTTTAAAAATTCCCTGAAGCACAAATGTGTAAAACCCTCTGTCAATAATGTAATCGCCATATACAGAAAAAATATCTTTTGATGGATTAACATCAATGTTAATCAGACCGTTTCCGTAACTTCTTATTACATCGCCTACTGATTTATCAATTTCAATAAGAAGTTCTGCCTCAGGATTAACCCTTGTTCTTAGTTTTACTTCGAGTTCAGATGGTTGCCTAACAGTTTCTGCAACCTTTGGAGGTAAATAGCCATATTCGTTAAAATATTCGTTTAAAGTATCCTTTACTGGAGGAGCAACAAATCTCAGGAGATTTGTGCGGGAGGCAACAGAGGTATTAGGAAGTGGTATGTGTATTGCGGTATTCCTGTTTGTAGTTACGGAAATATCCATTAATATCTTGTTTATTGGGCCTGAAATTGAGATGCTTCCGGTGCCGAATGCCCGTCCGTAAAAGTTTTCATTATCTTTTTCACCAGTGTTAATACATTCAAGATTTGTGAAGTTAATTCTGGTGTCAAGTGATATGTTCTTGAAATATGGAAAACTCAATCCGCCGTTTACTCTTCCTGTATTGCCTGCCCTATCCCTGAGTGTAGCATTTTCTGCGACTAGCTTGCTGTTCTCAATAGAGAAAGGGCCATTTAAAATATACGGTACTTTGGTAAAGAGTACTGTAAATCCCACATTGTTCAAAGTCCCTCTGCTACTTGAGAGTACAAGTTTGTCCATCTTTCCGTTTAGTCTCAAGAGCCCGGACAATGTGCCGGAGGATTCTCCAATTATATCGTCCAGGAATGTCTCGAAATAACTTACCGGTAATCTGTCCAGGTTTGCGCTTATGTCAAGAAAATTTCTGGAGGGAGAGAGTATCCCAATAGCGTATAGTGGTACATTTCCCTCAAGTGTGGTTCTGGCCATCAGGTTGAAATTCTGGCTCAGATTATCCCACTCACTAAACAACTCTAACCTTCCTACGTCTGTCTTGTTAACTTTAACGCTATCACCAATAATATTTGCTAGTATGCGAGGCTCTGAATAGACCGAGGTGACTGAAGCTTTGCCTGTAAAGAAGCCCTCAATTCCCAGTTCGTTACCAGTAAAATAGTTTAATGGAGATATGTCAAAGTTTGTCATGTAAACTGATAGAGAGTCGCCCGGTAAAGGAGATATCTTCCCCTTGATCTCTATCGACTGGTTGCTGTTATGGACTCTGAAAGACTCAAATCTGTAGAGTGAATCGGATAGTTCAATAAAAGATTTGTCAAAAATCCACTT
>JAVEZL010000002.1:0-91427 GCA_034003005.1 Bacteroidales bacterium
AGTCTCACCTGATTTAACAGTATCTCCCGGATTGACAAGAATTCTGCTGAGATGAGCATAGAGAGTTTCCAATCCGTTAAAGTGTCTTACTACTACATAGTATCCGTAATCCCTGGCTCTTTTGGTTGTTCTTACAACTCCGTCAAAAGCTGACGATACAGGATCACCTTTATCTACCTTCAGATCAATTCCATAGTGGAATCTCCATTTTCTAAAACCAAAGTCAGATGTTATGTGCCTTGATCCCGGATGTGAAAATCCGCTGAGGTCAATTTTTACTGTATCAGCCATATCCTTTAGATCAACTTGGTATGGATTAACTCTGTTGTCGCTCCATATATCGTACTCCTCAGGCAGGTCATCAAATTCGATATCCCTGATAAAATCAAGTATTTCAGGAATTTCCCTCGGAAGCTGAAGTTTGAAAAGATGATGATCTTCCAGGGTAGGGAGAGGGGGCAGTTTTAACTTATATACGGGAACATCTATTGGTATGTAAGAAGGATTGCGCCTCTCAGGAGATGCTTTTGTTACAAGTGGAAAGATTGTTAATACAGCCAGGATAATAGTCGCTATCCCTCTGCTAAGCGTCAATTTTTGCGTATTTTGCATGAGTCTCAATAAATTCTCTGCGTGGCGGAACTTCATCTCCCATAAGCATGGAGAAGATTCTGTCTGCCTCTGCTGCGTTGTCTATTGTTACCTGTCTTAAAATTCTTGTATCAGGATTCATGGTAGTATCCCACAACTGGATTGCGTTCATCTCACCAAGACCTTTGTATCTCTGAAGTGAAACACCGGTCTCTTTACCACCTCCTACAATAATTGTTGCCTCTTTACGCTCCTCTTCTGTCCAGCAATATCTCTCCTGCTTACCTTTCTTAACTAAGTAAAGCGGTGGTGTTGCAATATAGACATATCCGCTCTTGATAAGATCAAGCATGTGTCTGAAGAAGAATGTAAGAATAAGTGTTGCAATGTGGCTACCGTCAACATCCGCGTCGGTCATGATTATTACCTTGTGATACCTGAGCTTGGAAAGATTCAGCCCCTTGCTGTCCTCCTCTGTGCCGATTGTAACACCAAGTGCCGTATAAATATTTCTTATCTCTTCGCTTTCAAAGACCTTGTGCTCCATAGCCTTCTCAACGTTAAGAATTTTACCCCTTAAAGGAAGAATTGCCTGGAAACCCCTGTCTCTGCCTGTTTTTGCAGTTCCCCCTGCTGAGTCTCCCTCAACAAGGAATATCTCACATTTTTCCGGATTTCTATCGCTGCAGTCTGCAAGTTTTCCGGGAAGGCCGGCACCAGACATAACTGTTTTTCGCTGAACCATTTCACGAGCCTTTCTGGCAGCATGCCTGGCAGTAGCGGCAAGAATTACTTTATCTACAATATTCTTTGCGTCCTTTGGGTTCTCCTCGAGATAGTTTTCTAGTGCTGCTGTAGTGGCCTGAGACACCGCAGCCATTACTTCAGAGTTGCCGAGTTTTGTCTTTGTCTGACCCTCAAACTGAGGTTCAGCAACTTTTACGGAAATAATTGCAGTAAGACCCTCGCGAAAGTCAGATGCGTCAATTTCAAACTTTAATTTTGAGAGCAGTCCGTTTTTGTCTGCGTAGTTTTTTAACGTGGTTGTGAGTCCTCTTCTGAAACCGGAAAGGTGAGTTCCACCCTCTATTGTATTAATGTTATTTACATAGGAGTGAATGTTCTCCGAGAATCCTGTATTGTACTGCATTGCAATTTCAATAGGCATTCCGGTTTTGTCTCCTTCAAGGTATATTGGTTTCTCGGTGAGCTTCTCTCTGTTTCCGTCAAGATATTTAACAAACTCAAGCAGACCTAGCTCAGAATGGAAAATCTCTCTTCTTGGAATCTCCAGTTCGTTTTCATCTCCATTTTCCTGCTCTCTGTAATCCTCCATTACGAGCTTGACGTTCTTGTTAAGATAGGCCAGTTCTCTGAGTCTTGTGGTAAGGATATCGTAGTTGTATTCCGTTCCTAGTACAAAAATCTCCGGGTCAGGGCTAAAGGTTATGATAGTGCCCCTTCTGTCTGAATCACCTACAACTCTTACAGGGTACTGAGGTACCCCCTTTCTGAACTCCTGTATAAAGTGTTTGCCGTCTCTGTGCACCTCTGCAATAAGCTGATGTGATAGGGCGTTAACACAGGAAACACCCACACCGTGGAGTCCGCCTGATACTTTGTAGGAGTCTTTACTAAATTTTCCTCCTGCGTGAAGAACAGTAAGCACTACCTCCAGGGCAGACCTGCCCTCCTTTTCGTGCATATCAGTAGGGATTCCCCTTCCGTTGTCTTCAACTGTTATAGAGTTGTCCGGGTTAATTTTAACGAGTATCTCTGTGCAGTATCCTGCAAGTGCTTCGTCTATTGAATTGTCTACAACTTCGTAAACCAAATGGTGCAAACCTCTGCTTCCAACATCACCTATGTACATCGAAGGTCTTTTTCTTACTGCCTCAAGCCCTTCCAAAACCTGTATACTATCAGCAGAGTATTGTCCGCTGATTGATGGGGATCCCTGTTCTGTCATATAGAATTTATCTCTTGTTTTAAGGATACAAAGTTAATCAAAACCATAAAAAAAACCTAATTATTTATCGAAAATAATCAGGCTTTTTAAGAGTTGTAATAATAAGAATATTAAAGAGTTACTATAACTCCTGCTCCTATGTTAATTCCTCTGTAGCCGTAGTCTGCCAGCCACAGCCCTTTTGAGTTGAGGAGATTGTTTCCTTTAAGATAAAACTGGAGTTTTGAGCTATAGGTATATCTTGCAGATATGTTGAGCGAATTGAATGCTTTTGTTTCAGACAGATCACCCTGAATTAAATTGATGGGATTATCCCTAAGGAGAATCGGCATTGAGGATCTGTGGACTAATTCCGCACTTGCAGATATTCTCCCTTTCCAGTTGTAACGTGCGTGAATACCCATTTCGAATGGTGAATGGTTGTAAGCCGGTAATGAATCCGGTCTTGAATAATGGTTATACTGAGCCATTGCGCCAGCTTCAAAATCACCTGACTTCCACGATAGTTCTCCTCCGGCTGAGAATTTGTTAAGGGCAGCATACTCTGCACTGAATACGTTAAGCATTCCGCTTGTTGTTATCTCGTCTTCAATCTTGAAAAATATTTCGTTCCTGTATCTTGTGTAAGACCCGTAAAGGTGGTAGGAGAATCTGTCCATAACCTGACCTTTAAAGCCTGTTCTGCCCATAATTGGTATCTCTGTGTTCTTGATATCAATGGACTGTGAAATGAAATTATTTTCTTGAAGGAGTGACCCGAAGCTTCTGAATATTGTTCCTCCGTCTGCTTCAGCATAAAACCAAAAAGATGAGGGAACTAGTGCAATTGAGGCTTTTCCCTTGAAATATACGTCAAAACCCTCTGAGTCCGGTTCTAAGGATTTGTTTATCTTAACTCCTGCTTCCAGCAGCCATCTTCTTTGTGTGAAAATGTATCTGGGATGTACTGTAAGTGACATTCTGCTGAAATCAGGAGACAGAGTGCTTTTAGCACTTTCCAGCTCGATTGATGCCAATAGTTTGTGGTTTTTTCCGAATGAGGGTCCTAACTCTCCTTTAATTTTGTAGTAGTCCTCTTTAACAAGAACGTTGTTGAACCTTGACAGGTCACTTGTATGTCTGTAATCGGCAGATAAAAGGTAGTGAAAAGCTTTGGGAGAGGAGTTGGTAGACCTTACAAAAAGTCCTCCGTCAAAGGAGTTGAATCTTCTTGATAAAGTATCCTTCATAAAGCCCATTGATAAATTTTCAGGATTCTGTAAAAACAGTGGGTCTCCAAAACCATGAAAAGATGCAAGCTGGTTAGTTCCTGCTAAATTGATCCCTGCCATACCCTTTTCCCATGAATATTCAAACATTGCACCTGCTCTGTTTTTGTATTCGGGTGCGTTAATATCTCTTATCCTTCCAAAGAATGATGAGTGAAGTCCGTGAAGCAATAGTGTCATTCCCTCAGGTAAATTGGGCTGATAATTGATTTTTGCGTATGGTGCAAGTGGAAAAGCAGCTGCAAGCTCTGCCTGGAATACAGGATGCTTTTCAACACCTCTTTTCTCTATTTGTGCAGATGGAAGAGGGGAGAACTCATAGAGGTCTCTTACCGGTTTGTTGAAAACAGTGTAATCAAACTTCAGATCAAATCTAGTAATAGAGTCTGTAAGTGAAAGAGGGAGCTTGCTTTTTGTAATCTCCATCAGCTTGCCGTCAAACTCTCTTCTTACCTCAAGAGTAGGGTCTATCTTTTGCTGAGCATGGAGTGTATAGCTGCCCATTAACAATGTGATGGAATATATAATAACTTTTTTCATTACGGTCTCTTATTAATTTTGTCTAACCTTAATTTAAGCTGGTCTGCAATATCGTCTTTATCATTCTCCTTATAACTTTCGAGGATGCTCTCATAGGTGGCACGGGCCTGTTCAGGATTATCCCTTTCAGCATATGAATCTCCAAGAAGAATGAAACTTTTTGCCAGCCAGTATGTGTGAGGAGTACCTGAGTCCGAGAAGGCAAAACTCTCCCTCTCCACTGCTTCAAACTCGCCGTTATCAAAATGATTAGCGACTATTAAATAAGCTGCCTCAGCTCCCTCTTTGATTAACTTGTTTGATGATAACTCTTTGAGTAGTGGTAAAGCCTTTGATCTGTTACCTGTAAGGTAATGTGACTTCGCTTCAATATATTTTACAGTTATGATTTGTGCTTCGCTAAGTCCTCGTCTATCAATCCTTTCCGCTTCCGCAACAGCATTTTCGTACTGCTTGTCCATGAAGAAGGAGTTAAGCCGCCCCATGATAGCCTCTCTCTTGTTATTTTCTAATCTGGCAATCAGCACAAGAGAGCTATACCCCTCAAGGGCTTGCTTATATTTTTCAAGTGAATAAGATATGTTTGCGTAATTGAGAGTTGCCAGCTCTGTAAATGAGCCTTCACCTATCTCCATAACTTTTTTGTACGAGTCAAGAGCAAGCTCAGGTTTCCCGATTCTATTGTATGAGTCACCCAGATAGAAGAGAGATTGTGCGCTTTTTGCACTCTGTGGATAACTGGAGAGGAAAGAGGTAAGTGAGTTAACTGCTCCTCCATAGTTCCCGTTTAGATAGAGGCGTTCAGCAGATGAAAATAAAATTGACTCTCTGTCTGTCACGCTCCTTGTTTTGGATAGTCCTGCTCTATCAAGGAATTCAAGAAACTCTTGCGCTTCACCTCTCTCATTGTATATACTCTCAAGCCCGGCAATGGCGTCTTGAGATTCAGGTGACTGAGGAGCTTCAGATAGAATTTGTTTGTAATAATTTATTGCTTCCAGGTGGTTACCCTTGTTTAGCTCTATCAAGCCCAGCTCAAGTAAAGATTTAGGATAATAACTACTTTCTCTGTATTTTGAATTGAGTTCATTAAAGTAGTTAGCCGCCGCCATGTTATCACCAGTCTGGACAAGTGTACGGCCAAGTTCGTAAATTATCTCCGGATGCAGTTTACTCCTTTCTGCGGATTCCACCAATCTCTTTAGTGCGGTCACTTTTCCTGCGTCGTCACCATCTAGCCCTTTTGCAATGGCAAGCTGATAATTTGCGTAAGCGTATGAATCTATATCAGAAGAAGAGACTATTGAGAATATTTCCGCCGCAGCCTGATATTTTCTCTGCATAAATAGTGCATCGCCCAGCCTGAGCCTTGCTTCGTTTGTAAGTTTTGAATTTTTACTTTGAGATATGTATCTTCCAAACCACTGTTCGGCCTGAGGGAAATTGCCGTTTTTTAAATATGAATAACCCAGATTAAATAAAGCCAGCGGGTACTCCTCTGTTTGCCTGAATCTGGTGTTCCCGGTCAATGACTGATTGATATCTATAGATTTTTGAAACTGATTATCTCTGTAGTGTGCTTCTGCCAGCCAGAATCTTGCCAGGTCTCTTATACGGTCATTATAATTTCCGTTGGCAATTGATAACTCAAGTACCGGAATTGATTCACGGAATGCTCCTAATTCTATTAATTCGATACCCCTGAGAAGGGCAGCCTTCTGAAGGTTTACGGCATCCTTTGGCTGAGGAAATCTAACCTGGCGAAGAGCCTCTATGGCAGATTTATAGTCTTTATTAATAATTGACGCAGTAGCAATGTAGTTTTGAATCTCGTTGTATTTTGAGTCAGACGGGGAGTATTCTGTAAGATATTGTTTGAAAAAATTAATGTCCTGATTAAGGTCAAAGGATAGCTTTGCAAAATTGAACATAGCATCCTCCCTGATAGCGGGATCAAAATTCATTCTGGTTGCACTCCTGAATGCTGTAAGCGCAGCTTGTTTGTTTTTAGTTTGTATATAACTGTGTCCCAAGTGGTATTGAGCGTTTTGAGAAATTGTATCCTGAGTTGTTCCCAGCTGATTGAATGCATCTGCTGCCTGCTGGAAATTTCCAAGAGAGTAAGCAATTATACCTGAATAGTATATATCCTTTCTGCTCAGGTCTGTGCTTGAGAATTTAAACTGTTCAAAAAAGAAGTTAGCCTTGGGTGCATCTCCTGTAGCAAAATAGGCTTCAGATAAAAATCTTGCCGTTTTAGTCCTGAACTCTCCTGTGAGCTCTGGAAAAATCTTTTCACCTTGTTTGATTACCTCTTCATACTCTTTAAGCATAAATCGGGACTCCATGGAGTAGTAAGCTGCCAGAGTGCCGAATCTTGGATCACTTTCGATCTTTGAGAATTTATCCAGAGCTTTCCTAAAGTCCTTTTGCATATATGCCAGGTAGGCTATGTAATACTTTGCCGGATTCGTGAATGAGGTATACTTGAAGTCGATTACTTTGTTGAAAAATATTTCAGATTCACTTAGTCTTCCTGTTCTCATCAGGCTGTAACCTTTCATGAAATTGAATTCATTATTCTGTGCAGGTGAAAGACTTCTTGTGTTTATCTCGTTCATAATCTCTTCTGCCAGGACATACTTCTGTTCGTTAAAGAGATAGGCCGCCTGACTGAGTCTTATAGTCTCCTTTTCACTGGAGTATGGATATTTATCAAGATATTCATCAACTAATCCTTCAATGTTTGGGTAATTAAGTTTAATAGCACAAAGTACTATGAGTGCCTCAGCATCTGCCATCTCCGCCTCACCAGCAGATCTCACAGATGTGAGTACCTCCTGCACAGTACTCATTGCTGCAGGATACATGGCTTTTTCGTAAAGTTGCCAGGCGTTGTCAAGTTTCTGCCTGTAACCCTGGTTTCCCTGTGACCACATAGAGGTGGTTAAGAGCAGTATCGCAATGGTTGTAAAAAATAACCTGTAGAATCCGTTCATTTTAATCAATCTTTATGAAGATGTCTTTATTTAGATGCCAAATTTAGTAAATTTGCACTAATTAACAGCAATCATCATGCCTACAGAGCCTTTTGACCCCATTATCGAGATAATTAATGCAGATATAGTAAAGGAGGATAGTCTTATAATATCTGACCTAAACGTTTCAATCAACAAGGGAGAGCTTGTTTACATCGTGGGAAGAGTGGGAAGTGGAAAGACATCGGTTATTAAAACAATAATTGGAGAATTCCCACTGCATAAAGGAGAGGCGAAGATTGCCGGTTATAAGCTTTCTAAGTTGTCAACAAATAATCTTCATCTGCTTAGAAGAAAAATTGGTGTTGTGTTTCAGGATTTTCAACTGTTGACAGACAGAAGTGTTTATGACAACCTTAAATTTGTTCTTCAGTCAACAGGGTGGAGAGACAAAGCAGAAATTGAATCTATTATAAAATCACGTCTCGAGAGTGTGGGAATGCAATTAAAGTCTCATAAGATGCCTCATCAGCTCTCAGGAGGGGAGCAACAGAGGGTGGCCATTGCAAGAGCATTACTTAACAATCCGGAAATAATACTTGCGGACGAGCCCACCGGTAATCTTGATTCTGAGACAGCAACTGATATAATGAATCTTTTGATGAAGATTCATGAGGAGGAGGGGCCTGCAATTATAATTGTTACCCATAACAGGTCAATTGTTAAAAGATACCCAGGAAGGGTTTTATTGTGTGAAAATTTATCCTGTAATGAGGTTGAGGCAATCCAGGAGATTGATATCTCAAGATTGATGGAGGATGACTTTTAATGTGTAATGAAAAGAAGTGAACGATACGCCCGTGTCCTGGAGTGGTTTGAAATTAATATGCCAGTTGCAGAGACGGAACTTGATTACGAGACACCTTATGGTCTTCTGGTAGCTGTAGTGCTCTCTGCCCAGTGTACAGACAAAAGAGTTAACCTGGTTACACCTGCTCTTCTTGAGAGATTCCCAAATCCATTATCAATGTCTGAGGCTACGCCGGAGGAGATATTTCCTTTTATCTCATCGGTCACTTTTCCAAACAACAAAAGCAGGCATCTCGCAGGTCTGGCAAGAGAACTTGTAAACAGATATGATTCAATTGTTCCTGATAATCCTGATGAATTACAAAAACTTCCCGGAGTTGGAAGAAAAAGTGCAAATGTCATAGCTTCTGTAATATACGGAAAGCCTTTGATTGCTGTTGATACACATGTATTCAGAGTCTCCAGAAGAATAGGTCTCTCAGAAGGTGAAGATGTACTTAAAGTTGAAGAGGATCTTACCAATAATATTCCACGTGAGAAGCGATCAATTGCGCACCACTGGCTAATCCTCCACGGCAGATATGTTTGTGTTGCAAGAAAACCAAAATGCACCAGCTGTGGGCTCAGTGCATTTTGTAAATTTTATGAGGATACCCTTAAGAAATCATGTTCTCAATAGAGCTTATTTCAATAAATGAAGCCCCTGCCTGAACTCCAAAACTTCCGGCAAGTACTCCTATCAGGTCCGTAGGGTCCACCATTTTGTCATCAAGTAATTTTTGTGCCGACTCTTTAACAAAATCATCCTTAGAAGGGACGAGAGAGACAAAGTAGCTGTAAACCCCAAACGAAAGAGCCAATTCTCTCATAACATTTGGTTTATAGCATTTAGCATGAATAGGAACCTTTGGCCTTAGTGCTGAAACATATCTTCCGGTTCTTCCGGTCATGGTGTCAATTACAATATGCTTAATAGGGAGTTTAGTGGTTGCATATACCAATGACCTTGCCAGTACCTCTGCAGTGGGCCATGTAACTTCACCCACTTTTAAATCAAAGCAAGGAGTCATATGCTGTTCAATTTCCATGGCAATAGTTTTCATTGTCCTAACAGATTCCAGCGGGTATTTGCCGTTTGCGGTCTCTCCGCTTAGCATAATAGCATCTGTACTTTGAAAAATAGCACTTGCAATGTCGTTGACCTCTGCCCTTGTGGGCCTTGGATTGTCAATCATTGTGTGAAGCAATTGAGTGGCAATAATTACCGGTTTGTGTCTGGAGTGGCACTTGCAGATTATGTCTCTTTGAATAACCGGGATCTTCTCAGCCTCAATCTCTACTCCCAGATCACCTCTGGCAACCATTATCCCATAACAGTTGTCAATTATTTCATCAATGTTGTCAACTCCCTCCTTGTTCTCAATCTTGGCAATAACTTTAAGGTGCCCTTTTTGTTTTTTTATTATACCATTTATCTGATCAAGGTCAGATTTGTTCCTTACAAATGAATGGGCAACAAAATCAAGGTCGTTTTCAATTGCCCAGACAATAAAATCGTGGTCCTTTTGAGTAACAGATTCAAGTTTTGTTGAGACATTAGGTACATTAATGCTTTTTTTACCTTTGATAATACCATCATTATCTACCCTGCACTTTAGTTTTCCTTTGCTCTTTTCTTCAACAGTAAGTTTAATCTCACCATCGTCAATGAGGACACTGGCACCTACCGGGATATCCTTAACAAATCCAGAATAATTTGTGTACAAAAGGAAATTACCAGATATACCATTGACATCATCTGCAAAATAGACAGTGTCGCCGGTCTTTACTTTAAATCCCTCCGGTGGGTTCATCTGGGTTAACCTGATTTCCGGACCCTTTGTGTCAATAAGAATGGCAATCTTATCTGAGACGCTTCTTGTGTTCTTTACAATTTCCAGAGAAGACTCTAGCGTGGTGTGCGCAGAGTTTATTCTCACAACATTCATTCCCTCCCTGTATAGTGATTCAATAAATTGTGGGCTGCAGTTTCTGTCTGAAATTGTACAGACGATTTTTGTTTTCTTTTGAATCATAATTCTCGCTAAATTTGATGCAAAAGTAATCCATTTATTTGAAAAGCGAAAGACATAACATCCTCATTCACGAATTCAGAACCTACCTAAGACTAGAAAGGTCCATGTCTTCAAATACTATTTCATCATATCAGTCAGATGTTGAAAAGTTTCTGAATTATTCTGAGAGTTTGGGTCGTGAAATAGGAGGCACAACAGATACTGTTGAAATCACAATTAACAGCTATCTAGAAAAGAGAGTAAATGAGGGATTGTCTAAAAGGTCTCAGGCCAGGGCAATAAGTTCTCTAAGATCTTTTTTTAAGTTTTTAGAGATGGAAGGAGAGTCACAAGGTGATCCTACTGAGAGGATTGATTCGCCTAAAACAGGGAGACATATTCCTGTAGTTTTATCCGTTCAGGAGATTGAATTAATTATTAATTCTGTTGATCTCTCTTTACCTGAAGGGCACAGAAACAGATCGATCCTTGAGGTACTATACTCTTGCGGGCTAAGAGTGTCTGAGCTTGTTTCGCTGAAAATTTCTGATATTTTTCTTGAGGAGTCCTTTATGAGGGTAACAGGAAAGGGAGATAAGCAAAGGCTGATCCCAATAGGTGAGCCGGCTGCCGATTCGGTTAAGCTATACCTATCCGGAAGGGGTAATCAGATTATAAAGAAGGGAAATGAGGAGATTCTCTTTCTAAGCAGAAGAGGGACAAAACTAACAAGAGAGATGATATTCATTATGTTGAGAAAGCAAGCTGCAGCAGCAGGTATTACAAAAGAGATCTCACCTCATACATTTCGTCACTCTTTTGCCTCTCATCTTGTTGAAAATGGAGCTGACCTAAGGGCTGTTCAGGAGATGCTTGGTCATGCGAGCATTCTGACAACAGAAATATATACCCATTTGAACAGGGAGCGCTGGAAGGAGGGGATCCTAAAAGCTCATCCAAGAAGATAACGGATTTTCTTATATTTGCGTTCAAAATTTTAAATTGAATGCGTAAACTGACAATTCTTATTGCCACTCTGATGCTTCTCCCCGCCGGAGAACTCCTCTCCAGCGATACACTCTCGCTAAGAAAAATAGATTCACTTGTAGTAACAACTTCCAGAATATCCTTGAAGAGGACTATTGTACCTAATTCCATAAATATTGTTAATGCTGTCAGACTGGAGGCCTCGGCTAATTCAGCTCTTCTTCCCTCTCTTGGAAGGGAGGTGCCGGGTCTTTTTGTTACTCAAAAAGGGGTTACTGGATTTGGCGTCTCTGAAGGGTCAGCAGGAGTTGTTAATATCAGGGGGATAGGACAAGGTAACAAGGTACTTCTTATGATGGACGGACAGCCTCAGTTTGCAGGAATTTTTGGGCACGCCTTGCCTGATCTTTATGTAGCATCAGATGCCGAGAGGGTAGAGGTAGTCAGAGGACCGGGATCACTTGTTTATGGTTCAAATGCAGCCGCAGGTGTGATAAATGTTATAAGCCACAGACAACTAGAGGATGGATTCAGGCTAAGAGGACGTTTTATGTATGGTTCATACAACACTCAGAAATACCTGTTGAACAGTGGTTTCTCAAATGGAAAAATATCGGGATTTGTCTCTGTAAATCACGACAGAACCGATGGTCACAGAGAGAACTCTTCGTTTAAAATAACTAATGGATTCTTTAAAACAGCATACAACATAAATAGTAATTTAAAATTATCTGCTGATTTCTCAATAGCAAAAACCTATTCTCAAAATCCGGGAAGAGTTGATAAACCGGTTTTTGATAACACAATAGATATCCTGAGAGGAAATGGCTCTCTGTCTCTTGAAAATAGTTCAGGAAAATTCTCCGGAGCTCTTAAAGGGTTTTATGGTTTTGGGGATCATTTTATTAACGATGGCTATTTTGCAGGTGAATCACCTCGTATTTTCAGGTTCAAATCTTTTGACCATAATTATGGAGTGATGCTCTATCAAAGTTTCAAAGGTGGTAAGGGTACTACTATTACAGTAGGGGCTGATTTTAAAAACTGGGGTGGAAGAGCTTCTAATGTCCCTATTGAGACCTCCTCAGCTGTAGAAGTGGAGCTTGTGGATAAAAGCGTCTCAGAGGTAGCCGGATATGTTGTTGCTCAGCAAGAGTTTCTAAAAGTAATTACTCTCAACGCCGGAATCCGGTACGAAAACAATTCTGTTTTTGGCGGGGAGTTGGTCCCTCAGGCGGGAGCATCACTTAATCTGTTTAGGGGCAATACTATTAAATATATATTCTCAAAAGGATTCAGAAGTCCAAACATAAGAGAGATGTATATGTTTCCTCCTCAGAATCCGGACCTGATTCCAGAGAGATTCTACAATAATGAGATCTCAGTCTTGCAAAGTTTGTGGGAGGGTAGATTTACTGCAGAGGCTGCGATTTTTCTTATTACTGGTGAAAATTTGATACAGGTTGCTTTCATTGACGGAAGACCAAGGAATGTAAACACAGGGAGGGTCAACAACAGCGGATTTGAAATTGAGCTGGCCGGAGTAATTTCTGATGACCTTGAGATATCAACTAATTACTCATTTCTTAAAATGAAGAGTCCTGTATTAGCTGCACCGGAAAGCATGTTAAATGCATCGGTACATTATACTCCAGGCAAATTCAGGTTCTCAGCAGGAGTTCAGAGTATAGCTGATCTATACATTTCAACAGGCACTGCACCTGTAAAAGAGAGTTATACTTTGCTCAATGCTTCTGCCTCTTATACAAATAAGTTAAAGAGTTTTGGATACACGCTTTTTGTCAAGGGAGACAATCTTACAGGTGCCAGATATTCAATTAATCCCGGATTCCCTATGCCGGGTTTGATGTTATCTGCCGGTGTTAGTATAGATATTTAGAGAAAGCTTATTCCCACTCGATTGTTGCAGGCGGTTTTGAAGAGATGTCATAAACAACTCTGTTAACACCCTTTACACGATTGATTATATCATTTGAGACTTTAGCAAGGAATTCGTAAGGAAGATGTACCCAGTCTGCAGTCATTCCGTCTGTAGATGTTACAGCCCTTAGTGCAATGGTGTATTCGTATGTTCTTTCATCTCCCATTACACCCACACTTCTTACCGGAAGGAGAATAGCAGCAGCCTGCCAGACCTTATCGTAAAGACCGCTCTCTTTTAGGGAGTTAATGAAAATTGAATCGGCCTCTTTAAGGATGTTGAGTTTCTCCTCGTTAATCTCGCCAAGTACACGGATGCCAAGTCCGGGGCCCGGAAAGGGGTGTCTTGAAATAAGGGAATCGGCAATTCCCAGCTCTCTGCCTACTCTGCGAACCTCATCCTTAAATAAGGATTTGAGTGGTTCTACAACTTTAAGCTTCATGTAATCCGGTAATCCGCCCACGTTGTGATGAGATTTAATTGTGGCAGAGGGGCCATTAACTGATACAGACTCAATCACGTCCGGATAAATAGTACCTTGGGCAAGCCAGCTTACGTTCTCAATTTTATGAGACTCGGTATCAAAAACATCAATAAATGTTTTGCCAATTGCCTTTCTCTTCAATTCAGGGTCTGATACTCCATTCAGTGACTCCATGAATCTCTCTCCAGCGCTCACGCCTGTTACATTTAAGCCCATGTGTTTGTATGAATCAAGAACGGATTCAAACTCATCTTTTCTCAGCAAACCATTATCTACAAATATGCAGTAAAGGTTATTGCCGATAGCTCTGTTAAGAAGTACAGCTGCTACAGTAGAATCAACCCCGCCTGAAAGGCCTAAAATAACTTTATCGTTTCCAAGCTTATCTGAAAGCTCTTTCACTGTTGTGCCAATAAATGAAGCAGGTGTCCAGCTTCCGGTGCATTCACATATGTTCATTGCAAAGTTTCTGAGTATGTCCAACCCTCTTGTGGTATGATATACCTCAGGATGGAACTGTACTGCATATGTCTTTTCGCCTTTAATTCTGTATGCTGCGTTTCTAATCTCTCCGGTTGATGCTACGGGGACAGCTCCTTCAGGAAGTGCTGTAATAGTATCACCATGAGACATCCACACTTGTGACCCGGATTCAATGCCTTTAAAAAGAGGGCAACTGCTATCATCAATTTCAAGAATTGCTCTGCCGTACTCTCTTGTAACAGACGCATTCACGTTCCCTCCATAATGCTTTGCCAGATATTGAGCACCATAGCAAACTGCCAGTAGAGGGAGAGTGCCTTTTATTTCGCTTAAATTTACCTGAGGTGCATTGTCATCTCTTACAGAAAAGGGGCTCCCCGATAAGATTATCCCTTTTACGCTTTCGTCTATAGTGGGTATCTTATTAAAAGGGAATATCTCGCAGTAAACATTTAATTCTCTTAATCTTCTGCCAATCAGTTGTGTAAACTGTGAGCCAAAGTCTATTATAATAATTTTTTCTGTCATGAGGAGGAGTTTTTCTTGAAATCGGGGGCAAAAATAATATTTTATATCTACTTTTGCGGCCACAATATGCAAAAAATACGAAACATAGCCATCATCGCACACGTGGATCATGGCAAAACCACGTTGGTGGACAAGATGATACAGCAGGCAAGAATTTTCCGCGATTCGGAAAAAGTTGTCGACCTTATTATGGATAGTAACGATCTTGAAAGGGAGAGGGGGATAACTATTCTTGCAAAAAATGTCTCGGTACCATACAAAGACTATAAAATAAATATTATTGACACTCCGGGTCACGCCGATTTTGGCGGTGAGGTGGAGAGAGTTTTGAATATGGCAGACGGCGTTCTTCTTCTTGTAGATGCTTTTGAAGGTACTATGCCTCAGACAAGATTTGTTCTTCAAAAGGCTATTCAGATGGGCAAGAAGCCGGTTGTTGTTATAAATAAGGTTGATAAGCCTAATTGCAGACCGGATGAGGTGAATGAGCAAGTTTTCGACCTTATGTTCAGCCTTGACGCAACTGAGGAACAGCTTGATTTCAAAACAATATACGGAAGTGCAAAACAGGGATGGATGTCAAGAGACTGGAAATCTCCTGCTCAGGACATAACTGCCCTGCTTGATACAATTATCGAAGAGATTCCTGAGCCCGAGGAGCTTGAAGGTACACCACAGATGCTCATATCTTCTCTGGAGTACTCTCCTTATGTAGGCAGAATAGCAATTGGAAGACTTCACAGGGGTATTTTAAAGGCTGGAATGAACCTTACACTTTGTAAGAGAGATGGAGTTGGTAAGGAGAGGGTGAGAATTAAAGAGCTTATGGTTTTTTCAGGTCTGGAAAAGGCAAAAGTAGATTTTGTAAAAAGTGGAGACCTATGTGCCGTTGTGGGTATTGAGGGATTTGAGATAGGGGACACACTTGCAGATTATGAGAATCCAGAGGCATTGCCTCCTATTGCCATTGACGAGCCTACAATGAGTATGCTTTTCACAATAAACGATTCTCCTTTTTTTGGCAGAGAGGGAAAGCTTGTAACTTCCAGACACCTTAAAGAGAGGCTCGAAAAAGAGCTTGAGAAAAATCTTGCATTAAGGGTTAAAGATGGACAGACTGCTGACTCCTTTATTGTATACGGGCGTGGTGTTTTGCATCTCTCTGTTCTTATTGAGACAATGAGACGTGAGGGATTTGAAGTACAGGTTGGTCAGCCTAAAGTACTTGATAAAACTATAAATGGAGCAAGGTGTGAGCCGGTTGAGCATCTTACCATTGACCTTCCGGAAGAGATGGTGGGAAGAGCCATTGAGATGGTTACCAGAAGAAAAGGTTCTTTGCTTCATATGGAACACAGAGGCGACAGAGTTCACCTTGATTTTGATATACCATCAAGGGGGCTTATAGGGTTGAGGAGCAATCTTATGACTGCAACCCAGGGAGAGGCTGTTGTCTCTCACAGATTCAAGGCATATGAGCCATTTAAGGGAGAGATTGAAAAGAGGACAAATGGTTCTTTGATTGCGATAGAGACCGGCACAGCGATTGCATATGCAATGGATAAACTGCAGGACAGAGGTAAGTTTTTCATTCACCCCGGAGATGAGATCTATGCAGGACAGGTTGTAGGGGAGAACTCACGTGGTGATGATATGGGGGTTAATCTTTGCAAAACTAAAAAGCTGACCAACGTAAGGGCATCCGGTACTGATGACAAGGCTGTGCTTACTCCTCCAATTATTTTCTCTCTAGAAGAGGCCCTGGAATATATACAGGAAGACGAACTTGTTGAACTTACACCAAAATCAATCAGACTTAGAAAGATCTATCTTGACGAGAATGATAGAAAAAGGAGAAAGAGCCAACAATAGATTTGTATTTTGAAAAAATAGATTAACTTTGCAGGCTCATTTTGGACATGAGTAAAACAGCACATAACGAATTTCTGATACCCATAAAAGGGCTGTCAACCGGGAAACATAAGTACTCTTTCATGCTGGACACGGAATTTTTCAGCAGGTTTGACGATTCTCTGGTTTCGGAAGCAAATTTGACTGCTGATATAGTTCTTGAGAAGCAACCTTTGTGGATAGGAGTGACAGGAAAAGTGACGGGAGAGGTTGTTACCGAGTGCGACAGATGTCTTGATGAGCTTAGATTACCTTTGAAAACAGATGTCAGGCTTATTGTAAAGTTTGCAAAGACAGATGGCGAAGAGGATAATGATGAGGTGATGATTCTGGAGCCGGGAGAAGCAGAGCTTAATCTGGAACAGTTCTTTTACGATTATGTTTGTCTTGCCTTACCACTGCAAAGAGTTCATCCTAAAGGAGAATGTAACAGTGAGATGGCAAAGAAGCTTGAAACACTCTCTGTGAGAGTTGTTGGCAAAGAGAAGTCTGAAGACTCACCCTTTGGAAAACTTAAAGATTTGTTGAATTAAATAGATAAAAGATAGAAAAATGGCACATCCAAAACACCGAATTTCCAAGACACGCAGAGATAAGCGCAGGACTCACTACAAAGCAGTTGTGCCTACGCTTGGAACTTGTTCAAACTGCGGAGCAGCTGTTCTTTATCACAGAGTATGCCCTGAGTGTGGATTCTACAGAGGTCGTCTGGTAATTGAAAAACCCACTGCATAATTTTAACCTGGTGTAAGGTAGGGTATTGTACTTTACTGCCGGATTAATATCCCGCAGAGGTGCAATGTTGAGTGATAGTTGAACCTTAACAGTACTAAACCTATATCTGATGAGTACCAAAAGAGCAATCATAACCGGAATCGAGGCTTTTCTGCCTGAATACATTCTTACTAACGATGAAATCTCCACTATGGTAGATACTACCGATGAGTGGATAATGACAAGAATCGGTGTAAGAGAGAGGCGAATTTTAAAAGAAGACGGACTTGGAACCTCTTATATGGGGGCTGAGGCTGTAAGAAAACTTCTTGACAAGACCGGAACAAATCCTGACGATATTGACATGGTGCTTTGTGCAACTGTGTCTCCAGATATGCTTTTCCCTGCAACTGCTAATATTATTTCTGATAAAGTGGGAATAACAAATGCATGGGGTTATGATATCAATGCAGGTTGTTCAGGTTTCTTGTTCTCTTTTGCAACTGCATCTGCATTTGTTCAGAGTGGTCAGGCAAAGAAAATGATACTTGTAACAGGAGAGAGAATGTCTGCAATGACAGACTACACAGACAGAACAACATGTCCTCTTTTTGGCGACGCAGCAGTTGCGATGCTTATTGAACCGGGTGAAGACGATAATACCGGCTTGTTCGATCAGATTCTTAGGGTTGATGGAATAGGAAGACATTACCTCTACCAGAAGGCAGGGGGATCGGCCTTTCCTCCTTCTGCTGAAACATTGAAAAACAGAGAACACTATATACATCAGGATGGTCAGACAGTATTTAAATATGCAGTAAGCAGAATGGCTGACGTTTCTGTGGAGATAATGGAGAAACATTCACTTAAGGCAGAAGATATTGCATACTTGATTCCTCATCAGGCAAACATGAGGATTATTGAAGCAACCGGAAAGAGAATGGGGTTAACTTCAGAAAAGATACTGATTAATATCGAAAAGTATGGCAATACTGCCGGAACATCCATCCCACTTGTGTTATGGGAGTTTGAAAAGAACTTTAAAAAGGGAGATATTTTAGTATTTTCTGCCTTTGGAGCAGGTTTCACATGGGGATCTATGCTTTACAAGTGGGCATATTGATATTAAAGGAGTAATGGCCCTATAGTTCAAGGGATAGAACGGAAGTTTCCTAAACTTCAGATTCGCGTTCGAGTCGCGGTGGGGCTACAAGAGGAGTGAAAATTTTTCGCTCCTCTTTTTTTAATCAGCATTAATTAGAAATAGTAAAAGGTTATACTTTCTTCTAAAAAACGTATATTTGAGGTATAAATACAACTTAACTAACTATGAAAAGACAACTCTTTACACTTATCCTGATTTTATGTGCAGGATCATCTGTTTTAAAGGCACAGGAGAATAAAATCTCCTTTAAAATTGGCGGATTTGTAGAATTAAAAAGTTATTACGACGACTATAGATCCAGAGTATCAAGATATGACCATATATATTTCTATCCCCTCTCTCCTAAGTTGAATACTGCCGGAGATGACATGAATCAGACCGGATCCCTGAATTTTTCTGTTGCAACGTCAAGACTTTCACTTACAATAGGTGGACTTAAGTTACTTAATGCTGATATTTCATCGTATGTTGAGGCTGATTTTACCGGTTCCGCTGAAACTTATATTGGGATGCTTAATTTAAGGCATGCATATATTAATATGGATTGGGGAAAAAGCTCTCTTCTTCTGGGCCAGTCGGACCACTTGACAAATGTTAAGGAGGTTGTTGGCCAGACAGTGGGTTTTGGTGCTGGTTACCCTTTTAATACACTTAACAGAAACATGCAGATAAGGTTTTCTCACAAGTTCTCAGACAATGTAAATCTTATTCTTGCTGCTCATATGTTTAGCGGACACAACTCTCTGGGTCCTGCAAAAGCACAGGCACAGGCAGGCATTCCAAATCTTCAGGCTCAGCTAAAGTTTGGAAATCCGGAAAAGATATTCGGAGGGATAACATTTGGATACAAATTATTGAAACCAAGGGCTGCAGACAATGCAAATTTCTATAAGAAGACAATAGGATCATATGATATTAATGCCTTTTTCAGAGCCAATATAGCAAATGGTTATACTCTTCGCCTCTGGGGTATATACGGAGAGAATCTTTCACATCTGGGAATGATAGGTGGTTACGGAAAGTATGTTGATTATCTGTCAAGTTCCACATCACCCATTGGTGATTATCCTTACGCAAACATTAAGGCCTACTCAACATGGCTGGATTTTGAAACCCCTTCCTTTAACAATTTTAAGCTAGGAATATTTGCAGGTTATCAGAAAAACCTGGGAACAAGCAAAACAATGGATATGACAATGGTAAACGGTGAATATCAGTTTGGCTTCTATAAAGATCCAAGGCTAAACTGGTTTTCAAGAATTTCACCGAGAATTACATATACTCTCTCAAAGAAACTTATCTTTGGACTTGAATACTCTTTGTCTCATGCAAGGTGGGCAAAAAGTGTTGACATGTATTTCAAACCGGTTGAGCAATTTGATGTTAATCATAACAACCGTCTTGAGTTCATGGCCAAATTTGTGTTTTAATAATTGACAATGAAGTTAGGCAGGAGAGACTTGCTTTGGAATTACGGCGCCAGTTTTATGAGGGTAGCATCTGCCCTCATAATTCTGCCGTTGATACTCAAAATGCTCTCACCCGAGGATTATGGCCTGTGGAGCATAATGCTTAGCATTAAGGCTATTACTGAACTTCTGGACTTTGGCTTTTCACCTACATTTTCAAGAGCTGTTACCTATGTTTATAGTGGGGCAAAGAGTTTTAAGGCAGAGGGCTTTGACCCTGTTCTACCCGGAAGCGAAACAGATTACTCTCTTCTCGGGGGCTTGATTAAAGCTGTAAAGCGGTTCTATGGCTCTGTTGCCGTTTTGTTGTTAATATTTCTTGCCTCCGCAGGTCTCTTTTATCTGGAGCATATTCTTGAGGGATATAGTGGAGACTCCACAATGGCCAGAATTTCATGGTACTTATACGGAGCACTGCTTTGTTATCAGTTCTATACTTACTATTATGATTCAATGCTGGTGGGAAGAGGGATGATCAGACGGGCAAGACAGATTATTGTTCTATCTCAATCTTTGCATATAGTAGTGGCATCTGTACTGCTTTCACTTGGTTATGGGATTGTATCTATGGTTGCAGGCCAGGTTGTATCAATTACTGTAAACAGGATACTTGCTTATAATGCATTTTACGATAATGAGACTAAAAACAGACTTGCATTTTCTGTGCCAGCTGAATGGAGAGATACTCTGAAAAATCTCTGGAATACAGCATTTAAGTCAGGATTGACCGGGTTAAGCTGGATTGTTTCTAACAGAATGCTCGCTGCTTTTGCGGGCTTGTATATTCCTCTTTCCGTAATAGGGGATTATGGCCTAAGCAAGCAGGTTGCAGAGATAACATATACATTGTCTGTTGTTTGGTTTGTGACCTTTTATCCCAAAATCACACAACACAAAATAACAAATAACATCTCTCAACTGAAAAGAATGTATTTCAAGTCTCTTTTCGTAGCATTTAGTGTGTTCCTCTTTTGCATTACCGGAGCATTACTAATGGGTGACACTCTACTTGATGTTATTGGAAGTAAAACTCGATTTATTGAGAACTGGCTTATGATTGCCTTGCTTATTTCTGCTCTTCTGGACGGATTTACTTACATCTCAACTTCAGTACTACTTGCCGGAAATGAGGTACCTCATTACAAAGCTCAATTAATTACAGCCGTATTGACCGTGTTAATCCTTTTCATCTTTCTCCATTTTACAGATTACGGATTAGTTGCAATAGTTCTTGTGCCTCTGGGATGTAATCTTGTTTACAATCACTGGAGATGGGCCACTGTAGTTATCAAATCTTTTAAATAGAAATCCATTTTCAATCTGCTAATATTTGTCCTGCCTCAAACCCTGATGCAAAAGCTTGCCAGTTAAAAATTATGAATAAAACAATGGCTGCTACAACTGCAAGCAAAATCCAAATCCACACGTTTCTCTTCTTGTTTTTCATAGTCTAATGATTTATATCCATTCCAAAAATAGCTCTCTTATTCTCATTCGTGCAAAATAGTTAACTTTGAATGCAAGAATTATCCAATACTGGAAATTTTTCACCAAATCTGTTTTTATTATGAATAAAGCTAGATATATAGGGGTTTTTGGCAGAAGAAACTCGGGTAAAAGTTCGTTGATTAACAGACTCTCGGGAGAGGAGGCAGCAATAGTTTCTGACACTCCGGGTACAACTACTGACCCGGTAAAGAAAAGGATGGAGATATTTGGGCTTGGTCCCACCGTTATAGTTGATACAGCCGGAATTGATGATGAAGGAGATCTTGGAGCAAAGCGCGTAGAGAAAAGCAAACAGGTTGTTAAACAGATAGACTTAGCGATACTGTTATATACTAATAACTCATTTGAGTACTTCGAGAAAGAACTTCTTAAACTATTCAAAAAAGAGGGTATCCCATTTATATTGCTCCATAATCAATCTGATATGATAGCGATGGACAGAGATGTAGCTATGGAGTTAACCACAAAGTACAAATGCGATGTTTTAGAGTTTTCTTGTGCATCTTTAGATGAAGAAGATCAAGGGATTATGGTTGAGAATCTGGTCTCTTTGATAATCAAGAATATTGAGGGCTCTCTTTTTGTAAAGAGAGGCATGTTTGAAAATCTGGTTAATGAGGGAGATGTTGTTGTTCTTGTAACACCCATAGACAGTGAAGCTCCTGAGGGCCGGCTAATTCTGCCACAGGTAAATGCAGTCAGGGAGATTCTTGATTTTGGGGGTATTGCCACTGTTTTACAACCGGAACAGCTAAGTGATTATATGAAAAACTCTGCATCCCGGGTTTCTCTTGTGGTGACAGATAGTCAGGCTTTTGAACAAGTAAGTAAACTAATACCTGATGAAATCCCTCTTACGGGATTTAGTATTCTTCTTGCATACAGTAAATCAAATTTTGAAAAATATCTTGATGGGACTCCTGTAATTGACAAGCTAAAAGATGGTGACAGAGTTTTGATTCTTGAGTCGTGCTCTCATCACTCATCTTGCGATGACATAGGTAGAGTTAAAATACCATCTTTGCTAAGGAAGAGAAGTGGAAGTTCCCTGGATTTTGATATTGTTGCAGGCCTGGATTTGATTAAGAGACCTATAACAGATTATTCACTTGTTGTTCAATGCGGGGGATGTATGATTACACAAAGACAATTGTGGTCAAGACTTAGAGAGGCTATAGAATCAGGAGTTCCGGTTACAAATTATGGTATGACTCTTGCCTGGTGTATGGGTATTTATGAAAGGGCAATAAGACCATTGCTAAAAAATGGCTGATTATTTTATGTGTTAATTTGTTAAAAATGAAATTGAGAGGAATAACAACCAGGGAAGAGATAATTGCTATATTAAGGGAAGAGAACCCTCAAATTATTTCCAAAATTATTGATGAAGCGTATCAAGTCAAGGTTGATAATATTGGAAGTAAGGTTTATTTAAGAGGATTGATTGAACTCTCAAATATTTGTGTGAAAAATTGTTTTTATTGTGGTATCAGAAAGGATAACGATAATGTACACAGATATGAACTTGCTGATGAGCAGGTTCTTGATGGTGCCAGATTCGCTCTTGCTGCTGGATACGGGTCTTTGGTTCTTCAGGCCGGAGAGAGGTCTTCACCCCAGTACACAAGGCATGTTACAAAGCTCGTCAAGGAGATAAGAGAACTATCTAATGGAAAACTTGGCATTACATTATCACTTGGAGAGCAAACAAAAGACACATATAAAGAGTGGTTTGATGCGGGTGCCCATCGCTATCTTTTAAGGATAGAGAGTTCTAATCCTCAGCTTTATTCAAAAATTCATCCTGATAACTCATTACATTCATGGGAAAGAAGGGTACAGGCGATAAAGGATTTAATTACTGTAGGTTATCAAACCGGAACCGGTGTAATGATTGGATTACCTTTTCAGAGTATTGAAGACTTGGCAGATGATCTAATGTTCATTAAAAACATAGGTGTTCATATGGTAGGGATGGGTCCTTATCTCAAACATTCTGAAACGCCCCTTGGACATCTCGGGGTTAATTCCACGAATCTTGATTTGACTCTAAAAATGGTTGCTGCGTTAAGGCTGCTGTTGCCAAAGATCAACATTGCAGCAACAACAGCAATGCAGGTTCTTGATCCGTTTGGCAGAGAGAGGGCTGTTATGGCTGGCGCAAATATCATTATGCCCAATATGACAATAACTGAAGTAAGGGAGGATTATCAGATTTATGAAAATAAACCCGGTATCCTGGATGATGCGGATATCTCTAAGAGCAAGCTTGAAGATAATCTTAGAAAAATGGGTATTGAGATTGGGTGGAATGAGTGGGGTGATTCAAAGGCCTTCACAAGATAGTTCAGACTCTTTTTTCGTAAGCTTTTCTAAACAAAATGTCAAGATTCCTTCTTATTGCAACTGCTGTAATGGTGGCACCAGAATAACTGTCAGAAGTTGCTTTTGCATTCATTGCATCTCTGATAGTAAGGCCCTCCCACGATGCAAAAAACTTCTGATGCTTAAGCATCTCTATGTATGACAGAGTCTCATAATGCGATAGCATTGTGATTTTTTTAATTCTCTTCTCCTTGTCAAGTATAACAATAACAGGTGTAGCTCCGTGATATCCCTTAATCCCCTCTGAGTATGGTTTGCTAGAGATGCAATATCCTAATAGAACATTGCTTTTATCCACTATCTTATGCCAAACATCATTTATCTGCACAATCTCAATTGCAGTGGGCATAACTTTTTTAACCTCCTGTAGTCCTGAAATCTCCTTTAGCACAGGTGTCTCATCTCCAAGTCCCTGATGTTGAGAGATAAGAGGGGTATTGAAAGATAATATGAGCAGAAGTAAAAGCAGTTTGATTTGTTTCATTTTACCTGAATTTTGTCCTTTTGTATTTGACTAAAAGAGCCGGCAATGGTTTACACTGCCGGCTCAATTATTTAAAAAATATTAAAGATCTATTTGTAGTCTTTTATAGCAGCCTGAGCAGCGGCAAGTCTTGCGATAGGAACTCTGAAAGGTGAACATGAAACGTAGTTCATTCCTATCTTGTGACAGAACTCAACTGATTCAGGATCTCCTCCGTGTTCTCCGCAAATACCTATCTTAAGTTTAGGATTGGTATTTCTTCCGCCTTTGATTCCAAGATCTACCAGCTTACCTACTGAAGACTGGTCAAGAGTCTGGAATGGATCTGCAGAAAGTACTTTCTGAGAAAGGTATCCTCCCATGAAAGAGCCAATGTCGTCTCTGGAGAAGCCAAACGTCATCTGTGTAAGGTCGTTTGTTCCGAATGAGAAGAACTGAGCTGTCTTTGCCATTTCGTCAGCAAGAAGAGCGGCTCTTGGTATTTCAATCATAGTTCCGTACAGGTATGAAATCTTAACGCCAAATTGTTTCTCTACTTCTGCATGTGCTTTATCGCAAATAACTTTTTGGTGGTCAAGTTCGTTAACTGTAACTGTAACTGGAACCATAATTTCAGGCTGAGGATTGAATCCCTCTTTGATAAGTTCAGCTGTTGCTTCGAATATTGCTCTGAACTGAATCTCTGAAATCTCAGGGTATGTTATACCAAGACGAACACCTCTGTGGCCCATCATTGGGTTAACCTCGTGAAGAGCTTCGCCTCTTTTTTTGATCTCTTCAGTTGAAATGCCCAACTCTTTAGCAAGCTCTGACTGCTTTTCTCCTGCTTGAGGAACAAACTCATGAAGTGGTGGATCCAGAAGCCTGAAGGTAACAGGTTTTCCGTCCATAACTTTCATGGTGCCTTTTACAGCTGCCTTAACATAAGGCTCAAGCTCTGCAAGAGCGGCCTTACGCTCAATGATGTTATTTGCAAGAATCATCTTGCGAAGTTTTGATAGAGGAGCCTCAGAATTGAGCCCGTAGAACATGTGTTCAATACGGAACAGACCGATTCCCTCTGCACCAAAGTTTATTGCGTTTTGAGCATCTTCAGGAGTGTCTGCATTTGTTCTTACTCCCAGAACTCTGTATTTATCAACTATATCCATATATTCAACAAAACGAGGATTCTCAGTAGCGCTCATTGTCTCAATCTTCTGATCGTAAACAAAGCCCTTTGAACCGTTTAGACTGAATACATCTCCCTCTTTATAGGATTTACCAGCTATAGTAAGTGTCTTTTTGTGAAGATCAATATGAAGCTGATCACAACCAACAATACAGCACTTACCCCAACCACGGGCAACGAGTGCTGCGTGAGAGGTCATACCGCCACGAGCTGTAAGCAGACCATCAGCCGCTCTCATACCTTCAACATCCTCAGGATTTGTCTCCTCGCGAACAAGGATAACGTTCTTGCCGGCAGCTGCCCACTCAACTGCATCTTCTGCAGTAAAGACAATCTGACCAACTGATCCTCCGGGACCTGCAGGAAGACCCCTGGCTATAACAGTAGCTCTCTTCTCTGAAGAAGGGTCAAGGATAGGGTGAAGGAGTTCGTCAAGCTGGGCAGGAGCAACTCTCATTACTGCTGTCTTTTCGTCGATAAGTCCTTCGTGGAGCATGTCCATTGCCATGTTAAGCGCAGCAAGACCTGTTCTCTTACCTACACGACACTGAAGCATCCATAGTTTTCCATCTTGTATGGTAAACTCGATATCCTGCATGTCGCGGAAGTGTTTTTGAAGGCTTAGCTGAATTGTGTCAAGCTCTTTGTAAACAACAGGCATTCCTGTTTCAAGTGATTGAAGATGCTTGTTCTGATCGTTCTTAGTTGATTCATTAAGAGGATTAGGTGTACGGATACCCGCAACAACATCTTCTCCCTGAGCATTTACAAGCCACTCACCATAGAATTTATTTTCTCCGGTAGCGGGGTTTCTTGAGAATGCAACACCGGTGGCAGAGTTGTCACCCATGTTTCCAAATACCATTGCCTGTACGTTTACAGCTGTTCCCCATTCGTCAGGAATGTTCTCAATTCTTCTGTATGAGATAGCTCTCTTACCATTCCAAGATTTGAACACAGCTCCAACTCCACCCCAAAGCTGCTCATATGCATTATCAGGGAATGGTTTGCCAAGAACCTCTACAACTCTCCCTTTGAAAGCGTCGCAAAGTTGAACAAGATCCTCTTCTGTAAGGTCTGTATCACTCTTGTAGCCTTTCTTAGCTTTTACTTCATGAAGCATTTTGTCAAGCTGAACACGAATGCCTTTGCCCTCTTCAGGTTCAAGACCTTCTGCCTTTTCCATTACCACATCTGAGTACATCATAATCAGACGACGGTATGCGTCATAAACAAACCTTGGATTACCGGTTTTCTTAATAAGACCAGGGATAGTCTCTGAGCAAAGGCCGATGTTAAGAACTGTCTCCATCATACCAGGCATTGAGCTTCTGGCACCTGAACGGCATGAGATAAGCAGTGGATTTTCTTTGTCACCAAATTTCATCTCCATCACAGCTTCGGTTTTTGCCAAAGCGTTATCTACCTCTTTTTTTAGTTCAGCAGGGAACTGCATTTTGTTTTTGTAAAACTCAACGCAAGTCTCTGTGGTGATTGTGAAACCAGCAGGAACCGGGATACCCAGTTTGCACATTTCAGCAAGGTTTGCTCCCTTGCCACCTAGCAGATTCTTCATTGAGCCGTCTCCTTCAGCATCCTTGCCTCCGAAAAAATAAACTCTTTTTAAATCAGACATATTTATAATTATTTGGGTTATTTTCAATTGGGGTGCAAATATAACAAAAATTCCTTACAATAGTTTGCCAGCAAGCTCAGACAGAGCACTACGCTCACCCTTAGTAAGATTTATGTGACAGAAGAGTTCCTGACCATACATTTTTTCACTAAGGTGGGTAAGACCATTTGAGTGAATATCCAGGTAAGGTGAATCTATTTGGTGAATATCTCCCGTAAAGACAAGCTTTGAACCCTCTCCGGCTCTTGTTATAATAGTCTTTATTTCGTGAGGAGTAAGATTTTGTGCCTCATCTACAATGAAGAAAACATTTGAGAGACTTCTACCACGGATGTATGCAAGTGGAGAGATCATTAATTTTTCCGTACGAAGCATCTCTTCAATTCTAACTACCTCCTTGCTCGTGTCTCTGAATGAATTTTTGATTACGCTCAGGTTGTCAAAAAGTGGAAGCATAAACGGTCCCAGTTTCTCCTTAATATCTCCGGGTAAAAACCCCATATCCTGGTTTTGCAGAGGAATAACCGGTCTTGAAAGCAGAATCTGGTCAAACTCCTGTTCTTGTGCTATTGCTGCAGCCAGAGCGAGGAGAGTCTTACCGGTTCCCGCCATACCCGTAAGTGAGACAAGTTTTATATCTGGATTAAGCAAGGCCTCAATGGCAAATGCCTGCTCGTCATTACGCGGTTCTATTCCGTAAGCTTTTGTTCTTTTGATACCAATTAGAGATTCTGTGACAGAACTATATCTTGCCAGAACAGGGTGGGATCCCTCTTCCCTCTCAAATTTGAAAAGTTGATTTGGAACGGAACTCTTAATCTTGAACTCTTTTAGTGTAGCACCACCACCATAGAAGAGCTTGTCAACGGCTGTTTGTGTTGCATCTTTAATGGTAATAACCTCTTTGTGAATACTGGCAACCTGCTCTTCAGTTACTTTGTCTGTGAGGTAGTCTTCTGCCATTATTCTCAAGGCCTTGGCCTTCATCCTCAGATTTATGTCTTTTGTTACAAGAACGACTGTCCTATCCGGGTTGTTCTCCTTTAGCCATTGGGTTGTTGCAATTATCCTGTGGTCAGGTGTGTCATCAAAAAATGATTCAGCCATTTGCTCACTGAAAGGGTGTCCTAGCTCAATTTTTATAAGCCCTCTTCCTTTTCCAATTCTTACCCCTTTGTCGAATAATTGATTGTCAGTGATCTTGTCCATCTCACGGACAAATTCGCGGGCATTGTAATTTATTGTGTCATTTCCCTTTTTGAATTTGTCCAACTCCTCAATGACAGTGATTGGTATCACAATGTCATTTTCCTGAAAGTTGTGAATGGATCTGAAATCGTGCAGGATAACGTTTGTGTCCAGCACGAAGATCTTTGGCTGTTTAATCTTTTTCATGTTAACTGGTTTTATGTTCAATCCACTTTCTTGCATTTACAAACATTTCGAACCATGGAGTAACCTCTTCCATTGTCCTGTCCGATGGGTAGTGTGCCCAGTTGTGAGGGTGAATACATCTTTCCGGATGAGGCATCATTGCCAGGTGCCTCCCATCAAGGCTGCAAACACCTGCAACCCCTTCAGGAGATCCGTTTGGATTTGCAGGATAGTCGGTATAACTATAGCGAAGTGCTGTTTTGAATTGGTCACGGCCCATTGGGAAGGAGAATTTACCCTCTCCGTGAGCTACCCAAATACCCAGTGATGAGTTTTCAAGTGATTTTAGCATTACAGCAGGGGACTCATCTATTGAAACCCCTACAAAAGCACTCTCGTATTTATGACTATTGTTGTGAAGCATTTTAGGAGAGAGCTCTCTCTCCTCTGGAGTGATAAGGCCAAGTTCTGCCATAAGCTGGCACCCGTTACATACACCTAAACTCAAAGTGTCTTCTCTTTTGTAGAAGTTGTCAATGGCCTCTTTGGCTTTTGAATTATAGAGGAATGCTCCAGCCCAGCCTTTTGCAGAGCCTAAGGTGTCTGCATTTGAGAATCCTCCAACGAATACAGCAATCTTTACATCTGTAAGATTCTCTCTGCCAGATATAAGATCTGTCATGTGAACATCTTTAACTCTGAATCCCGCTTTATAGAGGGCAAAAGCCATCTCCCGGTCTCCGTTGGACCCCTTTTCTCTTATTATTGCAGCAACCGGAGCTTCAATCGTAGAGTTATCCGGAATTACATAGCTCTCAAGATTGCCTTTAAATGCAGGAGGAAAGTTATATCTGAGAGGCTGGACATTGAAATTCTGGAAACGTTCAAGTGCAAGAGCTTCCCCTGTTTGCCTGATGTCATGAAGGTATGATGTCTTCATCCAAAGGTTTCTCAGACTATCAATATCAAATATTTCTGTTTGTTTGTTTAGGGTAACCTTCCCAACCCTCTCTTCGCACCAGTTTCCAATATTATATATTAAAACGTTGTTTCTATCAGATATGTCTTCTATATTTTTTAAATCTGAATTTCTGATTTGAATTAAAACTCCAGGCATTTCAGAGAATAAAACTTTGACAAGATCCTTTTCTCCAATTGAATTTAGATTAATATTAAAGCCCCCGTCCACATTTGCAAAAGACATTTCAAGCAGTGCAGTGATCACTCCTCCCGATGAGATATCATGTCCGGCCAGCAGTAGACCCTCCTTGATAAATTCCTGAACTGTGTTGAAACACTTTGCAAAATACTCAGCATCATTTACATCCGGAGTTGAGTTGCCTAACTGGCCGGTAACCTGAGCAAGGGCAGAGCCACCTAGTTCAAAGCTCTTCTCTGTAACAGGGCTAAATGGAAGATAAACTATTGAAGATTCTTTATCCTTAGCAAATACCGGTTTAATAGTATTTCTGATATCCTGAGATTCCGCAACTGCAGAAATTATTACAGTACCGGGTGAGATAACTCTGTCGCCATCCGGGTATTTCTGGGTCATTGATAGTGAGTCTTTTCCGGTAGGAATATTTATTCCAAGTTCAATTGAAAAATCACTTGCCGCCTTCACTGCTTTATATAAACGTGCATCCTCGCCTTGATTTCTGCATGGCCACATCCAGTTTGCAGATAATGACACACCCTTGAGCCCCTGTTCAAGCGGAGTCCATATTATATTTGTAAGAGCCTCTGCTATTGCCAGTCTGCTTCCTGATGCCGAGTCAATTATTGCCGATGCTGGTGCGTGACCGATTGATGTAGCAATTCCGCGATAATCCATGTAGCCTATGGCTGTAACACCCAGATTATTAAGAGGAAGTTGAATTTCTCCGGCTGTCTGCTGAAGAGCTATAAGTCCGCTTACGGATCTGTCTACTTTGTTTGTAAGCCAATCCTTGGATGCGACTGATTCAATCTGTAAAACCTGCTCTGTGTAATACTGAATCTCCTCAGAGTCATATTCAAGTGGGTCAAACCTCTCTTTAATCTCAACATCCTCCATAACAGTTTTAGGAGTTGAGCCTAGTAAGTCTTTTACTTCCAGGTCGAATGGCTTCTCGTTTGTCTTTGTGTTAAGAAAAGTGAAATTATGTTCGCCTGTAGCCTCTCCCACTACATACATCGGGGCTCTCTCTCTATCGGCAACCCTTTTGGCCATGTCGATATCTTTCTCTTTCATTATCATGCCCATGCGCTCCTGAGATTCGTTGCCGATAATCTCTTTTGCAGATAGGGTAGGGTCTCCTACAGGCAGATTGTCAATGTATATATCACCTCCAGTCTCCTCTACCAATTCAGAGAGAGAGTTAAGGTGTCCCCCAGCTCCGTGATCATGCACAGAGACAATAGGATTAGTATTGCTCTCTGCCAATCCTCTTAAGGCGTTATATACCCTCTTTTGCATCTCCGGATTTGAACGCTGAACTGCGTTGAGTTCAATGCTATTTTCAAATTCTCCTGTTGCAACAGAAGAGACAGCACCACCTCCCATTCCTATTCTGTAGTTGTCACCGCCCATAACAACCACTTTGTCACCTTTTTCTGGAGAGTGTTTAAGCGCATACTCTTTTTTCGCATAACCTACACCGCCGGCCAGCATAATTACCTTATCATAACCATACTGATTCCATCCCTCTCTGTGTTCAAAGGTGAGTAGGCTTCCGCAAATTAATGCCTGACCAAATTTGTTTCCAAAGTCGCTGGCTCCGTTGGATGCTTTTGTAAGTATCTCCTGAGGAGATTGATACAGCCACTCCCTCTCCGGGGTCATCTCCCAATCTCTCCCCTCTGTTTCAAGTCTTGGATAAGAGGTCATGTATACTGCAGTCCCGGCCACAGGATAAGATCCTCTGCCGCCTGCCATTCTGTCTCTTATCTCTCCGCCTGAGCCGGTTGCTGCTCCGTTGAATGGTTCAACTGTAGTGGGGAAGTTATGAGTCTCGGCCTTAAGAGATATGACTGTCTCCTCTTCGTGAGCAATGAAAAAATCGGGTTTATCAGGCGAAGCAGGGTGGAAGAGTTTGACTTTTGGACCCTCAAGAAAGGCGCAATTGTCTTTATAAGCAGATACAATTCTGTTTGGGTTCTCTTTAGAAGTCTTTTTAATCATCTGAAATAGTGATGACTCCATCTCTACTCCGTTGATGATGAATCTTCCGTTAAATATCTTGTGCCTGCAATGCTCTGAGTTAACTTGTGAAAACCCAAATATCTCGCTGTCAGTAAGTTCTCTGCCAAGTTTGAGAGAGAGCTTTTCAAGGTAATCAATCTCATCCTTATTAAGTGCAAGCCCCTCTCTATCATTATAATCAGATATATCCGCAACTTTTATGACCTCTTCAGGCTTATGGATGATTGTAAAAATCTCCTGGTCAAGCCCATGATAAACCCTTTGCAACATCTTGTCATATACAATTTCAGCTTCGTTTTCGAATGGAAAAAATTCTTCCATCCGGGTGATTCCTGAAATATTCATATTCTGAGTAATCTCCACGGCAGTTGTGCTCCATGGGGTAACCATTTCTCTTCTTGGACCTGCAAAAAGGCCTTGGACAACGTTGTTCTCAAGTAATTCAGCTTCACCGAGAAGCCATTTGAGAGTATTAAGATCGTTGCTGGTTATCTCTTTTGCTGTTGCTATTGCAACCACTGTGTTCTGATTTGTTCTGAAGAATAGAATCATGTGATAAATTGATGATAGGTGTTGAGGCCATAAAATTACTGCTTTTTACCCAATGTGTAAAAAATATGACCATTTTTGCACTAATTTTAATGTAAGTCCATGTATGGTTGATATAAATATCTATAATAAAGAGATTGAATGGATATTCAATAAGTTTCCCTCTTATCAGAAAGTTGGTAATCGTGCATACAAGCCAGGGCTTGAAACTATGCAGGAATTTGATAGATTGATTGGCTCTCCGCACAAGAAATTTATGACAATACATATTGCCGGGACAAATGGAAAGGGGTCTGTGTCACATATGCTTGCATCCGTTTTTGCTTCGGCGGGCCTCAAAACGGGTCTCTACACCTCTCCACACCTTATTGATTTCAGAGAGAGAATCAGAGTAAACGGAGAGATGATTTCAAAAGAGGAGGTTCTAGATTTCATATCTGTTAGAAAAGAGTTCATGGTTGAGAAAGAGACTTCATTCTTTGAAATTACTACAGCAATGGCATTTGACCACTTTGCAAGACATAATGTAGATATTGCCGTAATTGAAACAGGCCTTGGTGGCAGACTTGACTCTACAAATATCATCACTCCGGAACTAAGTATAATTACTAATATTGCAATGGACCATTGTGAGTATCTGGGATACACTCTTCCGGAGATTGCTTTTGAAAAGGCAGGTATTATTAAAAACGGGGTTCCTGTAGTGGTAGGAGAGGTGTTAAATAATACCAGAGAAGTCTTTGATAAAATTTCAGTTGAACGTGGTTCTCCACTCACTTATGCTCAAGAGTCGAGGTTTAAGGATGTGATGCCTGCAGATTATGAAATTGATCTCAAGGGTGATTATCAAATTCATAACATCAGAACTGTACTTGCTGCACTCAATATTTTAGGCCATAATCACCGATTTACTAAATTATCTGGTTCACGCTGGAGTGACTCTAGTATAAGAGATGGTATAAAGAATACTGCGAAAAGCACAGGCCTCAGAGGGCGATGGGAACAGCTGTCAGAAAACCCGCAGATCATCTGCGACACTGGTCACAATGCAAACGGGCTGAGGATAGTTTTCTCTCAGTTAAGAAAGCAGAAGTTTAACAGGCTCTTTATTATTCTGGGTTTTGTAGCTGATAAAGACCTTGAAAAGATATTCGGATATATGCCACGAAATGCCTACTATCTTTTTTCACAGGCATCTACAGAGAGAGCTCTCGAAGCCTCTAAGCTGGCAGAGAGATGTAAAAGCATGGGGTTTCAGGGAGAATTTTATCCAAATGTAGAGTCGGCTTTAAAGAAGTTTAAAGTTTTGTGTAAAGAGGGAGATTTGTTATTTATAGGGGGATCTACCTTCATTGTAGCAGATGCAATATTTTTTTTAGAAAATAACATTGATTTTTTTGCAAAATAAAAAAATGGGTATATCTTTGCACTCCCAAACGAAAAGAATGGGGCTGCAAAAGGGAGCATAGCTCAGTTGGTTTAGAGCATCTGCCTTACAAGCAGAGGGTCGGGGGTTCGACTCCCTCTGCTCCCACAAGAAGAGTGTCAGTAATGGCACTCTTTTTTTCTTTTTATTTATCCCTCTTTTTCTTAAATTTGTTTTACACTAAAAAATAAATATTATGTCAATTCTAAATCAGCATTATATATTAAACAACGGGGTAAGGATTCCTAAAATTGGGTTTGGAACCTGGCAGATTCCTAATGAAACAGCTGTCACAGCAGTTGCTGAAGCAATAGGGATTGGTTATAAACATATTGACACTGCTCTTGCTTATAACAACGAAAAGGGTGTGGGAGAGGCAATAAGAAAATCAGATATTACAAGAGAGGAGATTTTTATTACTTCAAAACTTCCTGCAGAGATAAAAGGGTATGATGAAGCTTTGTACTCTTTTGATAAAACATTGTCAAATCTTGGTATTGATGTACTGGACCTCTATCTTATTCATGCGCCCTGGCCTTGGACAGAGATGGGTAAAGATTGTACAAAAGAGAATATTCAGTCATGGAGGGCATTTGAGAGAATATACAAAGAGGGTAGAGTCAGAGCAATAGGAGTTTCAAATTTTTCAGTATCTGATTTAAAGGCAATTGAAGATAATTCCGACACTCTGCCAATGGCAAACCAAATTGCTTTTTATGCAGGCAGAACTCAGGATGAAATCGTAGAGTACTGTCAAACTAAGGGTATTTTGATTGAAGCCTATTCGCCTCTTGCAACAGGGAGGGCACTCAGGGATCCTGAACTAAACGAAATTGCGAGAATATACAATGTGTCAGTAGCTCAGTTGCTGATACGTTTTACACTTCAGAGGGGAACACTGCCTCTTCCAAAATCTGTTACAAAAGAGAGGATTACCGAGAATGGTATGGTAGATAACTTCTCAATATCAGAGAAGGATATGGAAAGACTTAACAATATTAAAAGTGAGTACAGGTAGGTTAAATTCTGAGTTACCTATTTCTTATCTACTTAATTTTCTTTAAATCTTCAATGCCAAAATTGATCATCTCTATAGCCTTGTAAATCAATTCTATATTCAGTTTCCCCAATGCAGCATCTCTCTCAATCTGCTCAACAATATCTGTAGTATAATTGAGGCCAACTACATGTAGATCAGATAGGATTTTATGAGATGAGAATCTTAGAGCATTAAAGTCGCCTGATTCAGCACTCTCTTTAATTGATTTTACCATACCCGGTGCATTATCAAGGAATAAGCCTAGTATCTCCATGAAAAAATCATGATCTCCTTCAGCCATTTCATTTAGAAGAGAAAAGTCAGGTGCCGGATATTTTTTATTAACTGTTTGTGGCATTTGGATTGGATTATATTATAAATATAGGGAAAAGAGATCAATATCCAAGATGTTCACCATTTACAATTCTATTGAAATGGAATAAATGAAGGTCAAGAGAGTAGACCCAATGAATCCATGTGTGATTACCAGGACTCATAACCAGAATGTTTTTAATTTTTAACGAATCACATTTTTCGGTAAAAGTAACAGCACTTTTGGCAAGAGCGTCGCTGGTACCGCAACTGATTATCATGATTCTTTCGTTTGGTATCTCTTTTCTAGATAATTGATCTTTAATACTATCCAATCTTTTTAGTGCCGATTCGTTTTCATAATTCAGATTTTCAGGTGTATATGGTCCAAGAACTTTAGGAATGTCACTTGATTTCAGCCTTGTGTCTTCAAGATTCAGAACACCTGACATACTTCCTGCAGCTCTGAATCTACTAATATCATCAAGAAAAATATTTATTGCTCCGTGCCCACCCATACTTAACCCAGAAATAAAAGTCTTTTCAGAATCTAGTTTATACTCATTTTGTATCATTGGATAGAGTTCCTCTGTGAAGAATTTACGCCATTGCATTCCCCCGGGAATAACACTGTTAACGTACCAGCTATTGTAAAAACCGTCTGGGGTAATAATAATAAACCCGTATTTATCACTCATTTGCTGAAGGTCCGCCTTGTCATTCCAGTTTTTCCAGTTTCCGCTCCAGCCATGAAGCAAGAACAGAGCCGGTAATGATTCTCCGTTATATCCGGCAGGAGTGTGAATCAATATTGTGTCGTTGCACCCCAAATTGCCTGATTTAATTACGATTTCTCTTTTTGCGCCAATTGCACTTGTAGTGAAAAGTATTGATGCAAAAATTATCAGAAGTGTTTTCCTTTTCATTTCAATATATGGTTAATTCTTATTCAAAAATAGGTTAAATTTGCGATTAAGCACTATTTCAAAAACTAACAAAAAGCCAAATGACTACTATAGAGTGGTATAAAAAGAATTTGCACATTCTCTTTTTTTTAGCTGCCTCAATATTTGCAACATTGATTATGCCTGCCGACGGGAAATTCAAGTATGAATACCAGAGAGGCAGACCCTGGCTCTATGAAACACTAATTTCGCCGGTAGATTTTCCGATTTTAAAGAGTGAGCAAGAGTTGAGATCTGAAAGAAATATTGCAGCATCTAAAAGCCCATTATGCTACAACTTGAGTCAGGAGGCTATTATCAGCACAAGGGAGTTGTTACCCTCAATTCTGAAAGCTAACTCATCTGATACTCTTAAAAGAGTTGACCGTATTCTAACTTTTTTATATGAAAAAGGTATCGCAGACAGACTAGAAGAGAGCAGCAGATTGTCTGGAGTTCTTATTTCTGACAGAGGATACAGACAGTTTGAAAAGCCTGCAGCCGAGATTTTTACAGTTGAGTCCTCTATGTCTTATCTTAAAGAGAGAATTGATCTGGGGCTTGAAACATCCTTAAAACTAAAGGCAGCTCTTAAGCCAAATCTCAGATACGACAATAATGCAACGGAACTTGCAAGACGAGAGGCAATCTCAAAAATTGCCCCCACAAAAGGTGTCCTATATGAAGGCCAGGTTATTGTTGCCAAGGGGGAGACAGTTACGTCTGAAATTGAACAACTTCTGGATTCATACAAAGAAGAGTACGAAATTAGCATGGGGTATTCTGGAAGTTATATAACACTCAAATTAGGACAGCTTCTTATTTGTTCTGCTTTATTCCTCTTGTTGTACATAATTTTATATTATACAAAGAAAGAGGTAGTAAAGGATAAACGTAAAGTGCTTTTTGTATTGCTCCTTGTCATCATATCAATAATCATGACAGTACTGGTAAGAGGAGTGAGCCCTGCTTACCTTTACGCTATTCCATATTCGGTTTTTGCACTTTTTCTGTGCTCTTTTTTTAATACCAGGATGGTGTTGCCTGTATACTTGGTTATCATTATTCCCGTTGTTGTTATAGCTCAAAATGGAACAGAGATTTTCATGCTAAATTTATTTGCCGGAAGCATTACTGTTCTTGCGTTTACATACTGGAACAGGGGATGGATGCAGTTCGCTGTAGCTTTTGGAGTTTTCCTTGCATTATCTTTGTCCTATACAGCCTTTAGAATGATAGAGGATGGTACTTTTATGGATATAAACAGATTGCATTACGGATATTTTGCATGGAATTCTGTGTTAATAATAGCTACCTATCCGCTGATTTATCTATTTGAAAAAATATATGGTCTGTTATCTAACCAAAGATTAAGAGATCTTGCCGATACAGAAAATCATATTCTGGCAGAGCTATCACATAAGGCGCCAGGTACATTTCAACATGCACTTCAGGTTGCCAATCTGGCAGAGAGTGCTGTATCTGCAATAGGCGGAAATGCAATTCTTGCAAGGGTGGGTGGCCTTTATCATGATATTGGCAAGATGAATGATCCACTGCTTTTTATTGAAAATCAGCCAGCAGGAGCGAGTAATATTCACGAAGGACTTGATCCAAAAGAGAGCGCCAGGTTAATTATTAAACATGTTCAGGATGGGGTTGAGATAGCAAGACGTGAAAAATTACCTTCAATAATTAACGAATTTATCCTATCCCATCACGGAAAATCAAGAACCTTATACTTCTATAACAAACATATCAATAATGGGGGAGATTCTTCAGATGTACATTTTTTTACATATGATGGCATCTTTCCCACTTACAGAGAGCAAGTTGTTGTTATGATGGCTGATGCTGTTGAGGCAGCCTCAAGGTCAATGAAAAATTATAATGATAATTCAATATCTGAACTTGTCGACCGGGTTGTTGGAGAGCGGGTAAGTGATGAACAACTATCAGAGGCTGAGATCTCTCTCAAAGAGATTAAAATGGTAAAGGATATCTTTAAACAAAGGTTGTCTGGTATGTATCATAACAGAATGGTCAAGCCTTTATAGACCTGACCATTTTCCTGAGTGGAGATGGGCGGACTCGAACCGCCGTCCAAACAAACCATCCAAAAGCTTTCTACACGCTTATCCTCTCTTTAATTGTGGGTAATGAGCTGCCGGGAGGCAGGCTACTCAAAACTTATCCTCTGTTTCTTACGACGCCTTAGAGGAGTAAACGCCGGCATCCTGTTTGTTTGATACCCCATATACAGAACATAACAGGAATAAAGTTCTGCGGGATACTCGTCACGGCCGGACCTAGCCGGCGGCGATAAAGCGATTAAGCATGGCTTAATTACGCAGCGAGTGCATAGTTGTTGTTGCCAGTTAAGGCTTGAGTTCCGGGATTTACGAGCCGGCTTCACGACGCTCGACGTGCTTACAATCCGATTGAGTATGCTGTCAAAACCAAAACATCCCCATTAAAAAGTATACAAAGTTATGTATTAAAAATGAATTAATTCAAATATGGGGCCAGGAATCTCCAGACACCCTCAAAGAATGATATAAGACCAATAACAACAATAATTATTCCCGAGACTCTGTTAATCATAAGCAGTTGTCTCAATCTGAATTTTTTTCTAAAAATATTTATTCCAGTGCTAAGTGCATACCACCAGGTGGCAGCGCCTATGAAAACGCCTCCCAAGGCTGCTGTAATCATTCTGTTCGCTGCCTGTGAATCAACATCTAATCCTACAAATGCAAACATGCCAAGTATTAAAAATATTGCACCTGGATTAGTGATTGTCATAAGAATAGCGGAGAAGAGGTCCTCCATGTGTCTGTTGTTCCCGTTTGCTTTTTGTCTTATCTGTTTAACAGGATTTGTCAGATAAATCTTAAGCCCTATCATAGCCACAATAATTCCTCCGGCAAGAAGAACACCTCTTTCATACTCCTCTACAAAGCTCTGTATGTAAGCAAGACCAAGGATTGCCAGAGCGGCAAATATTGTGTCAGTAATAGCCGCTCCCAATCCTGTTATAAAACCTGAGTTTCTGCCTTTACTAAGAGTTTTTTGAACGCACATTACTCCCATGGGCCCTAACGGGATTGAAGCACCTAAACCAACAAGAAAACCCTTAACAAAGTCTATAAACATATATTTCTAGAATTTTACCTTCAGCCCTATCCCAGCGTTAAATGGTCTGCCATATTGAGCTAAACCGTTTCCGAGTGTCTCAAAGTAGAAAGTATTATACCTGGTGTCTGTAAAATTTCTCAACCATACAGAGATTTCAAAAATAGAAATTTTTACTGAACCTTCAATATCCAAAGTAGAGTAAAATGGCTGGATTACATCATTCTTTTCTGTCCAGTATATCTTTCCTGCTCCATTGTATCTTATAGCAGCAGAAAATTCTTTGAATTCACCCCTGTTAATGATTTTTGTGTAAACAATATTCGCATTCAAAGTGTTGCGTGGAACAAAGGGAACATATTTTCCAGAGTAATCGTTTTGATTGTCTGTATAGTCAATAAACTTTGAGTGGGTATATCCCCAGTTAGCACTTGCAATTAGCTCCTCGGTAATTTTTGCTGAAATTGAAATTTCACCTCCTAAACTATATGATCTTGCTGCATTTTTTGCTACTCTTCCAAATCCTGTTGCTCCCGCAAATTGTACAACTTGCTGGTCTCTGCTGTCAATATAGAAAAGCGAACCGTTAAGATTAATTATATCAATTACAGGCCACCCACTGAATCCTATTTCGTGGTTCCAGTTGTATTCAGGCCTGTAAGAGATCTTGTCTGATACATCTGAGTCTTCTTGAGATCCACCAGGCATCCCGCCCATTGCTTTGCTTTGAACAATATCTGAAAACATCTGTATGTTATAACCACCTGCTTTGTAGCCTCTTGCGGTTGTGTAGAAGATTTTTAAGTCGTTTCCGGATGAGTATTGTAGCGAAATTTTGGGCAAGAATTGTCCAAAATCTTGCTGATCTTCTCCCTGAACATCTGCAGGTACTTTCATTGCTATAGGTTTGGGAACACCTGGTCTGATGAAAAACAGATTCATCTCCATGCCGCTTGAATATTCAAGTTTTTGCTTTTCATATTCATATCTTAGACCAAGTGTCAGAGAGAGCCCTTCTGTAAAAAGTCTCTTAAGTGTTACCTGATGAAAGGCGGCCAAACCCCATGACCTCTGATTATACTCTCCGTAAACAGGAATTGTCTTATCTGATACAATCATATGAAAAGGCATAGTTCCTGTCTGATATAACCTGTCAAAAGTGCTTTGGAAGAATCTTTTTACACCATCTTCTTCAAAATTTACCGGAGCATCTGTAAAATTATTTTGCAAAAAGCCGGAAAGACCAGATACAAACTGATAATTTTTGTCATTTTCAGATTTGAAAATTACCTCTTGAGTGAAATTCCCGAACTTCTGAGCTTGACTCATTGTATATATTGATTCAGGTGTAAAATCCTGATCAAGTCGCATCGTGTCTTTTAGATGCTGATAGGCTGAGATAAGGCTTAGTCTCCATCCCGGGGCTGTATGAGTAACAACAAGGCTGTTTGTATTTAATATTCTCTTGTATGAGCTGGTGTCATTATATGATGGTGCAGCAGTTGTTCTGCTCTCTTTATTATAAAGTCCGTAAGGATATGCATTTTGATTATTAAACTCCAGCTGGCCTGAAGCCTCAATTTTCCATGCTCTTGCTATATTGTATGCAAGTCGTAGTCTTCCTCCTGCAGAATATCCCTTATCCGATTTTATACCGGTATATTCATTTGTGAAAAAGCCACCATCACTTGAATAGAATCCATTAAGTGAAAAGGCAAATTTTTCAGATAATTTGTTTCTTGTAATAAAGCTTCCTTTAAATTGATTATACATACCAGATTTAAAAGAAATCTCTGTGCCAGGGGTTGAGAATGGAGATTTGGTTCTTATATGAACAATACCGCCGAGAGCATTTCTTCCATAAAGAGTTCCCTGAGGACCACGTAATATTTCAACTCGTTCAATATCCAGTAATTCAAAATCAAATGCACTTTTATCAATATATGGTACGTTGTCTTCATAGAGTCCAATTGATGGAGAAGGAGAGAATCTTGACCCGATTCCTCTAATGTATATGGCAGAGGTGATTTTTGAGCCGTAATCGGGAATAAATAGATTGGGTACCGCTCCTGATAAGCCCTTTATGGTGTTTTTTCCACTTGATTCCATCTCCTGACCTTTTATTATAGTTGTAGAGGCGGGAATCTGATTCAGGAAATAGGTCTCTTTTGGGGTTGTAATTATTGTTAACCCTTTAATATCATAATTTCTAATTATTGTATCTTTGTCAGATACTTGACCATGAATTGTGGCTGATGAAATCAGAGTTAATAACAGAACTACTCTCTTTGGAATACTTTTCATGTGTGATAATTGTTACAAAAATTGAACGGCGAAATTATGCATTTTAGGATTAATAAAAAAACTAAAATTGTACTAAGGCTAATGATTATGGCAATTTTGCTATTATCACTCCCATTTTTAGTAAAGGGTGCAGGAATTCTCATTTTATTTGCTCTGATTCCCATTCTGATGCTACAGAACTATATCGAAAATAATAGTATCAGATATGGATGGATACTTATTTACCTGACTTTTCTTATCTGGACAATCTCCTCTACTTACTGGATTGGTTATGCAAACTTTAACGGTGCAGTTGCTTCGATGCTAAGTTATTCGGCTCCGTTAACGCTCATTGTTTTAATTTATCCGTGGTTTAAAAAGAAATTTGGAAGAGGAATCGGCTATGCATTTTTTATTATTGCATGGCTGGCATTTGAGCACTTAATGTCAGATGGAGAACTTAACTGGCCTTGGCTGGCATTGGGGAATGGTTTTGCTTCGCTTCACAAGGTTGTTCAATGGTATGAATTTACTGGAGTTGCAGGTGGCTCTTTATGGGCATTGGTTGTCTCAGTTTTTGCCTATGATATTATTTTATCTAGGGGTAATTGTGCCGCATCTCAAATGCGTAAGAAAAATATAATCCTTGTTGTATTGCTTATTTTACCAATATTTATTTCTCATGCTCTCTACATTACATACTCAGAAAAGAAGAGTCCTGCTACATTCTTAATAGTTCAGCCAAATATTGATCCGTATCATGATAAATTTGGAGGAATGACTCAGCGTGAACAAGATGAGGTACTTATAGGGCTGATTAATGAAGGTTTTGACGATTCTGTTGATTTTGTTATAGCTCCTGAAACATTTACTTCAGGCGTTATTGAAAATAATCCATACGAGAGTGACTCTTTTTCAAGAATAGCTGCTGCTGCTAAAGGCCTGGGTGATTCCAAACTTATTATTGGAGCCTCTTCACACTATCTTTATCCTCATGATGAGTACCCTTATAACAAGAGACCTTCACCATCGTCCAGAAGGATAGGAGAGGGGTGGTATGATTCTCATAACTCTGCTGTGATGATTGATAGCTCAGGAGAATATAGCTTTTATTACAAATCTAAGCTAGTCCCTCTGGTTGAATTTATGCCATTTCAGAAATATCTGGGAGGGTTTAGATTGTTTGTTATTGAATTGGGTGGATATTTTGGCAGTTACGGTAAACAAGATGAAAGGAAACTGTTTCATTCTGCTTCTGAGGATATATCAATTGGAACGGCTATTTGCTATGAATCTGTATATGGTGATTTTTTCAGAGAGTTTGTTAAAGAAGGGGCGAACGTTATGTCGATTATTACAAATGACGGGTGGTGGCTTGATTCGCCAGGATACAAACAACATCTCTGGTACGATAAATTAAGAGCTATTGAGACCAGACGTTCAATTGCAAGGTGTGGAAATACAGGTGTCAGCGCACTTATCAACCAGAAGGGAGACATTGTTTCTCAGACCAAATGGTGGAGCAGAGAGTGGCTTAAAGGGGAGCTTAACCTCAACGATAAAATAACAATTTTTGTGAAATATGGCGACTTTATTGGAAGGTCCGCCTTTTATTCAATGCTGATTTTTATTGCCCTTTCTATTTTTGCTTTTTCAAAAATCTTAGTGAAGGAGAGGGAATAAACGGACCAATATTTAGTCTTTTCCACTTTTGGTCAATATTCTCAATTGTGTTAAGGGATGAGAGGGCTTTTTCCGGCCACTCCCTAGTAAACCCATCTTTGCCTGTATATTTTCTTCTACTGTCTGCAGAGAGAACACCGTCAACAAATTCTGAATCTCTAACCGGGTCCCAGTTGCTTCCCCATAACCAAAGTCCGTGATACCTGTCTTTAATATCTTCCCATTCGTCTATAATAATGTTTATCAAGCCTTTTCTGTCATTGTGAGAGTGTGAAAAATAAAATGCAGTATCAGAAATTGGATTGTGTGCTCCTCCCTCTTCAGGCAATTTTATCGTAGCATCAATGAGCATCTTCCCTCCGTATCCGCAAACAGGCGAAGTATGATCCAAAACATCTGCAGGACCCCTGCTGAAATGGGTGTCTCTCTCCGGAAGATAGTTCTTCAATATTGCACTATCCAGCTGTTTCTGGTCTGTGATATCAATATCTTCATCAGTTACAATCAGCGTTTTACAAAACATCATCTGGCCTGCACCCCAAAGCGCATGTGCCACTTTAACCCCCTGGCCTGGATAACTTTTTTCAATTTTGGCAATGGCGATATTATGTCCGACTCCCTCTTCAGGTAAATGGAGCTCCTTTAGCTCAGGTACCATCGTAAATTGTATAGGAGTAAGAAATATTTTTTCTGTAGCTACAGCAATATACTTATCTTCTTGCGGGGGAATACCTACAATAGTTGCAGGGTAAATTGCATCCTTTTTATGAGAGATACATGTTACATGCATCTTTGGGTAGAGGTCTGCAAGTGAGTAAAATCCTGTATGATCTCCAAAAGGACCTTCAGTAACAGGATGTTCTCTTGTGTCAATATAACCCTCAATAACAAAATCGCAGTCAGCCGGGACCATAATTGGTTGTGTAAGGCAATCCACGAGAGATACAGCCTTGTTTCTAAGATATCCGGCCAGCATGTACTCGTCAATTCCTTCAGGGAGTGGTGCTGTAGCTGCATAGGTATAGATGGGGTCACCCCCCAGGGCAACGGCAACGGGAAACTTATCCCCTTTAAAACGAGAAAATTGTCTTGCTCCTGTTTTATGTCTGTGCCAGTGCATTCCAGTTGTGTTCTCTGAGAATATCTGCATCCTGTACATCCCAACATTGCGTGCTCCTGTTACAGGATCATTTGTGTGAACCAAAGGAAATGTGATAAACTTACCACCATCTTCCGGCCAGCATTTCAGGACAGGAAGTCTGCTTAAATCGGGCTTATGAAGAATGACCTCCTGACAAGGTGCTACCCCTTTATGATTTTTTGGCATCCATGATGCTGCTCTTCCCAAGAGTGGCAAAGCTTTGATTTTTTCCTGCAATGTTCCTCTCTGCTGAGTTATCTGTTTTATCAGATCTCTCATAGAATCAGATATTTGGTCAAATGAATCTGCCCCTAATGCAAAAAGAATCCTTCTCTGGGAGCCGAGCATGTTTGTGAGAACAGGATATGATGTTCCGGTATTTTCAAATAGGAGGGCCTTTCCTCCGCCGGGCTGTTTACTAATCCTGTCTGTTATCTCTGCAATCTCCAGAACAGGATCTACATACTCCTTAATACGAATAAGTTCATCTTTAGACTCAAGAAAATCAACAAACTCCTTTAAACTTTTATACATCTTAATCTCTTGTTGCCTCCTCAAGGAGGTAGAAAATTGATTTGAATGAAATTCCACTATGTTTTGAAAGCCCTATCTCACAAGTACGAGAAGTAGCATAACCCTCTGAACAGCCATTGCTTTGTTCTTTGATATTCCTTAAACCATGTTTATTTAGTTCAGGAAGCAAGAAACCTCTGTCCCCGGCAAACCCACAGCAGTTGCTATCTATTACAACAACATTATTTGTGCAAAGTTCTGCTATCTTTTTTAAGTGTCCGTCTACCTCCATTTTCTTTGCGCTGCAAACTGCAAATAGAGAAACTTTTTTATCTAATTTTTTGATATTCAATTTGTCTAAAAGGAAAATATCAGCAAACTCTGCAGGTTCATACAGTTTCAGCCTATCCCCAAAATTTGTTTTCATTGTGTAAAGACAAGGGCTCATATCACATAGTACAGGATATTTACCATCTTCTGATGCAACCCTTAATGCCTCCTCTAGCTTATCAGATGATATTTTCCCAGCCTCAACAAATCCTTTTGAAGAGAATGCCATCCCACAACAAAGTGAATCCAGCCCATCTGGATATATAACTTCAAACCCCGCCCTTCTAATAAGAATCTCAGTAACCTTGGTAATCTCCATTGCATCGGAATATTCTCTTGATACACCCATACTTCTGGTAATGCATGAAGGGAAGTAGACTACTTTGAGTTTATTGTCGGTTGTAGATTTATTTGTGGAATCAATTTTTGCAGCTCCCTTTGGGAAATATTCATTCCATAATGGTATAAGTCCTCCGGTTGCCTTATGCATTCCAGTTGCAACGGCTCCAAACAGTTTTTTCCCGGTGATCAGACGCAAATAATATAGGGTATTCAGACCGATTCGCATTCCCTTTGTTACTCCACCCATTCCTGTTGCAAGTGAGGCGGCAATTTTTTCAGCTCTTTTAGAGTGTCCTTCATGCCTAAGTTCTTTGACCAACTTCCCGGTGTCAATTTTTACAGGACATTTCAGAGCACATAACCCATCAGTTGCACAAGTGTCTAAGCCTGCATAGCTGTATAATTTTGAGAGTTCTGCAGCAATGTGAGGTTGCTCACCACTCTTTTCAAGTCTGCAAATCTCTCTGTACACAGCAATTCTCTGTCTCGGAGATAGCGTAAAACCTTCTGAAACACATCCTCCCTCACAAAATCCGCACTCCATACATTTATCAACAACCTCTTTTGATGGTGGCAGAGGCTTGAAATTTTTCAAGTGAATCTTTTTATCATCATTAAGGATAACTCCGGGGTTAAGAATCTCTTTAGGATCGAAAAGTTTTTTTATTTTTTTCATCATCGAATAGGCCTCGGCACCCCACTCCATCTCAACATAAGGAGCCATATTTCTCCCGGTACCATGTTCGGCCTTAAGTGAGCCATCGTAGCCATTAACAACCAAATCTGCGACATCGTCCATAAATGCAGAGTATTTGTCAATATCCTCTTGTTTGGAGAAATCAGGATTAAACATAAAATGTAGATTTCCTTCAAGAGAGTGACCAAAAATTACTGCGTCCTCATACTTATATTTCTCAAATAATGATTGAAGCTTAAGAGTCCCCTCTGCTAGTTTTTCGATAGGGAAACATATGTCCTCGATTATGGGTGTAGTACCCAGTTCTCTCATAGCAGCTACAGTTGGCAGAGTCTCTTTTCTGATTTTCCACAACGAGGCCTGAAGTTTGGAATCTGTGGTGAAAATAATTGGAAGTTCAGTCTCAATTGATGAGATACTTTCAATAATCAAAGATACATTCTTGTTAAGTTGTTCTTCTGTTTCTGCCCTGGTTTCAACCAGGAGTGCAGCTGCTTTAGCAGAGATGTTCTTTATATACTCAGGGACTCCTTTTGTTGACTGAACAGACCTTACTGCCGCCCTGTCCATTATCTCGGCTGCGTAGACAGGTTGTTTTTTAAGAATCTGTACTGCTTTGCATGCTAATTCAATCGAGGGATAAATATTTAAAGCAAGTGCTTTATACTTGTGATCAACAACAGTGTTATAAGTAATATCTGAAATGAAACCAAGGGTACCCTCTGATCCAATCATCAGGTGTTTGATAATCTCAATCCCATCAGTGTAATCAGTCAGGGCATTAAGGCTATAGCCTGTTGTGTTTTTTATTTTAAATTTCTTAACAATTCTGTCGTTAAGTTCTTTATTTTCTTTTATTTCCTTAGCAAGGCTTTCAATTCCTTCGATAAGCTCCTTATGCGAATGTTTGAAATTTTCTCTGCTGGTTTTATCTGATGTATCCAAAATTGTTCCATCATGGAGTACCACCCTGATATCTGCGATTGTTTTGTAGGAGTTCTCTGCAGTTCCGCAACACATTCCGGATGCGTTGTTAGCTGCAATTCCTCCAATCATTGCAGCATCAATTGATGCAGGGTCAGGGCCAATTTTTCTCCCATACCGGTTAAGCTTATTATTTGCATGTTGACCTCTTATCCCACTTTGAAGTCTGATTTTAGCACCGTTGTCTAAAACAGTGGAGTCTTGCCATCCATGAGTTGCAACAACTAGCACAGAGTCTGTGATTGCCTGTCCGGAGAGGGAGGTTCCAGCTGCTCTGAATGTAAGTGGAATCCCAAACTGAGATGCAATTTTTATTGTAGATATTAGCTCCGATTCGTTCACAACTTTAACCACCAGCTTGGGAATTAGTCTGTAAAATGAGGCATCTGTTCCAAATGCCAAGGTGCTAAGTGAATCGTGAAGAAGTCTCTCTTTTGGGATCTCTTTTGAGAGGGTTTCGTAAAACTCCCTGTATTTACCGGTAATCATTTAATTATATCTTTAATAGTTGCAAAATCTATGTTTTTGGCTATAATTTTCCCCCTTTTGTCAAGAAGTACAGAAGAGGGGACTTTTTCTGCTTCGTAAATTGAAAAAACAGAATTATATCCATTTGGACCAGGTGATAGTATATCCCACTCAATGGAATTTTCTTCCTTATACCTTTTTGAGGTGTCGGGATTGCCCATTGGATATACAGCAGTAACTCTAATTCCGGATTTTCTGAGATTTGCATACTCTGATTTTATTCTTGCTGTGTAGAGTTTGCAAGAAGCACATTCAGGATCTGTATAATAGATAAGAGTGTACTTTGTGCAGGATTTTCCAAGTTTAACACGTCTGCCTTTAGAGTTTAACAGATAAGACATCTTGAACTTTTCTCCGATTCTGTTTGCGATGGTCCTGTTAACCATTGAAGGGACCCATACACCAGGATAATCTGGCCCATCCCAGAATGAGAGGAATGGCATAATATAACTCTTTGCAACTATAACAGAGGCTTGCCTTCTTAATTCATTATCTGAGTAAAGTAATTCTTCAAATATATAGGAGAACATTGTTCTGTAGATGGATTTGTCCTCTAATGATGAGAGTCTTGTGAACAATTGTCCGTATGACTCTTTTATGGAGATGGAGTCTTCGTAATTAACCGCCTCCATGTATGCTGCTGCAAATCTTTTTGCTTGGTTTTCGAACTCTTTCTCTGTTTCGTTGAGCCTTGTAATAAGGTCTTTAAGTGATGCTGAATTAAGGTTTCTACCAATAATTTTCCCTGTCTTATCTATAAGAAACACCTGAGGTGTTTTAATTACGTTGTATAACCTTTGGAAATCGCTGGAGTAGGAGGGGTCAGATGCAATAATCCAGTTTGCGGGAATAGTATTGAACTCTTTGAAAATGTAATTTCTTAATTTTGATGTGTCTGGCTGGGTATAGACAGTAATTACTTTTACACCATCGGTCTCAAGTGAGTCAGACAAGCTTTTTATTTTAGGTAGCTCTAATCTGCAAAGGGAGCAGTTGTCATCAAAGAATAGAAGGATTGTGTATCTGTATCCAAGTTTATTTCTCAATGAAATATCATTGCCATTAAAATCTTTCAATTTTATTTCAGGAGCTTGCATTCCAATCAAGGAGTGCTTGTTAAAATCAGAGTAGAGCTTTAAATCAATAATATCTATCCCTTCAGGAGGATTTAATTTTCCGTTAAGAAAATAATTTTGGGCAATGTGCAGTGCAACACTCTCTAAGCCCATGATATCTATGTTTTTGAAGATAGAAAACAACCTTGAAGCTATGTGCGAAGAGAGGTTGTTTTTGCTTCCGGCTTCAATTAATTTATCTGATGCCCGAATTAGAGAGTCCGGATGAACAGGTACTGAGGCAAGGTATCTGGTTATACTTCTGTCAATATTTGCCGATAATGAATCTGAACTCTCTTTAAACTGATTTTGAGCAGTGAGAGTATTGGATATAAAGACAAGAAGTGATAAAAATAAATGTTTAATTTTCATTCTTTATTTGATCCTTACTCTGTTTGAGAGGTCAATGCCAGTTGCCAGAAACATAGAAGCATCACCACCATTTAAGAGTACATCCCTGACAACTGTTGATGTTATGAAAGAGCACTCAGCACTTGAAGGGATAAAAACAGTCTGAATGTTTGGAGACATTTTAAAATTTGCCTGAGCAATTACCTGTTCAAAATCAAAGTCAGTTGTAGAGCGTATTCCTCTTATTATAAATCCAGCTTCTATTCTGTTACAAAAATCAATTGTGAGTCCGGTGTATGATTTTACCTCAACATTTTTTAAAGTATTAACAGACTCTTTGATAATCTCTATCCTTTCATCAATTGTAAAGAAACCAGACTTACTGTTGTTATGTCCTACAGCTACTATAACGTTGTCAAATACTCTAAGAGAGGAGACCAATACATCCAGATGGCCTCTTGTAAAAGGGTCAAATGACCCTGGAAAAACAGCTTTTCTTGTCATTTTAGCAATCGATTACGCAGCTAAAAACATAAGTTGCAGGACCTGTTAGTTTTATGTCTGTATAGTTGTCCTCTCCGGTATAAGTAAATTCAACTATAAGTTCTCCGCCTCTTGTCTCAATTATGTTCTTAACTTTTTGTGGAACTTTTATGTCTACTTTACTATAAGAAAATTTATTTCTTGTAAGTAGTTTATGATGTGCAATAGAGGATGCAGTAACACCTGTTCCGCATGAAAGTGTTTCATCTTCAACTCCTCTTTCATATGTTCTTACGTATAGTTTCTGTTCTTTATCCTCTTCAAATTTAGGAATATTAAATCTTCCCCAACTCCCCTGAACAAAATTTACATTTGTACCGTCTGGAAAATGAGGGTGATGCCTCCAGAGCTTTCCTTGTTCTCTCACATCATAGTCGTTAATGTTTTCAACAAAAATCACCAGATGTGGTGATCCTGTATTCAGCATGTAGCTCTTTGGAGAGTACTCCTTTACGCTGTCAACATCAGAAATACCAAGTTTAACGATACATTTCGTAGGAGAGTAGTGTAAAATTTCTGCCTCGTGGATTCCATCGACAGCGTCAAAAATGAATTTCTTAATCCCTTTGTGAGCTGCAAATGCTACAAGTGATCTTCCACCGTTACCGCACATTGTACCCTCTTTTCCGTCGGCATTATAATATACCATAGAGAAAGAGTGTTTTTTACTTTTATTTAGCATCATAAGGCCGTCAGCCCCTATGCCGAACCTCCTGTCGCAAAGGAAATTGATTTGACTATCAGAGAGTTCAATATTTCCCTCTCTGTTGTCTAATATAATAAAGTCATTTCCTGTTGCCTGATATTTGTAAGCTGTAATTTTCATGGTAGTTTGTCCTCCTGTTATTTAAAGAGGCTGTTGTCTGTGTTTAAATAAGCTCTTTCCAGATCTAGTAAAAAGCTTTTTTTATCAATTCCTATTGCAAATCCTGTAAGTTTGTTGTTTACACCCAAAACCCGGTGACAAGGAACAACAATTAATAGTGGGTTCATCTTACAGGCAAGTCCTACGGCTCTGCTAGCATCTTTAGTCTCAACAACAGAAGCAATTTCACCATATGTTTTAACTTGCCCGTATGGTATTTTTCTGAGCTCTTCCCATACACGTCTCTGAAAATCGGTTCCTTTCAGTTCAACGGGCAGGTCAAAGACTCTTCGTTTCTCTTGAAAATATTCATCAAGTTGTTTTATTGTCTCAGCCAGAATATGATGATCTCTTTTCTCTTTTTCATAATTTAGATTCTCTCCCTCATTATATTCAACACTAATAAGTGCTGAGTTATTACAAGTTAGTCTCAGATTCCCCAGAGGGGTTTTATGAATAGTAGTATAGATGTCGTTCTCTTTAATTTTTGTTAACTCATTAATCATTGAGTGGGCGATTTTGTCTGAAGCTCCTTCGCCACCAAGCAATTTCCTAACTTTAGTATATCCAGATAACACTCTTTTTCTGTCTTTCTCACTTAAAATTTTTCCAGTCTCTTTTGAGATATTTTCAGGAGTACAGTCCCATTGCAATAGCTCTTTAACAAGTTCTTTATCTAAAATAAGATTAACCAAACTTGCATACTTAACCTTAATAATAAACTTTGCGAGATAGGCAGTGATTGGATTCATCCCATAACATACAACCTGAGGAGTATTGGTAATGGCCGTCTCCAGGCTGGCTGTCCCGGAAGAGACTACTGCAGCTTCTGAATGTCTGAGTATTGAGTAGGTCTCTTTAAACAACAATTTAATCCTGCTATCCTTTAGATATCTGGAATAGTACTCAGGTTCAACTGATGGTGCGCCTGCAAGAATTAGCTGATAATCAGGATAATCTTTCTCCAGAACTCTAAGTTTTGGCAGGAGATAACTAATTTCGTGCTTCCTGCTTCCTGCAAGCAATGCAATGTATTTCCCCTCTTCAAGGTTATTTCTAATAAGGAAATCACTCTTTGATTCAGAGAATGCCCTGTCTGACATTATACTATCATAAAGCGGATTTCCAAGATAGTTAACATCAAGATTATGTTTTTTGAAATACTCTTGCTCAAATGGGAAAATTATAAAAACTTTATCAATGTACTCCTTTAGTTTTTTGATCCTTGACTCGCCTCTGGCCCATACTTTAGGAGGAATAAAATAAAAAGTTCTAAACCCGTGTTGATTTGCAAATTTTGCGATTCTAAGATTAAAACCTGGGTAATCTATAAGAATAACAACATCTGGTTTCCATCCAATTATATCTCGTTTGCAAATGGAGAGATTTTCCTTAATTTTTCCGAGTTTGGAAATAACTTCCACTATGCCCATTACCGCAGTCTCTCTGTAGTGTTTAACTAGTCCCTCAGATACTTCACTCATGAGATTTCCGCCCCAGAATCTGAATTCAGCAGTGGAGTCTTGTTTTAGCAGACTCTTCATGAGGTTTGATCCGTGCAGATCCCCGGATGCCTCACCCGCTATGAGGTAATAACGCATATTGGTTAGTTTTTGACAGTTGTTTACATTTGCCAGAGTTTAGAGAGTCTCTCTACTTCACTATAATCTGTTGTGTCAATTTTATGAGGTACAATGCTTATAAAACCTTCTTTTACAAGATTGTGGTCTGACTCTTTGTTGCCAGGCTCAAGATTAAAAAACTCTCCGGTCATCCAATAATAGTGGGAGCCATAAGGATCAGTTCTGTCTTCAAACTCTTTTATCCACTGGCCTTTACCCTGATGACAGAATTTTATACCTTTTATTGACTCTTTATCTCGTTCAGGGAAATTTACATTTAAGTATATCTCAGGTTTTGGTGGATTCTTTAGGTATTCATCAATAATTAATTTACCAAAATGAATTGCTGCTGTAAAATCTGTATCACTGTGATGGGAAATGTGCGAAAAACCTATTGAAGGAATCCCGTAAACTGTTCCCTCTGCAGCTGCACCCAAAGTTCCTGAATATAATGATGCAATAGACGCATTTGATCCGTGATTTATTCCAGAAACCAAAAGATCAGGAGGATTTGTGGTGAAAAGCTGGTTCATTGCCATTTTGACACAGTCGGCGGGAGTCCCGCTACATGCAAAAACACGCAGTCCCTTTTCACTCTTAAGCTCGGTAAGTCTTAATGGCTTCCCTATGGTAAGTGCTGCAGACATCCCTGACATAGCCTCAAATGGAGCAACAACAGTTATTTCGCCGTACTCTTTCATCATCTCTGTTAGAGCCGAAATCCCTTTAGATTTTACTCCATCATCATTTGTAATCAATATATTGAGCTTTCCCTTTTTTCTCTCCATAGGTTTTCTGAATAAATTTGATTTATAATCTGCGAAGTTAATAATTTTGGCACGATTTTGCATAAGTTCTATTTTTTGTAACTTTGCGCCGACATTCAAAAGAAGTTTTAATAAACCATAAATATTTATAGAAAAATGAGCAAAATTAAAGTAGGCATCAACGGCTTTGGCCGTATAGGAAGACTTGTTTTCCGTGCTGCCCAGCAGAGGAGTGACATTCAGGTTGTTGCAATTAACGACCTTATCGATGTTGATTACATGGCATACATGCTTAAATACGATACAGTTCACGGTCGTTTTAACGGTGATGTTGATGTTAAAGATGGTAAGCTTATTGTAAACGGATTTCCTATTAGGGTTACAGCTGAGAAGAATCCTGCTGACCTTAAGTGGGGTGAAGTGGGAGCTGACTATGTAGTTGAATCAACAGGTCTTTTCCTTACAAAAGAGAAATGTGAGGCTCATATTCAGGCAGGAGCAAAAAGAGTTATCATGTCTGCCCCATCAAAAGATGATACTCCTATGTTTGTATACGGTGTAAATCACAAAAAGTATGCAGGTGAGCAGTTTGTTTCAAATGCTTCATGCACAACAAACTGTCTGGCACCTATAGTTAAAGTTCTTAACGAGAACTTTGGTATTGTAGAAGGTCTTATGACAACTGTTCATGCTACAACAAACACCCAAAAAACAGTTGATGCTCCTTCTGCAAAAGACTGGAGAGGCGGACGTGCTGCTGCAGCAAACATTATTCCTTCATCAACAGGTGCTGCCAAAGCAGTAGGTAAGGTCCTCCCTGAGATGAATGGTAAACTTACAGGTATGTCATTCAGAGTTCCTACAGTAGACGTATCGGTAGTTGACCTAACATGTCGCCTGGAAAAAGGGGCCTCATACGAAGAGATTAAGATGGCTATGAAAAAAGCATCTGAAGGTGAACTCAAAGGTATACTAGGATATACTGAAGATGCAGTTGTGTCTTCAGATTTTATCACTGATCCACGCACATCAATATTTGATGCAGAGGCAGGTATTTCTCTCAACCCTAATTTTGTTAAGGTTGTTGCGTGGTATGACAATGAGTGGGGCTATTCAAATAAAGTACTTGATATGCTTGCATACATGGCTACTGTTAAATAACAGAACATAAAACACATTTTTAAGAGGGCGGCTAAAATGATAGTCGCCCTCATTTTTTTGCATATATTTGTGTTCAAAACATAAACTATGGGAATACGAAAGAAGATATCTCTGGGTTTCGTAGTTATTGGAGCAATTTTATTCCTTTCAAGTCTGATAGCCATATTTGAATTCAACAGAATGCGTCACTCTGTCGCTGCCCTGATGACGGATAACATTAACAGTATCAATACCTCCAGACTACTGTTAGAACTTACTGACGAATACAACTTCACACTACTTAGCAGCGTTATTCTGGATTCAGTTATGGATTCAGATAAGGTCTTGTATGACAAGAGATTTGAGGATTATATTGCCAATATTAAAAGCAAATTTGTTTCTCAGTCTGAGGTCTCTGTAGCCGATTCTCTTACAATAGCCTACAATAATTATCTTGAAGTTATTGCTAAAGCAGCATCTGTTATGACCTTAAAAAAGGAGGAGAGGAGTTCCTGGTATAAAAATGAGCTTGTACCTGCATACAATCAATTGTTAAAGCACAAAAGAGGACTTGGACTTCTGACTCAAGGAGCTCTGGCGGAAAATACAGCTCATCTTCAGGAGGGTTTTTATCGTAGTATAATGCCAGGTATCATTGCTGTTGCAGCAGGTATTCTTCTGGTTCTGTTGTTTAATTATTTTATTAATCTCTATTTTATTTCGCCAATTTTGCTTATATCAAGAGGGCTAAAGAGTTATAAAGAGTTTAATAAAAGTTATAATGTTAATTTTGATAATGATGATGAAATTCAGGATCTTAATTCAGAAATTAAGACTCTCTTAGATGAACATAAGAATTTGAAAAAATCCAGAGAATGAATCTTAAAAATGTAGCAAGAAATATTGGATTGGCCCTGCTGCTGAATGCAATTTTTATGTTCATTTCTGCGGCTGTATCAATATTTTATGGTTTAGACAATTCATTTTCTCCATTGATTCTAAGTGGAATAATTACATCTATTGTAGCATCATTCCCTTTAATATTCGTAAGCAAGTCCTCAGAAATTAATGCAAAGGAGGGTTTAGTGATAGTTGTTCTATCCTGGATTTTATCATGCTTATTTGGGATGTTACCTTACATTTTATACGGTGGAGAGTTTTCAATAATTAATTCTTGGTATGAGAGTGTTTCAGGGTATACAACAACAGGAGCAACCATTTTGGTAGATGTTGAATCTTTGCCTAAAGGTTTGTTGTTCTGGAGGGCATCTACGCATTGGCTTGGTGGTATGGGAGTTGTTTTGTTTATGCTTCTAATTCTTCCTTCAATTTCAGCATCCAAAATGCTTAGTAAGTTTGAAATTTCATCGTTGTCAAAAGATAATTTCAGATTTAGAGCTCAGCAAACAGTAAGGGTAATTTCTACTGTTTATCTTGGACTTACTTTTCTTGAAACTATTTTACTGACACTTGCCGGAATGGATTTTTTTGATGCAATATGCCATTCATTTGCTACGATTGCTACCGGTGGATTCAGTACAAAGAACTTATCCCTTGCATATTATGATTCAGCGCTAATTGACTCCATTGTGATGGTTTTCATGCTTCTATCAGGAATGCACTTTGGATTACTATATAGTGCATCTCTTGGAAAGGTTAGACCACTTTGGAAATCGCCAGTGATACGGTATTATCTTGCTTCAATTTTTGTTATCTCACTAATTATTACAGTCACTCTTAAGATAAATGGGATTGAGGATGATTGGTTACATGCAGCAAGACATGCTTTTTTCCAGGTGATTTCTGTTGGAACAACAACAGGCTTTGCTAGCGCTGACTCCAGTATATGGCCATCTTTTGCAATTTTATTAATGATTTTCCTCACTTTTCAGTGTGCTTGTTCGGGATCCACGACTGGAGGTATAAAAGTAGATAGAATTCTCATTTTTTACAAAGCATTTAAAGCTCAGGTTAAAAAACAAATACACCCTAATGCAGTGGTTCCAGTAAAACTTGGAGATCAGGTTCTGGACAGGGAGATGGTTACATCTGCATCACTATTTATTGTCCTGTATATCTCTATTGTTTTTTTAGTAACTCTTATCCTGGCTTTTTTGGGAGTGGATTTGCTGGATGCTTTCACTGCTTCTGCTGCTAATATGGGCAATGTGGGACCCGGTTTTGGAACTGTAGGTTCTCTCGGAAATTATTCTCAAATCCCCGCAATGGGTAAATTTGTTCTTTCAGTTCAGATGTTGATGGGACGTGTTGAGATATACTCGATGTTACTGATTGTTCTTGTATTCAGAAAAAGATAATTGAGTATATGTCACTTTCTGATTTTTTAGAAAAGAAGATGCTGGAGGGATTGGGATTTGAACCCACTTCATGCCAGGTGGATTTAATAAAAAAACTTTCTGAGTACATTCTTTCTTCTGGTGCCTCACCGCTTCCAGGTGGTAAAGAGATAATGATAATTAATGGTTATGCAGGCACCGGTAAAACATCGGTTTTAGCATCATTGGTAAAGGTTCTGGATCAATTTGAACGGAATTCTATTTTACTTGCACCTACAGGCCGGGCTGCAAAAGTATTAAGTGGTTATACAGGTAAAAGGGCTTTCACAATACACAAACATATCTATAGACAGCGATCAATGAGTGATGGTCTGGGACTTTTTAGCCTGAATATAAATCAGAATAAAGACACAATTTACATTGTTGATGAGGCTTCACTTATTTCAAATGAGAGTGACGGATCATCATTCGGATCCGGTCATCTTCTAGATGATCTTATTCAATATGTATATTCTGGAGATGGGAATAAACTTATTCTTACAGGTGATTCAGCACAGTTGCCACCTGTAGGATTTGACTTTTCTGAAGCACTGGATCATAATTCAATGAAAAAATATGGCCCTGTTCATTATACACAATTAAGGAGTGTTGTAAGGCAGGCAAAAGATTCTGGGATACTACACAACGCTACAATTTTAAGAAACCTGATTGAAAAGGGTTCTCAGATAAGACCCTCTTTTGAAATTGACGGCTTCAGCGATGTTAGAAGGATAACTGGCGGAGATTTAATAGAACAGCTGGAGAGTTCATTTAGTAAATGGGGAGAGGATGATACTCTGGTCCTTTGCAGGTCTAATAAAAGGGCAAATAGGTACAATAGCGGTATAAGGTCGTCAGTGTTATTCAGGGAGGAGAGAGTGGGAAGAGGTGATAAACTGATGATTGTAAAGAATTGCTATCAGTTTCTCGAAGATGCCCAAAATATTGGTTTTATTGCAAATGGTGACGTAGCTGAATTGTTAAAGATATCAAACTATGAAGAGAGGTACGGACTAACCTTTGCAGAAGCTACACTCTCTTTTCCGGATTACGATAATCTTGAAATTAAAGCTAAAATCATTTTAGATACATTAGAGAGTGAAACAGCATCTCTCGGCTCAGAGCAGCAAAAAAGACTTTTTGCTGAGATTATGGAAGATTATTCTCATATAAAGACAAAACGTAAAAGGATTGCAGCTGTAAGGGAGGATAGGTACTTTAATGCTCTTCAGGTGAAATTTGCATCGGCTATAACTTGTCATAAGTCCCAGGGTGGCCAGTGGTCAGCCGTTTTTATTGATAACCCTTTCTGGAGGGATGATATATCGCTTGATGATCTGAAGTGGCTATATACAGCTATTACCAGAGCAACAGATATGATCTATTTTGTTAACTTTAACGACTCTTTTTTTAGAAAAAATAATTATTGATAATATGAATAGTATTTACAAGAGAATTCTCTCACCTCTTACACTGATTTTAGTCTCTCTTTCTTTAAATTCTCAGGATTTGAAACAACTCTCAACTGTTCTTTCCTGGAAAGATAATTCTACCATCCTTATGGTTCGAATGGAAAAGGATAAAAGAGTTTATCAAGAGTATGACATAATCGACAGAAATATTAATGAAGTTGAGAAACCGGCTGATGTGGCCAAGGCCTCAGTAGTTGTAAGAACTGGAGATGTCTACTATATTTCTGAAACCGGAGATGAGATTAGGGTTACCAATACTAAGTCAGAGGAGAAGAATCCGGAACTATCTCCTGATGGAAAATTAATCGCTTTTACCAGAGACAATGATTTATTCACTGTAAAAATTGACGGAACTAATGAGGTTCGATACACATCAGATGGCTCAGATCTTATTATGAATGGATGGGCCTCATGGGTGTATTTTGAAGAGATATTAGGCAGACCATCTCGTTATAAAGCTTTTTGGTGGTCACCGGATAGCAAAACAATTGCTTTCATGAGATTTGACGACTCTAATGTACCAATGTTTCCTATATATGAGCCATCAGGTAAGCATGGGTCAATTGTAAGGACAAGATATCCCAAGGCTGGAGATGAAAATCCACTAGTAAGTATGGGTTTCGCCCATATTTCAGATGGTAAAGTGTTATGGGCTGATTTCAATGAGAAAGATGATCAATATTTTGGAACTCCATACTGGAATAGTAATTCCAATGAGCTTCTTGTTCAGTGGATGGACAGAGAGCAAAGTAATTTCTTATTGTACTCTGTTAACCGTAATGATGGTTTAAAAAGAGTTGTTTATAAGGAGCATCAGGAGACTTGGATAGACTGGCTTGAGGAGGTTCGGTTTGGTGCAGATGGGTTCTACTTTGTAAGAGACTTTGAGTTGTGGGAAAATATTTACTATCAAAGTTATGATGGAAAAGAGTTTTGTAGATTAACTGATGGGAAAAACTGGGGAATAAGATTTGCTGATTTTGATGAAAGCGCGAAGAAGTTGTTCTTTACCGCGAGAAGGGAGACATCTGAAAGGAATGATTTTTATCTACTCTCATGGAATAAAAACATGAAAAAGAGTGAGGTTAAGCGTTTGTCGAAAGGTGAGTGGAATTTCTCTTCAGTATATCTTTCCCCTGATCAAAAGAATTTCGTGGCTAATGTTTCATCTGTGAAAGACCCAACAACTACTATTGTTATGTCTCTTGGAAAAGGCGGGGTTGCTAAGGAGGGTGAATTTATTGTTGTCCAGGATGCTGCTGAGGGTGTGGATTTAAACACTCTTCCTGTAGCAGAGATGTTGTTTATAACTACTGAAGATGGATACAGATTGCCTGCGTCTGTCATTTGGCCTGAGAAACTGGATAAAGAGAAAAAATATCCTGTAATAGTTAATATGTACGGTGGTCCAAATTCGGGAACTGTTATGGATTCGTGGAGAAATCCTTCAGAGGAGACAAAGTTTTGGTACAAAAAAGGGGTAATTCAAATTAATATTGACCACAGAGCTTCAGGACATTGTGGTAAGGAAGGGCTTAATTTTATTCATAGAAATCTTGGGAAACAGGAGATGTCAGACTATATAACATGGGCAAAATATTTAATTTCTTTGCCTTTTGTGAACTCTCAGAAGATTGGAATTACCGGCTTCTCATACGGAGGAACCATGACTTTACTGGCATTGACAGAGGGTGCTGAATACTTCAGATACGGGGTTGCCGGAGGTGGCGTTTACGACTGGCATCTTTATGATAGCCATTATACAGAGAGGTATATGGATACACCTCAAAAGAATCCGGAGGGCTACAAAAGCACATCTGTACTCGGAAAGATTTCCAAATACAGAAGTGAATCGGGCTCCAGATTGTATATTACTCATGGGACATCAGATGATAATGTTCATTTTCAAAATACACTTCAGTTAGTTGACGCTTTGCAGAGGTCTGGTAAACAGTTTGATTTGATGATATATCCCGGTGCTATGCATGGCTACAGAGGTTTGCAATCTGTTCATGACAGGGAGGCTACAAGGACCTTCTGGCTTAAACATCTGTTTGATTAAAGCATTGCAAGAAGCATTAGTTCATCATATAGCTCCCATTCAAGAGATTCATCTCCTCTTAGACTCTTGTCAGCAAGAATTTCGTATGGTTTGAATACTACTCCACTATTGTTTGTTGAGGCAGCATGGTAGTTAGTAACAACCATTCCGGAAGTTATTGTATACTTTTGCTCACTATTATCCCTTTTATTCTTAACAGTGACGTCAATATCAGACCTTGAAAAGTCGTAGTACCATTTTCCGTTATATTTTTTATAGCCAACAACATATTTTGCTTCATTAACTTTTATCTTAAGGTGAGATGGTTTGTTTTTAATAAATGCAAGATATGCGTCACCTCTGTCTTCTACGTTCATACTGAATTCAACTTTTGCAACAGCATGAGATTCAGAATCAATGTAGATTTTTCCTTTATAAAAGATTTCATCACATGCCTGTTTTTGGTCAAACTTTACAACATAGAATATCTTGCCATCTTGTTCAACAGGAGTGTCATATTCAAAAAGATACATGTCATCAAATTTCCTTACATCACAACCAGGGAGGGAATATTTCATAATATCCAGTCTCGCTACATTGGTAGGACCTCCCTGAAGTTTGAATACAAAAGGGTCATTTGTTACACTATTACTCTTCCTTATCTTTTTTACAAGTATCTTATCATTCTTAACAGAAAGATATGATGCTTTTTCAACATCAATAAGAGCTTCGTTTAGTGAAACAGTGTAGGAGTCTTTCTGGATAGTCTCTTTGTAGTATGCAGATAATTTTGAGTCCTCTTTTTCATAATTTTTGGATACATTGTTAAATGCCTCCTTTACCAGAATACTAGCGTCGTATTTGGGGTTTTTTACATGAGGTGCATCTGTTGCTGCGAATGAGCTTATTGATGCAGTTGCCATAGTGATGGCTAAAGTGAGGGAGCAAATTTGTGTTTTCATTGTAGTGGGTTTTTGCAGTTTTTTTAATTTCTGCATTATAGACGACCCCTTACATGAAAAAGTTGCAAGAATATTTTTTAGGAATTATAATATATTGAGTGATTGTTCTTTAATCTTTTCCAGTTCCTCTTTCATTCCAACAACTATTCTCTGAATCTCTGCAAAATTAGCTTTAGAGCCGAGAGTATTTATCTCTCTGCCAATTTCCTGAGTAATAAAGCCAAGCTTTTTCCCTGGCATTTGCTCTGTTTCAATCGTCTGAATAAAATAATCACAATGTTGCTTTAATCTTACTTTTTCCTCTGTAATATCAAGCTTTTCCAGGTAGTAAATTATCTCTTGCTCAAATCTGTTTTCATCTGCCTTTAATCCGGATTCTGCAAATTTTGAAAGTAATTTACCTCTTACTGCTTCATTTCTGACTACATCAAGAGTCTCTGTTTTAGCAAGGAGTGCCAGAATTATCGAAACTCTCTCTCTTATATCGTATTCAAGCTTTGCACCTTCAGATGCACGAAAATGATTAAGTGACTCAGCTGCGCGTACGATACAATCTTTTAGTTGAGGCCAGCAGGTTTCAGCGTCTAATGGCTTGTTTGCTTCTGTAACATCAGGCATCTTTAGTACAACCGGAAGTAATTCACTATCACTAGATTTTATACCCAGCTTATCACATAGCTCACTAATCTGCATCCAATAAGATTTAAACACTTCTGTATTTATGTGTTTACCCATGCTCTCTTCTGAACTCTCAAGTGAAATATATAGGTCAATGCTACCTCTGCCTAATATGCCTGATAATAATTGTCTTATTTCTAACTCTTTATCTCTTGGAATAAACTGGGTTTTAAGATTAATATCTGTATTTTTTCCATTAACAGATTTAATCTCAACAGTAAATTTTCCTGCATCAGTTATTGCTTCTGCTTTTCCGAAGCCTGTCATAGACATGAGCATAGTGAGTGGTTTTAGTTGTTGTATGGTATCGCAAAGTTAAGCAAGAAATCTTTATATTTGCGGTTCAAAACGAAATAGTATGGAAGTGATCAAAAGTGTAGAGGCAGAGGAGCGTCAGCTCAATTTTTTGGAAGAGATTATCGAAAAGGATTTGGCAGATGGGAAACATCAGTCAATTCTTACAAGATTTCCGCCAGAACCTAACGGATACTTGCATATAGGTCACGCAAAGAGCATTTGCCTTAACTTTGGTCTTGCAAAGAAATACGGAGGGAAAACTAACCTTAGGTTTGATGACACCAATCCTACAAAAGAGGATGTAGAGTATGTGGACTCAATAAAAGAGGACGTTAAATGGCTTGGATTTGACTGGGCTTCAGAATTATATGCTTCAGACTATTTCGAACAACTTTATGAATGGGCTAAAGTTTTAATAAAAAAAGGTTTTGCATACGTAGATGATCAGACTCAAGAGCAAATAAGAGAAAACAGGGGTACTGTAACAAGTGCAGGTAAGCCAAGCCCGTGGAGAGAGAGAAGTGTTGAAGAGAATCTTGATCTTTTTGAAAGAATGAGAAATGGTGAGTTTACTGATGGAGAGAGAGTATTAAGGGCTAAGATAGATATGTCTCACAGCAATATGCTTATGAGGGATCCTATTCTTTACAGAATAATTCATACACATCACCACAGAACAGGCGATAGCTGGTGTATATATCCTATGTATGATTATGCACATGGTCAGAGCGACTCTATAGAGAGGATTACTCATTCTATCTGTACACTTGAATTTGATGTTCACAGACCATTGTATGATTGGTTTATTGATAAGTTAGATATATTCCCTTCAAAGCAGTATGAGTTTGCAAGATTAAATCTCACTTTTACTGTAATGTCCAAAAGAAAGCTTTTAGAGCTTGTTAAAAGCGGTTATGTGAAGGGATGGGATGATCCCAGAATGCCTACTATCTGTGGTTTAAGAAGAAGAGGATACACCCCGGAAAGTATAAGAATGTTCGCAGACAAAGTTGGTGTTGCAAAAAGAGACAATATAATTGACTTTTCACTACTTGAGTGGTGTGTCAGAGAGGATCTTAACAAACGCGCAAACAGATATATGACTGTTATAGATCCCATAAAACTAACTATATCAAACTATCCAGATAATAAGGTTGAATTATTTACTGCTCCTGTTAACCAGGAAAACCCGGAAGCAGGACTTCGTGATATTCCATTCTCAAAAGAGCTTTTCATTGAGAGAGAAGATTTTATGGAAGAACCACCAAAAAAATATTTCAGGCTTAGACCAGGTGGCGAGGTTAGGCTAAAGTACTCTTATATAATAAAATGTGAAAACATTATAAAGGATCACGCTGGTAATATTACTGAGATAATATGTACTTATGATCCTGACAGCAAACCTGGGACAGGGGAGTGGAGGTCAGTAAAAGGGACAATACATTGGGTATCTGTTAAGCATGCTGTTAAATCCGAGCTCAGACTCTTTGAAAGACTCTTTACCGAGGCAGATATGGACTCACTTCCAGAGGGAAAGAGCTATACAGATTTTATTAATCCTGATTCACTTATAATCAAAACAGGCTTCTCTGAACCAGCAATTATTAAAGATAAATCTGACACAGCAGTACAGTTTGAAAGAAATGGCTATTTTGTAAAGGATATTGATTCAGCAGATGATAAGCTGGTATATAACAAGACGGTAGGATTAAAATCTAACTGGACTCAATCTTAGGGATTAAGACATTAACCTTCAGCCGTTTTAACCCGATGCTTTTTCCATAGCCCTGAGTTATAGTAAAGTATTGCTCCTATACATCCGATTGTCCATCCTGCCGGAATTGACCACCATATACCTTGGGCGCCCATCTCTCCTGAGAGAAAATAGGCAAGAGGAATCCTTATTATCCAGAGAGACAGAGTTGTTATAAGCATTGGAACAAATGTAGCACCAGCCCCTCTTGTAACACCATTTACAACAAACATAGTTGTGAATAATATATAGAATGAAGTTACAATAACAAGATACTCCTTTCCCGTTTTTATGATTTCACTGTAATGAGGTGATCCTGATTCTACAAACAGGTGCATTATTTGTTCCCCAAAGAGTATAACAACAACTGTAAGAGATACTGATATTACAGTAGAGTACTTAAGTGTTGCCCAAAGTCCGTTCCTAATTCGGTCAAATCTGCCGGCTCCCAGATTTTGCCCCACAAAGGAAGAAAGAGCTGCGGCAAGATTCATTGCTGGCATAGATACAAACATATCCACTCTCCCTGCAGCAGTGTAGGCTGCAAGGGTAGCAACTCCAAATGGGGAGACTATACCTAATAGAGCCATATTTCCCAACCCTACAAGGGTTTGCTGAACACCTGACGGAAGTCCGATTTTAAGAGAAATTTTGAAATTTTCCCAGTCAAATTCCCACTTTCTCCAATTTAGATTAAACTTAATAATGCTCTCTTTTCTACTGTTAAGATAGTACCATAGGGCAAGCCAGGCAAAAAGTGAAGAGATGCCTGTTGCCCATGCAACTCCATCAATTCCCCATCCAAACCAAAGAACAAAAACTAAGTCCAGAATCATGTTTAGCACTATCGATCCTACCGTAAAATAAATGGGTGTTAATGAGTTTCCTACTCCTCTCAAAATAGCAGCTATACCAAATAGCATAAACGAGGGAAGGGTAGTGGAGAGGATTACAATATCAAAATATCTGACAGCATCAGGCAAAACCTCTTCAGGTATAGACAACATCCTAAAAAGAGGTTCACTAAAAATGAAGAAGATTATTGTAAGAAAAAGTGAACTGAATAAAAGAAAGATCTGAAGTGTGTCAGATGTAATTTTTACTTTATGGAAATTCTTTGCACCAAAATATTGAGCAACAAGCACAGAGCCACCTATTGTTATTCCAGCGACAAGAGCAGACAGAGTGAAAAGAATAGGAAAGCTAGCCCCCACAGCTGCTAAAGCTACAGAACCAATAAACTTCCCTACAACTATACTGTCAACAATATTGTAAAGCTGCTGGAAAATGTTGCCAATAATCATTGGAATAGCAAAGAGAATGATCTGTTTTCCCTCTTTACCCTGAGTAAGATCTTTCATCTTTAGAATCTCTTCTTGTAAGAGTGGCAGTATGGTTGACCGCCCTTCTTTTGATAATATCGTTGATGATAATTCTCTGCAGGGTAGAATTTTGATGCGGGTGTTACCTTTGTTGCAATCCGGTACCCTTTGTTATTCAATATTGAAATCAACTCTTTAGAGGCTGTTTTTTGCTCTTCATTTGTGTAGAAAATTTCTGATCTGTATTGAGTCCCTCTGTCCGGACCTTGTCTGTCAATCTGTTCAGGATCATGTATTTCAAAAAAATATGTGGCAAGTTCTCTATAAGATATTTTGCTAGGATCATAAGTCACCTGAACAGCCTCAGCATGACCGGACAGCCCACTGCAAACATCCTCATATGTAGGATTATCCAGATTGCCTCCTGTGTATCCAGATATAACCATCATCACTCCCGGAAGTTGCCTGAAAAGGTGCTCAACACCCCAGAAACACCCACCTGCAAAAATTGCTATCTGCTCCATTGTCTTGATATGATTAAATGCTAAAATATATTAAATACCCGCCCATTTTTTTAGTAGAGCAATCTCCTGACTCCAAATCTCAAAATCAGGAGTTTCCAATATCATAGGGATATTGTCGAATCTAGAATCACTCATAAGTAATTTAAAGGTCTCTTGACCAAGTTCTCCCTTTCCAAGAGAGTCATGTCTGTCCACTCTTGAGTTAAGCCCCTTTTTTGCATCATTAAGATGCATCCCTTTCAAGTATTTAAACCCGATAATCTTCTCAAAATGGTTAAAAGCAGAGTTGAATCCATGAGCATTTGAAAGGTCATAACCGGCAGCAAAAGAGTGACACGTATCAATACAGACACCAACTCTGTCTTTATCTTCAACCTGGTCAATAATTTCTGCTATTTGCTCAAATGTATGCCCCAGATTTGTACCTTGTCCGGCTGTGTTTTCTATAACAGCAGTCACCCCTTGTGTTTTATCAAGTGAAATGTTTATTGATTCTGCGATTCGTGATAAACAATCTGTTATTGAAATCTTTCCAAGATGGCTACCAGGGTGAAAATTCAATCTGTCCAGACCAAGTTGTTCACACCTTTGCATCTCATCAAGAAAAGCGGCTCTTGATTTATCCAGACCCTCCTGCTCAGGATGCCCAAGATTAATAAGATAACTATCGTGAGGAAGAATTTGGGAGGGCTTAAAACCGAGCTCCTCACATCGCATTTTAAAACTTGATATACTTTTTTCTGATAATGGTGCAGAAACCCATTGTCTCTGATTCTTTGTGAAAAGGGCAAAAGCAGTTGCCCCAATCTCTTTTGCATTCAAGGGTGCATTCTCAACCCCTCCAGATGCACTAACGTGTGCTCCAATATATTTCATATTAAAATTTTTTATCAACTTATTCTAGAAAAATCCTCTTTTAAGCCTTTCATTTTTGAAAGCTGCTCTCTTATAATCCTGTTGTCTGCCCCTTCAAGATAAGGATCTGATTCTAGCAATATCATTGCCGTTTTCCTCGCCTCTTCAAGAATTTGTGAGTCTTTTGCAAGATCAGAGATTCTTAGCTCTACAGGTAATCCGCTTTGTTGTGTACCCTCCATATCTCCGGGCCCTCTCATACGCATATCTGCCTCTGCCAGTTCAAATCCATCCTGAGTTGAGCACATCAGCTCAATTCTTTGTTTAGACTCTTTTGTAAGTTTATGACCGGTCATTAAGATGCAATAAGAGTTATCACTGCCCCTGCCCACTCTGCCTCTTAACTGATGCAACTGGGAGAGGCCGAATCGCTCAGCGCTCTCAATCATCATTACAGATGCATTTGGAACGTCCACACCTACTTCAATAACAGATGTAGAGACCAAAATGTTTGCCTTGCCGGAGGCAAATAATTCCATGTCATACGCTTTATCCTCATTTTTCTGTTTTCCATGAACAACTGCAGTAACATATTGAGGAGCCGGGAATTCCCGAATAACATTTTCATATCCCTCTTGGAGATTTTTGTAATCGAGGGTCTCACTTTCATTTATCAAAGGGTAAACAATAAATATCTGCCTTCCTTTTGAGATCTCCTCCTTCATGAACTCATATATCTTCTTCCTGTACGATTCTGTTGTGTGCATGGTCCTTATACTCTTCCTCCCGGGAGGAAGTTCGTCAATTACAGATACATCAAGATCTCCGTATAGTGTCATTGCCAGAGTACGTGGAATAGGAGTTGCTGTCATTACAAGTACATGTGGCATAATGTCGGGATTTTTACTCCAGAGTTTTGCTCTCTGCTCAACTCCAAATCTGTGCTGCTCATCAATGACTGCAAAGCCCAGGTTTTCAAATTGAACACTCTCTTCAATCAAAGCATGTGTTCCAAATAATACGTGTATTGAGCCATTAGCTATTCCTTCCAGTACCTCCCTTCTCTCTTTAGCTTTTGTACTACCTGTAAGCAGAGCTGTTTTAATCCCAGTATCAGACAAAAGCTTTAATGACCCATTATAATGCTGATTAGCGAGAACCTCTGTAGGAGCCATAATACAAGACTGATATCCATTATCAGCAGAGAGCAGTGAACATAGAATAGCAACCATTGTCTTGCCGCTTCCAACATCGCCCTGCAGGAGCCTGTTCATCTGTCTGCCCGATTTAAAATCATCCCGTATCTCCCGGATAACTCTCTTTTGAGCATTTGTTAACTCAAACGGGATATTTGAAAAGCATCTGTTGAAATATTCACCCACTTTAGGCATGTAGATACCTTTAACACTTCTCTCTCTAACACTTTTTTGCCTTAACAGAGAAACCTGCAAATAGAATAACTCTTCAAATTTTAGTCTGAATTGTGCCGATGCCAGTTTTTTTATATCAGACGGAAAGTGGATGTTATGTAGTGCTTCTCTGTGTGACATCAACCTTTTTTCAATTGTAAGCCAATCAGGAAGAGTGTCTCTTATACCTTCATTACACTGTTTTAAAAGGGTGGCCAAAAGTTTAGCAAAGACTTTATTGCTCATGCCACCACTTCTTAGCTTCTCTGTGGATGAGTATACCCCAATCATGTTACCAACATAGAACGGATTCTCTTCTGTTGCAGAATCAACCTCTGGATGAACTATATTAATACTCTGATTAAAAACTGTAGGCTTCCCAAAAACAATATACTCCTGATTAAGTTTGATTCTATCCTTCATCCATTTTATTCCCTGAAAAAAAACGAGGTCAATAGATCCGGTAGGGTCAGTAAGAGTAGCAACAAGCCTTCTGCCAGGGCCCTTTTCTCCCAATACATTCATTCTGTTAATTCGCCCACGAAGCTGAATATAACTCATTGAAGGCTCAACTTCGCTTATAGTATATATTCTGCTTCTGTCAATATATCTGAAAGGGAAGAAAAGAAGCATATCACCAAATGTTTTGATGTTCAACTCCTTTTCCAGCAGTGTCGCCCTTCGTGGCCCTACACCGGCAAGAAATTTGATTTCACTGTCAAGTATACCAGGCATATTGCAAAGTTAACAATCTTGTCAGATTTTTGTATCTTGCGACAAAATTCTTGAACAGCTAGAAATGAATAACAAAATAGTAGTAGGCATCACTCAGGGTGACAGCAACGGCATTTCCTACGAGGTAATCATAAAGGCACTTTCAGACAATAGAATTCTTGAACTTTGTACTCCGGTACTTTACGGATCATCTAAACTTTTTGGATTCTATAAAAAGCAAATACCAGATGCTGAGACTTTGACTGCAAATCTAATCTCTGCTCCGTCAGAAATTCACCATAAAAGAGTCAATATAATTAATTGTGTACCTGAAAGCGTAGTAGCAGAGCCGGGTAAACCTACCCCGGAGAGCTCCCGCGGGGCTTTTCTGTCGCTTGATAAAGCAATAAACCATTTAAAAAGCGGTGATATTGATGTCTTGGTTACAGCCCCTTTCAATAAAGCATCCATGCAGGCAGAGGGCTTTACATTTCCGGGTCATACTGAATACCTTGCACAGGAGTTTGACAAGCATGACTCACTTATGTTCATGATATCGTCATCTCTTAAAGTGGGAATTGTCACAAATCATATTTCCATAAAAGATGTACCTGCAGCAATATCATCTGAGAAGATCATTAAGAAATGCAAGATTATGATTGATTCTTTAAGAAGAGATTTTGGTATTGAAAATCCTAAAATTGCAGTACTGTCACTAAATCCTCATGCAGGAGAAGATGGCGTTCTCGGAAGAGAGGAGATTGATATAATCAAACCTGCTATTGACGAAATCAAGTCAGAAGGCGAGTTGGTCTTTGGCCCTTTTGCTCCTGATGGTTTTTTTGCATCTCCTATGTTAAAGAAATTTGATGCTGTTCTGGCAATGTATCATGACCAGGGTCTTATCCCTTTTAAAGCTCTCTCTACTGATGGCGGAGTTAATTATACAGCAGGGTTGCCCATTGTAAGAACATCTCCTGATCACGGCACAGCATATGATATTGCCGGTAAGGGTATTGCAAATCACTCATCAATGCTTGATGCTATTTATACAGCCATAGATATTTTTAGAAAAAGAGCAGAATACGAAGAAATCAGGAAAAACCCTCTTAAAGTTGAAATACCCACATCAAGAGGCAATGATTGATCTTTATACAGACGGATCTTCACGAGGCAATCCGGGACCAGGTGGGTTTGGAGTTCTACTTAGAAGTGGGATCCACTGTAAAGAGATATCCGAGGGTTACATTCTCACTACAAATAACCGAATGGAGCTTCTTGCCGTTATTACAGGCCTTGAAGCTTTAAGAAAACCAGGAAGTGAAGTTACTGTATTCTCTGATTCATCTTATGTGTGTGATGCTGTTAATAAAGGCTGGGTTTTCAAATGGGAAGTAAAGAACTTTTCCGGGAAGAAGAACCCGGATTTGTGGATGAGATTCCTTAAAATATACAGAAAGCACAAAGTTAAACTTGTCTGGATAAAAGGCCATGCCGGGCATATTGAGAATGAGCGTTGTGATACTCTTGCAGTTGAAGCATCAAAAAAAGACAGACTCTTGAAAGATGAGGGTTATATTCAAGATAATGAAGTTACCCTGGGCATATAATCTTGTCCCCTGAGCCAAGGTTCAAAACCACTATCTATTATTGTATTTTGCATTTCAGCAGCACCCATTTGGTGTTCAGCACCTGCTGATGAAACTACATTCTCTTCAATCATAATTGAGCCCATATCATCTGCCCCTGAATGAAGGGCAAGCATCCCAATCTCTTTCCCAACAGTAAGCCAGGAAGCCTGAATATGCTTTACGTTGTTCAGCATAATTCTGCTTATAGCTGTCATTTTAAGATGTTCTACTGCAGAGATTTCAGAAACAGGAAATTTTTCAGCAAACTTAGTTCCTTCGGTCTGCATAGGCCAGCAAATAAAAGCCCTGAAACCGGGCGAATTTAATGGTTTTCTAGCTTGTAAGTCTCGGATAGAGAGAAGATGCTCAATTCTCTCTTCTAGGGTTTCAATATGACCATAAACCATTGTGGCAGTTGTGCCAAGCCCAAGTTTATGAGCCTCTCCCATAACATCTAACCATTGACCTGAGGTTGGCTTTCCCGGAGAAAGCGTTTTCCTAACTCTGTCTGAGAGGATTTCAGCACCTGCACCGGGTAGGGTATCCAGGCCCGCTTTAACCAATCTCTTAAGAGTGTCTGAGACTGAAAGAGAACTTAGTTTAGCAATGTGAGATACCTCAGGAGGGCCAAAAGCATTGAGCTTTATACCAGGATCAATTGATTTTATTGTTTTCAGAAGCTCTTCATAGTAGTTAATATCGTATAAGGGATGCAGTCCACCCTGTAGTAGTATTTGATCACCCCCGAGTTCTCTTAGGTGAGCTATTTTCTCCTTTAGCTCATCTTCATTAATTGTGTATGATTTATCTTTCTCAGATACTTTACAATGAAAATTACAGAACAGACATCCGGAAATACAAACATTTGTATAGTTGATGTTTCTGTCAATTTGCCAGCTCACTCTCTTTTCTGGTACATGAATAAACCGAATCTGCTGAGCAAGCGAGAACAGGCGGGAGGGTTCAAGCTCCCTGTATAACATAATACCCTCTTCTAAGGATAGTGGTTTAAGTTCAAGAGCTTTATGGTGTAATGTATTTATATTCATTTGGTTGCTTTCATTTGAGAATAATGCAAAAGTAAAAGAATTATTTAAGAAGTATAACAAAATAGGTATATTTGTATAATGATTTGAAGCAAATAAATTCACATTCAATAGAAATGGAAAATATTTTAGAGAGGGAGGGTTTACGTTTTGCATTGATAGGTGGTGGAAGCTGGGCAACTGCACTTGCAAAACTTCTACTAAATCATCAAGAGAGGATTTCATGGTTTATCAGAGATGAAGAATCAATTGAACAGCTTAAGAATACAGGCCATAATCCATATTATCTGCAGGCAGTACAGTTCGACCCGGACAGACTAAAACTTTCTACAGATATTAACGAGGTTATAAATGAATCTGATGTTCTTTTATTTGCTATACCTTCGGCCTATTTTATGGAAGTAGCTGTTCAAATAAGATGCGACCTTGAGGAGAAATTTATAATTACAGCTATTAAGGGTATGGTCCCTGTAGATAATATTTCAATAGCGGAGTATTTTAATCTAAACCACCAGGTGCCTTTCAGCCGGATAGGAGTTGTCAGCGGACCATGTCATGCTGAAGAGGTTGCCATGGAGAGACTTTCATATCTTACCTTATCCAGTAAACATATTGAGGTAGCTCGTAAGTTGTGTGATATATTTGCATGCAGTTATATTAAAACTATCCCAGGAACTGATATTTACGGAGTTGAATATGCAGCTGTTCTTAAAAATATTTATGCTGTTGCAGCTGGTGTTTGTCACTCTCTGGGATATGGCGATAATTTTATGGCTGTCCTGATAACAAACTCTTTCCATGAGATGCGTGATTTTCTCCATGCAAGCCATCCTGATAAAAACAGACATACATCCACTTCTGCGTATCTTGGGGATTTACTTGTTACATGTTACTCTCAATTCAGCAGGAACAGGACATTTGGTTCAATGATTGGTAAGGGCTATTCTGTTCAATCGGCACAGCATGAAATGAATATGGTAGCAGAGGGGTATTATGGAACAAAGTGCATTCATGAAATCAATCAGAAGTACAAGATACATATGCCTGTTGCTGAGGCTATGTACAAGATTCTATATGAACATAAATATCCGGCGTATATTATAAAGCAATTGACAGAACAATTACAGTAAAAAATGGAAAAAATTATAAAAATTGAATTTTCCTCTGCTCTATCTTACATTGGTGAGGAGAGATATAATAAAGTATTAAAAAGGGCTTATTCAGCGTTAGACACGCTTGAAAGCAAATCAGGAATGGGAAACGAATTCCTTGGCTGGCTTGATTTACCATCTTCTGTTTCTCAGGATATGAGAAAAAGTATTAAATCAATATCAGAAGAGTGGAGAAATAAGCTTGATATAGTTGTGGTTATTGGAATAGGTGGATCATATTTAGGTTCAAAAGCAGCAATTGAAGCTCTTTCAAATCCCTTCCAGCTTCACATGAAGAAAGGTTCTTATCCTTCAATAGTATTCGCTGGTCATAATATGTCTGAGGATTATCTGTCTGAACTAACAGAAATGCTTGATTACAAAGACTATGGTGTCGTGGTTATTTCCAAGTCAGGAACTACTACAGAACCAGCAGTAGCTTTCAGAATTATTAAAAGTCACCTTGAGAAGAAGTATGGAAGGATTGAGAGTGCATCCAGGATAATCGCAATTACAGATGAATCCAAAGGTGCGCTGAGAGAATTATCGGAAAAAGAGGGATATAAGACTTTTGTTATTCCTGATGATGTAGGTGGTAGATTTTCAGTTTTAACACCTGTAGGACTTCTCCCAATCGCCTTAGCAGGTTATGATATTGATGCAATACTGGATGGAGCATCTGCTATGGAAAAACTCTCTTCAATTAAAACCGATGACAACCCAGCATTACAATATGCGGCTCTTAGAAATTCACTTTATGAGTCAGGGAAAAAAATCGAGATATTTGTTAATTATAACCCAAAACTCCAGTATGTTGCTGAATGGTGGAAGCAACTCTATGGTGAGAGCGAAGGCAAAGAGGGAAAAGGAATATTTCCTGCATCTGTAAATTTCACCACTGATCTTCACTCAATGGGTCAATATATTCAGGATGGAGAAAGAATTCTTTTTGAAACAGTTGTCAGCATTGATAACGCCTCTCGAACAGTAAGTATTGAAAACGATCCTAAAAATCTTGATGGCCTTAACTTTCTATCTGCTAAAAGGGTAGAAGAGTGTAATAAAATGGCTGAATTGGGAACAAGAATTGCTCACGTTGACGGGGGTGTTCCAAACATTAGAATTTCAATAAATAAACTGGATGAATTCAATCTGGGGGCTTTGTTCTACTTTTACGAAAAGGCTTGTGGTATAAGTGCTTACATTCTTGGAGTCAACCCTTTTGATCAGCCTGGTGTTGAGGATTATAAAGTTAACATGTTTGCATTGCTTGGCAAACCTGGTTTTGAAGAGAAGGCGAAGGAATTGAGATCCAGAAATATCTGATGGAGTTCCTCGGAAAGATAGCTCAAGCCTTTTACGAAAGGGAGAGGGAAGATATTTCAAAACTTTGTTTTGTTTTTCCCGGCAGGAGGGCTGCGCTCTTTTTCCAGCGAGAACTTGGTGAGTTGATTGACAGGCCAATTTTTTCTCCAAGTTTGATTACAATTTCTGACCTTTTTACAGAGTTGTCCGGACTGAGAAAGGCCGATAAACTTGATTGTGTTTACAAACTTTACAAAATTTATTCTTCTTTAAACGAAACACCTGAGTCTTTTGACGATTTTGTTTACTGGGGAGAGACTCTTGTTTCTGATTTTGATGATACAGATAAGTTTATAGCAGATGCGCCAAAGCTTTTTGCAAACATTAAGGATCTTAAAGAGCTTGATGCAGATTACTCATTTTTAAGTGAAAGGCAGTTTAAAGCAATCCAAAGTTTCTGGTCAAGTTTCCATAACGGAGAGGAGAGTTCAAAGAAGAGTAAATTTAAGGCCCTTTGGTCTCTTATGTTGCCATTGTATTTAAATCTCAGAAAACAACTTGAAGAGGAAAAATCCGGATATGAAGGGATGATTTACAGAAAGATAGCAGAAGGAGTCAAAAATGGTGAGACTTCTGCTATCGACACTTTTCTTAGAAAGTATAAGAGAGTAGTTTTTGTAGGATTTAATGCACTTAATGAGTGTGAAAAAGTTGTGATGAGTTATGTTAAGAATTCACAACAAGGAGATTTTTATTGGGATTATAATGGTGATTTTGTTACAGACCCTGATAATAAAGCATCTTTTTTCATTCAAGAGAATCGCCTCAGGTATCCATCATCGATTCAACTCAATTTTTTGTCTAATTCTAAAACTGAAATTGAAGTTATCGGGGCACCCACTTCTGTGGGCCAGGCAAAAATTGCAGGAGAAATTGCATCTCAACTTCCTGCCGGAATTAATAGTGCAATAGTACTCCCTGACGAATCTCTTCTAACCACTTTAATGAGGTCTCTTGATGATAGTAATGGTGAAATAAATATAACAATGGGTTATCCTTTGAGGGAGGCCTCCGTTGTCTCTCTTGCTGAGGCGCTTATTGAGCTTCAGACTGGAGGCCTTTACTACAGAAAAGTTCTCCCGGTACTTAGACATACTTACATCAAAGGAGTAACCGGAAATAAATCATATTCAATTGAAAGAGACATAGTTTCAGGAAATATGATCTATGTTCCTTATTCGATATTTGTTGATGATCCATTACTTAGTATCGTCTTTAAACGATTAAAACTTGATGAATCCTCATCAGAGAATAATATTCTTAATTTAAGCACTTATATACTTGATATCCTTAACTATATAGTAAAGAACAAAGAGATAAATAAGTTTGAGAAAGAACTCATATACTATTTTTATACACTTATTGTAAGAATTAAGGATTTGAGCATTCCTATGTCTTTCAATACATATCTCAGATTGCTCAGGCAATTGGTAAACTCTACCTCTGTACCCTTTAAGGGAGAGCCTCTTGCTGGATTACAGGTTATGGGAGTTCTGGAAACAAGGTGTCTGGATTTTGATAATATAATTATCTGCTCAATGAATGAAGGGGTGTTTCCTTCAAGGAATATTAACAATTCATTTATACCTCTTAATCTTAGAAGAGCTTTCTCTCTTCCGGATAATGAATACGCAGATGCAGTATCGGCATACAATTTTTACAGAACAATTTCCAGAGCCAGAAAGGTATGGCTTATTCATGATACAAGAAGTGAAGGCCTTTTAAGCGGAGAACAGAGCAGATTCATTCTTCAGCTAAAATTTCATTACAATGTATCTCTTTGTGAGAAGGTCGCGTCCGGAATTGTTACTCGACAGGTTAAAAACCCAATATCTGTTGAAAAGAGTGATAATATTAAACAAAAGCTTAACTCTTTTATTACTGGAGAAAAAAGTTTCTCAGCATCGTCTCTGTCAACGTATATCACATGTCCATTAAAGTTTTACTTTACACAAATTGAGGAGGTGAGGGAGGAGGAGGAGCTGAGTGAATCAGTAGAGGCAAAAACATTTGGCACAATACTGCATAGCACCATGGCTGCTCTTTATAAAGATTTTGAAGGGAGAGATGTAAGTCTGGAAGATATTAAAAGTAAACTTTCAAACTCTGACTCTATTAGTGCCTTGATTCAATCTGAATTTAAGAAAGAGAAGAAGATTATGGAGGTAACGGGTTATAATTATGTTGTTTGCAATTTAATTGAAAAATACATTCATAAAATTTTACTTTATGATTTATCTATTGCTCCATTCAGATATATTGAGTCTGAGAAGAGGTTTTATACTACTTTAAAACTTGATGACGGAACTGAGGTTAAACTTAAGGCTTTTGTGGATAGAATAGATAGACTTAACGGGGAGTTGAGAATTGTTGATTATAAGACTGGAGGAAATCCGGATAAGATGATATCAATATCTTCTCTGTTTGAGCCCAACTCTGCCAAAAAAATATCTGTATTTTTCCAGCTATTTCTTTATGCTTTTATGGTAAATCCCAATAATAATTCACTTCTCTCACCATATTTCTTAAGAGAGTTGGGTACCAGGTTTGATAAAACTGCTGGACCGGTAGAGTTGAATGAATTTAAAGAGCACCTGGTAAGTAAAATCGCTGAAATACTTAATCCACAAATTCCGTTTGGACAAACGGAAAATATAAAAAGTTGTGATTATTGTCCTTTCAAACAAATCTGCAGATAGTATGGGAAAAATAAATATATACCGAGCATCTGCAGGTTCTGGGAAGACACACAGACTTACTCAGGAGTATTTAAAATTGCTTAAGGGTGATGACAGGGCATATAGAAAAATACTGGCTGTAACCTTTACAAACAAGGCTACAGAGGAGATGAAGAGAAGGGTTATTGAGTATCTTTATAAGGAATCATCTAATGGAGATTCTTCAGCATCAAGACTTCTAAAATACATTCTTCACGATTATTCGGCATTTAACATAAGTACTATTGATAAGTTTTTCCAGCAAACTTTAAGAGCCTTTGCCAGAGAGATTGGTAAAAACACATCATATGGAGTTGAATTAAATCATGAAATAATTTTATCTCAGGCAATTGACAGAATTTTGTTCAATTTAGACACACAGGAGAATAAAAGACTTCTTGAATGGATAATGGAGCTCTCTGTTCAAAGAATTGACTCCGGTAAAAACTGGGATGTTAAATCAACAATTATTAATTCTGCTTCTCAACTATTTAAAGAGGCTTATAAAATAGCTGTTAAAGGCGAGGGAAAAGGATTTTTTAATAAAGATCAGATAGCAGAATACTCTTCTGAAATTAGACAAATTACAGTGAGATATGAGGAGGCTCTAAGAGGTTTTGCAAAAAGAGGTTCGCAAATTTTAAAGGAATCAAATTTAACTCCGTCAGATTTTAGTGGAAAGGGGAAATCTTTTGCACATAGATTTAAAAAAATACTGGATGGTGATTATTCGGTCTCTAAACCTACTTTTACGAATGCTGCTTCTGGATATGATGTCTGGTTTACGAAAAGCAGCTTAAAAGATAATCCGGGACTGGCAGATAAGGGCAGAGTCGCAGAAAGATTATTACTTGGCGAGTTGATAAATAGTATTCTGGATTATGAAGAGTTAAACTATAGGAATTATTCAACAGCATGCGTTATAAAGGATAATCTATACGCTTTGGGTTTAATGACTGATATTCAGGAATGCGTAAATGCAATTACAGCAGAGAATGGAGTAATGCTTATTTCTGAAACATCAGAACTTCTAAATGATATTATTGATGGAAGTGACACTCCTTTTATTTTTGAGAAAATAGGTTCAAGGACAGATCACTTTATGCTTGATGAATTTCAGGATACCTCTCTGATGCAATGGGAGAATTTCAGGCCTCTTTTAATAAACAGTTTATCATCAGGCTACTCAAACTTAATTGTAGGTGATGAGAAACAAAGCATTTACAGATTTCGAGGTTCTGATTGGACATTACTTAATAAGACTGTTTTTGATGATTTTCGAAATGATGAAATCAACTACACTCCATTGGTAGAGAACTGGAGGTCAGGAAAACAAATAATAGAATTTATAAATGAATTTTTCCCATTTGCCGTTAAATCCTGTGATAACCTCCTTGATATTAACCCTGAATCAAAGGAGAGTGTTTCATCAATATACTCTTCTGTCGAACAGGGATTACCGGAGTCAAGAAAATCGAAAAGAGGATATGTTAAGATAAAAATTGTTACAAACGATAGTGAGGATCCTAAAGATGAAGCTCTCTCTTTTGTTAAAGAATCTATTGACTCTGTTGTTGAAAAGGGTGGTTTACTTAGAGATATTGCTGTACTGGTAAGAAAAAACACTGAGGGGTCTCTTGTAGCAGAGTATTTAATTGACGCTGGCATAAAAGTTATATCCGGCGACTCACTCTTCTTAACATCCGCATCATCAGTCTCAACAATCATATCTCAGTTAATATACTTCAGCAATCCTTTGGATGCCGTAAACAATATTTTTGCAAAGTTTTCCGGACTGGACCTAAGCAAAGGATCTGATATATCATCATTACCACTCTATGAAATGTGCGAAAGCCTTGCTGATATGTTACCGGAAGATATTAAAAAATCAGAATCGGCATATATAATATCCTTTATGGATCAAGTTAAAGATTATATTAGATCAAACAGAGCAGACCTCGCATCTTTTCTTGACTGGTGGAGTTCAAACTCAGGTAAGTTGACTGTACCGGCGCCTGAAGGAGATGAGGCTGTAAGGATTATGACAATCCATAAATCAAAAGGGCTGGGATTCTCTACTGTAATAGTTCCATTCACTGAGTTTGAATTCAAGGGTAAACCTGACATTATGTGGTGTAAGCCTCAAACTGCCCCATTCAATAAAATGCCATTAGTGCCTGTATATAAAAGTGACATACTAGAGGAAACGCATTTCAGGGATGATCTTAAACGTGAAAATTTTCTCAGGGTGGTTGATAGTATGAATCTAACGTATGTTGCATTTACCAGAGCAAAGGATAATCTTTTTATTTGTGTTGAAGAACCAGCCAGTTCAAGTAAAAGTGTTAAAGGGGCAGGCGATATTGTATTCTCATATTTTGCGTCAAAATTGAATGAAAAGTCTGTATTAATTTTTGGTGAATCTGTTGTTATCCCTGATGTTGACCGTAAACCAGTAAGTATGCATTTGATACCGATGTTCAAGTCACATGATAATTCAGATAATCTAAGACTTACGTTAAGATCAGAGGAGTTTTTTAACAAAGAGGAGATTTCAAGAGCCAGAGGAGTTGTTATCCATTCTATTTTGTCAAAAATCAAGACTGCCAAAGATATTGAGATGGCTGTGAAAAACGCAGTTTCAATAGGAGAGCTAGAAAAGTCAGATGAAAACCAGGTTATTAATTACTTCTCGAAATTAATTAAATCAGTTGAAAAATATAATTGGTTCACCCATGAGACCTCTGTCATGACTGAGCAGGAAATAATTATCCCGGGAGGGAAAATCTACAGACCGGACAGGATTATTAATAGTGATGAAATTTCAATTGTCGATTTTAAAACAGGTAAGCTAAAAACCAAGTCCCACCAAGCACAAATAGAGAGATATGCCGCATCTTTAAAGCAAATGACAGTTAAAAAAATTCGCTCTTATTTGTGGTATCTGGATGTGGATGAGATAATTGAAGTTATTTAGCTAGTAGTTTGTTAATAAGTGCTTCTGCACTTTCAATATCACCATCTTTTAACAATACTTTTTTCTCTTTATCTAAGATGAATACGGATGGAGATGCCCTGCGATCATAAAGTCTATCTAATGCAATCATATTGTTTAAATCATGACCAACTCTCCAACCTCCAGGGAAGCTACCTGCAACCTCCTCAAATAAAGTTATGTTTTCACCTGAGTAGATTGCCATTACCATGTTCCTCTCCTTAAACCTGTTTATTATATCTGATTTTTGTGCGTATTCCAATGACTCTTTACAAACTCTGCAATCAGGTTCAAAAAAGAATATCAAAATATACTCAGAAGATATTGAGTGCAATGAGTTAACTGAGCCATCGGTAAAAACAATCTTAAAATCTTCACAGACATCTCCTACTTTGTTTTTGTTTAATAACTCTCTATCCCAATTAAGCTTTTCTTTCAAAGGATCATTACTATTAAGGTTCCGTATATACTCGTTTAATACTGCCATGTAAAGTTTTTCGTGCTTCATTGGGGAGTTGGGGTGATCAAGAGTCTCTTCAAATAGTTGCAAAAATGCCTCTGAAACTGACTTTGATGATGATGAGCTTTTGGCGGCTAACTCTTTTAATCTGTCTTCAGCTTTTGATAAGCCCAATTCGCTTATAACGGACAGATATTCAAAATAAGGTTGTTTAATTAAAATAGGTGTTATTAATAAAGAGGTATCTTCCCAGGGCATATTATCCCAGTAATGATAAGATAGATACTCTCTTTGCTCAGCTTTGTCCTGAATAACTGAGGGAATGTGTACATGTTCGAAAACAAATCGTGTCTCTTTTGTCTTGCAGCCGTAAACTGTGAAAACCGCAGAAATAATAAGCAGTAAGCCTTTTTTCATTGATGAGTGATGATAAACTTGTTGTTAAAAACTTTGTTTATGATTATATTTATACAAATGTAGACATTTTAAAATGGAAAAATCAGATATTGGATTGATTGGTCTTGCCGTAATGGGCGAGAACCTTGTACTTAATATGGAGAGCAAAGGATTTAAAGTATCGGTTTACAACAGAACCGGAGACGTAACTAAAAAATTTATTTCAGGAAGAGCATCTGGAAAACAGATAGTTGGCTATGAAAATCTGAATGAAATGGTCCTTTCAATAAAGTCTCCAAGAAAGATAATGATGATGGTAAGAGCTGGAACAGTTGTTGATACCGTTATTGAGCAGCTACTACCTTATATGGAGCCGGGTGATATAATAATAGACGGTGGAAATTCGCACTACAAAGATAGTGAGCGCAGGGAGAGCTATCTAAGATCTAAAGGGCTGCTATTTATAGGTTCCGGAGTATCCGGAGGTGAAGAGGGTGCTTTAAAGGGACCCTCAATAATGCCCGGAGGATCAGAAGAGGCATGGCCATTTGTTAAACCGATATTTACATCGGTATCAGCTATTGCAGAGGATGGAGAGGCTTGTTGTGCATGGACGGGAAGTGGTGGAGCCGGACACTTTGTGAAAATGGTTCATAATGGAATTGAATATGGTGATATGCAGCTTATTGCAGAGGCCTATTCGGTAATGAAAAACCTGATGGGTATGAATAACGAAGAGATTTCGTCTGCTTTTGAGAAGTGGAACAGCGGAAAACTTCAAAGTTATCTAATTGAGATAACAGCCAAGATAGTGAATCATAAAGATATAAAAGGAGGATATTTAATTGATAACATTCTGGATGCTGCTGGTCAGAAGGGGACGGGTAAATGGACTGTAGAGAGCGCAATGGACCATGGAGTTCCGTTAAATCTAATTGCAACATCAGTATTTGAGAGGTCACTTTCTGCCTTAAAAGATAAAAGAAAAATCGCGTCATCTCATTTTTTGCGTAAAGTTCAAGAGGTAGAGAAACTAAAGATTGACGATGTTAGAGATGCCCTCTTTGCTTCAAAACTTGTCTCTTATACTCAGGGATTTGATCTTATGAAAAGAGTATCAGAAGATAACAACTGGAATCTGGACCTTGCCTCTATCGCAAAAATCTGGAGAAACGGATGTATTATAAGGTCCTCATTTCTGAATAATATCGCAGACTCTTACTTAAAGAACAAGAGTCTTGATTCTCTTCTTCTTTCTGAATTCTTTACAAATGAGATAAAATCATCTTTGGAGGGTTGGAGATCAGTAGTTTCAAAAGCAGCCCTTGCAGGTATTCCACTTCCTGCATTTAGCAATGCTTTGAATTATTTTTATTCTTATACCTCAGAAAAACTACCGGCAAATATCATCCAGGCTCAGAGAGATTTTTTTGGTGCTCATACTTTTGAAAGAGTCGATTCTCCACGAGGAGCATTTTTCCACGAAAACTGGACAGGTGAAGGTGGCGAAACTAAATCCGGAGTTTACACGGTTTAATTCAGTGAAAAATGAAAAGTAAATCCATGGTAATCTTTGGAGGATCTGGAGATCTTGCAAAAAGAAAATTAATACCTGCTCTATACATGCTGCATAAGAAATCTTTGCTGGAGCCCGACTTTAAAATAGTCGCTACAGGAAGATCTTCAATTTCTATAAACGAATTCAGAGAAAAGGCAAAGGAGTCCTTAAACAAATACTTAAATAAATCTGACATCGACAATACCTCCGCTGATTCTTTTGTAAACAGGCTAACTTACTTTGTTTCAGACCCTGAAAGTGTTGATGATATTATCAAGTTAGGAGAATACATTGAAGAGATAGGTGATAAAAATCACAACACGCTCTACTATCTTGCAACACCTCCTTCTTTGTATGAGATAATTCCGGGAAATCTCAATGCTGCCGGAATTGTTAATCCGGAAAGCAGAATAATAGTTGAGAAACCATTTGGATACAATCTTGAATCGGCAAAAAGGATGAACGATAAGCTAAGAGCTGTTTTTTCAGAAAAACAAATCTTCAGAATTGATCACTTCCTTGGAAAAGAGACTGTCCAAAACATTTTAGCTCTAAGATTTGCTAATGGTATATTTGAACCATTGTGGAACAGAAACTACATTGAAAGGGTAGAGATAACTGCTGTTGAAAATATGGGTATTGAAGAGAGAGGTGGATTTTATGATAATACAGGTGCTTTAAGAGACATGGTTCAGAACCATCTGATACAGCTTCTAGCTCTGGTTGCAATGGAACCGCCTATTGCATTCAATGAGAAAGAGTTTAGAAACGAGGTTGTCAAGGTATACAGATCCTTACGACCTTTATCTGAAGATGATATTTGTCAGAGTGTTATCAGAGGCCAGTACGTTGAGTCACACCTTAAGGGTGGAATAAGAGTTGCACCCTACAGGGAGGAGAGAAATGTGGACCCCGCATCCATGACTGAAACATTCCTTGCAATGAAAGTCAACATATCTAATTGGAGATGGGAGGGCGTTCCATTTTACATCAGAACCGGGAAGCAGATGCCTACAAAGGTTACTGAAATTGTTATACACTTCAGGCAAACACCTCATAAGTTGTTTAGCAGCAGATATGATCGTCCGGAGCAAAACCAGTTAATCATCAGACTTCAACCAAATGAGGGAGCTGTTTTGAAATTTGACGTAAAGATACCTGGTTCAGGTTTTGAGATTAAACAGGTCCCTATGGAATTTTCTTACGATAAAATTGGAGGAGTTCAATCCGGTGATGCTTATTCAAGACTAATTGAAGATTGTCTAAATGGTGAATCAGTACTATTTACAAGAAGTGACGCTGTTGAGGCTAGCTGGTCATACTTTGATCCCATTTTAAAGAATTGGGAAAACAATGACAAAATACCTCTCTACGGATACCCGGCCGGAACATGGGGCCCTGAGGAGAGTAACAGAATTATTGAAAGCGGTAAGAGTTGGACAAATCCGTGCAAGAATCTTACTGACACAGACAAATACTGTGAATTATGAAAAGTCCGTCTCAAAAGCTAACAGAGAGAATTGTTGAACTCCTGGCTAATCATAATTCGGATTCAAATATGAACATTGCTATATCTGGAGGGAGTTCTCCGGATAATCTTTTTAGGCTTTGGACAGGAGATTATTCAAAATTGATAGACTGGAAAAATATTAATCTGTTTTGGGTTGATGAGAGATGCGTTTCTCCTGATCATCCAGATAGCAACTACGGAAGAGCTTTCAATAATTTTATAAAGTTTGTGGATATTCCTTCTTCAAATGTTTTCAGGATAAAAGGAGAAATCGATAACTTAACTGCTGCTTTAGATTACGAAGCAATAGTTAGAAAAAAATTAAACAATAAACCGGGATTTGATTTAGTTATTCTTGGAATAGGTGAAGATGGACATACATCATCTGTATTTCCCGGACAAAATGAGTTATATGTTGCCGATTATCTTTATATGCCATCATCGAATCCATACAACAACCAAAAAAGAGTAGCTCTTACTTTGTCCGGGATTCTGCAATCAAATGAGATTGTATTCTACGTCGATGGTCCTTCAAAACTTCAAATATTTAAAGAATTTTCAAAGAAGAAAGCTGAAAAAGAGCTGCCTGCTGAACATATTTTTAATAATGCATCAAAATCCTGGATATACTGGGATAACGCACCATCTCTTGCCCATATTAATATAAATTCTATATTTGTGATATAGATTATGGAAAATGGTAATATTATAATTTCCGGCAACCTTGAATATAACGCCGAGACCTTTGAAACGCTCATAGGTGTTCTGCCTGGCTTTGTATACAGGTGTAAAAATGACTCTGAATGGACGATGCTTTATATAAGCGGTCAATGTGAGTCTATTACAGGATATTTACCAGAAGATATTATTTATAACAATAGGATCTCATTTAACGAAATAATATCTCAGGAATTTAGGATCTACCTGCATGAAAGATGGCATGGTGTATTAAAGTTAAGGGGAGTATTTAAAGAGGAGTACAAAATCATCACAAGAGATGGTAATATAAAATGGGTACTTGAGCATGGAAGGGGAGTTTTTGATGAAACAGGTAATCTGAAATATCTTGATGGTTACATTACTGATATTACTTCACGGAAAGAGGCAGAGGACAGACTTGTTCAAAAAAACATTGAACTTCATCTTGCAAAGGAGAGAGCAGAAGAGAGTGAAAAGTTGAAAACAGCCTTTCTTGCAAATCTCTCTCATGAAATAAGAACGCCCATGAATGCTATAATGGGATTTGCTGAAATGCTCAAAGAGAACGATCTGGAAAACAATCAGAGAGATAGTTTCATTGACATAATAAACCGGAGCGGAGCTCATCTACTCTCAATAATTAATGATATTATTGAGATGTCAAAAATTGAATCTAAGCTCATAAAACCAAATTACGAAGAGGTTGATGTTGACTTGCTGCTTGATGTCGTTTACAAGACGATGCTTGCAACTATTCCTGTTGATAAAACGCTTGATCTTAGATACCTATCATCTGATAGACAACTTGAATACAAAATCAGTACAGACCCTGTCAAGCTGAGACAAATATTATCAAACCTTCTCTCAAATTCGATTAAATATACTGATGACGGATATGTGGAATTTTGGTATGAAATATCAGACTCAGGACCGGATAAAAGCATAGTATTCTTCGTAAAGGATACAGGTATTGGTATTGATAAAGCATATCAGGAGGAAATTTTTGAAAGATTCAGGAGGATTGATAGTGACAAGCAAACGTTAGGGAGAGGAGGCTCCGGACTTGGCCTTGCTATCTCTAAAGCCTACGTTGAAATGTTAGGCGGAGATATTGAGGTTGAATCTGAATATGGGAGAGGATCATTGTTCAGATTTTCAGTTCCTCTTATAATATGCAGTAAAACAAAGAAAATCAAGGATACAGAACTGTTAGAAAAAGGATTTGAGATGAATAATCATATGAGAATACTAGTTGCTGAGGATGAAGATACTAACTTCTTATACCTTTCAGCATTGCTCTCCAAGTGTCATCACACTGTTCTTAGAGCTGTAAACGGACAGGAGGCCGTCGAAATCGTTAAAGACGATAGCAATCTGGACCTTGTGTTAATGGACATAAAAATGCCTGTATTAAATGGATACGACGCATTAAGACTTATCAAAAAGTTTAAGCCGGCACTTCCAGTAGTTGCTCAGACTGCTTATGCTTTGTCTGACGACGAGCAAAATATCAGGGCTGCCGGATTTGACGGCTACATAGCCAAGCCCATTATGAAAAATAAACTTGTCACAATACTCGAATCAATTACTAAACATTTATGAAATTTTCAAAATCCTATTTACTGCTCATGATTTTTATCATGAACTCAATATCTTATGCATCACTCAATGCACAAGAAAATATTAAATATCAAACTCCGCCTGCTGAAATAATGGAGCTGGCAGATTACGAAAGAGCTCCATCAGTAATGATTGATTCTCGAAATGAATATCTTATATTCACTTACAGAAATACTTACAAAAGTCTGGATGAACTAAATCAACCTGAGTTAAGACTTGCAGGACTCAGAATCAATCCCGTAGTTAACATTTCATCTACTGCCACTTATGTTAATAATATCAAGATAAGAAAAGCAGCAGAATCTATTGAGACTCAGCTTGAGGGTCTTCCATCAAACGCGAAGATATCCAACATTCAGTTCTCTCCTGATGAGAAAAACATACTTTTCACTAATTCATCATCATATGGTGTTGAACTCTGGATTGCCAGCCTTGAAAGCCGCAAAGCAGTTAAATTAGTTGACAGATATCTTAATGCCAATATGGGAAATCCGGTTACCTGGTCAAGAGATGGCAGTTATGTAATTGCCAGATTCCTTCCAGTTAAAAGAAACCCATTAATTGATGAGACTAAAAATATTCCTGATGGCCCTATAGTATCAGTCAGTGAAGGTAAGGTATCCCAGAACAGAACTTATCAGGATTTGCTTAAGAACAAAAATGACGAAACAAATTTTGAAACTATTGCAACCTCTGAGTTATGGAGAGTTAACATATCAGATGGCTCTGCTAAACTTTTTTTGAATGCAGACCTATATGCAGGAGAAAGTTTTTCTCCTGATGGTGAATTCATCATGATTTCAACCATAGCAAGACCATACTCATACATTGTACCTCTTAACAGATTTCCACAAAGTACTAAAGTATACACAAAAGAGGGTGAATTGGTAAAAGAGGTTAATAATGTACCACTAATTGAAATTCAGCCAAAGGGATTCAGTTCAACAAGAACCGGTAAAAGGTCAATGGAGTGGAGAGCTGATAAACCATCTACTTTATACTATGTTGAAGCTATGGATGGTGGAGATCAATCTGTTGAAGTTCCATTCAGAGATGTTTTATATACATGGGAAGCACCATTTAACAATGAACCTGTAGAGATGGTTAAAGTTCCCCAGCGTTTTGCGGGAATAACATGGGGAGACGATAATACTGCAATTTTAAGAGATATGTGGTATGACACAAGAATGTCATCAACATATATTTTCTCACCGTCCTTATCAAGTCAGACACCTAAATTAATTAACAAAAGAAACAGACAAGACATCTACTCAGATCCGGGATCATTTGAAACAAAAAGAAACCAGTTTGGAAGATATGTACTAGCGATCGAAAATAGTAATTTGCTTTTAATAGGTGACGGTTATACAAAAGAGGGGCAATTCCCTTTTATTGATGAGTTCAGCTTGAAAACATTAAAAACTAAAAGGCTATATCAATCAAGTTATACAAATAAAAAAGAGGATATACTTTCAATTACTGATTTTAAAAAAGGCTTGGCACTTGTCAGAATTCAGTCTAAAACAGAGTATCCAAATTACTATTTAATTAATTTTAGAAAGAAATCAGAGCCTCAGAAACTGACAAATTTTGCCAATCCTTTTAAGAAACTTGAAGGAGTTCATAAAGAGGTGATCAAATACAAAAGGAACGATGGTGTTATGTTATCTGGAACCTTATATCTTCCGGCAGGTTATGATAAAAGCAGCGGTATAAAATTACCCCTTCTCATTTGGGCATATCCGGAAGAGTTTAAGGATGCAGCCTCCGCAAGTCAAAGTACTCATAATCCTAACGAATTTACAGCTCCATCATATGGTTCATTTGTATATTGGGCTGCAAAAGGATATGCAGTTTTAGACGACGCCTCTTTTCCAATAATTGGTGAAGGTAATGCAGAACCTAACGATACATTTATTGAACAACTTGTTGCTAATGCAAAAGCTGCAATTGATGCCGTAGATTCTCTCGGATACATAGACAGAAGCAGAGTAGGGGTAGGCGGACATTCATACGGTGCCTTTATGACAGCAAATCTTCTGTCTCATTCAAATCTATTTGCCGTAGGTATTGCAAGAAGTGGTGCTTATAACAGAACTTTAACTCCGTTTGGTTTCCAGAATGAGCAAAGAAATTACTGGGACGTGCCTGAGGTATATAATACCATGTCGCCATTCATGAACGCTTCAAAAGTTAAAACACCTATGCTTCTTGTACATGGAGAAGCAGATAATAATCCTGGAACTTTCACTCTTCAGACTGAGAGATATTTCCAGGCTCTTAAGGGATTAGGAGCACCAGTAAGAATGGTAATTCTTCCTAAAGAATCTCATGGATACGCTGCAAGAGAGAATATTTTACATCTTTTATGGGAACAAGATCAATTTTTTGAAAAATACCTTAAGAAATAGTGTCTAAAAATTATTTTAAGGGCGACATTTGATGTCGCCCTTTTATTTTATTATTTTTGCGCCCTGTTGAATCATGAAACGGATAAGGAGAGGATTTCTTAAATATTTTCTATTAATATCGTTTGTTATCTATTATAGCGGAGCAACGATGTTTTATCACTCGCATATAAGTGGAGATAAGACAATCGTGCACTCTCACTTATATTTGCCAGGCGATAATGCAACTTCGTCTCATACGCATAGTAGTGCCTCTCTATCTTTAATTTCCTTACTCTTCTCATCATTAAACTTTATTGCTGCTTCCCTGATTTTGCAGTCGGCATTCAGAAAGCTGCTTTCAGTTATTCTCATAAACGAAGAGAGATTATTATCATTAGTTTTTCATTTACAATCACAGTCCAGAGCTCCGCCATCAGTTAGTTAGTCGCTTATTGTTTTTCTTTTTTTTTACTAACTAACTAATATCAATTAGATGAATTATCAACGTATTTGTTTGACAATTGCAGCATTTCTGTACTTTTCTATTCTCTATTCTCAAGTTACTACTAATAATCGCGAAACATCTGTTATATCAGGTCATATTATTGAGAAATCGACAGGACTACATATCCCTTTTGCTTCAATTAAAATTGAAGAGGTAAATATTAACTTCCCTGCAGATGCTTCAGGACATTATAATAAATCCAATATCCCTTCAGGAAAATTCAAGTTTATTGCGACATCTCTTGGTTACATAACAAAAGATACAATTGTTGAAATAATTCCTAACAGCGTTTCTGTATTAAATTTTGAACTAGAAGAGAGCTCTCTTAACATGAATGAGGTAGTTGTTACCGCAACAAGAAACGAATCAAAGCGAAGAGAGTCTCCATCTGTTGTCAATGTGCTTGGGAAAAAGCTTTTTGAGCAATCAGCCTCATCAAATCTTAGTCAGGTACTAAACTTTCAACCGGGAGTCAGAGTTGAAGTAAGTTGCCAGAATTGTGCTGTTACTCAAGTAAGGATAAATGGTCTCGAAGGTCAGTATACTCAGATTTTACTCGATAGCAGGCCTATCTTTAGCTCTTTGGCAGCTGTTTACGGTGTAGAGCAACTTCCTGCAAGCATGATTGAAAGAGTGGAGGTATTAAGAGGGGGAGGTTCTGCAGTATTTGGGTCAAATGCAATAGGTGGTGTAATAAATATAATTACTAAAGAACCAATCAAAAACACCCTATCCATTTCTAATCAAACGGGAATTATGGGGGAAGGATCTATCGATTACACAACTTCTTTAAATAGTTCATTTGTAACAAAAGATTTTGATACAGGCGTATATCTGTTTGGTATGATACGGGATAGATCATCCTATGACAGGGATGGCGATGGATATAGTGATATTCCAGTACTGGATGCAGAAACTATAGGCTTCAGGGGGTATCATAAATTTTCCCCTAATACCAGACTTACATTGGAATACCATCACATGAACGAATTCAGAAGAGGTGGCGATTCATTATCAAGACCCCCTCATGAAGCTACAGTTGCAGAACAGGTTAAACATAAAATTAATGGGGGAGGAGCCAAATTAGATATTAATACAAAGGATTATAAACATAGAGTATCTATTTTTACATCTGCTCAAAAGATAGGGAGAGATAGTTATTTTGGAACGAACAAAGATCTTAATGCATATGGAAGAACAGATGATATTACATTCTCTGCAGGAACCCAATATTCTAATAAAATTAAGAACTTTCTCTTTTTACCTTCAGAATTTACAGCAGGAGTTGAGTATAATTTTAATTCACTTAAGGATGCTATGCTTGGGTATGATAGAGTTATTGACCAAAAAGCAGTTACATTTGGAGGATATTTACAAAATGAATGGAAAAACAGCAAAACAAGTATTTTAATTGGTGCTCGTCTTGATAAAAATAATCATGTAAAGAGGCCTATATTCTCACCTAGAGTAAATATCAGATACACTCCGGTTGAAAGTTTAATCTTTAGAACGAGCTTCTCAAGTGGTTACAGAGCACCACAAGCCTACAGTGAGGATTTACATGTAGAGGCAGTAGGAGGGAGAGTCTCCTTAATTGTCATAGATCCTATGTTAAAACCTGAATACTCATATAGTTTTAGCGCGTCTGCGGATTATTATTTTTTTGCTGGTCCGGTCCAAATGAATTTACTGACAGAAGTTTTCCATACTAACCTAAAAGATGTTTTTGCTTTAGAGGCAATTGGCAGAGATGAAATAGGAAATATTCTTCTACAAAGAAAAAACGCAAGTGGAGCCATTATTACCGGCGCAAACATTGAAGCCAAGGCAAATTATGGAAACTACTTTTCAGCTCAGGCTGGTTACACAATACAGTCAAGCAGGTATAAAGAGAATTACAAGTGGTCAGAAGACCCTAATTTACCTTTAGGCAGGCAAATGCACAAAACTCCTGACTCGTATGGATATATAACCATATCATGGAATCCGTATACTCAGTTTAACACATCAATTACTTGCGTATACACCGGAAGCATGATTATGCCCCATTTTGCGGGTTTCATTACTGAAGATACGCTAACAAAGACACCATCTTTCTGGGATGCTGGATTTAAATTATCCTATGATTTTAAAATAGGAGGCGAGCATACTCTTCAATTTAATGCAGGGATTAAGAATATTCTTGATTCATATCAAAAAGACCTGGACAGAGGGCAATTAAGAGATGCCGGATATGTATATGGTCCCGGAAACCCAAGAACATTTTTTGCAGGAATAAAGATTGATTTATAGATCAAGCGCTTTGCTCATTGCATCATAGCCCATCTTAAATATGATGTCTACTTTTTTTAGGTCAAAGGTTTTGAATTGCATAGCACTCTCAATCTCAACAAGAATGTCGCACATTTTCTTGTCTTCCAGCGTATTTGCCCTGAACATAAAATGATATGATCGTTCTGCAATACCTAAGATGTTTTTTGAGTATTTTTCAGTGACAAGTGGGCTTGCATTAACGCCGATTATTTTCTCACACTCATCCCTGATTACAGAAACAGGGAAGTTTTTGAATATTCCACCATCTGCGTATATTTTGCCATTAATCTCCATTGGGTTAAAAATAACAGGTACACAAGCAGATGCGGTAATTTTTTTGATTAGCTCACCCTCTGAGAAAACTTCATACCTGCCATCATCAAGATTAGTAGCTACGACTTTGAGCGGAATTTTTAATTCTTCAAAAGTTCTTGCAGAAATACTTGATCTTAACAATTTGACAAATCCGGTGGGTTTAAACAGCCCATTTTTAGGTAAGTTTAACTCAACAAAATAATTAAAATCCTTATCATTGAAGAGTTCTACTATTTTCTCAGGAGAGTTTCCCCCTGAATATAGGGCCGCAACTATAGCCCCTGCACTTGTACCTGCGATTATGTCAGGAATCAACCCTCTCTCTTCAAGTGCCTTTATTGCACCTGCATGAGCAAAGCCCTTGACTCCACCACCAGATAAAACCAGTCCAAGTGAGTATTTCATTCGATTAGCTTATTGTAAAAAAGAACTTTGCCCCCTCTCCTTT
>JAVEZL010000003.1:0-7665 GCA_034003005.1 Bacteroidales bacterium
TGTTGATTTATCATTTATTCTATTAAAGAATTAACGCTCTACTCTATTTATCGTACTACTTTTAAATTGTACTTGTCTTCCAATATTTCAATGAACTAGCCCCGTTGTTTTGGGGAGTGCAAAGGTAGGCAAGATTTCTAAAGAAACAAATTTTCTTCATCTTTTTCTGGAAAATAATTGGCGAAAAAATCTATTATGCTGAGTATCTGATGTATTTAATATAGTACAAAGTTAGAAGACTTCTCACCTTATCATGGCCATTCGACTTTGCTACAGATGCAGAGTGGGCAAGGATATCCGGACTTATGACATAATGTTCGTGCTGGAGAATGTGTCTTACTATCCCTGTATGACCGTTTGAACTGGCAACAACAAGCGGAGAGACGCCATTCTTCTCTATCTCGTTAAGTATTGGTTTACCATCTGCAAGACTTGAAAGAACAGCTATATTTCCACTTTTGCAGGCATCCATAATGTCTGCAATAACTTTGTCGCTACTGGTTCCGGGTCTGATTTCGCGATAAGATCTTATCTTTGCTTTCATGGCTTTTGCTGTTATAATCATAACGCAAAGAAAAGCCATTGTTTTGCCAACTTTTGACAAAAATCACTCTACCCTAAAATCTTTTACAATTAATACTGACTCTCCTGATTCAGTTATTCCCTGTATGACAATCTTATAAAGGCCAGGTACGGCAGAGGTCCTTAAAGATTGTGTTTTAACTTCTGAAGGCATAAGTTCCAGTACAGGTTCCCATAAAAGAGTATGTCTGAAATCTGGATATTTGCCGGTTTCAAACCCTTTCCCAACTAATCTAGAACTTGGCTTGGCACCTTCAAAATCAACAATTCGTACACTCTTGTCAAATGTTAGACCAGTATATTTGCTGTTATATGTATTAAAAGAGGCAATACCGGTGAAACTTAAATTGCCTATAAAGTATTTGTCTCCATAGATTTCAAGGCTTTTTACCTTAAGCGGATCCATGTCCAGTATCTTTTTGTGATTAAAAACAGGGATTCCGTCAACGAGTGCAAGTGTGTGCTCCCTTGAATATTCTGAGGCGTTAAGATCGCTATCCCATCTTACAAGCAGTTGTGCACTATTATTACTCTTTCTGGCTCGCAGTTCGTACACATACTCAATAATCACCTCCTCCATTACCGGGAATCTTGTGTAATCATCCAGCATGTATCTCCTCTTTTTGTCACTAAAGAGTGGGTTGTGGATGGGTTCAGCTGTCTCAAAAAGTGAGTCGGCAGCAAATCTCCTGGTTAGTTGCATTCCAATACTTCTCTCCTCCAGGGAAGAGTAGTAAGATGGCAGCAACATGAGATTTTCTGCAGGTGTAATTTGGGGATGAATAAAAGGATCGGTCAACTCAACAATAAATTTTGCTGTTGTGTCTTTTGCAACAACCTCCAGAACACACTCTCTCTTTCCATATACATTGTCTGTGTAAAACACAACCTCTCCGTTTTCACCGGACTTTGATGCATACAACTCACCGTTTCCTCCGGGGAATGAGATGAAAACATTATGTCCGGCCAACTCTTGATAGCGGCTTCCATTTACAGGTGCAATTTTGCCCTTTATTACCTCCCCCTCGTACTCAGGAATGAATTTATCTGAAGATGGTTCAGTCTCCCTTTTAAAGGCACTTTCTAAATATTCTTCCATTGTATTGTTATTATATACCAGGAGAGAATCCGTTTTGAAAACTGAGACGCTTAAGGTTAAAGGCACCTTTTGTTTATTTAAAATGCTCCATTCATAATGACTCTCCCTTGCAAGCACACCAGAGAGTGGAAGATCAATTTCAATAAAATCGCTTATACAGGCCGATGGAATCTCCTTTGACGGCGAAAAAGAGCTGTCGGTTTTGCCAATCACGGCATTTGACAATCTTTCTGATGATATCGAATTATATATTGAAATGGTTTTTTCAAAATATGGTAATGGTTTTTCGTTCTGCATATAGTGTGTATATGCAATAATCTTGTAATTCCCTGTGGACATAGTTAATGGAAGGTCTGCCCATGCAGAGCCACGTCCATTTTTGAGCGCCATTTTCAATGTTAAAACAGGTTTATCCAGAGCATAAATCTCAACATAGGCAAGAGAACTAATGTCTGACAATGATATTTTTTTACCATCATTCTTGAAACAGAACCCGGACATCCACACCTTTTCGCCTGCCAGATATATCTCTTTATCTGTACTGACGTACACCCTCTCGGCAATATTTTGTGCGGAAAGAGAAAATGTGGAAACAATGTATAATAGTACTATATATATTATCTTCTTCATACTGATTCTATTTATGGTCATTTGGCCAGAATGATGGTTTATTCTTTGTACCTCTTAAGCGGCAATCAACACAAGCGTCTATTGACCAGATGCTCTTATGCTCCATCTCGTCATATGATATTACCAGATATCCACCATGGTAAAGGCTGAACCAGGTAACAGGCGGCACCTCTTCCTCCGGAATAATCTCTTCGCAATTGTGGAAGCTTTTATAGGTATCCATCTCAGCATCGGAAGCAAAGAACCTTCTTGTTGAACTCAATCCGGCACTAATAAATCCTATAACCACTTCAGAGGGATCGCTTACACATCTTATATTTCCCATTATCTCACTTGGCTGGGGAGAGAATATTCCACCTACCTTGTCTGAGTTCTTCCTGATGTTCTCCCAGTAAAGAAATGCTTCACGTGTGATAGCCATTTGAGATACCTCTATTGAGTAGAGAACGGATATTCTGTCATCGGTATTTCCCATTGAGACTAAAGGCATCTGATGCACTTTGTCCTGAGAAAGATGGCTTGTAGTGGCAATTAAAATTGATTTTGACCTACCCTTTTGCCAGCAAAAAAAGGTATTTTGTTCGTATGGCAACTCTACTATTTCATTTGTAACAGGCTTATAAGTGTAGTATGCATAATTGTGGGCCGTAAACTCCCAGTCCTCTGTATAGCTCCATTTGTAATATTTAGTTTTGTTTTCAGGGTCTTCTGTACTGACGTGGAATGTGACACTCTTTTTAACAGTATCCCTGCTAAAACCTATTTCTGATATAGGGGGAGACTCTAAAACCTGTACCAAGTCAGATTCGTAGTACTGTCCAGCAGGCAGAGAGACACATAGTTTGTATTTAAGTAGTTTATCAAGTCCAATGTGGTTTGTTTTATATACTACGTCTGTAGTTGTAGAATATTGTTGAGCATGATATCTAATACCTCTTTCACTTTCAATCCAAACTGATGCACCCTTCACATAGATGGGTTTTGTATTTTTATCAGACAGTTTTTGAGTTCTGCTCAGGACAACTTCAGTTACGCCATTTGCATTAATGTCTCCCTCTATAACGAGGATATTCTCTGCCCCTTCATGACCCACAGGTTCAAAAGGGGTGACACAGCCGGAGACAGCAAAACAGAGAGCAATAAATATTAAGGAATATTTTATATAGTTCTTCATCGCTCAGAATTTTATATTGTAAGTAATGTAAGGAATAGGGGCACCAAAAATTGAGAGCTTATATCCCTGAATTTTGCTTCCACTATGTGTGTCATAATATATTGAATAGGCGTTTTTCCTTCCTGTTAGGTTGTAGACACCTATTGTAATAGTGCTGTGTGTTAGTAAGGTTAGGTTATGACTTGGCTCAATATTAATTGCGAAGTCAAGGCGGAAATAATCTGGAATTCTGTAGGCATTTCTGTCTGAGTAGAAAAGCCTATATCCATTTCCGTAATAATATTTGCTTAATGGAATCGTTACCGGTCTTCCGCTTGAATAATCAACGTTAAGCGAAACACTGAATCTTTGAGTAAATTTATAGTTAGCTACCAGTTTAATCTCATGAGGTTTATCATAGGATGCCGAATACCAGTTTCCTCTGTTTATTAGAGGCTCTCCCTCTTTACCCTCTTGCTTGAGCATTGTTCTTGAATAGGTATAGGCCATCCAGCCATTAAGTTTACCCAGTGGTTTCTTAATCATTATTTCAGCACCATATGCCCTGCCTTTGGTCTCAACTACATCTCTCTCTATATACTCATTCATTGTTATAATTGCGCCACTCTTATAATCAAGGTAGTGGTCCATCTCTTTGTAATAACCCTCAGCTGAGAGTTCGGCTCTCCCTCCAAAAATATTTGCATACAGACCTGCAGCCGCCTGCCATCCGCTTTGAGGCTGAATGTTTGCATCACTAAGTTTCCATATGTCTGTAGGAGAAATTGCTGTAGTGTTTGAGAGCATGTGAATATTCTGCCTCATACTATTATACCCTGCTTTAATTGATATGTCGTTATTAAAGGCATATCTGGCTGATATTCTAAACTCGGGGCCATGGTATGGTTTAACCAGTTTACCACCGGGAACGTGTACACTATCTATTATTGTAGCTTCGCTCTTAGGCTCTCCTTCAAAATATTTGAAATAGTTACGCTCTCCAAGTGCTGAATACAGAGAGTATCTAAGCCCCAGCTCTAATGAGAACTTATCAGTAATATGCCAGTTATCTCCAAGATAAAGTGCCGATTCAACTCCTCTCTCTATCTGGAGTTTCTTGGGAATAACCAGTGATTCATCACCATATGGAGTGAGTGTTCCGGGGTTAAGGTGATAGAAGACAGTATTCAATCCGTAATTAATCGTATGTTTTTCGTTGATAAGCCAGTTAAAATTTGCCCTTACAAATCCCTGCTTAATGTAAAAATTCATTTTGTATGCGTTTACAGGATTACCCACATCATCTGTTTTATAATTGTAATGGTCGTAACCTGCTGAGATAACAAGGTTGTGGCTTTCGCTCATTATACTCCTCCACTTTAGAGAGGCGTTCATATTTCTGTAGGAGAAACTTGTATCCCGGCTAAATCTGAATCCATCTCTTGAATAATAGCCGTTAAGATAAAGCGTGTTTTTATTGTCAATTTTGTAGCTCATTCCGGCTGTAAGATCCTGAAAAGTGGCTGATCCGTTTTTGTACTCTGCATTTTCCGGAAGAAGACCCAGAATCCAGTCTGAATATGTTGTTCTCGCTCCTATTATAAAGTTGAGTTTATCTTTTACTATAGGGCCCTCCAGATGGAACTTCCCTGTTAGCAAACCCACACCTGCCGAGCCTGTTATCTTTTTGCTATTTCCCTCCCGGCTGTTAATCTCCAGCACAGAGGATATTCGGCCTCCAAACCTTGCAGGAATTGTACTCTTATATAATTCGATGTCATTCACAATGTCTGCATTGAAAGCAGAGAATAGGCCAAAGAGGTGAGTTGGGTTGAATATGGTTCCGTCATTAAAGAGGATAAGGTTCTGATCGGTCGCACCCCCTCTCACATTAAATCCTCCCGATGCCTCCCCTACCGATTTTACCCCAGGCAGAGTAAGGACAATTTTAAGAACATCGGCCTCGCCAAATGCAGCAGGGACGTGTTTAATTCTGTCAATTCTCACTTTTTCCAGACCCATCTGTGTGCTCCTCAGGTTTTGTGTGTTTTCTGCTGAGAGCACTACCCCTTTGAGGGAGTAAACCTTCTCCTTAAGTAACACATCAAGCCCTCCGTCGCCTTGTAGCTCCACCATTAAATCAGTATTCTCATAGCCGTAGCCCTTTAATTTAAGAGTCAGAGCTCCCGGCTGAAGAGAGAGCCTGAAGAAACCGTAAGCATCAGTAACTGTATACGGTCCGTTATTGCCGGATGAGACCGATATTCCTGCCAGTGGCTCTCCGCTTTCAACATCCTTTATGTAACCACTGATAACGGCACGGCCCGGCCTGGCCATAACGCCAGATTCTCCCACCTTATAAATCTTGTTTTGAGAAGTTGCAACACTTTCACCGCCTGAGAGAAGAGAGTATACAGGTTCTGCTGAGGCCGATGAGGCGTCTGAAAAGTAGCCTTCCGGTAATCCTTTGATTATTCCGCTCTCTTTGAATACATATATGCTCCCTCCAATCTTCTCTGCAACATATCCCTGCAGTATCAGTTGCGAAGAGAGTGCTTTAAGAAAACCGGATGCATTTGTATTAACAGACACCTTAACCGAATCTGAGTATGCAGTTGCCGGGAAGTATAGTCGCAAACCTGCCTCTCGTCTTGCAACAGATATAACCGAGTCCGGATTTGCCTTTTCAAGGTTGATTCTAATCTCTTGTGCAGCAGCTGCGGTAGAAACTACAGAGATTAACACCGCTATAAATATTTTGAAGTTCTTCATCTTACAGATTGCTTATTTTGGTCTGCAAACTTCACAACCTGTACAATTGAATTCTCTCTGTCTGTTATGAAATTAAGCCTGGATTCTCTTATAAATCTGGAAATTATTCTCCTTTCTGCAGGATACACCTTCATGATATCCCTTCTGTTTTTAACAACATACCACTTGCCGGCTGAATATAGATGATAAGTGACATCAGTATTGAACATTCTCAATAGCGAGCCCGATGTAGCATGTCTGGGTATCTCCTCAACGTACCTTTTCTTGACCCTCCTTAATAAAGTGTCTTTGCCGGCATGTAAAAGCTGATAATAACCCTCTTCCGGAGAATCTTTTAGGTCATTTTTGTAGTAAACAAATGACTTTCCGTCAAATTGGAATGATTTTACAAAGTTCTTGTTTAGAATAACTGTAGAGATTGTTCCCGGAATCTTGATAATAAGTTCGTCAAGATGGGAATTTAGATTCATCTCAACATCATAATACCTTTTGCCGTTGTACTGTACCTCTCCCTTTCTGAATATCTCATCAAACACATATTGTGTTCCCTCGAAATTGAAGTGGTAAGGAACAGGAGCTCTTCCCCTGTACAGAATTGAATTTTCTCCTGCATTCTCCGCAAAAGATTTGTAATAATCAACCGTTTGTGATATTGCATACACAGGTAATAATACCAGCAATAAAGTGGTTGACAGAAGTTTTTTCATGTTGAGCTAGTTGAGTGTTAGTTATGTTGAGGCTTAGGTTTAGCAAATATATGTAATTCTTGCTGCGTTTGGTGCGGGGGGCAGAAAATAATATTTCAGAATAGTTTTTACATAATAGTTACTACTGCACTCATAGAATATCCGCATAACTTCCGGAGTTTTTCCTCCTCGCTCTTTTCATTCGCTGTGGCGGAGACTCCTTCAGATTATATCTGGCAATCTTACTGCATTCACAGAGTATCCGCATAACTTCCGGAGTTTTTCCTCCTCGCTCACTGTATTCGCTGCGGCGGAGACTCCTTCATGGCTCTCTGGCAATCTTACTGCATTCACAGAGTATCCGCATAACTTCCGGAGTTTTTCCTCCTCGCTCATTTCATTCGCTGTGGCGGAGACTCCTTCATTTATGCGGACTACTCTGTGAAAGGGCATGCAGTAATTCTTGCCAGTCATCCGCAAACACGACGGAACCCCCGCTGGAAGTAGCGCAGCGGATGAGGAGGAATCGTTCCGGAGTGGCAGCGGATGACTGGGGAAGAGCTGAATAGCAGGGGTTTGACACTTTATCCGAGGGGTGACCCCTCGGATAAAGTGTCATTTCTCTCTAAATCTGCGTGTTATAGCCGTACGGGCTCAGACCGCCTTCCGCAGATTTAAATGGTGCTTCGCGGTTTATACGGCCTTTGGCCGGATAGCGGGCTCCAGAGATTGCGGGTTTGCGT
>JAVEZL010000003.1:7765-20840 GCA_034003005.1 Bacteroidales bacterium
AAAAAACTTTAACCAAAACACTTAATTATGAATGGAATAATCAACCAAATCAACTTCGTTAACTCATCATTTGAGTTTATCTCCTTTATCGTTTATATGACGATAGGTATTCTTATGTTTTTGTATGTTTTCTTTTCTAAGAAAGAGGGAAAACTGCATACTGAACAAACTTTTTTAATAGGTGTTTCTTTTGCTGCCAACGCTCTGATACTTGTGTTAAGGCAAATATTAAACAGACAGGATACTTTTGGGTTTGTTTATGATGTCTCGTGCGTTTTTGTAATGATGCAACTGTTTTATCCATTAGCGTTTTACTTACAGACAGTATCAGAAAAGAGAGAGAGAAATTTCTTGCAATTGCTTCACACTTTACTTCCGATTTTCTTTGTAAATGTAGTCTTAATACTGATGGTTCATTTTAGAATATCTGTCAAACCTGTTTATTTAATAGCTGGAGGGTCTGTTTTTACTTTGTATACTGTGTTCAGGATTTGTCAGTTTGCCGGAAGTTACTGCAAGTATATTAAGTATTTGATAAATTACCCTCTAATAATAAGGGGTGAAATTGTAAGATTAACTCTGATTATAACCAGTATTTCAATATTACTGATTACAATTTCAAATATTTTATTGTCTGATGGCAATACACTTATGATCCCATCACTGGTAATTACAGCAATAATTTCAACTTTATTGGTTCAAAGAGTAATTAGTGAAGGTCAAACCAAAGACACTTCTTACGATGTAATGCGTGACGATAAAACATTTATAATCTCACCTAATCATAATTCTATAGAAAACTATAAACAAAACGAAATTAAGGAGAGGCTGGAGGAGTATTTTGAAAAAAATAAGCCTTATCTAAACAAGAAAATTTCCATCAAAGAAGTTGCGAGAAAACTTTTCACAAATAAAACCTATCTGTCAAAAGTAATTAATGAGAATATGGGGGTCAATTTTAATCAATTTGTTAATTCCTACAGAATGAAAGAGGTAGATAATCTTCTGAAGGAGGATGCCCACATTGGGATGAAGGAGTTATGCAATAAATCCGGATTTGGATGTATGGCAACGTTTGTTGTTGCTTTTCGCCTTTATAAAGGTGCTCCCCCTGCTGAGTGGTGCAAAAAAAATGTACGCAATTCTGGAAAGTATCTAAATAATAATGATAATGAGTAAATTCATAGAGATTTACAGAAAAGTTAGTGGAAGGATTCTCTATTTGTGCGGTATGATGGATGTGGAGAAAAAAAGAGAGAACCCTTCCTCTTTTAATTATAGTTTAATTCTGTCAAAAGCTGATAGTCTGATGAGATCAGAAAAACTTTTCAGGTCCTCTGATCTTACAATCACTTTGTTGGCAAGGAAGACCGGAACAAACAGAACTTATCTTTCAAAATGCTTTCACATTCACAACACAAATTATGTAGACTACATAAATGAATACAGAGTGAAACACGCCATGTCCATTTTTGAAAATCTACATGAAGCAGATAAGAGCATCACTGAAATATCTGAGTTGTCAGGTTTCCCAAACCCCAGATCTTTTTCAAAATGTTTTTCAAAGAAATACGGCAAAACCCCGTCTCAATTCAAGCGGGAAATATTGGCTAAAACCACTTTAACTCGTTGTGGTTAAACTACCTCGTTTCTGAGGTTTGAGCGGATGAAGTTTTGGCGGTCAGGGGTGTTTTTACCCATGTAGAATTCAAGGAGCTCGGCGATGTTGTCGTCGTTGCCCAGGCGGACGCGGTCAAGGCGGATGTTTTCGCCTATGAAGTTTTTGAACTCATCAGGGGAGATTTCGCCAAGACCTTTGAATCTGGTTATCTCCGGATTGGGGCCGAGTTTTTTGATGGCCTTTTCGCGCTCTTCGTCTGAGTAGCAGTAGGCGGTCTCTTTTTTGTTTCTCACGCGGAAGAGTGGTGTCTGGAGGATGTAGAGATGGCCTTGTCTTACCAGGTCCGGGAAGAACTGGAGAAAGAAGGCGAGCAGCAGCATCCTTATGTGCATTCCGTCAACGTCTGCGTCGGTGGCCATTACTATTTTGTTGTATCTGAGATTCTCAATATCGTCCTCAATGTTGAGGGCGGCCTGAAGAAGATTGAACTCTTCGTTTTCGTATACAATCTTTTTTGATAGTCCGTATGAGTTCTGTGGCTTGCCCCTGAGGGAGAAGACTGCTTGTGATATTACGTCTCTGCTCTTGGTGATGGAGCCGGATGCTGAGTCCCCTTCGGTGATAAAGAGGGTGCTGTCCATAGCTCTGTCGTGTTTGTCTGTGTAGTGGATTCTGCAATCCCTGAGCTTGCGGTTGTGGAGGTTTGCCTTCTTGGCTCTCTCTCTTGCGAGCTTTTGTATTCCCGATATGGCTTTTCGCTCTTTTTCCGAGTCAAGTATCTTCTTAAGAATGGCCTCGGCGGTATCCGGATGTCTGTGGAGGTAGTTGTCAAGGTGGTCTTTAAGGAAGTCTCCTATGAAGTTCCTTACTGTAACACCTCCGGGGCCCATCTCTTTTGAGCCGAGTTTTGTCTTGGTCTGGGATTCAAATACGGGATCCTGAACCTTTATACTTACAGCGGCTATCATACCCTGGCGGACATCTGACGGGTCAAAATCTCTTTTGTAGAACTCTTTGAGTGTCTTGGATACTGCCTCTCTGAAGGCGGCCATGTGTGTACCACCCTGAGTGGTGAACTGACCGTTTACAAATGAGGAGATACCCTCGCCGTATTCGTTACCGTGTGTTATAGCAATCTCAATATCGTCTCCCTTAAGGTGGATTGGTGAGTAGAGTGGCTCTTTTGTGAGTGTCTCGTTAAGGAGGTCAAGAAGTCCGTTTTTTGAGATAAACTCTTTGCCGTCCAGTTTTATAAGCAGGCCGCTGTTCAGATACGAGTAGTTCCTGAGCATTGCCTCTATGAACTCAAGATTGAACTGATAATTACCAAACAGCTCCTCATCCGCAGTGAAGGTAACCAGAGTACCATTCTTGTCTGAAGAGAGATTCCTCTCCTGCTCCAGAAGAAGACCTTTACTGAATCTTGCCATCTGGGATTCGCCGTCTCTGAATGATTGAATCCTGAAATCTACTGAGAGTGCATTTACTGCTTTTATACCCACTCCGTTAAGACCTACCGATTTTTTGAAAGCTTTGTTGTCATACTTAGCTCCGGTGTTCATTTTGCTGGCAGCGACAATCAGAGAGTCCAGCGGAATTCCTCGTCCGTAGTCCCTGACGCTCACAACTTTCTCTTTTACGGAGATGATTATTTGTTTACCGTAACCCATTGCATACTCATCAACAGAGTTGTCCATCACCTCTTTAAGAAGAACATAGATACCATCGTCCGGCGAGGTGCCGTCTCCAAGCTTGCCTATGTACATTCCTGGTCTGCGCCTGATGTGTTCGTTCCACTCAAGGGTCTTGATGTCGTTCTCTGTGTATGTATTCATATGAAGTTTAGGGTCTGAGTTGACAAAGTTACGAAAATGGCGTCAAGTTTTAATAATTTTTTGTGCGGCTACCAATATGTCGCAGAATACGCCTGCAGCAGTCTGTCTGGCCCCTGCTCCAGCTCCGGATATGGTTATTGATCTTGGGTAATCCCTGCTGTATATGATTATTGTGTTATCTGTACTCTCTGTTCTCGCAAGAGGATGGTCTGCAGGGAGAGATTCTACACCTGTGGTGCAAACATCTGCAGATACTCTTGCAATGTATCTAAGTTTCTCGCCCTTTGCTTCTGAATGGGCGTACAACCTTTCAAAACCTGCTCCCGGTAAAAGGGGAGAGCAAGATACATCCTTTAGCTCTCTTATAATCCCCATCTCCCTGCTTATGATCAATGCCTTTCTTGCTACATCTAGTCCAGACAGGTCCACAGATGGGTCGGGCTCAGTATAACCAAGCTCCCTGGCTTTTAGAATAAGTGAATCTAGACTCTCGCCCCCATTGTAAGAGCTAAGCAGAAAGTTAAGTGTCCCAGATAGTATCGCCTCTACCCTATCTACTCTGTCTCCTGCCGATACCATATTTCTGATAGTTGCTATTACCGGGAGGGCTGCTCCCACAGTAGTTTCATAAAGCAGCCCTTTTCCGTATGCGGAGAAGGAACTCTTCATTGCTCTCCACTTATCTGCAGGAAAACAAAAGGCAATCTTGTTGCATGAAACTACTGAAAATCCGTTTTGTGCAAATTGAGTGTATGATGATGCAACTTCTTCGCATGCAGTACAATCAATGAAAATTTTATTAAGAAACTGCATCTCAGAGCCCCTTTGGCAAAAACTTAATATATCTGCTGGTTCCCCGTTTTCAAGTGCTTTATTTACCTTAAGTGGCTCGATTCCAGATGAGGAAAGTGACATCGTTGTGCTATTTGATATTCCGGCAAGAAGAAAATCGTCTCTGTCTGCCAAAATCAACAGCAGCTCTTTTGCCACATTTCCGTATCCTGCGATAAACAGAGCAACACTCATTTTTTCATCTCCTCAAAACCCTTCCCGTAAACTCCCATTACATTTCCTACGCTCAGGAAGGCATCTTTATCTATTTCCCTAACTGTTTTGAATACAAAGTTACTCTCTGTTCTTCTCACAATAAGCATTAAGATCTTGCCCTCTCTCTTTGTGAACCAGCCCATTCCATCAATTACGGTTACGCCTCTGCCAGAGGGTGTAATTGCATCAGCAATCTGTTCATACTTCTGGGAGAAAATAAATATCTGTATTGACTGTCTGGCTCCTGACAGAATCAGGTCTACAGTATAACTTGTAACGCTTATGAGAACAAAACCATATATTATAATTGCGGCTCTCTCTCCAATTGAGGCTTCGCTTGGTATTGCGAGCGAGCTGAGAATTATAAAAATGTCCATGTAAAGAATAAGTTTACCTGGAGATATGTTTCTGTACTTACTAATCATCAGGGCTACTATGTCTGTCCCTCCTGTACTTCCACCCTGTGTGAATGTAATGGCTATACCCGCTCCGGAGAAGACACCCCCCATCATTGCCGATAGGAGCTTTCCATTGCCTATTGCGATGTCTTCAATAAGTTCTACCGGTATCAGACCGGGGAGTCTGTCAAGAAACAGCGTGACTGCAACAATGGCAAACACCGTTTTTACACCAAACCCCTTACCCAGTACCTTCAGAGCTACAGCTAACAACACTGAGTTGATAAGAAAGAAAGACCAGCTTACCTGGAATCCTGTAGCATAGTAAATTACAGCAGCAATACCTGTTACTCCACCTCCTACAAGCCCGTTTGGAATCAGAAAGAGGCTCCAGCCAACTGCATAGAGCAAAAGCCCGAATGTAATTATTGAATATCCCCTAAGAGTGCTTAAGACTCTTTTTGTTTTTTGTTCCATAACAACTTCCCGTCTTTAATCTGATCAAAACCCTGTCCGTAAACACTCATTACCGCTGAAACCGATATGAATGCATCCTTATCCACATCCTTTACTATTGCACTAATATCTGCAAGCTGAGATTTTCTGATGATAACCACCAGCATCTTACTCTCATTCTTTGAAAACCATCCCATTGAAGAGAGCGCTGTTACACCCCTTCCCATCTCGCTGCTCACCCGGTCTGCAATCTCCGAGAACTTTGAAGAGAATACAAATACCTGAAGTGACTGTTTGTTGCCCGTAAGAATCATGTCAATTACATATGAGAAGGAGACCATCTCTATGTATCCGTAAATTACATCTTCCAAAGATTTATCAGGAATAAAGTATACTGACCCTATAATCACGAGATCGCATATGATAAACACCCTTCCCGGTGACATCTCCCTGTACTTGGCAATAATAAGAGCAATAATATCGGTACCACCTGTGCTCCCGCCCTGAAGAAATATAATTCCGATTCCTATACCACTCATTGTCCCCCCTATAAGGGCATTTATGAGTTTGTCCTCAATATCTGAAATCCAAGGGATAAGCGGAAGAAACTCAAACATGAGCGCAGCAACTGCAATACAGTAAATTGTTTTAAATCCAAAAGCCTTCCCAAGAACCAGAAAGCCAATCCCCAGCAGGAATGCATTAATTATAAGATATGAGTATGAGACATCAAATCCTGTTGCATAGTTTATTACCGATGCAAGACCGCTCACCCCGCCTCCGGCAATCTCATGCGGAATGAGGAAAGCTGTCCAGCTGAAGACGAAAATGAAGAGACCTATTGTCATTAAGACATAGGATTTCAAAGTCTTAAATATTTTCATAATATCTGTCAAGATATGAATAATTCAGATTTGGAAAAGGTTACCGCTTTTCCTTTAATTATTACAAAAGAGTCATCCAGTGTGCATTCAAGTTCTCCGCCTCTTAAACTTATCTGCCTTGCCCGGAGCACTCTCTTTTTCAACCTTTTTGCCCAGTATGGGGTCAATGTGCAGTGTGCGCTTCCTGTTACAGGATCTTCAAGTATAGTTGCCTGTGGAGTGAAGAATCTGGAAACAAAGTCACAATCTTTACCGGGAGCTGTAATAATTACTCCTCCGGGATTAATGTTAATCTCATCAAAAACAGAGCGGTTTATTTCAAGGCCCTCAATCTCATTCTGAGATGGATAAACAAGCATATAATCTCTAGCCTTGTATACCTCTTTAGGTTTTATGCTCAAACTATCAAATATCTCTTCTGGCAGAACACATGGCACACCCTCTCGGATGGGGAAGCTCATAAGGTAGTAATCACTCTCCCTCCTGACTGCAAGCGGACCGGACACAGTCTGGAAAACAACCTCGTCAATTTGTGGCACCCTCTCAGTAAACAGGATGTGTGCAGAGGCCAGTGTGGCGTGTCCGCACAAATCCATCTCAATATCTGGTGTAAACCATCTGAGGTTATAAACTCCATCCTCCTCAAGAATAAATGCAGTCTCCGGAGCGGCGTTTTCTCTTGCAATCAGCTTAAGCTGCTCGTCCGGCATAGGATTGTCCAAAAGAACCACTACAGCGGGATTTCCGCTGAACACTTTATCCGTAAAAGAATCTACCTGATATGAAACTATTGACATCTTAACAAACTATGTTAATGATTTTACCCGGAACAATTATAATTTTTTTAATACTTCCTCCTGCAAGGAATTTTTGTGTGTTCTCGTCTGACTTTACAGCTGCCTCAATTTCAGGAATTGTGAGAGACCTGCCGAGCTCAAGTTTGAAGCGGAGCTTTCCGTTGAAGGAGACAGGGTATTCAAAACTATTCTCAATTGTAAATTTCTCTTCGTACTCAGGAAACAAGGCAAATGTAATACTTGTCTTATGACCAAGTTTACTCCAGAGCTCCTCTGCAATGTGCGGAGCAAATGGCGAAATGAGTATCACCATAGGTTCTAGTATTTCACGTTTGCTGCAATTGAGTTCATAGAGGTCATTAACTGCTATCATGAAAGCACTCACACTGGTGTTGAATGAGAAGTTCTCAATATCTGTCTGAACCTTGCTTATAAGCTTATGCAGTACTTTAAGTTCAGCCGGTGAGGCCGGCTCATCAGACACCCTAAAGTTCTCCTTATCAAAGAAGAGTCTCCAGAATCTCTTAAGAAATCTGTGAACTCCGTCAATACCGTTTGTATCCCATGGTTTACTCTGCTCAAGAGGTCCAAGAAACATCTCATACATTCTCAAAGTGTCTGCACCATATTTCTCACATACAGTATCCGGATTAACCACATTGAACATAGATTTGCTCATCTTCTCAACAGCCCATCCGCAGATATACTCTCCATTTTCAAGGACAAAGGTTGCGTTTTCATATTCAGGCATCCATTTGCGGAAAGCATCCATGTCAAGACGGTCATTGTTTACAATGTTTACATCCACATGGATTTCAGTAGTTTCGTAATTGTCTTTAAGCCCCAGCGAGACAAATTCATTGCTCCCCTTTACTCTGTATACAAAGTTTGATCGCCCTTGTATCATACCCTGATTAATCAGCTTACGGAATGGCTCCTTTTCACATACATGGCCAAGGTCATACAGGAATTTATTCCAGAACCTACTGTAAATCAGATGCCCTGTAGCATGTTCGGTGCCGCCTATGTATAAATCTACATCTCTCCAGTAGCTGTTTGCCTCTTCTGAAACCAAAGCATCATTATTCTGAGGATCCATATATCTAAGGTAGTACGCACTGCTGCCTGCAAATCCCGGCATAGTACTTTTCTCGATAGGATAACCTTCAAAACTCCAATTTTCTGCCCTTGCAAGAGGCGGCTCCCCGCTCTCTGTTGGTAAAAACTTATCCACATCCGGAAGTTCCAGAGGGAGGCGTTCAGTGGGAAGTGGTGTGGCTATACCATCCTTATAGTAGATTGGGAATGGCTCTCCCCAGTATCTCTGGCGTGAAAAGATAGCATCCCTGAGTCTGAAGTTTACCTTTCTTCTGCCGATGCCCCTTTTTTCCACCTCATCTATTGCTGCCGGAATGGCCTCCTTTACACTCATCCCGTTTAGGAATCCGGAATTGCACATAACCCCCTCCTTAGCATCAAAGCTCTCGTAGGAGACATCGCACCCCTCAATCAGAGGAATTATTGGAAGATTAAAATGTTTTGCAAATGCATAGTCTCTGCTGTCATGCGCCGGTACTGCCATAATAGCTCCCGTACCATATCCGGCAAGAACATATTCAGCAATCCACACAGGTATCTTTTCAAGAGTAAAAGGATTTATAGCATAACTACCGCTGAAAACTCCGGTAACCCTTTTGCTCTCAGCCATCCTCTCCCTCTCCGTCTTTTTCTTTGCCGAAGCCAGGTATGCATCGACCTCTTCTTTTTGCTCTGCCGATGTAAGCTTCTCTACCCATTCGCTTTCTGGAGCAAGAACCATGAAGGTAGCCCCAAAAATAGTATCGGCCCTGGTTGTAAAAATCTCCAGATCGTACTCATTATTTCCGTTCATAACCCTGAAGGTCATCTCCGCCCCCTGTGACCTGCCTATCCAGTTCCTCTGCATCTCTTTAAGAGATTCTGTCCAGTCCAGCTCCTCCATGTCTTTCAGCAGCCTCTCTGCGTAGGCCGACACTCTCAATTGCCACTGCCTCATCTTCTTCTGCTCCACAGGATGCCCGCCTCTTACAGATAAACCCTCCTTAACCTCATCATTTGCAAGAACAGTCCCCAAAGCAGCGCACCAGTTAACCGATGTCTCTCCCAGATAAGCAATCCTGTACTCCATTAAAACTGAAGCTCTGCTCTCCTCACTCATTGAGTTCCACTCTTCTGAAGTAAAATAATCCACATCACCACAAGCTGCTTTCACTAGTGCATTACCCTGTTCTGCAAAAATATTTACAAGCTCTGAGATAGGCCTTGCCTTTTGAACTGATGAATCGTACCAGTGCTCAAACATCTGCAAAAAAGCCCACTGAGTCCATTTGTAGTACGAGGGCTCGCAAGTACGCACCTCTCTGTCCCAGTCAAATGAAAAGCCGATTCTGTCCAGCTGCTCTCTGTATCTCTTTATATTTTTTTCTGTTGTTGCTGCAGGATGCTGACCGGTCTGAATTGCGTACTGCTCTGCAGGCAGTCCAAATGCATCATAACCCATTGGGTGAAGTACATTGAATCCCTTTAGCCTTTTGTATCTGCTATATATGTCACTGGCAATGTATCCAAGCGGATGCCCAACATGAAGCCCTGCTCCTGAAGGATAAGGGAACATGTCAAGAACATAAAACTTGGGTTTTGACTTGTCTGTTATTGCTTTAAAAGTCTTATCTGAGGCCCATCTGGCCTGCCAGTTCTTCTCGATCTGGGAAAAGTTGTACTCCATTCTTTCTTATTTGAATCAGGCGACAAAAGTAATAAAATTTGCTATCTCTTCAGTCTGAATTCCACAGGAAGAGCAATCCTAACAGAGACCGGTTTGCCGGCAATTTTTGCAGGTCTCCAGTCAGGAGAGGCCTCTATGGTTTTTAGAGCTGCATCGTCAAGTTCGTCGTCAAGTGATTTTATCACCTCTACATCTTTGACTTTACCCTCATGGTCAACTGTGAACTCTATCAATACTCGTCCACTTACCCCCCTGTCAACAGCTCCCTGAGGATACTTAAGATATTTGTAAACCCATCTGTCCAGAAATCGCTGCTCTCTACCATGAAGAAACAGAGCAGGAAACTCTGTCTCCTCCTGTTTGTATACTTTAGGTGTTCCATCGGTCTTAATCTGATCCTCCTTAGGTGCAAGAATAGTTCTTGATAGCATCCTTCCCATATTGGCAGCATCAAGAACCAGATTGAACACATACTCAACGGTCATGTCCATTGTGGTGTAATCTATCTCAGCTTCAAGGTCCCTGTTTGTGTGGTAATCTCTGTGTAAGCCCGTTGTAAAGAGAGCTACTGGTATTCCCTCTGAGGCAAAAACCTGATGGTCGCTCGGGAAATATGATGCTGTCTTTATTGTAGGATTGGGCATAAGAGGTTTGTCTGAAACATCTTTAAGCAGAGTTGTGAGCTCGGCGTGAGGCATCATTGTGTAAACATAAAGAGCCCTTCCGTCTCCACCTCTTCCCACCATATCAAGATTCACCATAAGCGAAATCTTCTCTTTCTGTGCGAATGCCCTGTTTACAAAGTACCAGCTACCTATCATACCTCGCTCCTCAGCTCCGAATGCAGCAAAAATGATTGATCTTTTAAACATGAAGTTTCTGGCCCTGGCCATTTTTGAGACTTCAAGCATCACAGCTACACCGGATGCATTATCATCTGCACCCCTGTAAAGCAGAAGCGAATCCACACCATCAATTTTTGTCTTAACGTATCCTAAGTGATCATAATGGGCACCCACAAGGACATACTCATTCTTAAGAATGGGGTCATACCCTTCAATAATTCCTATAATGTTCTGTGATTTAAGAGTATCTCCAGAGTTATTTACAAAGGAAAAATCTTGCCCGGGTGTGGGATAGAGAAGTTCTATTTCGTTTTCACTGAAAACTCTCTCTATGTACCTTGCAGCCATTCGTTCTCCCTCTTCACCTGCAGCCCTCCCTTTTAGTGAATCTGAAGCAAGAGTTGTTACATGTTTTTTTAGTTCCGCAGCTCTCTCATTCTGCGAGAATAGCCCTGCTGTCACAAGGAGCAGCAGAGCTACAATCATTGATAATCTTTTCATTTTTTACCGTGTTGGCAAAACCTCAAGCCAATAGCCATCGGGATCGTTAATAAAATATATGCCCATCTTAGGGTTTTCATAACAGATACAACCCATCTCTTCGTGGAGCTTATGAGCCTCCTGATAGTTGTCTGTCCTGAAAGCCAGATGAAACTCATTATCTCCCAGGTTGTATGGTCTGTCCCAATCTTTTAGCCAGGTTAGCTCGAGCTGATGACCACCATCCACTCCGTCAGACAAATAAACAATAATGAAGGAGCCATCCTCAGGTGTTATTCTCCTAACCTCAACCAGCCCAAGTGCTTTTTTGTAAAAGTCAAGACTCTTCTGAAGGTCAAGTACGTTTATATTGTTATGAATAAATTTAAATTTTGCCATATAACGTTAAATTATCTTTTGAAATGGGGAAGCTCCGGAGGCAGCACTATAGAAAATTCCACTAGCCCCTTTACTACCCCGTCAACTCTCCATGGAGTCTGGTGTATCAACTTCTTTACGCCATCTTTTTCAATGGTGTACGAGTTAGACGCCCCGGTTTCAAGCATACTCATTATCATATTCCAGGATTGTTCGCCGTGGCACTCTCTAAGATTTTTTCCAAGCAGCTCTCCGTACTTTTCAAATGTCTTTGCTGACTTTGAATTTCTGTATACAACAATTCCCTCCATATCACAAACAGTGACGGCACAATCAAGTTCAAAAGCCCAGTCAAAAGAATCTTTACTCATCCCTTTACTGCTTGTAAAACGGAGTTTTTACAACGGCTGCCTTAAGGAGCTTATCTCTCACTTTTATAAATATTTCCGAGCCTGCCTTTGAGAATTCCGGAGTTACATATGCCATACCAACAGCCTTCTTAACAGCGGGGCCCATTGTTCCTGAGGTCACAATACCAATAACCGTGCCGTTTGAATCGCAAACTTCGTATCCGTGTCTTGGAATACCTCTGTCAATAAGTTCAAATCCTACAAGCTTTCTCTTAACACCATCTGTCTTGAGTTTAAGCATATAATCTTTGTCTATAAAGTCACCTTTTGCCTCACTGAATTTTGTAATCCAGCCGAGTCCTGCCTCTATAGGAGATGTGGTATCATCAATATCATTTCCGTAAAGACAAAATCCCATTTCAAGTCTTAGAGTATCTCTTGCACCAAGACCTATTGGAGCAATTCCAAACTCTTCGCCTGCCTCAAAAACTGCTTTCCACAGTTTATCTGCGTCTGCATTTGAAACATAAATTTCACATCCGCCTGATCCTGTATATCCTGTAGTAGAGAATATTGCATCCTTAATTCCTGCTATAGTGAGCTTCTTAAATGTGTAGTACTCCATATCGGTGACATTCTGATCGCATATCTTTTGCATCGCTTTCAATGCTAGTGGTCCTTGTACAGCAAGCTGACAAATTTCATCAGAGGCGTTGTACAACTCCTTGCCCGGTGTAATGTTGAATTTAGGAGCAATTGCTGAGAGGTGTGCGTAATCTTTATCAATGTTTGAAGCGTTAACAACAAGCAAATACGTTTGATTGTCAATACAATAGACAAGGAGGTCATCAACTATACCACCCTTTCCGTTTGGAAAGCATGAGTATTGAACCTTTCCGGATGTAAGAAGTGATGCATCATTTGATGTTGTGTGCTGAATGAATGCAAGAGCATCAGGGCCCTTCACCCAAATCTCTCCCATATGTGAAACATCAAATACTCCCACTTTTGTCCTCACATGGTTGTGCTCTTCGTTAATTCCTATGTATTCAACAGGCATATTGTAGCCTGCAAAGGGAACCATCTTGGCCCCCAGGGCAATGTGTTTTTCTGTAAAAGCAGTGGTTTTCATGTTATTTTGTTTGTATATGTAATTTCTGTTTTTCTGAGTCGTAAATCCAAATGTCCTCAGGGCTAAAATCCAGCTCCAGCAATTTTCT
>JAVEZL010000003.1:20940-48515 GCA_034003005.1 Bacteroidales bacterium
GAATTGTTTATATCTTTCCAGCTCGTCTGAAGTGGGCATCCCCAAAGTTGATCGCAGCCAGTCACATCCTGTAAGCATGAAAACCAGCGATATTGCAAAAGAGAGTGAAATAATTCTTTTCATAATCTTCTAGAGTTTAGAAGGTTTGTAATCTTACAAAAGTAACCAAAATTAAGGATAAGCGAAAATTTAATGTATATTTGAAACTACAAAGATGATGTGATATGTCAAAATTTTTCCAGCAGGTTAAAGAGATTGCAAACTTTGCAGATCATGTTGATGTTACGGGTACAATTGAGGGCATAAAAAAAAGCATTGATTTCAAGGGCCCTAACGTATGGATTCTTGCTTTTGCCGTTATTGTCGCCTCAGTGGGTTTAAATGTTAACTCCACTCCTGTGATAATAGGTGCGATGCTTATCTCTCCACTAATGGGTCCAATAATAGGAACCGGACTGGCTGTGGGTATTAACGACTCAATGCTTCTTAAGAGATCAATTAAGAACCTGGGTATAATGGTACTCATCAGCATTCTTGCCTCAACTCTGTTTTTTGTTGTTTCTCCGCTAAGCCTTGATGAACCTACGGAACTTCTGGCGAGAACAAGACCCACAATTTATGATGTGTTTATTGCCTTCTTCGGTGGGTTAGCAGGTATAGTTGAGGGCTCAAAAAAGGAGAAGGGGACAGTTATTGCAGGTGTAGCAATAGCAACTGCTCTCATGCCGCCACTCTGTACTGCCGGTTATGGTATTGCAAATCTCAACTTCACATATTTTGCAGGTGCCATTTACCTTTTCTTTATTAACTCTCTATTTATTGCATTAGCCACTTTCTTAATAATAAGATATTTACGCTTCCCGTTGGTGAAGTTTGAAGACCCGGCAAAACAGAAGAGAGTTAGAAGATTGATAAGTATAGTAACTGTTCTGATGATACTTCCCAGTATATACACTGCAATTATTGTTATCAGAGAGAATACCTTTAACGTCTCTGCAAAGCAGTTTGTAACCGAGAACAAAACTATTGAGAACAGCTATATATACGATCATAATATTAAACACACCGGTAAGATGTCTACACTTGAGGTCTCTGTTGCAGGAGAGCCTTTAAGAGAGGCTCAGAAGGAGATGCTGTACGCCTCTCTTGAGAAAATGGGGATTGGCAGAAGCCATCTTGTAATTAAGGAGAGTGCTACTGTAGATCCTTTCGATGAAGGTGGTATGGTAAAGAGTATCTTTGAGCGAAATGACCTTGAGATAAAGAAGAGAGAGGAGATGTTGCGAACAATGGAGGCGGAACTTAAAACTATCAAAAGTAAGGAGATTCCATACAAACAGATTGCTCAGGAGATCCTTGCACAACACCCGGGCCTTAAATTCTTCTCGATTGCAAGAGGGGCAAATGTGAACCTGGCCGATTTCAACTCAAGCGATAAAATAATGGTTATGGCTACGTGGGAGAAGAGGCTCCAGCCAGAAGAGATCCTGAAGCTGGAACAATGGCTTGCAGTAAGGCTGGGTGAAAAGAGTATCATAATTATCCAGGTAGATTAGAATGTCTCTTTATGCACTCTTAATAATAAATTTTTTATTCTCATCGCCGTTCCGGTGGGGAGATACCCTTAAGGTTACGTTTCTTGGCGACATAATGCAGCACCAGTCTCAGCTGGATGCAGCAAGGAGGCCATCATCTGATGGGTCAAAAGCTTCATCTTACGATTTCTCAACTTACTTCAAACATCTGGAGAGCAAGTTTAACTCATCTGACCTGCGGATAGCAAATATGGAGACCACCTTTTCATCACCACCATACTCCGGATATCCTGTTTTCAATTCACCTTTTTCTCTGCTTGAAGCTTCCAAACACGGAGGCATTGACATTTTTCTATCGGCAAACAACCATATTTGCGATAAGGGTGGCAAAGGTATTGAAGGAACAATAGCTGCATACAACTCTCTGAGAACACCCTATGCCGGTGCTTACATAAACAGCCAGGAGAGGGATAGATTATATCCGTTGATAATTGAAATTAAGGGGATAAGACTAGCTATTCTAAATTATACATATGGAACAAACGGTATTCCGGTTCCAGCTCCCTGCATAGTAAATCTTCTCGATTCCACGCAGATAAAGGAGGACATATTGAGAGCCCAATCTCATGAGGCAGATTTTATTATTGCTACAATCCACTGGGGTAACGAATATTCACTTCTTGCCTCTTCTGAACAGAAGAGATGGAAGCAATTTTTTAACAGAAACGGGGTTAATATCATAGTCGGCTCACACCCACATGTGGTTCAGGAGGTAGAGATTGAGCGGGGGCTAATTGGAGAGGTTAGCAGGATTACTGCATACTCTTTAGGTAATGCAATCTCAAATATGACAGCTCCTAATACAAGGATGGGGATGCTTTTTACACTGAGAATTATCCGTGAAAAAAACGGTCAGATGAGATTGATTGAGCCGTTGTATGAACTTATCTGGACATCCAGACCTGGTTCTGTAGAGAAGAATTTCACGATTTTACCCGTTGAGGACTTTATTGACTCTCCTCATCTTTTTAAGAGGGAAGAGGAGTGGCGAAAGATGAAAAATGAATATAGCCTGCTAAAGAGATGACAGAAAAAACAATTTTACTTGAAGAGATTGATCCCGTAGATATTTACGGGGTAAATAACAGACTTATTAATTTGCTTATCAGCTTCTTCCCCAAGATGAACGTGGCAGCAAGAGGATCTGAGATTAAACTCAAAGGGAGTGCTGCTGATGTGAGAATGTTTGAAAGCAAAATTGCATTACTCACTGAGATGAGAATGCGAAAATCCAGGCTTACTGAGGACGATGTGAACTCTCTGTTTGATCCTGTGACAGATAAAACGGGAGACAAAACCGATAGTGAAAAAGATGTAATTGTCTTTGGAAATGAAGGGAAAATAATAAGGGCCCGTACAAAGAATCAGCGCAAGCTTGTGGATAGTTATTACAAGAACGACCTGATTTTTGCAGTTGGCCCTGCCGGTACCGGAAAAACATATACAGCCATAGCCCTTGCTGTGAGAGCACTTAAAAACAAAGAGGTGAAGAGGCTTATACTTACCCGGCCGGCTGTGGAGGCAGGCGAGAGACTCGGCTTTCTGCCGGGAGATCTGCGGGAGAAGCTGGACCCATATCTCCAGCCGTTATATGATGCCCTCAGAGATATGCTTCCTGCAAAAAAGCTTGAGTTGCTTATGGAGGATGGAGTAATTCAGATAGCTCCGCTTGCATATATGAGAGGAAGAACTCTGGAGAGCGCTTTTGTGATACTTGACGAGGCTCAGAACACCACCTTCGGGCAACTCAAGATGTTTCTCACCCGGATGGGTGGAAACTCAAAATTTATAGTTACGGGTGATGCCACCCAGATAGACCTTCCAAAAAAATCTGACTCAGGGCTTCTAAGAGGAGCGGAACTTTTGGGGAATATTAAGGGCGTTTGCAGAATAGATTTCACAAAAGAGGATATCGTAAGGCACAAGCTTGTAACTAAAATTGTACAGGCTTTCGATAAGCTTGATGAGGAGGGGTCTAGTTAGGGTGGATTTGTTCTAAAACAGAACTCCGCCCAAATCTCCTGTAGCTTTTCCTTTAGAGATAGTCCATACTCCGTTTACAAAGACATGCTCTATTCCTATGGCATACTGATGCGGATCTGCAAAGGTAGCTTTGTCTATTATGGTTTCCGGATTGAAAACTACAATATCTGCATGGTATCCCGGAAGAAGGAGGCCTCTATCTTTGAGGGCAAGCCTTGAGGCAGGCAGAGCTGTTACTTTGTGAACTGCGGTCTCAAGATTCATTAGCTTCTGCTCTCTGACATACTTTCCAAAAAACCTTGGCATTGTTCCGTATGAGCGCGGATGAGGCATTGATTCACCCAACTTTCCGTATGGGGCATAAACACTTCCGTCTGAAGCGGGCATTCCAAGAGGATGTGAAAGAAACATAGATACATTCTCTTCAGTCATTGCAAAACCGATTATATCTACACTTACCCTCTCCTCAATAAGCAGTCTTCTTACAAACTCCCATGCTTCCAGTCCTGCCATCTGCGATGCCTCGGCAACACTCACTCCTATGAACTTTTTGTTTGCCTCTTTTCTGCATGAGGTTATTACTATGTTCTTAGGCCCGCCAAGTCTTTCAAATCTGGACCGGGCATACTCCCCAATTTTATTTGAGATAACAGGGGATTCCAACCTTGTCAAAATCTCATCTGTAGTGCCTTGTCTCTCGCTCAACGGAATAAAAGTGGACATCCCTGTTGAAAAAGCGATGTAAGGATATCTGTCAAATGCAATGTCAACACCTGAAGCTTTTGCTTCCTCAATCATTTTGAGAAGCATAGGTGCCTTATGCCAGTTTGCGGCATTCTGTGCTTTTAGGTGAGAGACCTGCAACCTGACTCCTGCAGAGCGTGCAATTCTTATTGCCTCTGCTAGTGCAAGCTCTACTCTGTCATCCTCATTCCTCATATGGATGGCAAATAGCCCGTTGTGTCTGGCAACTGCTTTGCAAAGCTCTGCAATCTCTGCCTCCGGTGCGTATGAACCCGGCACATACTCAAGCCCGCATGATATCCCTGCAGCTCCCATCTCCATCTGGCTCTCAACATAAGATACCATTGACTTTATTTGTTCCGCACTTGCAGGAACATCATTATCTCCTACAAAACGTGCTCTCACTGAACCCTGTCCAATAAGGGTTCCGTAATTGATTCCCCTTTTTTGTTTTGCGTAGTCTGAGAAGAACTGTCCTTTGTCTTCCCATCTTTTAGATGGAAATGGTGAGTCACCGCAGTTACCTCCAATATCAAGAGTTACACCCTGAAAAATTTTACTCTCTCCCAGTGGTGCATGCATCATATTTGCATCTGTGTGGGTGTGAATGTCAATAAAACCGGGTGATACAGCATTTCCGCCGGCATCAATAATATTATCGGCACTGCTCCCGAGGTCTCCTATTGCTGCTATTCTGCCATTTTTGATTGCAACATCACCTTTTACAGGAGCTCTAAGCTCTCCGCTGTAAACCACACCGTTTTTAATAATTGTATCAAAACGGCTGCTTGCTCTAAGAGATGTGATATCACTTATTGTAAGTCCAATTGCAGCTCCAGCAAAAATTGAGGATTTAAGAAAACCCCTTCTTGTAATTTTTTCGCCCATAACCTATTTAATTATCTCAACACCTTTAGATGTGTATTGCTCAAATTTACCATCTTTATCGTAAATAAGAAGCGCATCAATGTCGCTTCTTGATTCTATTATCTCAATTGCCCGCTCAAGTCCCACTACCATAAACCAAGTAGCATAAGCATCGGCAGACATTGCATCTCCGGCTATAACAGTAGCACTGAGCAAATTATGCTTTACAGGCTTGCCAGTCGCAGGGTTAATTGTATGTGAATACTTAAGCCCGTCCTCTTCAATGAATTTCCTGTAATTGCCGGATGTGGCCAGACCGCGGCCGGAGAGTAGAAGTACTGTCTGCAAATCCGCCCCCTGAATCATATTTCCCTCTATGGGTTTATCAATCCCCACAGTCCACTTTTTGCCGGAGTGGTTAACACCTTTACAAAAAATCTCCCCACCTACTTCAATAAGATAGTTATCAATACCCAGTCTGTCAAATTCGTAAGCAATTACGTCGGCTGTATAACCCTGAGCAATGGCATTTACATTCAGGCTGACTCTGCTGTCTGCTTTGATAATTCTTCCATTTTCAAGAGAGACTTTATCCATTCCCACAAATGCTTTTATACTGTCAATCAAAGTACTTGTCACATCTCTCTTCTCCCCTTTCCCAAATCCCCAAACCTCAAACATGGGGGCAGCTGAAATATCAAATGCCCCTTCACTCTCTTTCCATATTTCAACAGATCTGTTGAATACATTAATAAATAGAGTATCTGGCAGAACATCCATATTGTTATTAACAGCAGTAATGATAGAGCTGTCATTATAAACCGATAGTGAATTGTCCACATTCAGCAGAATTGAGTCAACAACGGCGTCTAGAGAGTCTCCGGTATATGAGTAGACAATATGGTATGTTGTACCCTGTGTAAAGCCGTCTATGGTTCTGTAGTGGTTAGGCCGATTGCAAGAGGCTGTTGCCATGAGGATTGATAATCCTGTAACTAAAAATTTGAGGTTCTGTTTTGAAAAAATCATTTGGGACAATGTGTTTGGCACAAATTTAGAATAAAAAAACATATCTTTGTGAGTTACATAAGCACTTGAGAAAAATATGACAGATAATAAATGGCTAAGAGATGCAGCATTATTCATGATGCTCATACTAGCCTTCGCCTGTAAAAAGGATGAAGAGGTTGATACAAATTTGTATATGAAGGGGGTATTAGTGGCTAAAATCCCAACCCATATGATTGTCAACCAGGATATTAACCTAAATGCAACGGGAATAACTCTTCCTGTTGACAGTTTATCCTACAAATGGTACACATATGGCTTTAGCGTGGACTCTGTCCTTGGAAACAATATTACCATCAAAGCGCCGGTAAAAACAGGCGATTACACCATGTCAGTTAACATTACTCATCCCAGATATACAACTAAAAGCCAAACATTTAAAACTATAGTTGTTGACCCGGAATCACCGGATAGTTTTGGAGGAGTAGTAAAAAGCAATAAATTCATCGAGGATTCCAGAGATGGTAAAAAGTATTATTACTCTACAATAGGAGAATTGGATTGGTTTAATTTCAATCTTAGCTGGAAGGGTGCAGGAAATGCATATATGCTTACCGATGCTCTTGGTGAGATTTACGGAAGACTATATAACTGGAACGAGGCAAAAACTGCTTGTCCTGCAGGCTGGAGACTGCCTGACAATAATGATTGGAAGAGCCTTGCTGCTGCAATATCAGGAAACAACACTATAGTTTTTGATAACAAATGGGCAGGCTTGGGAGCACAGGTTGCTGTAAAGGCAACACTTAACTCGGTAAATATATGGAAATACAGTCCTAATATGGAATTTGCAAACAAGTTTTACTGGAATGCAATTCCTGCGGGCAATGTTACCGGTAACTTCAGGACTTACCTGAACAGAGGAGAGTACGGAACCTGGTGGTCTGCTGATGAAAAGGATTCGGCTACTGCATATTACAGATATATCTTCTTTGATAGTCCGGATTTCCCTTACAACTTTGCAGATAAGGGCACTTTTGGAGCATCAGTGCGTTGCGTAAGGAATACTCCTCTTAAATAATTCAGAAACATAATATCTTAAATCATGAAACTTTCGAAAGGCTTAATCACATTACTTGTGGTGCTCGGAGCAGTACTACTTGTTTTCCTTTGGGCTAAGAATGCCTATAATTCAATGGTAACCAAAGAAGAGGGAGTTACCTCTGCCTGGGCTCAGGTTGAGAATGTCTATCAAAGACGTGCGGACCTTATCCCTAACCTGGTGGCAACTGTAAAGGGCTATGCATCTCACGAGAGAGAGACTCTTGAAGGTGTTATCAATGCTCGTGCAAAAGCCACTCAGACAACTATTGACCCTACCAATCTTACAGAAGAGAGTTTGAAACAGTTTCAGGCTGCTCAGGGTGAGTTGGGAAGCGCACTTCAAAGGTTGATGGTTGTTGTGGAGCGTTATCCTGATCTTAAAGCAAACCAGAGTTTTCTTGAACTTCAAGCTCAGCTGGAGGGCAGCGAAAACAGAATTACTGTTGAGAGACAGAAATTCAACGAAACTGCCAGAGAATACAATACATATATCAGGCAATTCCCTAAGAACATCTTATCCGGTATGTTTGGCTTTGAGCGCAAGGCTTATTTTGAAGCTGTGGAAGGTGCCGAAACAGCTCCTAAAGTTGAGTTTTAACCGTGGGAACAAATCCCTTCATTTCCAAAGCAGATCAGTTAAGGATTGTTAAATCCATTGAAACTGCAGAGCTGAACACTTCAGGCGAGATAAGGGTTCATATAGAGAGTAACTGCCCGGGCGACCCTGTTGCCAGGGCAGTTTATGTTTTTAACAAACTTAAAATGTTCAAAACACGCGACAGAAATGGTGTGCTCGTCTATATTGCCTGGAAGTCTCATAAATTCTCAATTATTGGAGACTCCGGAATAAATGATGTTGTTCCTGAAAACTTCTGGCATGATGCTCTCGCACTACTTGGGGAGCACCTGCGTACCGGCAATAATACAGAAGGCATTTGCAATGCCATTGAACTTGCCGGTGAAAAACTTAAAGCATTTTTTCCACTAAAATCTGACGACACGGATGAACAGAGTAATGAAATCTCTTTTGGCGATTAAAAGTATCTCTATAATAGGGCTGCTGTTTATCACCACTGTGTTGGCAGCACAGATTCCGGCAAAGCCGGTACCTCCAAGGCTTGTAAACGACTTTGCATCTATCCTCTCTGCAACTGAAGCACAGAGAATTGAGGAGGCGCTTGTTGCGTTCTCTGATAGCACATCAAATCAGATAGTAATAGTATCTGTAAACTCTCTTGAGGGTATTGACAAAGCTCAGTTTGCATACAATATTGGAGCAGAATGGAAGGTTGGCCAGAACGAGTTTAACAACGGGGTTGTTATTCTAATAAAGCCTAAAAAAGGGAACGAAAAAGGAGAGGCGTTCATCGCAACAGGTTACGGTCTGGAAGGTGCACTTCCTGATGCTATCTGTAAAAGGATTGTAGAACAGGAGATGATTCCGCGCTTTCGTGACGAGGACTATTTTGGGGGAGTTATCGCTGCTCTTAATGTAATAATGCCTATTGCGGCCGGTGAGTATACCTCTGACGAATACGCCGCATCATCAGCACAAGAGGGCGGTATTGCCGCTGCAGTACTGGTCATAATTTTCGTAATAGCAGTTGCTGTAATTTCTGCAGCCTCCAAAAAGGGGGGCGGCGGCAACTATGGCGGTGGCGGGAAAAAGGGGCCAGGTCTCGCTGAACTTCTTCTGCTCGGCTCCCTACTTTCTGGAGGCAGGAGCAGATCTGGCGGATTTGGAGGCGGATTCGGCGGAAGCGGAGGATTTGGGGGAGGTGGATTTGGCGGATTCGGCGGTGGCGGATTCGGCGGTGGCGGTGCTGGTGGAAGCTGGTAACTGACGCCATTCAATTACAACTATTTCAGACTTTGTTCCAATTCTGTACTTGGGTCCCCAAAGGCCTAGTCCTGATGTTACTATGATATCTGTTTCTCCCTTCTTCATGTGCCCGTATGCAAGTTCAAACATGGCTGAGACAATTAGATTCCCCGGCCAGAATTGGCCGTTGTGAGTGTGACCTGAAAGCTGGATATCAATCTTATTATTTACAGCATCTTCAAGTTGTGCCGGCTGATGATCCATAAGAATAACCGGATGCTCTTTATTAATGTTACTCATTATAGTTTCAAGAGATTTCCTTTTATGGTTTGTCCTGTCATCTCTTCCCACTACAACGAATCCGAACGGAGAGACGTGTGCTGAGTCTAAGAGCAGATTAATTCCGGAAGCTCTGATTAAACCGTATATTTCGTCTCTGTGTCCTCCGTAGAATTCATGATTACCGGTGATAGCATAAACTCCGTATTCAGCCTTTATCCTTGCCAGCTCGTTATCTACTTTATGTTCTATAAGCGGTCGGACATCTCTGTCAGCTATATCCCCTGCAAGCATCACAACATCTCCGTTCTGGCTGTTTATAAGGTCCACATATCTTCTTAAATCATTGCTGTTTATATACGAACTGAGATGAATATCACTCGCAAGTACAATCCTCATTCCCCCTTTTGGCAAAGATTTTTCTGTAAAAAGTTCGTATTTGGTGACAACCGGATTGTTGAAATTTTTGCTACCAATTAATAAAAGAATAAAAACTGTAATCAAAGAGAGGCCTAAGGCTGCATATTTGGCAATCTCTCTGTTTTTAACAACAATCTCAGGAAAAATATGAAAAAAGTAGTTTAACACTCTTAGTATATCAAACCCAAGGGCAAAGATTGCAAAGTATACCAGTGCTATGATAAATGTAAAACCCACTTCTGAAAGGGGTAATGCATATCTCTCCTCCACTCTGTCTCCAAGATACATTCTTAAAAAGAAAGAGAGCATTCCGCCTATAAACAGTACAGAATAAGCTACTTTTATTAAAACCGATGGTGGGAGCGCCTGAAATCCTCTGGTAAAAACATAAGATGAAAGGGCAAAAAAGCTTGTAAGAACAATTATGAAAAACATATATCTGTATTGGGTATTTGCAAAAATAACATTTAACTTTATTAATTGTTTGGCAATAACATATAAAAATGGAAAACAGAGGTCAAGAGGCAAGGAGAGTTACTGTAGTGGGTTTTTTCGTAAACCTGTTTCTTACTGCTGCAAAAATTACTGCAGGAATTTTGGGCAAAAGCTCCGCTATGATTGCGGATGGAGTACATTCCCTTTCAGATTTTGCAACTGATATTGTTGTAATTGCTTTTGTAAATGTATCAGGAAAAGATAGTGATGATAACCACAAATACGGTCACGGTAAGTTTGAGACATTTGCCACTCTTATTATCTCTCTGGCATTGGCTGGAGTGGGGATAGGAATTTTCATAAACGGTCTGGAAAAGATAATTGAGTATCTAAAGGGTGGAGCTCTTGAGGAACCAGGATTAATTGCACTTTGGGCAGCAATTATTTCAATAGTATCAAAAGAGGTACTCTTCAGATACACAATAGTAATTGGTAAAAGAATTAACAGTCCGGCTGTTGTGGCTAATGGATGGCACCACAGATCAGATGCCCTTTCATCTATCGGGACAGCATTGGGCATTTCAGGAGCAATTTTTCTGGGAGAGTCGTGGAGGATACTTGACCCTATTGCCGGAATTGTGGTTAGTTTTTTCATTTTAAAGGTTGCCTACGACCTTGGCATGCCTAGCGTAAAAGAACTTCTGGAGGCATCATTGCCGGAAGAGATTGTAACAGAGATTGAAGATATAATTACAGGGCATCCCGAAGTTATCAGATTCCACCACCTTAAGACAAGAAAAGTGGGGACGGTGTTTGCAATTGATGTACACATAAAGCTGGATAAACAGATAACATTTATAAGGTCTCATGATATCGCTACTGAAATTGAACACTCAATAAGGGAGAGATATGGAAGGGGAACACATATTAACATTCACACAGAGCCTCTATGAGATATTTCATTTTACTAATTCCATTATTCACCCTTTTTACTCTCTCTTCTTGCAATGACAAAGAGAGGCTTGAGACCCCATTGTTTAACTCCGCTTTATTAATTAACTCAGAGAGCTGGAGCGATGATTATCTTGGCGAAGAGTGGGAGAAAAAGCATCTGCTCCTGAAAGAAGATTTTGATGGTGTGCCTGTTGCAACCTTAGTGAGAAAGAGGAAAAGTAATAATTCGCAAAAAGCCGTTCTATACATACATGGATATAGTGATTACTTTTTTCAGACATCACTTGCAGACTCCATGGAAAACATGGGCTTTAGGTTTTACGCACTAGATCTCAGGAGGTATGGCCGCTCTAAGTTACCAGGGCAGGTCTGGTATGATCTGAGAGATATATCAGACTATTTTGAAGAGATAGATAAAGCTGTTGATGAGATTTTAAGCACTTACCCGGAAATAGACATTACTCTTATGGCTCATTCGACAGGTGGTCTTACAGCGGCACTTTACGCAAGTGAGAGGGATGATTCGATAAAAATCTCCTCATTGGTACTTAATAGTCCGTTTTTTGACATGAATGTGGGAGGAGTGTCAGAGAGTATCGGAATACCATTTTTGTCCTTGGCAGGATCCATCTTTCCCAGAATGGTTGTAAACAGAAGCGTAAGCCCGGTAAATTGTATGAGCCTTCACAGCGACTATTACGGAGAGTGGCAGTTTGATACTATTATGAAACCGATTCAGTCACCCATGGTTACGGCTGCATGGATAAGGGCCATTCATCTTGCACAAAAGAGTCTGCAGAGGGGAATAACAATAAAGGTACCGGTACTGGTCATGGCCTCTTCTGCTAGTACTAAAAGCTCAACATTTGAGGATATACATAAAAAAAGCGACACCGTTTTAGGTGTCGCTGAAATTATTGGTTTCTCTTCAAAAATCTCCGGTCCTGTTAAGGTTGTAATTATTGAAGATGGGCTACACGATCTTGTCATGTCCGGTAGAGAACCTCGTGAAAAGGCTTACCTGGAGATTTTTAGTTTTTTACTTTAATTGCTTAAAGAAATCGTTACCCTTATCGTCTACCAAGATAAATGCAGGGAAGTCCTCAACCTCTATCTTCCAGATTGCCTCCATTCCTAATTCAGGATATTCAAGCACTTCAACCTTTTTAATACTCTCCTGTGCAAGGATTGCTGCCGGTCCGCCAATACTTCCCAGATAGAATCCGCCATGTTTCTGACAGGCATCTGTTACCTGCTGGCTGCGGTTCCCCTTTGCAATCATAATCATGCTTCCGCCATTACTTTGGAATTGATCAACATAAGAGTCCATTCTGCCGGCAGTTGTAGGGCCAAACGATCCACTCGGAAGTCCGGCTGGAGTCTTAGCAGGACCTGCATAATAAATAGGGTGATCCTTAATATACTGAGGCATACCCTCGCCTTTGTCAAGTCTCTCTTTTAATTTAGCATGGGCAATATCCCTACCAACTACTATCGTACCTGAGAGTAAAAGGAAGGTGGAGACAGGATATCTGGAAAGATCTGCAAGTATCTCTTTCATAGGTCTGTTAAGATTAACCTTAACTGCCCCCTCCTGAGTCGCCTTGATATTTCTTAAGTTTTCAGGAACAAGTCTTAACGGATTTGAGTCAAGTGTCTCGAGCCAAATACCCTCTTTGTTAATTTTTGCCTTTATATTTCTGTCTGCACTACAGGATACACCCATTCCCACAGGACATGAAGCTCCGTGCCTTGGGAGTCTAATAACCCTGATATCATGTGCATAATATTTACCACCAAATTGCGCACCCATACCAAATGTCTGAGCAGCTTTAAGGAGTTTTGCCTCCATCTCAAGGTCTCTGAAAGCGTGACCCTCTTCCCCACCAGTCTTAGGAAGTTCATCCAGGTACTTTGCAGATGCAAGTTTTACTGTCTTCATACATGCCTCTGCCGATGTGCCGCCTATTACGAAAGCGATATGATAAGGAGGACATGCTGCCGTACCGAGGGTTTTCATCTTCTCAACAAGGAACTTCTCAAGAGAATCGGGGTTAAGAAGAGCCTTTGTTTCCTGGAAAAGGTAGCTCTTGTTTGCTGATCCGCCACCCTTGGCTACGAATAGAAATTTGTACTCCCCACCGTCTGTAGCATAAATATCTACCTGAGCAGGAAGGTTATTTCCTGAATTCTTCTCCTTGTACATATCCAGGGCAATAGTCTGGGAATATCTCAGATTATCCTGAGTATAAGTATCGAAAACACCATGAGATAGGGCTGCCTCGTCACCTCCGCCAGTCCATACTCTCTGACCTTTTTTAGCTACAATTGTAGCCGTGCCTGTGTCCTGACAAAAAGGGAGAACACCCTTAGAGGATATGCCTGCGTTAAGCAGCATGGTTAGCGCAACCGCTCTATCGTTTACGCTGGCCTCGGGATCACTTAAAATCTTGGCAACCTGCTCATTGTGTTCAGGTCTGAGCATGAATGCTATATCATGCATTGCCTGCTTTGCAAGAAGCCTCAACCCCTCTGTCTCAACTTTAAGAATCTCATTTTCTTCAAATTGTGCTGTTGACACATACTCCTTTGTAAGGAGATGGTACTGCGTCTTATCCTCTTTCAGAGGGAACATTTCGTGAAATTTAAAATCCATCTCTTTATTTTTTATAAAAACATTAACTCTGTTTACCTTGACTGCCCATAAGGAAACTCCTCATGAACTCCATAATATCACCATCAAGAACCGCCTGAGTATCTGATGTCTCATAACTGGTTCTCAAATCTTTTACCATCTTGTAAGGATGAAGAACGTAGCTTCTTATCTGAGAGCCCCACTCTATCTTCAATTTCTTACCTTCAAGCTCTGCCTCTTTCTCTCGCCTCTTTCTAAGCTCAAGTTCATAAAGGTGAGATTTAAGAATTCGCAGCGCATTCTGCCTGTTGTCAAGCTGAGAACGTGACTCTGTGTTTTCAACTGTAATTCCGGTTGGAAGGTGCCTTACTCTTACACCTGTCTCCACCTTGTTCACATTCTGACCGCCTGCACCACCTGATCTAAATGTGTCCCATTCGAGATCACCTGTATTAATTTCAATGTTTATTGAATCATCAACTGCAGGATATACAAAAACCGACGAGAATGTTGTCTGTCTTTTCCCCTGAGCGTTAAATGGCGAGATACGCACAAGGCGGTGGACTCCACTCTCAGCCTTAAGGTAACCATATGCATAGTCTCCCTCAAATTCGATAGTCACTGATTTTATACCGGCCTCTTCCCCCTCTATGAGGTCATAAATATGAACCTTATAACCATATCTTTCTCCCCACCTGACATACATTCTCATTAGCATAGAAGACCAGTCATTACTCTCAGTACCACCTGCTCCGGAATTGATTTTAAGAATTGCACCAAGATTATCACCCTCGCTGCCGAGCATGCTCCTTAGTTCAAGTGATTCGACCAGTTTTTGAAGTTTTTTGTACTGCTCTTCTACCTCGCTCTCAATACTCTGATCATCCTTAGAAAATTCAAACAGGACAAAAAAATCTTCAAGTGATGCATCAATTTCAGAGAATGACTTTACCCAGTACTTGAGGGCCGAAACCTTTTTCAGATAAGCCTCCGCCTCAGTAGGATTGTTCCAGAAATCAGGAGATAACGTCTTCTCCTCTTTTACTTTTAATTCATCTCGCTTTTGAGCGATGTCAAAGAGACCTCCCCAACGACTCAATGCGCTGCTGGATCTCTTTTATATAATCCAGATTAATCATTTCAAATAGTTTTGAGCGGCAAAGTTAACCAATTATTTCTTTTGCCACCTTTAAAGAGAGCTCGTAATCAAATCCTCTTGACACTGCAAATCTTATAAGCTTATTTAATTTGTTAGCTGTCAAATCATCACTCTTGAAAGATTTTGCTTTAACTGCAAGAAGCTTTCTAAGCCTTTCCGCTTCTGCATCTCTGGTTATTTCTCCAAGTGCAGAAGATATAACATCATCGGGAATTTTCCTGGCTCTTAAAGCATATCTGATTTTAATTATCCCCCAGCCGGCAAGTCGGCTTTTGTCTCTTACAAAAGCACCGGCATATCTTGATTCATCAAGAAATTTCTCCTCTATAAGTGTATTAATAATGCTCTGCTTTTCACTCTCATCTAACCCCATCCTCTCCATCTTTGACATAAGGTCAAAGATACAATACTCTCTTGCAGAGCATAGTCTCCTGAAAGTGTCAACAGCAGACGTTGCCATTACTCAGCTATAAGACTCTCAACAAAAGCAGTAAACTCACCTACAAATTTTGTGTAGTGCACACCCGTTCCCGGGCCGTTGAATCCTGAGTGTATTCTTCTAACATTCCCCTTTTTGTCAATGTAAACTGTAGTTGGGAATGCTTTAAAATTATCCAGTTCAGGAAGCGCCTCCTTAAGTCTAGATGGAGCATGACATGTTACAAGAACCTCATAATTAATGTTTGCCGCCTCTACAAGTTTCATCGCCTCTGCCTTGGCGGCCTCATACTCCTCCGGCCTTTCAAATGCCAGGGCTACAACCTCCAGAGAGTTGCTGTACTTATCTCTCATTTCACTCAAGAACCTACTTTCATCCAGACAATTAGGGCACCAGGAACCGCTTATCTGAAGAATTACAACCTTATCCTTAAACCTCTCATCTTTGAGACTTACAGCATCTCCTTTAAGATTTGGGAAGCTAAAGCCAAATGTAGAGTAACCTCTCTTCATCCCTGTTACAGAATATGCATCCGGCAGCTCAACATCCTCCCGGCGCTGCGCAAAACCGGTTTCTAGAGTTTTGTATCCTGAATAGAGTCTCACGTTTGAAAGTGAGTCGCTGCCTTCAAGTTTTGCTTTAAAAAGCCTTATAAAGCCTCCGTCAAAGCAAGACATACTAAGCTCTCCTGCAGAATCCAGAATTCCCTCAAAAAATCTGTAATCACCTGATGGTGTAAGAAAAGACCCGGTTACAACTCCATTACTCTCTGAGAACTCTCCAATTATCTCTCTCTCGCCCAGATTTACCAGCCATCTGCCGGCCACAATTAATGAGTTTTCTGATGGCTCACTAAGGAATCTCTTCTCAACTCCATGCCACGCCATCACATTCATATTATAAGTGGACCTTACAAATTTCCCTGACAGAGTTTTGTCTTTGATCTCAAGAGCAAACCCTGAGCTAAAAAGAGGCATAGTAACAAACAACGAGTCCCCTCTTCTGCTAACATCTTTTACTGAATAAACATTCTCACCTGTGATAATCTCCATGAGTGTATCAGCCTCATCAAACTTAAGGTTAAAGTTAAACGGAATCTCTGTAGAGTCTGAAGTATAGAGAACAGCTCTCCAGGTTCCGGGGTCAAGCTTCTCATTTCTCTTATTGCATGACGATACAATAAAAGCCAAAAACAAAATCAGAAAATAGAATCTTTTCATATTATTTAAATTTTAACCTTTTAATCAATCTTGTTAACTCACCAATCCATAAAACAATTGATGTCCCACAAATAATATATATCCAGTCAATAAGACTCAAAGGAACCGTTCTAAAGACCTCCCCGCCAAAACGGACAATAAGCACCTGACCTAAAACAATCAGCAGCGAAACCATCAGGTATCCGGGACTCTTTATAAGGCCTCTGAATGCAGAACCACCCGAATTGAAGCTTTTTGCATTGAACATATTCCAAAACTGAAGCATAACAAAAATAGTGAAGAACATTGAGAGCTCGTACCTTGACAAACCATCTCCTCCATCATTCATAAAGAGCATTAGCCACAAGAGTGAGCCCACAAAAAAGAGACCTGTCATTATTATATTCCATCTCATGGAAGGGGTAATAATAAATGCCGATGAATCCCTCGGTTTAAGCTTCATTACCCTCTCTTCGGGAGGAAGGGAAGCAAGAGCACCGGCTGCAAAAGTGTCCATTATAAGATTAACCCATAACATTTGAGTCACAGTCAGAGGCAGCTCATGTCCAAGCAAAGTTCCAAGCAATACAATAAGCATTGCCGTAAGATTTATTGTAAGCTGGAATATTATAAACCTCTGAATATTCTGGTATAAAGAGCGTCCCCACATAACGGCAGTTGCTATTGAGTTGAAAGAGTCGTCCAGCAGTGTTATATCGCTGGCCTCCTTTGCAACAGACGTCCCTGTACCCATAGAGAGCCCCACGTGAGCATGATTTAATGCCGGAGCGTCATTTGTACCATCGCCTGTTACAGCAACAACCTCTCCTCTCTTCTGAAGCAGTTCAACAAGTCTCTGCTTGTCACCCGGCCTGGCCCGGCACATAATTCTCAAATCTTTAACTAATTCAAATGCCTCATCATCAGACATAGCAGCAAAATCACCTCCGGTAACAACCACTCCTCCAAGGTCATCTTCATTTCTTTCCAATATTCCTATCTGACGGCCAATCTCAATAGCAGTAGCAGGTGTATCTCCTGTTACAATTTTAACATCAATTCCGGCGGTTCTGCATCTCATGACAGCCGCAGGAACGTCTGGCCTTACCGGATCAGAAATTGCCACAGCTCCTAGAAAGTTAAGTCCTCCCTTTGCCATCTCTTCAATGGTCCTGGAATCAGATGAATCTATCTCGCAAAAAGCAAAACCTAGTGTTCTCATTGCCCTATTCTGAAATTCCAGCAACCTCGCAGGTATGTCATGAGGGACATCATTACATTTAGCGGCAACAATCTCAGGAGCACCCTTGACAAAAAGGATTCTTTTTTGAGCAGACGGGGAAAAAACCAGAGTTGCCATAAACTTCCTTTCAGTGGAGAAGGTCAGCTGACTCTCTATATTTACTGATTTTCTTATCTGAAGATAGTCTTTACCATTTTCATTGAGCCAAAGAAGCAGAGCCGCCTCTGTAGGGTTTCCGAGTGCTTTGGGGGCACCTCCGCCGGAAAAATCCAGAAATGCAGTGGAGTTTAAGGCTATGCCCTCATACACAAGCTCTTTATTATCCGGGAAAATAGCCTCAGACACCCTCATCTGATTCATAGTAAGCGTCCCTGTTTTATCAGTACATATAACAGTAGCGGCACCCATAGTCTCAGTAGCGTGCATCTTTCTTACAAGATTGTTTGTGAGAAGCATACGCCTCATACTCATTGCAAGAGACAGGGTCACAGCCATAGGGAGACCTTCCGGAATAGCAACAACTATAAGTGTTACTGCTACCATAAAATGGCCCAGAATTCTGCTGGCAACATCAACGGAGACAAGAACCTCTGAAGAGAACATTTCAAAGCCTAAAAGCCACGCAGTAATTACCGGGACAATGAAAATTAAAAGACCTGAGATAATCCAGAATAGCCAACCTCGCTCTCTTTTCTCCCTTTTATTGCTGTATGCCAGAATAGGCATCCAAATCTTACCAATAGAGGCAAGCAGACCTGCAATTGCAGATGTGAGAAGTACTATCTGAGGTGTTGTAAAAGATGACTCTGCAGAAAATATCTCCTGAATATAAAGTATTACAAAAAGAAGTGTTGCGGTTATAAGTCCCGCAAAACCAATAAACCCAGCAAGTGATTCAAGTTGCTTATTTAGAGGAGTTTGCTCCGTACTTTTTTCGGCTGATTTCTCTGCAACTTTGCCGAATTCAGTTGAATCTCCCACCTCAGTCACAACATAGGTGCAATGCCCCTCAACTACAGTTGTCCCCCTGTAAATCCTGTTTGATGGATATGTGGCCTCGTGATCAAAATCATGGGGATTTATACTTTTAGATATAACCGGCTCTCCTGTAAGAGTTGATTCATTTACTGACAATGATACTGCCTCCAGAAGATCACCATCAGCTGGTATCTCTTCTCCGGTGTCAAGAATAACTAAATCTCCGCATACAATTTCACTTTTAGGTATCTCAGTAACTAAACCATCTCTTAACACTTTAACAGGGGTTTCATCATTTACCTTGTTCAAAATGTCAAACTTTTTGTTAGCATCCATCTCAAACCAAAAGCCCACAACAGTAGCAAGAAGAATTGCAAAGAAAATCCCTATTGTCTCAATAAAATCACCGTGAATAAATGAAATTCCAAGAGATAAAAAAGCCGCTATAAGCAGTATTCTTATAATAGGATCTTCAAATTTTTCCAAAAACAATCTCCACAGAGGCTCCTTTTTTGGAGGTGTCAGAACATTACTACCGTTTAGCTTTCTGCTCTCGGTAACCTGTTGTGATGACAATCCTGTGTATTTATGTTCCATACTATATTTTCTCCATTTTTCCACTTAACATTCCACACGCTGCCATAATATCCTCACCCCTGGATGACCTTATAGTAGTTACAACACCTGCTCTGTTAAGTCTGTCCCTGAACATCTCCATAACGGGTAGTGGTGATGTTCTCAGAGGGAAATCAGGAATCTGATGAAATCGTATAAGGTTTACTCTGCATTCAATTCCCTTAACCATTCTGGTTATTGCATCTGCATGCCGTTTAGAGTCATTCCAGCCGTCAAACATAATGTATTCAAAGCTCACTCTTCTCTGTCCGGTAAAATCGTATTCTCTTATAAGTTCAATTGTCTCTGCAATGGGCCATGCCTTCTGCATAGGCATAAGCTCAATCCGTTCATCTTCAAACGGGTTATGAAGAGAAATCGCAAGGTGGCACTTTGTGTTATCCAGGAAATCCTTTAACGCCGGAGCTACTCCTATAGTGGAGAGTGTTACTCTCTTGGGACTCCAGCCGAATCCCCAGTCAGATGTAATAATCTCAATGGCCCTCATAACCTCTTTATAGTTATCGAGAGGCTCCCCCATCCCCATGAAGACTGCATTGGTAAGCTGGTCGCTCTCATCTACATTTATGAACTGTGAAATAATCTCCCCAGCAGTAAGATTTCCCTTGAATCCCATCCTCCCGGTCATGCAGAATCGGCAAGCCATTTTGCATCCCGATTGTGATGAAACACAGAGTGTCTTTCTCTCCTCTTCAGGAATCATTACGCTCTCCGCAGGGGTTCCATTTAGTGACGGAAAGAGGTATTTTTTTGTTCCGTCTGATGAGGTCTGATTCTCCAATGGTCTGAATCCTCCCACCTGATAATTTTCTTCCAGAAGAGTTCTGGATAGTTTTGAGAGATTGGTCATACTCTCAAAATCTGAGACCCTTTTTCCGTATATCCATCCAACAATCTGACCTGCCGTATAGGTAGGGAGAGCAAGCTCAGCCACAACCTTTTTTATCTCGGCAGGGGTCATTCCCAATAGCCATTTTTTCATTCGGCAAATTTAGGTAAAATTGAAAATCATTTGTTATTTTTGTGGGAATTTAAAACTATTATCATTATGGCTAAAGAGAGCGCAGAAGTAAAGAGAGGTGCGGAGATTGCCCCTGAGAAGCTAAAGGCTTTACAGGCAACTCTGGACAAGATTGAGAAGGATTACGGGAAGGGTACTGTTATGAAGATGGGAGAGCAGCCAAAATGGGAGGTAAGCACTATTGCATCGGGCTCAATATCTCTGGATAACGCTTTGGGAATAGGCGGATATCCCAGGGGAAGAGTTGTTGAAATATACGGGCCGGAATCCAGCGGTAAAACTACACTTGCAATTCACGCGGTTGCAGAGGCTCAGAAACTGGGAGGGATAGCGGCAATTATTGACGCTGAGCACGCATTTGACAGATCTTACGCAAAGAAACTGGGTGTTAATGTGGACACTCTTTTGATTTCTCAACCGGACAACGGTGAACAGGCACTTGAGATTGCAGACCATCTGATAAGATCCGGAGCAATTGACATTATTGTTATTGACTCCGTTGCAGCTCTTACTCCCAAAGCGGAGATTGAGGGCGAGATGGGAGACTCAAAGATGGGACTTCAGGCAAGGCTCATGAGTCAGGCTATGAGAAAACTTACCGCAAACATCAGCAAGACTAATACATGCTGCATCTTCATTAATCAATTAAGGGAGAAGATAGGTGTAATGTTTGGGAATCCGGAGACAACTACCGGTGGTAATGCTCTTAAATTTTATGCTTCTGTAAGGGTTGATGTAAGAAGAATAACTCAGTTGAAAGACGGAGAAGAGGCTACAGGAAACAGAGTAAGAGCTAAGATTGTGAAAAACAAAATGGCTCCTCCTTTTAAGAAAGCTGAATTTGACATTGTATTTGGAGAGGGTATCTCTAAACTGGGAGAGGTTGTAGATCTGGGAGTTGAATTTGAGATTATCAGAAAGAGCGGCTCTTGGTTCAGCTACGGCGATACAAAGATAGGCCAGGGAAGAGAGGCTGTTAAACAAGTTTTGACTGACAATCCAGAGCTTATGAACGAGATAGAGGAGAAGATCCGCGTAAAGATTAAAGAGATTAAAGACTAGAGAATGGAGATTGTACTAAGCGGCATAAGATCAACCGGTCACCTGCATCTGGGGAACTACTTCGGAGCCCTGAAAAACTACATAAAAATGCAGAATGAGTACAACTGCTTCTTTTTCATAGCAGATTTGCACTCACTCACAACTCATCCGCACCCGGATGATTTCCACTCGGGGGTGAAGACTATTCTTGCAGAATACCTGGCCTCCGGCCTTGACCCGCAGAAATCGGCAATATTTATTCAAAGTGACGTTCCCGAGATTGTTGAGCTGTATGTACTGCTCAATATGATTGCTTACAAAGGTGAACTTGAAAGAACTGCATCTTTTAAAGAGAAGGTAAGGAAGAATCCTGAAAACGTTAATGCAGGGCTTCTTACATATCCGGTCCTTATGGCTGCAGATATACTGGTTCACAGAGCTCATAAAGTTCCTGTAGGTAAAGATCAGGAACAACATCTTGAGATTGCCAGGTTACTGGCGAGGAGATTTAATAATCTTTACGGTGCAGAGGTGTTTCCTGAGCCGCAGGCTTTCAATTTTGGCAGTGACCTTGTGAAGGTGCCCGGGCTTGACGGTAGCGGTAAAATGGGAAAGAGTGAAGGTAATGGAATTTATCTGTATGATGATGAAAAGACCATTCACAAGAAGGTGATGAAAGCTGTAACAGATGCAGGACCTACAGAACCAAACAGTAAAATGCCTGAAGCTGTCGAAAACCTGTTTACCCTTCTTAAGATTGTCTCAGACAATTCAACAGTTGAGCATTTTAGAAATGCTTACAACAATTGTTCAATCAGATACGGAGATCTTAAAAAGCAGCTTGCAGCAGACATCTGCAAACATACACTTCCTATCAGAGAAAGGATTGACGACATATCTGCCGATTCAGAGTACCTTAAAAGGGTAGTAAACGATGGAAGAGACAGAGCCAGAGCCAGTGCCTCAGCAACATTAGCAGAGGCAAAGAGAGCCGTTGGCTTTAGAAACTTCTGATTTGTAAATGATTAGCAAAACAACTATAGCCAGAATTCTGGACAGCGCACAGATTGTTGATGTAATTAGCGATTTTGTTTCATTGAGGAGAAGGGGGGCAAACTACATAGCTTGCTGCCCCTTCCACAATGAAAAGACTCCCTCATTTTCAGTCTCCCCATCCAAAGGCATTTATAAATGTTTTGGATGCGGAAAGGCTGGCAATACTGTCAACTTTGTAATGGAACACGAGCACCTGACTTATGTTGAGGCACTCAAATTTCTGGGAAGAAAGTACGGAATTGAGGTAGAGGAGAGAGAGGAGAGTGAGGCCGAGGTTCAGCAAAGACTAAAAAGCGAGAGTTTGCTTGTTGTATCTGAGTTTGCCAGAGATTTTTATGTCAACTCTCTCTGGAATTCACAAAGAGGACGCTCTGTTGCACTTAGCTATTTTCAGGAGAGAGGGTTTTCTGAGGAGACAATCAGAAAATTCCAGCTTGGATGGGCACCTGAGGGCAGAGAGGGATCAATGTCATCGGCAGCACTAAGAGCGGGATATAAAAAAGAGTTCGTAATATCTTCCGGGCTGGGTGTGGAGCGTGAGCAGACCGGTGAGCTTGCAGACCGTTTCTACGACCGGGTAATGTTTCCTATCCACTCTCTTACTGGAAGGATAATTGCATTTGGAGGAAGGACACTCAGGACAGACAAGAATATCGCAAAATATATAAACTCTCCTGAGACTGAAATTTACAATAAAAGCAGGTCTCTTTACGGAATATACTTTGCAAAGAGTGCCATTTCTCGGTTACAAAAGTGCTATCTTGTAGAGGGTTACACTGATGTGATATCTCTGGTTCAGGCAGGTGTGGAGAATGTTGTAGCCTCAAGCGGAACCTCCCTAACCTCGGAACAGGTAAGGCTTATAAGGAGATTTGCCCCCAATGTGACAATCCTTTACGATAGTGATCCGGCTGGTATAAAGGCCTCTCTAAGAGGAATTGACATGTTGCTTGAAGAGGGTTTGCAGGTGCGGGTGGTACTTTTTCCAGACGGAGAGGACCCCGACTCGTATGCAAGAGGAAACTCTTCTGCCCAGCTGAAAGACTATCTGGAAAGCTCTGAAAAGGACTTCATTGAGTTTAAGATTGAGCTATTATCACAGGAGGCAGACAAAGACCCTATTAAGAGAAGACAGTTGATTAATGAGGTCGTTACAAGCATCTCTGTTATCCCGGATGCAATCACCAGAGCAGTCTATATTGAAGAGTGCAGTATTAAGCTTAAGTTTGACCAGAACTTACTCGCAAGAGAGGTTAATAAACTCAGAAAGGTTAGATCTCCTTACGGAGCGTATGGAAAGGAGGTAGATGTAAAAGAGACACTACCACTTACACAAATTCCAGATATTGACACAGGAGATAGTCTTCCGGTTTTTGTAAGAGATGTCTATTATGAGCCTGCAGAAAAAGAGTTACTTTACTACTTGCTTAAATTCGGCGAATTTCCGCTTTATGGAACAGAAGAGGGAGCAATCTCACCTATTTCCGTTTCACAATTTATTCTAAACGAGCTTCAGACTGATGACCTGGAGTTTCAGAACCTGCTCTACAAGAATATGTTTGAAGAGTACTACAAGGTCAGAGAGTTGTCCCAGGAAGAAATTCAGAAGCATTTTACAAACCATCAGGACCCTGAAGTGGTTACCCTTACATCATCTATCCTGATTCAGGAGCATAGTCTCAATATCAAACAATTTGTTGCTTCTCTTATTCCTGAGGAGAAAGTACTATCATTGGTTGTTCCTAAAGCGATAATGATATACAAAGCAAAGATTACATCTATTGCATATCAGGATATGTGGGACAGACTGAAGAAAACACCTCCGGAAGATGAGGTAAAACAGAAGGAGCTTATGAAAAACATTCAGACTCTCCTATCAGTAAGGAATACGCTCTCAAAAGAGCTTAACAGATTAACAATATAATTTATCATAAAATGGAAAAGAGCTACAAAAGACACCTGATAACAGCAGCCCTTCCCTATGCAAACGGGGCAGTACATATTGGTCACCTTGCAGGAGTGTACATCCCTGCAGACATATATGCCAGGTATCTGAGAATGCGTGGAAGAGATGTAAGATTTATATGTGGTTCAGATGAGCACGGTGTTCCTATTACCATCAAGGCAAAACAACAGAACTCTACCCCTCAGGAGGTCGTTGATAAATACCATCTTATCATACACGACTCTTTTGAAAGACTCGGAATTAGCTTTGATATTTACTCCCGCACAAGCTCAGAAATTCATCACAGGACTGCATCAGAGTTCTTCAGAAAAATGTATGATGATGGAAAATTTATTGAGCGTGAGAGTGAACAATATTTTGATGAAGAGGCAAACCATTTTCTGGCGGATAGATACATTACAGGAACCTGTCCCAAATGCGGCGCGGAAAACGCATACGGAGACCAGTGTGAAAAGTGTGGAAGCACCCTTAGCCCTAATGAACTGATAAATCCAAAATCTGCTCTTAGTGGCAGCACTCCGGTTCTTAGAAAAACATCCCACTGGTATTTGCCGCTTGATCAGTACGAACCATGGCTGAGAGAGTGGATTCTTGAACAGCACAAAGAGTGGAAAACCAATGTTTATGGCCAGTGCAAATCATGGCTGGACAGTGGTCTTCAGCCACGTGCGGTAAGCAGAGACCTTGACTGGGGCGTACCTGTTCCTGTTGAAAGGGCGGAGGGAAAAGTATTGTACGTATGGTTTGATGCGCCTATCGGCTACATATCAAATACCATTGAATTAATGCCTGATGAGTGGGAGAAGTGGTGGAAAAGTGACGACACCAGACTCCTCCATTTTATAGGAAAGGACAATATTGTATTTCATTGTATTGTTTTCCCGGCAATGCTTAAGGCATACGGAGACGGTTATATTCTTCCGGACAATGTACCTGCAAATGAATTCCTTAATCTGGAAGGCAACAAAATCTCAACATCAAGAAACTGGGCAGTTTGGCTTCACGAATATCTCGATGAGTTCCCGGGAAAAGAGGATGTCTTGAGATATGTTTTGTGTGCAAACGCACCTGAAACAAAAGACAATGATTTCACATGGAAGGATTTCCAGACAAGAAACAACAGTGAACTTGTAGCAATACTGGGTAACTTTGTAAACCGTGCAGTAGTCCTTACTCATAAATACTTTAATGGCGAGATCCCTTCACATCTTAAGAGTGAAAATATTGATGAAGAGACTCTGGCTCAAATCCCGGTTATCAAGAAAAACATAGAGGAGAGCCTTGAGAACTTTAAGTTCCGTGAAGCACTCAGGGAGGCTATGAACCTTGCCAGACTTGGCAACAAATACCTTGCAGACACAGAACCATGGAAACTTTCAAAAACCGATATGGAGAGAGTGGCTACCATTCTTAACACATCTTTGCAAATTTGCGCAAATCTTGCAATTGCATTTGAACCATTCCTTCCACACACAACTCAGAAACTCTCATATATGCTCAACATGAAAAGCAGGAACTGGGAAGATCTGGGTTCTGACTCCATCCTTTTGCCTGGTCACAAAATAAACGATGCAAGACTTCTTTTTGAAAAAATTGAAGATGAAGCTATTGATCATCAGCTTGCAAAACTTGAGGCGCTAAAACCAAAGGTAGAAGAGACACCGGAAGAGTCTTCTAAGGCAGAGATTACTCCAATTAAAGATGAGTGCACATATGATGAGTTCATGAAGATGGATATCCGAACCGCAACTGTACTTGAAGCGGAAAGAGTTCCTAAAACCGACAAACTGCTTAAACTCCTAATTGACACCGGGGTCGATCAAAGAACAATAGTATCAGGAATTGCTGAATACTATACTCCTGAAGAGATTTTGGGTAAACAGATATGTATCCTGGCAAACCTGGCTCCAAGGAAGATTAAGGGTATTGAATCAAAGGGCATGATTCTTATGGCAAAGGAGGAGAATGGTAAGATGAGGATTGTGACTCCTGAGGAGAAACTAGCAAACGGAAGCTGTATAAATTAAAGGGGATTTAAATAGATTACTCTTGCGGGAGGGTTAGGAAGAAAGTACTACCCTCCCCTATTTTTGATTTAACCCAAAGGCGACCTCCCAAAATCTCAGCAAAAAGCTTTGAGATTGACAGCCCTAATCCGGTCCCTTCAAATTCGTTGTCAGATGTAGTGTGAGCCTGGACAAACCTGTCGAATACAGCTTCAAGTTTATCTTCAGGAATACCAATGCCGGTATCTTTCACAAATAGAGTGAAATTATCTATCCCTACAGAGTATCCTAACTCCACATAACCCTCCTTTGTAAACTTAATTGCATTCCCAAGGAGGTTTGTGAGAATCTGGTTAAGTTTGATTTTATCTGTATTAACCATAAAAGGTTCTGAAGAGCCAAGTGAGATTCTTATATCTAGTTTTGTAGTATTTGCCTTGAAAAAACCATGTAGTTCTGTGACAAGCTCATTAAGGTCAAACACACTATTAGAGATGACAACCTGGCCTGCCTCAATTCTTGATATATCCAAGACATCATTTATTGTTGCCAGGAGTCTGTCTGCACTCTTTGAAATAATTTCAAGATAACCTTTATGTTCAGGATCCTCAACCTCTTCAAGAAGAAGATTTGCAAAACCCATAATTCCATTCATAGGTGTACGGATTTCGTGACTCATATTCGCCAGGAATGAGCTTTTAAGTTTATCACTCTCCTCAGCTCTTATCTTTGCCTCTTTCAGAATTTCAATGTTTTTGATTCTTTCAATAAACATCCCTATGTTATTTGCAAAAATCTCAAGAAGAGCAAGATCATCTTCATTATATGCCCTTGAATCCTCATAATCCTGTACTACAATAACCCCAATAACCTCTTGAAAATTTACGTCAAAAAGCGGAGCACCCATCCATACAGAAGAGTCTGTTCCATAGGTTGCGAAAATTAAACCATCTTTTCTAAGATCCTCTTCAATGTTAAAATTAAT
>JAVEZL010000003.1:48615-58970 GCA_034003005.1 Bacteroidales bacterium
TAACCCCAATAACCTCTTGAAAATTTACGTCAAAAAGCGGAGCACCCATCCATACAGAAGAGTCTGTTCCATAGGTTGCGAAAATTAAACCATCTTTTCTAAGATCCTCTTCAATGTTAAAATTAATAATCTTCCCCTTCCCGCTTCTTCTTACATAATCAGTAAGCGATCCGTGAAGAACTTCTGTTAAACCCGGCTCAACGGTATCTACCTCGTCTACAAAATACGGGTAACTATATTCATCTTTTACCTTATTATATAATGCAACGTATATATTTTTTGCAGATAATATCGAACCAAGCTGTTTATGAACCTCTTCAAGGAATTTACTCAAATTTGTCTGATTAAGTGAACTCCGTGAAATATTGAGAATTGCCTCCTGAACCTCTCTCTTCTGAGCAGCAGAAGTTAAGTCTCTTACAACACCTCCAACACCATATTTACCAGATTCGAGAATTACAGGAAATTTAGTTGCCTCATATAGTCTTGCACCAAATCTCTCCTCAATTTTGACAGTGGAATTTTTATCAAGCACTTCATTATCAGAAATAATAACATCATCCAGGTCTCCCTCTTTAAGTAACTCACTGTCTGTCTTTCCTATCACCTCACTTGCACCTTTCCCAAAAAACCTCAGGAGAGCTTCATTTACCTCCAGATATCTGAAATTATTGTCCTTGATAAACATCATATCCTTACTTGCATTAAAGAATGACGTTTTACGCTCCTCAGCCTCCTTATATCTTGACATACTCTCATATCTGTCAATATTTGTGAGCATGACTATCCCCAGAAATACTGTAGCAAGCGGATAAGCTGTCATTACCACCGGTCCCACATTAATTAGGGTGCTCAATCTCAGCTCCTCCGGCAGAAATATCATATCTGCAATCATAATAATATGTGTAAGGAGTCCCAGCATTAGTAACTCCTTTACCCGGTTCTTTTTATACCAGTTTTTTCTAAAAGCACCCCAAAGAATACCTGTAGTACCGGATGTAAGAATTGTGGCTACGCCCATAACAATTCCATCTCCCGCCATATAGATACGGTAGAGCGCAGTTGTGGCCATAGCAATAATGGTGGGTATAGGACCAATAATGAGTCCGGTAACAGATAGCAGGATTGATCTTGAATCAAACACAAGCCCCGGCTGCAAAGTCCATGGTGAGAGCATCAAAATAATACCTATAGAGCCTATAACAATACCAAGTGAAATCTCTCTGACACCCTTGAACTGATTAACCGGTTTGAGGCCAAAGAGATAATGCAGCATTGATAATGCCAGCAGAATTGAGATATTATGAATTATTCCCAGTAACATAATAGATAGCAAATATAACCATTTGTATGATACTGGGAATAATTAATCAGGTTTTCAATAGATACCTCTCTCCGTGTAGTCTGTATGAAGAAGTTCATGAGAAACATGGCCAAGCGGCTCCTTGAGAAAAACATCGTAAAGCTCCTTAATAGCAGGGTTATCGTGTGATTTTCTTAAAGGTTTTATAGAGTCCTCTCTGTAAATTGAGTTTGCTCGCTTTTGTCTAATCTCCCATGTAGTAGGAATTGGTTGACCTCCACCGCCAAGACACCCTCCGGGGCATGTCATGACCTCAATAAATGCATATGGAGATTTACCCTCTTCAATCTGGTCAAGCAGAACTCTGGCATTCTTAAGTGTATGAGCTACTGCAACCTTAAGTTTAGTTCCGTTTATGTCCAGCTCAGCCTCTTTAATTCCGTCAAAACCTCTGACAACCTTTAGGTCCAAATCAGGAAGAGGTTTGCCAGCCACAACTTCATAAGCTGTCCTGACAGCCGCCTCCATAACACCACCAGTAGCAGCAAAAATTGCTCCTGCTCCGGTAGATATTCCCAAAGGGTGATCAAAGTCCTCATCAGGAAGATTTTTAAAATCAACACCGGTCATTTTAAACATTCTGGCCAGCTCCCTGGTAGTGAGTACATAGTCAACGTCAAAGAATGCCTCTTTCTCTGACAGGTTCATCTTCTCCTTCCACCACAGGTATGCCGATTGCATTTCCGGCCTCTTACACTCAAACTTCTTAGCGGTACATGGCATTATTGATACTACCACAAGCCTGCGGGGATCTATGCCCATCTTCTCTGCGTAATATGTTTTAGCCACAGCTCCAAACATCTGCTGAGGCGATTTGCATGTGGAGAGATGTGCAAGTGATTTTGGATAGAAATGCTCAATGAATTTAATCCATCCCGGAGAGCATGAGGTAACCATAGGTAATTTACCATTTGTTGTAAGACGCTTGATTAATTCATGCCCCTCCTCCATAATGGTGAGGTCTGCAGTGAATTGAGTGTCAAACACCTTGTCAAATCCAAGTCTCCTTAAAGCAGATACCATCTGCCCGGTTACAAGGGCTCCATCCTCCATTCCCATTGCTTCACCTATTCCCACACGTATTGCCGGGGCAGTCTGAACAATGACTACTTTGCCCTCATCATAAATATCTTTGAAGAGCTGGTGGGATTCGTCCCTCTCAACAATTGCTCCTGTAGGACAAACTAAAGCACATTGGCCACAGTTTGTACAGGCAACATTGCCCAGCCCTTTATCCTTGTATGTGGCAATTTTTGATTTAAGCCCACGTCCTGCAAAATCAATTGCGTAGACAGTCTGAACCTCCGCACAAACAGCAACACACCTTCCGCAAAGAATGCATTTATTTGGATCACGAATAAGCGCAAGAGATGTATCATCTTTAGCAACAACCGGCTTTGTCATATCAAAAGGGGTATCTCTCACTCCCAGTACAGAGGAGAGGTCCTGCAGCTCACAATTGCCATTCCTCTCACACATAAGGCAATCCTTAGGGTGATTAGCCAGCAGTAGCTGAAGATTCATAATACGGGCCTGATTAATTGCAGGTGAGTGGGTCTTAACCTCCATCCCGTCAGATGCTGCAGTAACGCAACTTCTCACAAGACTTTTTGCACCCTTTACTTCAACTACACAAATACCACAAGAGGCATTTGATGATATATCCTTCAGGTAGCACAAAGAAGGTATGCTTATTCCAAGCTCTTTACAGCTTTCAAGAATAGTTTTACCCTCTTTAATCTGATACTGCCTGCCATCAATTGTTATGGTTATTTTTCTTTTTTCCATTGCTTATTCCTCCTCTGTGTTTACAATTACCCTTACATCGCATCTCAGGCATCTGGAGGCCTCAGCGTAAGCTTGTTCTTTAGTATAGCCAAGATTAATCTCCTTGAAATTGCCGGTTCTCTCCTCCAGAGGACGCTTAATAGTGTAGTGTCTGTTTCCTCCTTCTGGCTTCAAAGGGACCTCATCACTGTATTCAAATCCTCTGAACAATTTATGGAACCGCCTCTTGTTCATAAGTTTCCAGTCGATAACCTCAGCTGCTTTCTTGGCAATACCCATAGCTTCAGCAGCTGTTGCAGGGCCTGTTACAGCGTCACCAACAGCATAAATTCTTGGGTGATTTGTAGTATAGGTAAAGTGGTCTGCATCAATATTTCCGTTACTAACAGTCTTAATACCAAATTCTTTAGCAAATGATGCATCAACCTCTTCGCCTACAGCCATGATAACTGTATCACAAGGAAGTATAAATGACTCTCCGGTAGGAACTGGCTTTCTTCTGTTAGAGAGGTCTATCTCTCCGCAGGCCATTTTCATAAGTTCAATACCCCTAACCTTATCATTTGTGTCTGCAAGAATCTCTTTAGGAGTACTCAAGAAGAGGAAGTTTACGCCCTCCATCTCTGCACCTTTAATTTCATCTTTATTTGCAGGCATATCTGGCTTCATTCTGCGGTAAACAACAGTAACTTCCGCTCCAAATCTCTGAGCAGTGCGGGCAGCGTCAATTGCAACGTTACCTGCACCCACAACAACAACATGCTTACCCATTTCAGGTACTTTACCCTTTGCAACATCTTTTAGGAACTCCATCCCTGAGAGAACACCCTCAAGTTCGCAACCGTTTATTCCCAGGCTCATGTCTTTGTGAGCACCCAAAGCAAGAACCACAATATTGTAATCGCGCTCAAGCTCCTCCATGGTAATATCCCTGCCTATCTTAGTGTTGAAGACAAAGTTTACACCCAGATCTTTAATAAACTTAACCTCATGGTCAAAAACGTCCAATGGGAGCCTGTACTTAGGTATTCCCCATCTTAAGATTCCACCGGCCTCTGATTCAGCCTCAAAAACTGTAACATCATGACCAAGCCTTACAAGGTAGAAAGCTGCTGTAAGCCCGGCCGGGCCGGATCCCACAATAGCAATCCTCTTGTGAGTCTGAGGCAGTTTCTCTCTAATAAGTCTGTCGTAGACATTCTTTGCAAAACCTTCATTGTAAGCTGTATCTGAAATGTATCTGTGTATATCACCTTGTGATACAGAGGCATCTATTGCTTCCCGTCTGCATTTCATCTGGCAGTGGAAGTGGCAGATTCTGCCTATTGATGACGGTAGTGGATTATCTCTGAGTGTTGACTCAAATGCATCCTGAAGTTTGTCCTCCTTAAGCAGCTGCAAATATCTTGGTATATTCATATGCATTGGGCAACTATTCTCGCACAAAGCAGAGAACAGCTCCTGGCATACTCCCGGCTCACATTTCTTCTCAATCATGTGGTGGTCGTACTCGTCCCTGAAGTAACGAAGAGTAGTAAGTACAGGGTTAGGTGCTGTCTGACCAAGGCCACAAAGTGCTGTTGATTTTATCACCTTGCCCAGGTTTTCCAAGGCACGGATATCTGCCTCTGTTGCTTTACCCTCAGTGAATTTGTTTATAATCCTCAGAGTTTGAGCAAGTCCCTCTCTGCATGGAGTACATTTACCGCAAGACTCTCCATTAGAGAACTCGGTGAAATATCTTGCAACGTCAACCATACAGTTATCCTGGTCCATTACAACCATACCACCGGAGCCCATTATTGAGCCTAACGAACTAAGCGACTCGTAATCGACAGGTGTGTTAAGATAGTCAACAGGTATACAACCACCTGAAGGGCCACCGGTTTGAACTGCCTTAACCCTCTTCTGGGTTCCGGTACCCTCACCTATTTTAAAAACAATTGTCTCAAGAGTTGAACCAAGAGGTAACTCTATAAGACCTGTGTTCTTTACTTTTCCAACAAGTGAAAAAACCTTGGTACCGGCACTCTTTTCAGTGCCTGTTACGGTAAACCACTCTCCGCCTTTAGAGATAACCACCGGAATATTACACCATGTCTCAACATTGTTAATGTTTGTTGGCATTCCGTATAGCCCCTTCTCTGCCGGATATGGAGGGCGTGGCGATGGTCGGCCTGCCTTACCCTCAATACTATGAATAAGAGCAGTCTCCTCTCCGCAAACAAATGCTCCTGCACCCTCTACGATGTCAAGATCAAAACTGAATCCGGAATTCAAAATATTTTCGCCAAGTAATCCATAACTCTTTGCCTGCTCAATCGCGCTCTTAAGCCGCCTGACTGCAAGCGGATACTCTGCCCTTATATAGACAACACCTTTTGTTGCCCCCATTGCAAAAGCACCTATAGTCATGCCTTCAAGCAACATGAATGGATCACTCTCTATCTCATTTCTATTCATGAAAGCACCAGGGTCTCCCTCATCTGCATTACAGATTATATATTTTTGAGGGGCCTCTCGCTTAGCCATCATCTCCCACTTAATACCTGTAGGGAATCCGGCACCTCCTCTGCCTCTCAGCCTGGAGCTTTTTACCTCATCAACCACTCCTGCAGGAGTCATCTCAAACAGAGATCGATAAAGTGGCTGGTAACCTCCCACTGCTATGTACTCTTCTATATCATCCGGAGCTATAAGCCCGCAGTTTCTGAGTACAATCTTTTTCTGCCATTTGAAAAAAGGAATCTCATTCCAAAGAGGATAGTCAGTAAGTCCTTTGCCAAACTCAAACTTTCCTGTAATGAAATCCCACTCTTCTATTCTGCATAATACATTTCTGTATGGCATGATCCCTTTTATGATACCACCGATAATAGGTATTACGTCAATTTCAGAAACATTATGCATAATAATGAGAGGAAATCCCGGCATATATATGTTTACCAGAGGTTCCTCAGAACAAAAGCCAAAGCATCCGGTCTTTTTAAGAATAATATCAAGATTTCTCTCACCAATAATTCTTTCAAAGCTGTCATATAGCAGCTCTGCTCCTCTGCCTATCCCGCAAGTACCCATCCCCACAGCAATGTAGGGTTTATCCGGGAGGATCTTCTTAGAAGCGCTCTCCCTGAGTTTATTCAACTCAACTAAGTCTGAGATTCTCATCTTTGTTGTCCTCCTGTAAGTTTTGTAATAATTTTTTAATCTGTTCAGAGGTTACATTACTGTAAATCACTCCGTCCACAGCTACAACAGGAGCCAGTGCGCACTGACCAAAGCAAGCAACTGTTTTAACAGTTATCTGCTTATCCTCTGTAGTAAAAGAGCTCTCTCCCGAATCAAAGGCCTCTTTACACCCCGGCAGGAGAGATAGATCGTCAAGTAAAATTTTGGAACCTTTTGTATGACAGGCAGTTCCCCTGCATACGATAATTGTGTGTTTTCCCTGTGGTTTCAGGTTAAAAAAGGAGTAGAAGGTAGCCACGCCATAGATTTGTGACAGAGGTACCTTTACAGATGAGGAGAGATACTCCATGCTGGAATCGTCAAGAAACTTAAACTCACTGGCCTCCTGTATCTCTTCCATTACAGTAAGCAGTTCGCCCGGTTTCCCTCTGTGCCTGGAGACAATCTCGTCAATAACAGTCGTGTTGACTCGACTTTCTTCGAATGCATTCATAGGCTCATCTTTGTTAAATTAAAAATTGGTTCTCTTTATATAAGTTGTGTGTAAAAGCTTATGAGATTTTTCTCCAAGCGGTTTACCCAGAAACTCCTTGTAAATTTTTATTATCTCCGGATTCTGATGCGATTTTCTAAGAGGCATACCGGCATCCTCAGCATAAATAGCAAGTGCTCTTTTCTTTCTAACCTCAGGATTTGTAGGGATAGGCTGACCTCCTCCTCCCAGACATCCGCCCGGACATGCCATGAATTCAACAAAGTGATAATTTGCCTTTCCTTCACTCACTGCGTCCATAACAACCTTTGCATTTGCAAGACCATGTGCTACAGCACAATTAAGCTTAACACCATCCAGAAATGACCACTCTTTTAGCGGATTATCAATAATTATTGAAGCCTCTTTCACCCCTTCCATCCCCCTTACCGGCGTAATATTCAGGTTTTCAAACGGGACTTCCCTTCCGGTTACCAGTTCATAAGCTGTCCTAAGGGCTGCCTCCATAACTCCGCCTGTTGCCCCAAAAATAACTCCGGCCCCGGTGGATTCTCCCATCAGCCTGTCAAAACTTGTATCTGGCAGCTTCAAAAAATCAATTCCTGCCTGTTTTATCATGATGGCAAGTTCTCTTGTTGTGAGTACATAATCCACATCCCTGAATCCGCTGTCACGCATCTCAGGACGTGCCGCTTCAAATTTTTTCGCTGTACAAGGCATTATTGATACCGATACTATATTTGAAGGGTCAATTTTTCTCGCCTTTGCATAATAGGTCTTCACCAGTGCCCCAAACATCTGCTGAGGCGATTTACAGGAAGAAAGATGTCCAAGAAGGTTTGGATAAAGATGCTCAATAAACTTGATCCATCCTGGAGAGCAAGATGTTGCAAGCGGAAGTTTCACATCCTTTTTATCAACCAAAGCATCTTTAAGTCTCATCAAAAGCTCTGTCCCCTCCTCCATTATGGTAAGATCTGCAGTAAAGTCTGTGTCCATTACAGCATAAAATCCGAGCCTCTTGAGTGCAGCTACCATTTTACCGGTTACACGCTCACCGGGATCAAACCCCAGCTCTTCACCCAGACCAACCCTTACGGCAGGTGCTGTTTGTACAATTACAAACTTGCTTTTATCTGCCAGAGAACTCCAAACCTCCTCAATATAATTCCTCTCTGTAAGTGCACCTGTAGGGCAATGGTTAACACACTGTCCGCAATTTGTACACACTACATCATGCATAGACTTTTCAAAGAAGGTTGTAATTCTGGCATGCTCACCCTTATATGCCATTGTAAGAGCATTAACACTCTGTAATTCTGCACAGGTCCTTACACATCTCTGACACTTGATACACTTGCTGTCATCCTTAATTATTGAAGGAGAGAAGTTGTCAATTGTAAAGTTCTTGAACGGAATCAGGTCAATAAAATCCTGAGTCATTATCTTATAGTCAGAGGCTAGTTTTTGAAGCTCACAGTTTCCATTTCTGTAGCAACTTGTACACTCTGCATTATGCTCAGAAAGCAGCAATTCAATTATGTGCTTCCTTGCATTTCTCACCTTTAGTGTATTTGTCAAAACCTCCATGCCATCTTCGCAAGGTGTGGCACAGGCAGCAGCGAGCCTCTTCTGACCCGCAATCTCTATTACACAAACACGACAATTCCCGGCTACACACAAATCTTTGTGATAGCAAAGAGTAGGGATAATTACTCCCGACTGACGGGCCGCATCCAGAACTGAAGTCCCTGGAGGAACCTCTGTGGTCTCTCCATTTATTGTGATCTTGATTCTCTTTTCCATTGAATTAAATGTTTGAGATCAGTATATCATCTCCTCTCTGAAATTCTCAACAATTGATGAGAATGAGTTTGCTACAGACTGTCCAAGCCCGCACTTGGCAGTAAATGTCATAGTCTCGGCAAGTTTTAACAACTTATCAAGGTATCCTGCGTTTTTCTCTCCTCTTTTTACAGCCTTGATTCCCCTGAGAAGTTGCTGACACCCTACCCTGCACGGAGTACACTGTCCGCATGACTCCTCCGCAAAGAAATTCAGATAGTTGTCCAGTACGTTAAACATAGATCTGGAGCTGTTGAAAAGCATCATAGAGCCCCCGGTGGGCAGTGAAATCCCTACAAGTCTCCCCTGAAAACCAATAGTGGTCTCGGCAAACCTCTTCCTGGGAACAAGAAAGCCGGAGGCACCTCCCACTTGAACAGCTTTTGTATCATCGTCTCCAAACTCCTCAACAAAATCTGACAGGCTCATCCCAAGCTCAAGTTCATATATTCCAGGTCTTGGGGTATCACCGGACACTGAAAAGAGTTTTGTACCTCTGGAAAACTGTACTCCAAGATCATAAAAACGCTTTGCACCATATTTAAAAATGGTGTATGTATGAGCCAGAGTCTCTACGTTGTTAATTACTGTAGGCTTATTCATATACCCGCAAGATGAAGGATACGGCGGTTTATTCCGGGGTTCCCCTCTTTTCCCTTCCATCGATTCAAAAAGGGCAGTCTCTTCACCACAGATATAGGCTCCGGATCCCATAAAAATTGAGATATTGAAATCAAATCCAATTGATATACAATACTCTTCAAATTCTTTTATTGCTTTATCTAAATCATCCCTGAGGAAGAAATACTCCCCCCTGAGATAGATAAAACCTTTTTTTGCACCGGTTACATGTCCGCAAACAGCAATGGCTGTTAGTACCTTGAATGGTACTCTTGATAAGATCTCCCTGTCCTTAAAAGTTCCGGGCTCTCCCTCATCTGCATTACAGATAACATATTTTTCATCTGAGTCAATTTCAGATGAAACTTTCCATTTGAGGCCGGTGGGGAATCCTGCTCCTCCTCTGCCTTTGAGCTCTGAGCTTATAAGCTCATTAATCAGTTCGTTTGCTTTTCTGTTAAGGTTCTTCTTCAGAACATCTTTCCAGTCGTTGTCACTTTTAAAAATAAAGTCTGCTCTCTTAAGTAGATGAGTTGTTGACATTTTTAATTCCTCCACCATTACTGTTTATGTAACTGGTCAGAATATCACGGACTTTTTCCGGAGTTAATTCATTGTACACTTCATTGTTGATAAGCATTGCCGGAGCTTTGTGACAAAAGCCGAGGCAATTTGTTTGAAGTAGAGAGAAGTTGCCATCCGGAGTTGTTTCACCCACTTTAATCTTAAGGAGATCCTGAATAGTAAGCAAGATCTGATTCTCTCCTTTCATTGAGCAGGTTATTGTTTTACAAAGCCGGATAATGTATCTGCCCATTTTCTTGTATTCAAGAAAAGAGTAGAAAGTCGCTGTACCGTATACATCGGCAGCTGGCAGATTAAGTTCTCTTGCAATTTCTGTCATGGAGTACTCAGAGAGGTATTTTTCCTGTTCAACAACCCCCTGTAATATTGGCAGCAGACTGCTTCTTTCGCGTCCGTACCTGTCGGCAAGGCGCCTGATAAGATCTGATATTGGTTCCATTCATCAGGTTTTAAATAATTATACTGAAACGG
>JAVEZL010000003.1:59070-70112 GCA_034003005.1 Bacteroidales bacterium
TGTTCAACAACCCCCTGTAATATTGGCAGCAGACTGCTTCTTTCGCGTCCGTACCTGTCGGCAAGGCGCCTGATAAGATCTGATATTGGTTCCATTCATCAGGTTTTAAATAATTATACTGAAACGGAGACACAGATTCTGATAGGGCAAGTAAATTTAAATAAATTAAACAATACAATAACTAATAAGTACCATTTAATATTAAAATAATTACACTCTGCTTACAGATTGATAGTATAAACGTAATTTTTTGAAGCAAAAAGTATAGAATAAAAACATAGGGTAAAGAAAGAGTTGTTCGTCTTGATAGCAGAAGAGTAAAACTTTAAAAAAAGGGAAAACATGAAAGCAACATTCAGACATTTCATAGGACTGGCAATTACAGTTCTTATGCTTGCCCAGCAAAGTCCGGCATGGTCACAAACAGAAAAGGGCTTTATCACAATAAGTGGAGTTGTTAAAGAGAAGTCATCATCAAAAAGGCTAGAGTACGCGGTAGTCGCCCTCAAGGGTTCAAATGTGGGAACAATAGCAAACTCCAAAGGAGAGTTTACAATTAAAATTAAAGAGGGCTCCAGGGCAAAAGCTATCGTGTTTTCACATTTGGGGTATTCAAATTTTGTATTGCCTTTAGATGGTCAGGACAAAAACGATTTGGAAATCTCTCTTGAACCAAAGATGAGTCAACTGGATCCTGCAACTGTTCTTGGTATGGATGGAAGAGCAATAGTTGAGATTGCCATCGAGAGGGTGGTAAATAACTATCCTACAACAAAGAACACTCTTTCTGGATTTTACAGAGAGACCGTTAAAAAACGCAGAAGTTACATTAATGTATCCGAGGCAGTTGTTGAGATGTACAAAACACCCTATTTTGATGGGATCGAAAGGGATGCTGTACAAATTTACAAAGGTCGTAAACTTGTAAGTCCAGATCCAAAAGACACCCTCATGGTAAAACTTCTGGGTGGTCCAAATCTTTCAATATACCTTGACGTTGTAAAGAATCCAGACCTGATTCTTAGTTACGAAAATCTTGACATGTACAGTTTTGTAGTTGGAGAATCAGTAATGATAGGTGAAAGGCCACACCATGTTGTAAGCTTCCACCCTCGGGTTATAATGCCTTTTGCTCTTTATACAGGCAAACTATTTATTGACAAAGAGACATTTACATTCTCAAGAGCAGAATTCAGCCTTAATATGAACGATAAGAACAAGGCAACTCAGGCAATCCTGAAGAAAAAACCATTCGGGTTGCAGTTTAAACCTGAAGGGGTTGCATTTACAGTAACTTACAGACAGGAGGGTGGTCTGGCGCTTCTTCACTACCTGAGAAGTGAAATAAATTTCAAGTGCGACTGGAAGAAAAGGCTATTCTCTACAAGCTACTCAATAGTATCAGAAACAGTTATTACAGATAGTAATCCTGAAGATGTACAGAGAATTTCCGGAAAGGTTGCTTTTAAAGATAATCAATCACTTTCTGATAAGGTTACAAATTTCCTTGACGAGGATTTCTGGGAAGATTTTAACATTATTCAACCTGAAGAGTCTCTCGAGAATGCAGTTGAGAAACTGAGAAAAGCAATAAACAACAACAAATAGCTTTACAATTTAGTATATTTGAGGAGTTAAAGAGCCCGCCAATGTTAAGTGATCTGGTACTGGTCTTAAAAATTAGAGAGGGGGATATTAAAAGCTTTGAAAATCTGTTTAAAAGCTATTACACCCCCCTCCTCTATTATTCTGCAAAAATTACCGGCAGGGTTGAGGTATCAGAAGAGATTGTTCAAGAGCTGTTTTACAATCTTTGGAGAGAGAGAGAGGGGTTGTCAATAACCAGAAGTGTAAAAAGCTACCTTTTCAACTCAATCAGAAACAGATCTATTGACTACTGCAGACGGAGAAAATTTGAAAATAGCACTTCAGGTGAACTTGAATATTTGAGGATTGAGACCGATGATGGTAACCCGCTGGAGAATGCAGAGGCGGGAGAGTTAGAAAAAATCATAACAAAGAGTATTTCAAAAATGCCGGCCAGAAGAAGAGAGATATTTATGTTACACAGGGCCGGCGAAAAAAAATACGAAGAGATTGCTAATCTGCTGGAGGTCTCAGTAAAAACAGTTGAGGCAGAAATGGGAAAGGCACTAAAGACGCTTAGAAAAGAAACAGGATATACAAGATGAAAAAACAACTATCAAACGAGGAGAGGCTCATGACAGATAAAGCCTGGTCGAGACTAAGGGAGAGGCTCGACAGGGATGGCCTGATTGAACAGCCGGAACAGAGAAGGGGCCCGTCACTAAGATATGCCCTTGCTTTTGCAGCCACTCTTGTATTATTACTTACTGCCGGTCTTATATTTATAAACAGGGAGAAGGAGGAGACACAACTCATAAGTAAGGAGATATTAAACGATATCTCAGGAACAACTTTTGTAGCGAGGCTGGAGGATGGATCTATTGTTTATCTCTCTGAAAATTCATCAATTAAACATCCTGTGGCTTTCTCCTCAGCGGAGAGAAAAATTGAAATGGAGGGTGAAGCCTTCTTTGATATTGCAAGAGATGAGTCAAAACCATTTATTATTAATGCCGGGAACACAAAGGTTCAGGTGCTGGGGACCTCTTTTGAACTCATTAGCCACGATGGCGAGACTGTATTGTCAGTAAAGACAGGTAAAGTTCGCCTGACTCTTCTGAACAGTGGTATGACAATAGATGTATCTGCAGGTGAGAAGGCATATTCAGACAATAATCAGTTAAAAAAGCTGACAATTGATGAATACGAAGATTTTAAAAAATACCGCATAAGAATGCATTTCAAAGATCAGTCACTGAGCGACATTGCAATTATACTTAATCGCAATTTTAAAGACAGAGAGATTGTTATTGACCCGGCAATCGCTATGAGAGAGATGACTGCCACCTTTACCGGAGAGGACCAGGAATCGATGGTGGAGTTGATTTGCAATGCAATGAATTTAAAATACTCAAACGAGGGTAAGATTATTAAGATTCACCTGTAACAAACCTGAATAATGAAATTTAAACCGGGACTATTTGTTTTACTGACAGTGATATTTTCCTTAACTGTCGGTTTAACTTTTGCTCAACCGGGTACAACACAGGAGAAATTCAGGACCAAGACAGTAAGAGGAACTGCATATGAGTTACTCAACCATGTCTCCACATTGACAGGCTATCTTTTTGTATACGATAGCAAGGCTGTAGACAACAAAAAAAGAGGCAGGATAGAGTCGGGCTCATACTCAATTGAAGAGGCAGTTAAATTCATTACCCAGGACGATAATCTGTTAATCCGCAAAGAGGGTGGGTATATATTAATTTATAAGGCGGCTCCCGTTAATAGTGACAAGATAAAAGCAGATGAAAAGTACATAAGAATTGAGGGGCGCGTAACTGACAGACACAATGGAGAACCGGTTTCATTTGCAACAGTCAATCCGGAGGGGTGCTCAATAGGGACAATTACAAATCAAGAGGGTGCGTTCAGGTTAACATTACCAGATTCTCTATCAGAGAGAGCCATAGTATTCTCCTCAATGGGGTACGAACAGAGAAAAATATCTCAAAAGCTACTGACAGAGAGCAACGTTACAATTGAATTGATGCAGTCCGTCATCCCACTTCAGGAGGTAATTGTACGAGTTGTAGATCCTACCACACTTCTCTACCAAACCTTAAAAAACAGAAACATCAACTACAGCCCTGATCCCGTAAATATTACCGCATTCTACAGAGAGGGTACAGAATATAAAAGCAGCCTAATTCTCAGTGAAGCAGTCCTTAAACTATTCAAAGCAGGACTCTCCCCTACATTTAAGGCCGACCAGGTTAAATTACTCAAGATGAGAAGGCAGAGCAACACGGCCGGAAAAGACACCCTTATTGCAAAACTCCGCTCAACTATCAACGCCATCCACCTGCTGGACATAATGATGCACTATCCGGATTTCCTTGACAGAACAGGAATGAAGTTATACAATTACACACATACTGAGATTACTGAAATCGATGACAGACGAGTATATGTAATATCCTTTGTCCAAAAAGAGGAGATTCTCGACGCACTCTTTCAGGGAGAGCTCTTCATAGACGCAGAAAGTCAAGCACTCGTAAAAGCAAAATTTGAGGTCAACCCTAACCACATCAGAAAATTTGCAGACAACCTAATTGTCAAAAGGAGCAAGACTCACGACGTAATCCCCGTTAAAGCATCATACGAGGTCTCATACAAAAAATTCAACGGCTACTATCACATCTCATACGTAAGAGGAGACCTTCAGTTCAAAGTAAAAAAACGCGGCCGTATGTTCACCTCCCCCCTACACCTATGGTTTGAAATGGCCAATTGTAAAACCGACACCCAAAACGTCGAAACCTTCCAGTCAGACGAACGCCTCTCCGCCCGCGACATCTTCGCAGACCTCAAATACACCTACGACCCCCAATTCTGGGAACACTTCAACATAATCATGCCTGAAAAAAAGATTGAGGAGATAATTGGCGAGTATAATTTCCAATAAAATTAGTTCTGGAAAGAGCCCCCAGCTTCAATATAGATTTGTTTCCGGAATTGCGGACGGATTTGAGTGGTGCTTCGCCGTTTTAAGCCGTTCGGCAGAGCAATTTGATTTTGTGTGAGCAATGGATTGATCAGACTTGGCACAGGCGTGGGTGGAACGAACCTCTATCACCATCATAAAGAGTTAGTTGCAAAATATACTTTTTTGCTTTTGTAAAATCTATGTTTTGCAATACGCAGCCAATCAGTTCCACAGAGGTTCGTCCCACCCAAACCCGCAAGCAAAAAAGATGCATTATGTATGCAATTCGTATGCAAATCTTCCGCACCTAATAATTAACCATTCTAAAATTGATTAAAGACTGCAGATGCAAGGCGGCAAAGTTCCCTAATTGAAAGATTGTAATATTATTAAAAGGCCGTAGAAGCGAGGCGCTAAGGTTTTTTTTGCGCAGCGTACTCCAGTACGTGAGCACAAAAAAAGACCGCAAGCAACGAAGCTAATGCGGCCTTTTTATAATATTAAGCTCCTCGTCTAGGACTTGAACCTAGGACCCCCTGATTAACAGTCAGGTGCTCTAACCAACTGAGCTAACGAGGAATTTTAATTCCGATTTGGGAGTGCAAATGTAAGTGGAATTTTATAAAAGTCCAAATGTTTGAAACAAATTTTTATAACTTTGCCAATAGATAAAAGGTAATATGGATATTGAGTTGATTTCAGAACTGCTTATTGAGCTGATTATGGATAATGACAGGGTGTCACTCCCGGGTATGGGCAGTTTTATTGCCGAGCCTGCTCCCTCTGTTTTTTCTGATAAGGCCACAATAATTCATCCTCCGTACAGAAGGGTGATTTTCAGAAGTAAAGAGACCTGGAACGATGGGCTGCTGGAGAGTAAGTATGCTCAGAGGACCGGTGTAAGAGAAGACAGGGCAAAAGCATATATTGAGCAATTCATATCGGCGCTTAGTGCTGAACTGGAACTCAAAAAGAGGGTGGACTTCCCGGGATTCGGCTACATGAGAATCAACGAGAGGGGTACAAACTCTTTTATTATTGATAAAGAGCTTTTTATAAGCAAAGATTCATATGGTTTAGAACCTATCCAGGTAAAAATACTTGAAAAGCCCGGCACTATTGAAAACCTCAAGACAAGAAAATTAAAGATATTCTCTGATAGCGACGTAATAAAAAACCTCTCTAAAGAGAAGAGAGGTTTTGATTTTAAGATCCCAAAATCTGCCGTTAAATGGTCGCTTATTATCGTCGGTATTGCATTAGTAATTCTTCTTCTGATTATCTTCAACGATCAATTAAGGCCGCTATGGGAAATTCTTTTGTATAATAAAGAGGAGAGGGAAATTTTAAGGTCTATCTCTTAATCACAGATTATCCCCTGCCACCTCTGTAGCCTTTGCCCTGCCTGCCTCTGCCTGAGTCTGTGCCTGAATTGTTATTACCACCCTGGGTGAAGGTGCACTCACCGTTTTTATTTACTCCTCCACGTCTCTGGCCATTACCGTTAAGTCTGTTATTGCTGTTTGTTCTCTGGCCATTATTCATGTACCTGTATCTTTTCCCTTGTTCAAATCCTTTGGCTATAATTGCCTTGAATTGCTCCTCTGTCATAATCATAGCCTGATATGTACCACCTAGTGCAGTTATTTGCCTTATGGCTGCCCTGAGATGGTTTTCTGATGCTCTGGCAAGATTTTCAATTACCAGCTTAATGTTTGGATTAGATATATCACTTAGAACCTCTCCATAATAGACTATATTCTCCTCTTCCAGGTAAGCCATTACCTTAAAAGCGTCTAGTGCTGTTGCTCCCTGTAATAGGTATTTGTTATAATTAGCCTGTCTGGCCGAGTCAGCAAACATACCATAATCACCGGCTGCCGGAAAATCAATCTCGTAATAAGTAAATAACATTTCGGCTGCCCTCATGTGATTTGCCTCTGCCCTTGCAATGTTATCAAACGCTTTTAGCTGATACTTCTCAAAAAAAGCTTTGTATAGGTCTCTTGCAACCTTCTCATCCTCTCTTACAGCAAATATGAACTCAATCTCTGTTGCAGACAAATCAGCTGTAGAGTCAAAAGGAGGTGTTACACCTGTAAGATTGAAGGTGCTGGTACCGTCACTTTTCACTTCAAGAACAGGCATAAGTGCACCTGTTTCCAGAATCTCTTCTGCTTCCTGTGCAGTGGTCATTTTTTCGCATGAGGCTGTTATCAAGCCTGCAGCCACAGCTAATACCAAAAATTTATAAACCCTTGTTTTCATGATTTTAATGTTAAAGTTTTTATTCACTTCTTTGACATTATACCGCATGAAAAACAATTTACCCTAATTATTTCAGAAAGAAATTTCGAGGTAAACTGCCGGTGAAAACGGAACGGCCTCTGCATATAGATTTGTTAGGAGAGAACTTCCCTGACCGGGCCCCTGTCCTCTCTGAATTACAGGTATTACCTCCAGAGTCTTTTTATTCTGATTATTAAGCACATTCAAAACAGAAACGCCTGTTCTGAAATTCACCTTTTTAATTGAGAACTGATATGTAGCAGACAGGTCCAGCCTGCTGTAAGATGTAGAACCCATTGATGAATATCTCCCTGAGCCAAACGAATCTAAATAACCATTTCCATAAACAAATCCTGCACTAATCCAGAATGGCGAGAGATTGATAACAGCTCCTGACTTAAACTCGAATGGATTGTACTTATAATTTAAAGCATCTGAATAAGTTTCAGAGGCTATCCCATATGAGACAGTTGAAAATATTTGATTCCCTTTAAACTCCCACTTGGCAAAGAAATCAGCACCTTTAATATTCGCCTCCCCAGATAAAACAGATGCTCCCTGATTTGTCCTAATAATCTGAGAAACACCTTTGCTCTTTTTGTCAAAAAGTTCCAGTGAGATATTTAGTTTATTATTGCTCCAGCCCACCCCTGCCACACTATGCATTGATGAAACCAGAGGAGTATTATCATATCCAAAAATTTTCCAAACATAAACAGGCGCAACCTCTTCAAAAATTTCAGCAACCTTCCCGGAAAACTGATTGTACATGCCCCATGCAAGATTAAATTTGAACCCGTTCCAGACATGAATGTTTGCTGATGCTCTTGGCTGGAGGTATATTTTTCCGGAAAAATAATCGGCTCTCAATCCCCCTTTCAAAGAGATGTTCCTGAATATAAACTCCTGATCTGCAAATAGTGACAATCTGTATGCTTCCATTGAACTAACTGTATCATCAGAATAGTGTCTGAATCCCTCAAGTCCTGTTCTTAGTCTTCCGTTTCTAAATAAATCGTGCTCATAAATGGCACGGGCAAATGTTTCCGAGACATCCTGGTCAACTTTTATTTCATTGAACTTCCATACATTTCTCTCCCTTGTATTCACCACCTTTTTACTATTATTTGAAAGTGATGAATGGGCAGCCTCCAGGCTTAAGGCACCTCCTGAGCTACTGTTAAAAGTTACCGATGCTGCACCTGCAAACTGAAGGTTTTTCTCATATGCATTAACCTGTGCATCTTCATTCGATAAATCATATGAGAAAATATCATTTGAGCCTAAAAGAGAGATTTTATAACTGCTCTTACCGGGCTTATTACCGGTAAGCCTTATGTTTGCATCTCTGAATGTGTAATCAGGATCTACCTGAATTTCATTGCTTGAAGCTCCTTTGCCGGCAGAGCTTCCGGATGATAACGGAGAGAAAAGTCCGTAGAAAGTCTGCCTGTAGGATGCCGCTACTACATTTCCATTGCCAAATGGTAGCGAGGTAAATATGTTTGCAGTCTGGTTGTTAAGATTAAATTTCAACTCGGCTTTTTTGTTGTTTCCGGAAATTCCAGTCACCTCAGCAATTGCCCCCGTTTGGTTTCCAAACTGAGAGTCATAGGCGCCTTTGTGAAGAGTTATCTCTTTTACCATAAATGGGTTAACGAGGCTAATCTGTTCATTATAGCCATTCATAGAGAAAAGCTTTGCTCCATCAAGCATTAGTGTACTCTCTCCCGGTTTACTTCCCCAGACAGAGAGCCCGCTTTGCTCTCCCACAGACCTCACTCCAGGCATCATCCTCATAAGGTTGAATATGGAGTTATCTCCGTTACCCGGCAGATATGCAGCAACAACGTGATTCATCTTCACTACACCCGGAACATTTCCACTCTGCAGAGCATTCCCGGTCTCATAGCCCTCAAGTACCGCCTCCCTGAGTAGTGTTGCCGACGGGTCCAAAGAAAAGACCAACCCCTCATCAGGAGAGGAGAGAAGGGTATCCTTACCTGCAAAACCCAGATATCTTATTTTTAAGGAGAGAGGTCTGTTATCTGCAGGTATTGAAAAATATCCATTCTCATCTGCCATATATCTTCTTTCATCAAGAATTATCAGAGCAAATGGGAGTATCTCACCGGTTGCCCTCTCAGTTACACTGCCGGACACACGCTTATAGCCATATGAAGGAGCTATTACTGTAACTCCGTTAATATATTTAATTCTGAAAGGAAGACCTGAAAGCAAATATCTTACTGCCTCATCACCAGAATTAAATGAAGTATCTGCAGAAACTACATACCGGTTAAGATCTCCGGGATTAAATGATAGCATCATACCACTTGCCTCTCCCACAATGGTCAATGCCTGACTTAACGGCTTTGAGTCAATATTAACACGAAAAATCTGAGCACCCATTATAAATGAGTGCAACAAAAAAAATATTATGGCTGAATACCTCCTCGTACTATTCTATTTTACAATAAATACTCTCTCTCCCTCTTTTTCTACAATTAATGAAAACGGAAGTGTGACAATCTCAAGAAGCTCTTCAATCTTTGTATCTAAAGTGAAACTTCCGGAATATAACAAATTTTGTGGAGCATTGTTTTTTATTGAAATATTATATTGCCTCTCAATCTCCTTAAGCACATCTGACAGAGGAGCAGAATTGTAACTAAATTTTCTCTCCATCCACATTGGGTGGTACAAACCCTCGTCGATATCAGCTTTCCTTAGCTTTTTCCCCACCTCCTCAATTACCGATTCTCCGGCTCCTATAATTACAGCCTGAGACTCAGCCCCCTTTAAAGCAACCTTAACACTGCCCGAGGTACATTTTACATCAAATTTTTCATCTCTTGAATACACATTAAACTTAGTACCGAGTACCTCTACGCTCCCTGCGTCACATTGCACAGTAAATGACTTTCCCTTCTCTACTTCAAAAAATGCCTCACCTGTAAGCTCTACATCTCTTCCAGCAAACCAGAGCAGTGGCTTGTATGAAACTCTTGAATCCGCATTAAGATGTACTGTTGAACCATCAGGAAGGGTAAGAGTGGTATGCTCTCCCAAGTTTGCAGTAGCGCCTTTTTCATAGACAAATGGGATAAGAAGAATCGCAATTACAGCCGCAGCATAAAGAGCAATGTTTCTGTAGAGTATATAGGGACGAAATGTGACTCTCTCAACCGGGGCAGATTGCAGACCGGCAAAATTATCTTGCCAAATCTGCTCTTTTGTACGACTCCATTTGGGGTCAATTCTGAATTCTGTTCCCATGACTACTTATCTTTAGTTGTTCAACTCTTTTCTTAAAACATCCAGAGCAATACCAATTCTTTTTTCAACAGCTTTAACAGTTATATTTAACCTGTCTGCAATCTCTCCGTACTTAAGGTTATCATTTCTACTGAGCAGGAAGGCTGTCCTTTGTGCATCTCCCATTTTACCAAGTGCTTTAGAATATCTTCTTGCAAGTTCTGAGTATTCTACATTGTGATCAGTATCTGAGATATCTCCTGATATTGTGACAGATGAAGTAAAATTTAACTCAAGTTTTTTTCTCCTGAATTTACTTATCATCAGGTCCGATGCAATCTTGTAAAGAAGCGCTTTATCCTTTACCGGATCTAACTTCATCTTCTTCTCCCATATTCTTGAAAACAAATCCTGGGTAAGATCAGAAGCAAGTTCACTGTCTGCACAACGGTAGTACAGATACCTTCTTATGGCATCAAAGTGCATATCAAAAAGAACTTTAAACTGCTCCTTGCTCAATTTATTCTAACGTTTGATTATATACCGAACAGTAAACCTTTTACCCTACCTGTTTTTTTCTAAACTGGCCAGGTGTTGTGCCCGTCTCTTTTCTGAATGCTCTGAGAAGTGAATTAACAGAAGCGAATCCAGACTCCTCAGCTATGAAATCAAGAATGTGATTTTCTTCAGACAACAATAATTTCTTAGCGTACTCAACTCTGTATCGGTTTACAAAATCTGTAAAATTTGTATTGTAAACCATATTTACTACTGAAGAGATATATGACCGGTTGGTACCCAGTTCCGCAGATACGTCTGATATCCTTAAATCTGTCCTTCTGAAATACTCCCTCTCTTCGAATAGAACAATCAAATCTGTCTTTATTTTATCTCTGGTCTTTTCGTGAATAGCAAGAGA
>JAVEZL010000003.1:70212-87212 GCA_034003005.1 Bacteroidales bacterium
TGGTACCCAGTTCCGCAGATACGTCTGATATCCTTAAATCTGTCCTTCTGAAATACTCCCTCTCTTCGAATAGAACAATCAAATCTGTCTTTATTTTATCTCTGGTCTTTTCGTGAATAGCAAGAGAAGAGTCTTTTTGTTCATCTTTTACTTCGTTCACAAAATCAGAAGATTCCATATTGAAGTCAACAACTGAAAATTTCTGCAGAAAACCTGTATAGCCTATGTAGAAAAGCATTGTAGAAAAAGCAAAAGATGGTATTGCCAAGATTGTGGCAGTTTCACTAAAATAATCACGACCTATTATACCCACAGTAATTGACAGGATTCCTGTAATAATAAGCAGGATAAGCATACGATTAAGCCATCCCAGCTCACGTCCTTCAGTTGAAGAATAGTATTCACCTATCCGCTTATGATAGTCCCTTATTAATCTACTACCATAAACCACCACTAAAGGAACCTGAACTACAAACACAACTCTTGCAAGCTTATCTGCCACATCCACCAATCCTGGTGAAAAAACATGAGATGCAAGAACCAGAATTGATAAAACCAAAGAGGGGGTGAAAAGATATATATTCTTTAGTGATGGCTCTGGCTCTTTTGAAAGTGATTTTATATAGATATAAAAAAGAGGGTACACAGAAAGAGATGCAAAAACATACAGAGGGTCAATTTTTGAATAGAGATTGTTGTAGTCATAAAAAAACAGAGAGTGTGAAAAATATAGTATGGTAGACAGACCCATAAAAATTGTCAGGAGCCTGAGGGGTACTTTATTTCTTCTGAATTCCATGGCCATTACCACTGTCCAGAAAAGACAAACGAAAAAAGGGAGCAGTGAGATTATATCTTTAAACATAAGGGCTATATTTGTATATTCAAAGTTATAAATAATGATGAATAAAGAACGATGGCAGACGCGGAAAACTAACCCCCAATTTTCCAGGTCTGCCATCGCAGTGACTTTTGCAACCACTTTTGTTATACAAATATAAAAATATTTTTATAATCTCTAATGATTTTATCTTTTTTTTAAATAATTTGTGACCATTTCGTAACATTTCATTACTAATAATAAGCATTTCGTGTCAAATAAGTATTTTGAGAATTTAAAAATAGCAGGACCAGTCATACTTTCACTGGCAGGACAATCGCTTGTTCAAATTGCAGACAGTATTATGGTGGGCAGAACGGGTGCTCAGCCACTTGCAGCCGTTTCATTTGCTGGTGCCATTATAATGAACGTTATGGTTATAGGTCTTGGGCTTACAATAGGGCTCACTCCCGTTGCTGGGATGCACTGGGCAAGAAGTGAATATAGAAGAGTCTCAGGCTACTTTCAGAACTCACTCTCTGTTAATCTTATATTCTCTTTTTTACTTGTTGCACTGCTTTTCGTAATAGCCCCTATTATTCCACACTTAGGGCAACCAGAGGAGGTCACATCTATTGTTTACGGCTATTACTTCATGGTATCATTCTCCCTGGTACCCATGATGATATTCCTGACAGGCAAGCAGTTTCTGGAAGGGGTAGGCAACACTCGTCTTGCAATGTACATAACCCTGTTGTCAAACGCTGTTAATATTGTACTTAACTATTTATTAATCTACGGCAAGTTTGGATTTCCTGAAATGGGTATAGATGGAGCAGGTCTCGCTACTCTTTTATCCAGACTGATAATGCCGGTTGCTCTTTTACTGGCAATTTACAGAAAAGAGGGGTATAGAAGATTTTTAAAGATGTTCAGAATTGCCCATTTCTCTATGAAGGAGCAGATCCATCTTATTAAAATCGGCCTGCCTATTTCCGGACAAATGGTTATAGAGTTTTTCTCTTTAAGTGCGATTACATTTATGATGGGGTGGATGGGGACAAAGTCTCTTGCAGCAAACCAAATTGTGCAGACAATGATAAACTTCACCTTTATGATTGCAAATGGAGTAGCAGCAGCCTCAACTATACTTGTGAGCCATTCAGCAGGTATGGGAGATATAAAGGGAGCACGTGAAAAAGGTTTCGCAGGAATAAGACTCTCAACTTTAATTATGGGCACTGCGGCACTTGTATTTCTGTTATTCGGAAGGGAAGTTGCGTCGCTGTTCACCACAGACGAAGTGGTTATTGGGATAGCTGTAAAAATATTTTACGTAGTTGCCGTTTTTGAAATTCTTGACGGACTGCAGGTTACTGCGCTAGGAGCTCTGAGAGGCCTTACGGACACCAAGAAGCCCATGTTTATTGCCATCGTATCATACATGTTCATCTCTCTTCCGGTGGCATATGCCGGAGGGTTCATTTTTAAACTGGGCGAAGCAGGACTAATGTGGGGTTTTGCCTTTGGATTATTGGTTGCAGCATTGCTTTTCATAAGAAGATTCTCTCTCCTCACAAAATAATTGTTTATTTTTGAAGAATGAAAAGATCCAAAAGAGGCAAAAAGCTAAAACTCCTTATTCTTGCTTCAATCATTATTATTGTTGTATTTGCCTCACTCGGTTTGCGAAACTTAAAAACCTCAGACGAGGAGGCTCCGGAAAGTGAGGAAATCTCATTAAACCTTCTTATAAGCAATGAACTGAGCAATCTTGAAGAGACAAAAAAACTAGACTCTCAGATTGAGCGCTTTATGAGGGAGTGGCAAATTAAGGGGGCCTCCCTTGCCGTGATGAAAGATGAAAAGCTCATCTATTCAAAAGGTTATGGCTGGGCCGATGAAGAGACAGGAGTAAGGATGGAGCCGAGTAATATCTTAAGAATTGCATCTCTATCAAAGTTAATTACCGCAACCGGTATTATGAAACTCGTTGAGGATTCACTTCTGACTCTGCAAAGCAGGGTTTTTGGAGAGGGTGGAATATTGCCTTTCCCTTCTGATGACGAGATTATAGACTCAAGAGTAAGGAAAATAACTATTGAGCATCTTTTAAGACATCAGGGTGGTTTTACCCTTAGAGCCGGAGATCCTATGTTCAGTACTACATTGATGACCAGACGCCTTAAAATGGATACCGTTCCTAATAACGACCAGATTATTCGCTATTGTGCATCCGGAAGACTGGGTTTTCAACCAGGTAATGGCACAAGGTATTCAAATCTTGGATATGTAATCTTGTCAAGAGTTATTGAAGAGGTTACCGGAATGAGCTACGATAACTACATTAAAAACGTTGTTTTGAAGCCCATCGGGATTACCGATATGCACCTGGCGAATAATTTTTACGAAGAGAAGTATCCCAACGAATCGAGATACTATGAACCTTCAAACGAGCCGCTTGTAGAGGCCTATGATGGAAGTGGGAGGATGGTGCAGCGCTGCTATGGAGGTAATAATATTAAAGATTTACAAGGAGCGGGAGCCTGGGTTGCTTCTCCATCTGAGCTGTTGCTTTTTGTTGCCTCTATAGATGGTAAGGAGGGAATACCTGATATTCTGAGTAAAGAAAGTATTGCAATAATGACAAGCAGTACACCACAGAAATTACCAATAGGATGGGCCAAGGTCAACTCGTCCGGTGAGTGGTCCAGAACCGGAACGTTATCAGGATCAAGTGCACTTCTTAAGTGTCAGAAAAATGGGATCACATGGGTTCTTATCACAAACACAAGCTCATGGAAAGGAGCCCGCTTCCCAAGACAGATAGATAATCTGCTTAAGAGCGGACTCACAAAAATAAAAGAGTGGCCTGAAAGGAACCTTTTTGAGCTTAAAATTCTACCGTAATTCCTATCGATGGCAAGATAGTGCCCTCTGTAAGGGAGATTCTTTTCATTTCGTATCTCTGCTCACCTCTTGGTGCATCAGGATTAATAACCCTGCCGGTACTTACAAGTACATCCCCGGTCTTGTAGTCAAAGTTTGTAAGGTTCTGAATATCCAGATAGAGTTTCAATGCAAATTTCCTGAAAAAGAACTCCTTATCTACTCTTATATCAAGCTGGTTAAAAATTCCCAGGTACTGTGAATTGTACAAAGAGTAGTTAGGATATGCCCTGCCGGATGCATCCCATGCAACTACAAGTGATGACTTCTCCTCATCCAGCGGTGTATATGGTGTTCCTCCTGAATATCGGTATTTAACCCCCACATAGAAGTCCAGAGGCAGTTTATATCCTGCAGAAAGTGTAAGCAGTCTTTTGTTGTTCCATGTCCTGGCCAGCCATTCATCATTAACGCCTCTGTACTGGCTCTTAAATAGCGTAAGAGAGCCCAGAAGATTCAATTTATCTGACAGAAACCATCTCGCAGAGAATTCAACACCATATGACCTGCTTTTTAATGTAGAGGTTATCTCTTCATTTCCGGATACTCCGTAGTTCACACCCTTCCCCTCAACCGGTATTGAGTCTCTTACAGACCACATCCCGTTAAAGTTATTTCTGTAAAAAACCTCTGCAGCAAGCTGAACACCGTTACTGTTTCTGTAGTCTACACCGGCTGAAACCTGGTCTGAACCTATGTATTTGAGATTACTGTTGACCAGTTCTCCCTGGAAATCTCTGAATCCCATAGCAGTATATGGAGGCAACTGATAATATCTTCCGGCACCTGCGTTGAGGTAAAAATCTGTAAACAGCTCATATGAGAGAGAAAGCCTTGGCGAAAACTGTTTAAAGATATTTGCCATCTCTTTTGAATATGAATTTCCGTCAAACCTTACACCCAGATTTGCTGTAAATCTTTTGTCCGGTGTTGTGTAGTTTGCATTTGCAAATGCAGAGTACTTAATGAAACTTAACTTGCTGTTATAGTCTATTGTAACAGGATTCTCCAGGAAAATCTTCTGATAAGTGTTATTTGAATACAGAGGCAGCTCAACACCCACTCCTGTAATCACCCTGAAATCCCCAAATCTAACCACATTTTCTGCTCTGAATTTTGTCTCTTGTTCAACAGATCTGTATTTTAAAGATAGGTTATCCTCTGACGAGTCGTCATTATTTGAGTACTTTGTATTTCTGTTATTCAGATAACTTTGACTCAGATACAAGCTTAGATTATTTGTTCCGTAATAGTACTTGTAAACAAGTCCTGTTGTAAAGACCTCTTGCTGAATTACTGGTAAATAGGCAAGAATATATTCATTAGACTCCTTTCCGCCTGTATCATCATTTAAAGTCATGTTGTCCAACCCGCCCAACGCTATAAAAGTCAACTCATGTTTGTTGTCAAACCTGGTCTTTAACTTAACCTGCATGTCAGTAAAAGTTGGTAAAAAAGGGAGGTTAATAGCCCTAAAAAGAAATTGCAGGTACGAGATTCTCGCAGAGACCAGATAGTTTGTCCGTTTAGTAAGGTGCCCATTTGAGCCGAATCCCGCCTCGGATGCGCCTACTGTAAATTTATATGTATTGTTTAGCGGATCACCATCCTTTAGTTTAAAGTCCAGGACTGAACTTATAGCACCCCCTCTGGCAACCGGAAAAGAGCCACCATAGAAATCCACCTCGCGGATAAAGTCGGCATCAATAATTCCAACCGGTCCACCTGATGAACCCTGAGTACTAAAGTGGTTAATTGATGGCACCTCAATACCATCCAGAAAATATTTATTCTCTGCAGGACCACCGCCTCTTACCAGGATATCATTTCTGAAACCTCCGCCCGCTACATTACCTACCCCGGGCAGAGAGGTAACCACTCTGGATATATCTCTGTTTGCACCGGGATTCCTCTCAATTTCCTGTATACCGATGGTTCTCTGAGAGAGGGGAGTTTCAGGAATTCTCCTGAATGGGTCTGCCTTTGGTTTTACAGTAACAGCACCCAGCTGAAGACTCTCCTCCTCGAGCTCTACGTTTACAAAGGCTCCCTTAATTGAGAGCATTACCTCCTCTGTAATGTACTGGTTATATCCCAGCAAATCTACCTGAAGGCGATACATCCCTGCAGGAAGTTTATCAAGAGTAAATGCCCCAAGCGAGTCGGTGATAGCAAATTTTGAGCCCTGAAATACAGATACTGTAGCAAAAGAGACAGGTTCTCTGGTTAACTTGTCAATAACCCGTCCCTTTATGGAATAATCAGCAGCAAATGCCTGTATATTAATTAATAACGAAAATAAAACTAATACGTAACTAAGTTTTTTTATTTTCATAATTGTTATTTGTCTATGAAATTTTCACAGACAAACAATCTCACCGCTAAATGGTTCACTAATTGTTAAAAATGAGTGTAGTTTGTATTAAAATAATAACTTTAAATCCTCAAATTATAGTTATGGCAAACGGTCAGCAGGAAATAGAAGTCAGAAGAATTGAAATAAAGGACGTTGAGATATTAACAAAGTATCGCCTTGAGTATCTTGAGGAGATGCAGGGTAATATGAATAACGAATATAAAGCAGTACTGGAGACAGAGCTTAGTAACCATTTCAAATCTGAGATGGCTCAAGAAAGAATCTTTGCCTTTATGGCCTCAAGGGGAGAGAAAAACATAAGCTTTGGAGCAATGGTAATCAAAAAAATCCCGGGAGACTCATCAAAGCCTGTTTACCTTGAGGGGGATATTCTGAATATGTATACCATTCCTGATGAGAGGCGAAAAGGGATATCTTCCCTTATTCTCCGGGAGTTGATAGATGAGGCTAAGAGAAGGGGAATAAGCAAAATTTCTCTCCACACATCTAAGGATGGAGAGAAACTTTACAGAAAATTCGGGTTCAGCGAACCAGTTTATCCGGTACTGGAATTCATAGTCACATAGAAGCCGCCTTGCACTTTCAGCAAGCTTTTACACACCTTCAGCTCTCTTGTTAAATCGCTTACCACATTTGAATATACTTTTGCAAATTAAATATTATAAAAAATCTAAGAGATGAAAGCATTTTATAAGAACCTATTCTTTATCGTTCTTGCTGTGTCACTTTTTAATACAAGTATCTGTGAAGCCCAAGGGCCGGAGTTACAATATTTTTACAGCAACAGTGTAAAACTCCCTTGGTCAGATTCATTTATTAAGTTCAAAAGTGGCAGCAAAATGAGCTTTGGATTCTTTCCCTTAGCATCAGAAAAAAGTGCTCCTTTTGGTACAGAGGGTTATTCAAAGGATGTAAGAATTGAGAAGCCCCTGCTCTTTCTTCCCTCAATATTGCACAGGGAGGGTTATTATGGGGAGAATATTAAAATTAATGACAGATTTATTTTGTATTGTCCTGATTTTGAAAAACTAAAAGGTAATGAATCCAAGTTAAGTGAAAATATTAACCGCTTGATAAAAGAGGATGTCGCCGGAATTGCAATTTATTCAGATCTAGAGGAGAACACAGATATATACCTTGAAGGCATAGAGTTTCACAATAAAGAGATCCCAATTATTGCCATAAGCAGGTCAACAGCCCATATGCTACTTAACGCTGGTGGGTATTATCTTGAGTCTATGCACAATAATATTAAATCAGGTAAACTGCCCACATTGAAAGAGCCCATTTATAATATTGCAATCTCATTTACAGGTAAGTTTAATAATCTCCAGACTGAGTACTGTAATATCAGATACAATAAAGAGACAATAGACAGTTTATCCATTGAGGAGATTGCAAAAAATCATGAGAGTGCACTTAGCTTTATTTTTGATCTTTTTTCTGAACTGGAGCCATCTAAAGAGAGACAACTTATTACCTATTTTTCTGATTACGATGAGAAATTATTCTACACAAATCACTGGGGAAAAGGTTTAGCCGCAGGCAGAGCTGGTGTTTTTTCAATTTATGATAAAACAACCAATGACTATGCACTTGCTGTCCATGAACTTACTCACATTTTATTCAACAGCAACTGGAAAAGACAATCTTCTTTTCTCAATGAAGGTGTTGCAATGTATGCAGAGGCCGTTTCAATAAAGTCTAATGAAAGTAATCGGATTACAAAAAACTTCCTGGAAAAAGGGACTCTGCTACCTCTGGCAAAAATAACTGAACTCCAGATTGGAGCAGATAAAGAGTATACACAAATGGGCTATGCCGCTGCCGGCTCATTTATTGAATTTTTGATAACCAAATATGGCCAAAAATCATTCCTAAATCTATGGAAATCGGGGGAACAATGGCAATTAATATATGGCAAAGATCTTACAATCCTAGAAAAAGAGTGGCATAACTGGCTCACAAATTAAAAATCTACATAAAGGAGGTAACCCTTCCTCATCTCTTTAAATTCAGATAGAGCTGGCTCCCAGCTATCTCTTATCTCCTGCTCGGTCTTGCCCTCAATTATCTGATTTCTGAGTTTATCGGTACCTGCCAGTCTGTCAAATCGGCCTGTGTGGAAAAAGTTCTCCTTGTCCGGATGGATATTGTAAAACTCAATTAGCCAGCTTAGATTGATTCTTCCGCTCTCTTTAAAGATATTGATATCATACTCTCTCAGGTCCATACCAAAGCACTCTTTATCCTTGTGAGGCGGGTTTGTACTCATTCCCTCTATTGAGACAGGAGTAAATGAAAAGTCATAATGCTCCTTTAAATCCGGATTTCCAAGAACCTGAAATGGGAACATGGTTCCTCTTCCCTGGCTTATGATTGTCCCCTCAAAAAGGCAAAGCGATGGATAAAGAAGGATTGACTGCTGAGTGTTAAGATTTGGAGAAGGAGGAATAGGAAGAGTATATGGCTTCCCATGTTCATAGTTGTCCATCTCAATCACTGCCAGACTACATTTTAATCCGCCTTTGAGCCAGCCTTCACCATTTATCATATTAGCGTACTCTCCAAGAGTAAGCGCATGCAAAACAGGTATAGGGTGCATCCCTACGAATGATCTGAAGTTTGTGTCAAGTATTGGTCCATCGATATAATAATCGTTAGGATTAGGTCTGTCAAGGACTATTACCTCTTTATTGTTTTCCGCACAAGCCTCCATAACATAATGCAATGTTGAAAGATATGTGTAGAAACGTGTTCCCACGTCCTGCATATCAAATATCACAACATCAACATCTGAGAGGTCTTCCGGTACAGGTTTGTAGTTTCCGGCTCCGTATAGCAATACAATAGGAACACCTGTCTCTGCATCAAGTGTGTCATATCTGTTTCCACCTCTGAAACCATGCTCCGGGCTGAAGATTTTTACAATGTTAACTCCCCTGTTTAAAAGCGTGTCTAGAAGAGCCTTACCACCTACAACAGAGCTATTATTAACAGCTAGTGCAACGTTTTTACCTTCAAGAAGAGGAAGGTATACCTCAGTCCTGTCTGCTCCCGGTATAATCTCTGAACTCTTTTTATCAGAGCATGCAAAAGGAAGAATAATCACTACTAACAATGTCAGTATTGAAATTTTTGTCTTCATAGTGTTTAGATTTAGTATAAATAAAGCGAATGCTTACAAATATACTAAATCAAACACTGTATTAAAAATTTATTGAAAAAGTTCTCCCGCCATCAGGTGGAGTGTAATTTCCGAGATCTTTGCCTGGTAAATAGCATTCAACCTTCTGTCTGCAGAGTTGAGGTAAGATAGCTGTATGTCTCTGAACTCAATTCCGGAAAGTGAACCGAGCCTGTATCTCTCTCTTGCAGCCTCCAGGTTAAGAAGTGCAGCCTGTCTGCTCTCCTCTTCAAACGCAATCATCCTAAGGTGGTACTGGTAGATATTGTACAGTTGCTGCAATTCACTCATCAACTCCTGTCTTGCCTGCTCAAAGGTTAATCTGGCATTCTCCTGCTGAATTTTTGCGTTGCTTATGCGTCTGTTTATCTCATTGCCGGAGAATATGGGAACAGAGAGGGAGAAGCCCCAGTTAAGCCCGTTTGATTCGTTGTAACGGGATGGGAAGTATCCATTCTGATTAAAGTTATAATTGTAACCTGCAGATAGGTCAAGTACAGGGTACCTGGATGCCCGTGCAATTTTTGTATCAAGTCTTGCAACCACCTCTCCTGCTTTTAGGGCAAGCAGCGTTGTGTTTTTCTCATCGGCGTTGCTTATAAGGTGATCTACATCTAGTTGCGGCTCCGGAATAATTGTATCCTTAATTGAATATTTAGATTCCAGAGGAATATTCATTAGTTTGAAGAGTTCAATATAGGCGTTCTTGATATTTTCAGTTGCCTGAAGAAGTGACGAAGAGTCACTGTTAAGATAAATCTTTGCCTGCATCTGTTCAAGGCCCGATCCGCTTCCGATGTTGTACTTAAGCAAAGCCTGCTCATACCTCTCCCTTGAAATGGAGACAACCTCATTCAGAAGTTTGAATTTGTTTTGCAAGCTGATAATATTGAAATACTGAGCAGATATCTTCATTACAAGATTCTCTGATACGGATCTGAAATTATACTCGCCCTGCCTCAGAAGCTCCTCCTGCTTCTCTCTGGTTGCAAACATTGAGAAACCATCAAACAATCTCCAGTTTAGGTTTGCTCCATTGACAACAGAGTTCCCGGAGGTTGTTGAACGTACTCTATCACCATCTTCGTTGATATTCCTCTGAACGCCACTATTTGCGCTCTGTCTGGAGCTTGCAGATAGCGTAGGGAGGAAAGGGGCAAGAGTTACGTTATTTTTTGAAATCTCAAGATTATTCCCCGATATTAAAATTGAGAAATTTGACTCGAGGGCCTTTTCAACACAAGCCTCCAGAGTGAGGTATTCAATATTTCTGGAGTTTTGTGCAGAGATGGGGCTCATAATTGCAAATGCAATTACAAGTAAAAATATTCTTTGTTTGTTAGTTTTTGCCATTACTTTTTTGAAGATGAAATAAATGAATACATTGCCGGTATTATGTACAGTGTGAAAAATGTAGAGAATATTAATCCTCCGGCAACTGTAACACCCATTGATATTCTACTCTCTGCACCCGCTCCGGTTGCAAAAACCATAGGCAGGATACCAAGTATTGTGGATAAGCTCGTCATAAGAATGGGTCTGAACCTGGAGGCTGCAGAGTCTCTGATTGCAGCAAACTTATCCAGTCCGGCCAGTTTCCTTTGATTTGCAAACTCAACCATAAGTATACCGTTTTTTGATACCAGACCTATCAACATTATCAAACCTATCTGGCTGAAAATATTCATGGTCTGTCCATATAGTTTCAGTGAAAGAAGCGCCCCAAAAAGCGCAAGAGGAACTGTAAACATAATAATAAGGGGATCTCTGAAGCTCTCAAACTGAGCAGAGAGTACAAGGTAAATCAACAAGAGGGCCAAGAGAAATGCAAAGAGAAGACTCGATGTACTCTCAACAAAATCCTTTGACTGGCCGGAAAGAGTCGTTGTAAAATCGTCCGGATTCAATACTCTGTCTGCAATCGCATCCATCTCTTCAATACCCTGTCCAAGTGTATACCCCTTTGATAAGGCTGCGGATACTGTTGCCGATACAAATCGGTTATATCTGAATAGCTGAGGTGGCATACTGCTCTCCTCCATGGTTATAAGATTATCAAGCTGAATGAGTTCACCCGCATCGCTTCTTACATAAATATTTGCAAGGTCTACCGGTTTGTTTCTCATACTTTGGTCTATCTGACTCATAATCTGATACTGCTTTCCATTTCTGATGAAATAGCCGATTCTCTGCTCACTCATTGAAAGCTGGAGAGTCTGGGCAATATTTTGAATAGAGACTCCCATTAAAGAGGCCTTATCACGGTCAATGCTTATACTTAGCTCAGGCTTTGTAAACTTGAGGTTTACATCTGAATTTGAAAACACATCGCTTTGTGCAACCTCAGACATGAAAACTGGAATGATTCGTTTTAGTGAATCCAGACTCTTTGCCTGAATTACATACTGTACAGGCATTCCACCTCTTCTTCCTCCAAAAGTCTGCTGCTGATTTACAAAACTTCTCGCCCCTGTAAGCCTGGCAACTTTGGGAGACAGGTCATCTGCAATCTCCTGCTGTGTCCTGTTCCTAGAAAGTGGCTCAACCAGTGATATTGAAAAGTTTGAGCGGTTTCTTCCACCCATACCCACCATTTGCAAAATATTTTCAGACTCTGGAACGTCATTAGTAACAACATTAAACAACTCGTCTGTGTATTTTAACATATAATCAAAGGTGGCCCCCTCCTGTGCTGTACTTGATACTGTTAACATTGATCTGTCTTCAAGAGGCGCCATCTCTGATGGAATCGTAGTCCAGAAATAGACAATAATACCAAAAGAAAATACAAGGAAAACAACTGCCATCCATCTTTTAGTCAGAAATTTGTCAAGAGAAGTTGAGTATATTGAATTTAACTTAACAAAGAATGGCTCTGTCCACCTGTAGAATCTGTTCTCCTTCGCATCCTTCTTAAGCAATTTGCTTGATATCATAGGGGTAAAAGTGAGAGCTACAAAGCTTGAGATGATTACAGCCCCTGCAATCACAAACGAAAACTCCCTGAACAACCTTCCCGTTACCCCCTGAAGAAATACAATCGGGAAAAATACAGCAACCAGAGTGATAGTAGTGGCGATAACTGCAAAGAAGATCTCTTTTGAACCCTCAACGGCCGCCTCTTTAGGATCCATCCCCTTCTCAATCTTGGTGTAAATGTTCTCCATCACAACAATCGCATCGTCCACCACAAGTCCTATTGACAGCACAATTGCGAGCAGAGTGAGAATGTTAATTGAGAAGCCTGCAATGTACATTATAAAAAATGCTCCAATTACAGAGATAGGAATTGCAATAATAGGAATCAGCGTTGTCCTCCAGTTCCTCAGGAACAGGAATATGATAAGGATTACAAGCAAAAACGCCTGCAAAATGGTCATCTGTACCTCACTTATTGAGTCCCTGATAAAAATAGTATTATCAAAACCAACACCCACCTCAATATCTTCAGGAATTGATTTTTCAAGCTCCGCTATAACCCTCTTAGCCTCATCAACAATATTAATATAGTTTGCTCCCGGCTGAGGCACAAGAACGCAAGAGACCATTGGAACACCATTCCTTTTAAGTATTGATCTTGTGTTCTCGGCATCCACCTCTGCTGAGCCGATGTCTGAGAAGCGAACAATTCTCTCACCGCTTCTGGCGATAATAAGATTATTAAAATCTTCAATAGTCCTTAACCTTCCGAGCGTTCTTACTGTAAGCTCCATAGTAGAGCCTTCAACCATACCAGACGGAAGCTCAACATTTTCTCTGGAAACAGCCTGTCTCACATCAAGCGGAGTTATCTTGTAAGCTGCCAGCAGAATCGGGTCCATCCTCATCCTTACCGAATACCTCTTCGAGCCCCATACACCCACAGAACTCACTCCGCTTATTGTCTGCAGCCTCTCCTTAAAGTTGACCTCTGCATATTCGCTAAGGTCAATTATATCTCTTGATTCACTCTGAAGTGATACTGTAAATATGGGCTGAGCATCTGCATCGGACTTCTCTACAACAGGTGGGTCAACATCCTGAGGAAGTCTCCTCATAGCTCCTGAAACCTTGTCCCTTACATCATTCGCGGCTGTTTCAAGGTCCACTTCAAGATTGAATTCAATATTAATAGAGCTTGAACCATCCCTGCTGGTACTTGAGATAGCCCTGATTCCGGGAATGCCATTTACAGCCGCCTCCAAAGGCTCAGTAATCTGAGTCTCAATAACATCTGCATTGGCACCAGGAAAAGAGCACCTCACTGAGATTACCGGATTATCTACACTTGGATAATCCCTTACTCCAAGTGATGTATAGCCGATCACTCCAAAAATAACTATCAGCAGGCTTAGTACCGTCGCCAGTACGGGTCTGTTTATTGTTGTTGTACTTATACTCATACCTAATTCATTATTAATTGGGGTGAAACCGGAATTCCTGGTCTAAGCTGCATTAAGCCTGTTGTGATAATGGTATCACCCCTCTCCAGACCACCCAGAATTTCAAGCATATCAGCTGTCCTTGTACCTGACTGGACAGGAACAAGCTCGGCCTTGCCACCTCTTAAAACCCAAACAGAACGCCCCTTTACATCCGGAACAACTGCCTGATTGGGAACATAAATATTATTTGCCCCTTCTGTTGTTGTAAAAGAGACCTTTGCAGACATACCCGGTTTAAGCATCAGTCCTGCGTTTGCATATCTGGCCCTAAGCATAAGGGTTCTTGTCTTAACCTCTACCTGTGGATCTACAGCATATACTCTGGCTGAGAATGTTTTGCCGGTTCCCTCAACAGTGAAAGACACAGAAGATCCGCTCTTTACATCGTTAATATACTTCTCCGGAATGGCAAATTCAAGCTTTAGGTTAGCTACATCCACAAGGGTAGATATCTTTGTATTAGGCTGTAAAAAAGCTCCAAGACTTACATCTCTAAAACCTATCATTCCATCAAATGGAGCCCTCACTTTCATCTTCTCAATCCTTATCTTCAACTGCTCAATATCCTGCTTAAGAACATTAAATTCAGTAAGAACTTTATCATAATCCTCCCTACTCACAGCATCCCTTTCAAGAAGGATTTTCTGCCTCTCCAGCCTCTGCTCAATCAGTTTATACTGATACTCGGCCTTCACAAACTGAGCAACAAGCTCATCATCATTAAGTTTTACAAGGATGGCACCTTTTCTTACAAGCTCTCCCTCTTTGAAATTTATCTCGGTTACCCTTCCGGAAAGCTCACTTACAACATCAACTCTCTCGTTAGGGGTGAGAGTACCTATGGCAAGCCTCCCCTCGTCTGATGTCATATATTCAGCTATATAAACAGATACAGGCAGAGCCCTTCCGCCGCCGCCTCTGTTCCCTCCACCGCCGGGGCGGGATGTAGGCTCTTCGTTAATTACTGGTTTGTTGAATAATTTGTTGTAGCCGATAATTGACAAGGCCAATACAACCGGAATTGCGGCATAAAGAATGTACTTTTGTCTCTGTTTCATCAAAGTAAAATTTATTTTACTTTGACCATTGAGGCGCCAAAAAGTTTAAAATGGTATGAGTATATTTGCAGTCAGTTATGAGCAAATTCAGAAAATTACTTAACAGTGAGCTTGGCAGAATCTCATCAAATGAGTATTCATCAGCAGAAAAGATGCCGGTAACAATTGTACTGGACAACGTAAGAAGCCAGCACAATATAGGGGCTGCCTTCAGGAGTGCCGATGCATTTGCCGCGGAGAGAATCATCCTTTGCGGAATTTGCGCAACTCCCCCATCGGCAGAGATACATAAATCTGCACTCGGGGCTGAGAACACAATTCCATGGGAGTATTTTGAAGAGAGCACTGATGCAGTAAATAGCCTAAAAGAGGAGGGATATGAGATTATCTCCGTAGAGCAGACGGAAAATTCAACTTTGCTTAATAATATAAAACCTGGAATAGATAAAAAGTACGCCCTTGTCTTTGGAAATGAGGTGAAAGGTGTAAAGCAGGAGGTTGTTGACGTTAGCGATCTTGTACTTGAGATACCTCAGCACGGAACAAAACACTCAATAAATGTATCTGTTAGCATAGGGGTTGTCCTCTGGGAGTTTTCTAAACATATAGGGAGGAACAGGGATGATGTATGACCCTTACGGAAGAACCATCAATTATCTGAGGATTTCTGTTACTGACAGATGCAATCTGAGGTGCACATACTGTATGCCTCCTGAAGGGGTACCACTTGTTGACCACAGCGAGATTCTAACCTTTGACGAAATTGAGGAGTTTACAAGAGCTGCTGTCATAAATGGGGTTAATAAGGTACGGATTACAGGTGGAGAGCCACTGGTAAGAAAAGGGATTACGGAACTTGTTCGCAGACTGGCCTCAATTAAGGGAATTACCGACCTCTCTATGACAACAAACGGACAGCTGCTATCTAAATATGCCGGTGAGCTGGCAGAAGCTGGTCTGATGAGAATTAACATAAGCCTTGACACAACTGACCCGGACAAATACAGAGAGATTACCAGAGGAGGAGATATCAATAAGGTCTTTGAGGGGATAGAGGCGGCAAAGATTGCCGGACTACTCCCAATTAAACTTAATTGTGTTGTAGAGAAGGACAGAGAAGAAGAGGATGCACAAAGTGTACTTAGGTTTGCTCATAGAGGCGGAATTGAGGTAAGATTTATAAAGATGATGGACCTCCACACAGGCTCCTTTGGGATAGTTGACGGCGGAGATGGAGGAGACTGTCCAAGGTGTAACAGAATCAGACTAACAGCCAACGGAATGGTTAAGCCTTGTCTGTTCAATGATAAGGGATACAGCATCAGAGAGTTTGGAATCAAACAGGCACTTGAAATGGCAGTAAGAAACAAACCGGCAAAAGGCTCCCATAACGACACCGGAATGTTCTATAACATAGGTGGATAATATATCAGGAGGATGATTATGGCAGAAGATAAAAATTCTAAAAACAGCAAAATGCTCACCCATACAGACGAAAAGGGGCGTGCAAATATGGTGGATGTGGGGACAAAACCAGTATCGGCAAGAAAGGCGACCGCAAGGGGGAGGATACTCCTCTCACCTGAAGCGATAGCACTTATTAGGGAGAACGGGCTGAAAAAGGGAGACCTGATTTCAGTGGCCCAGATTGCCGGAATAATGGCTGCCAAAAAGACCTATGAGCTGATTCCACTCTGCCATCAGCTAAATCTAAATAAGGCCGATGTTAAAATCACCGTACAGGATGACGGGGTGACTGCCGAGGGGTTCGCCTCCTGCAACGGCAATACCGGAGTAGAGATGGAGGCACTGACTGCTGTATCGGTAGCGCTGCTTACCGTTTACGATATGTGCAAGGCGGTGGATAAAAACATGATAATAACCAACATTGAACTCCTCTCAAAGAGCAAAGAGGAGATTAAATAGCATTAGACTAACAAAAAAATGGAACTTGAAATAATATCGGTAAACATTTCAGTAAAAAAGGGAGAGATTAAACTCCCTGTTGATAATATCCAACTTACCCCCGAGGGTATCCCGGGAGATGCCCACGCCGGCAAGTGGCACAGACAGGTGAGTCTGCTTGGAACAGAAAGCTTTGAAAAGTTTTCGGCCATAACAGGCAGGGAGTTCAAATGGGGAGAGTTTGCCGAGAATATCACTACAAAAGGGATGGTTCTTAATG
>JAVEZL010000004.1:0-81546 GCA_034003005.1 Bacteroidales bacterium
TCACTTTCGTAAAAAACATCGGCATCAAAAATTACAATATCCAGATTCTGTGAGTCGCATTTTTCATAACATGATGATAGTGTATTTAGTTCAAGTATATCATCACTATCCATGAAATATACATAGTCGCCTTGTGCATTATCAAGTCCCAGGTTTCTTGCTGCGGATTGTCCCTGATTTGACTGAGTAAATAAACGAATTCGTGCGTCTGATTCCGATAGCTTTTTTAATATTGCAGGACTGTTATCAGTTGAGCCATCATCAATTATAAGAATTTCAATATCCCTTAAAGTCTGTTCTTGAATAGAAGAGACTGAACTTTCCAGATAATTGACAGTATTATAGACTGGAATAATTACGCTTACTTTGGGATTCGTCATTATTGTTTCAATTTATACTATACAACTTTCTCCCAGTTTCCCGTGTTGCTGTTATATGATTTCATTACTCTGGCCGGATTACCTGCCGCAACGCTGTAAGGAGGAATATTTTTGCTTACAACGCTTCCGGCAGCTATAACTGAATGCTTACCAATATTAACACCCTTTGTAATAACACAGTTTGCCCCTATCCATACATTATCATCAATAGTTATTAGTGATGTGCTTACCCCCTGTTCATCAATCCTTTTAGAAGTGTCCTTGTAGTTGTGGTCAAGACCTGAAACAGTGATATTCTGAGCAAGATTCACATTACTTCCAATTATTACCGGCCCAATCACAACGTTATTAAGGCCCAATCTAGAGTAATTTCCAATTATTATGTCCCCTACAAGATTGTTTACGAGTGAAAAGTCTTCAATAACAGAGTAGTCGCCTATAAAAAACTTATTGAATGGGGCTATATCTTTTCTTACACTGTTATATAAGACCGAACGCTTCCCTTTGTGTATGTAAAAGGGGATAAAAAGACGGAGGTACCATCTTGGTCTTGTTTTCACGGGATGAATTAAAAAATCCAGTACAAGCTTTTTTGCCTTAGGATTATTTTTTAACCAGTCAATAATTTTCCCCTTCATGGTATTTAATGTAATATCAAAAATAAATTAATCGGCTCGTTTCGCTTTTTCCCAGGTTCCATCTCCTCTTCTTTTCTTTAACAGATAGTGGAGCCCGGCAAAAACGTTAAAATTCATAAACATAAAATAGTAAGGTATTAGAAACACACTTATCTTAATGTTCTTGGTTTCTAATATTTTCCCGGTGTATGATGCTAAATAAAAGACAATTTGTAGTAATAGTAAAATTGAATAGATTATGTGTTCATCATTTATCACCAGAATTGTATTTAAGGGCAAGAGTAATAATAGTAGCAATGGTGTTATTGTCCATCTTAATACTCTGTGAGAAATATATTGAAACGAGAGAAGCGGATATTTGAAAACATTTAGCAATGAATATAACCTTACCACAGACTGAATTCCTCCGGCTGCTATCCTTACCTTTCTTTTCTTCTCCTCTTTCATATTCAGAGATCCACCCTCTACCGCGTATGCATTTTTACAATATCTGATTTTATAACCTTTTTTTGCTATTCTCATAGAAATAATGAAGTCATCCAGCAGAGTGTCCTCCTCCACATATTCAAACAGGTTCTTTCTGACCGCAAAAAGCTCTCCTGCTGCTCCTACAGCTGTGTTAAGTCTTGAATCCAAATCTTTAAGTGCCGATTCATATTTCCAGTAAGCACCCTCTCCTTTTGATGAGGTGCTCCCGGAGCTGGCAAGTGCAATCCTTTTCTCACCAGCCACACATCCTACCTGAGGATCAAAGAAAGCCTTGACTATTTCAGTTATGGAGTCCTTATTCAACATTGTGTTTGCGTCGGTAAAAATTACTATATCAGTGTTGATGAAATTCATAGCCCTGTTTAATGCAGCTGTCTTTCCACCTCTTCTTGCTTCAAACAGCACCTCCACATTTGAATAAAGTGACAATTTTTCATTCGTCTTATCCGTTGAACCATCGGTAATCCAAATTATTTTAAGTTTGTCCTTAGGATACCCTAGTTCAAAACAATTGGACATCTTCTCTTCTACAATCTTCTCTTCATTATATGCTGCAATTAAAAGAGAGACAACAGGGAAATCGGGGGTTGAAATTTGGGGGATAACCGGCTTTGAAAAAAACTCTTTTATCTTAACAAGCAGATAGAGTAATATACCATAGCCAATATATGTATAAAACACTACGAACAGCGATATCCAAAAAAATGTTTTCATCATCTGTTAAATGTCTCGTCAATTACTTTTTGCATCTGAACCTTCCATGACAGAGTCCCTTCAATGGTAGATCTAATTTCAACTGGGGTTAACTTCAGAGTTTTATAAAAATCAACAATCCTCATAATATCAATTGGAGACTCATCTGCAGGTGCTTTTATTATATAAGGCATGTTGTCAAAATCATCATCTGTCTCTGAAAAGATAAAAGGAATTCCCCTGGCAGCATACTCTCTTGTCTTAAGTGTTTTAATCTTTGAAATTCCTGAACGGTGGCGGCCCAGACTGGCAATTCCAAAATCAGCTTTTTCAAAAAAACCATCAAGTTCTTCACCGGAACTTTCACCGTAAAATGATATATACTTATCTAAATTAAGTTCTTTAGTCAGGTTTTGCAACATTGTAACTTCAGAAGGAACACCTCCTCCCACAATATCAAAACTTACCTCTACTAAATTACCTGTATTTCTGTAGTATTCAGCCATCCCCCTGATAAGCCTGTCATAACCATGCCAATAATGAATCTCGGCCACTCCAAGTAATTTTAATTTATCAGGTTGTTCAGATTTGCTTGTCTTAAGTCTGATTCTATCAAAGTCTATCCCGTTTGATATATTAATTGTTTTAACTCCATGTATCTCTTTATAATCTGAGAAGGTCACAATTTTTTTCAAACAACTTTTAAGTCTGTTTCTGTATAGTTTATTTACAAAGAAAATCATTCTGTTTGAAAGAGATAGCGAAGGGCTTTTAACCTCCACGTCATAAGGATATGTAGGCAACTCCATTACAACCTTAACACCCTCATTTTTAAGAGTCCTAAGCATTTTTAAGAGTGGCGGATTTGTGTTGTAAAAGCTACGTATGTAAACAAATTCTATTTGAGTTTCAATGATAAATTTTGTCAGAGAATTAAAGCGTACCCATTTAAAAAACTTAGCAAAGAATCCATTTCCAAAGTCCTCAATTACAATATCGTTGCATACTCTTCTCTGGACTCCGTTTTCGTCAATAGTCATGTGGCATAAATAAACATCAAGTCCACACTCTTTTAACGCAGAAACTTGATATTGAATTTTCTTACTTATCCCACTATGCGGATAAAAATCGTGGAAATGCAGGAAGAGTGCTTTCATTAGTCTTTTATTATGTTAGAGTCTTGATCTTTTAGTTCTCCCGTTGCCTTAACAATGTATTTTCTAAATCCTCTTAAAGCAGAAATAAACCTTGTCTTAAATGCAGCTAAAAGGTTTCCATCATCGTTAAAAGCCGATGTTGAAGTCACAGGTCTTGCCTTTCTGTTCCTTATGAATCTTATCTTGCCAAAATCTTTAAGTGCGTATGCAAGAGACCCGTCTTCTCCTCTCTTTATATTAACTCTGTATCCAATTTTCCTGGCCAATGCTGTATTGTGGGCAAAAACAGAGCCTCTTATGCACCTTTCAGGGCTTTTAAACGATAAAAGAAAAATATGAATATCTCTCAATAACTCATAAAAGAACAGTTTAAATACAGGAAATTGTTTATTCGGAATAAAGCTATACAAGGAAGATACTGCAACAACTCCAGGTTTATTGAAGGAATCAATCATAATCTCAATGTACTTCTCCGGATAAATTGTATCTGAGTCTATACATATTAATACTTTTCCCTTCGCTTCTGCAAGGCCTCTGTTTCTTGCATACCCGGGCCCTTTTCTCTCTTCTTTGAAGAATTTTACGCCCAAAGTTCTGTATACCTCGCTTGTCCTATCTGTTGAATTATTATCTACACCAATAATCTCAAAGGGATATTTACACTTGTTACTACTCAATGACCACAAACAGGCAGGAAGCCTTTTTTCTTCATTGTAAGCAATTACAACAACAGACGCAACAGGTGTGTCACTATTTACAGAACTAAGGTTATCCCTTATTTCTGTAATTATATTTTGAGGTATAGAGTCAAATGGCCTCTCAAATATTTTAAGATATTTTTCGTACCACTTCATAACTTCCTATTGTATTAATTATTTAAATAAAGATACTAGAAAAAACTCCTGAATTTTCTCTTAAGCCTATTTAGAATATCAATAAACCAGTAATAATAAATCCTGATTAGAAGTGTAAGAGTTCTTGGGTTATTTATTCTAATCCAATCAGCCGGTATCAAATCCTTAAGATTGTAGTTCTTCATTTGAACTCCAAACCATTTTTTGGGGGCAATAACTATCTTACGTTCATTATTATTTAACCATGCTCCCCACCAGCTGAATGATGAATTACTAATTATATTGTGAGTACATAAAGACTGAATATACAAGTCAATTATTGGCGATTCACTCTGAGTGAAATGGAAATTTGAGCCTTTGAACTTTCTTTTGCACCACTCTATATCGTCGCTTACGATTAAATACTCTCTGTTTTTTCCAAAATACCTGATTGCCCTCCTGAAATATGGCATCTCGCAGATAGGTTGCCTTAAGGGTCTGTTTACATAATCACCTCTTCTTACATGTATTGATATTATTTCCTGACTCAACAGATGTCCATACTTGTTTTCAATATATAATAGCGAACTACTGTCAATTGCGAAGAGATTTTTAATAAAATCTTTTTCTAAGAACTTTTCACTTTGGAAATACCCTTTAAGTAAAATATTTTCTTGATATGGGATAGGAGAATATTCAAAACCATTCTGACAAAACTCAACTGAATTTGCCGGAGTTCCTTCAACAATTTTAATATTTCTAAAAATATTATTTCTGAACGATTCTATGTATTCAATCAGCCTTGTCCCGTCTGGTACAGTTGTTTCAGATACACAAGCAACAAAATCCGTATTATTTTTATAAGCAAGTGAAGCACCTGCACCAATCTGAAAGAGCATGTTCCCGACTCTGTCTGTTAATGTAGAATATACCATCTCCTGAGTCTTTAGTGTTACACAAATATAATCGTTTTTATGTTAAATATTTATGTTGGTATTCGTCAACAAATGCACTATATTTTTATCTTTGTATGGTTCGTCAGACAATAAGTTAACATATGCCAGTCAACAATCCTATCATTGAACTCGTTAAAAAATTCACACCGGTTATCATCGTGGATTTCTTCACTAAGGGGCATGAGAGAAGTATTAATGTTAAGAAGAACATTATTGCTACCTTTTTACTTAAAGGAGTAAGCATGATTATCAGCTTTCTGTTCGTTCCTCTTACAATCAATTATGTAAATTCTACTAATTATGGCATCTGGATAACCCTAAGTTCCCTAATTGTTTGGTTTAATTTTTTTGACATAGGGTTGGGTAACGGCTTAAGAAATAAACTCACCGAAGCTTTTGCACAAAAGGATTTAAAGCTGGCGAAAATTTATGTCAGCACTACATATGCAATATTATCGCTCATCATTTTCCCCATTATGATAATATTCATACTTGCTAATCCTTTCATAGACTGGACAAGTGTTTTTAATGCTCCGGCATCAATGGGAGAAGAGTTAAGAGCATTAATGCTGGTCGTTTTTGTATTTTTTTGCATAAAATTCGTTCTTCAGATATTTATAACAATTCTTTTTGCTGACCAGAAACCATCTTTAAATAATGCTCTTAACCTCGTTTGGAACCTAATCACTCTTATTATTATTTTCATTCTTACAAAAACTACAACAGGGTCACTTTTTTGGCTGGGCACTGTAATTAGTGTTGTTCCCGTTTTTGTTTTAATAATTACCAGTTTTTACTTTTTCAAGCACCAATACAAGGATTTTGCACCTTCTTTCAAATTTGTAAAATTCAGTTATGCAAAAGATTTGTTGAGCCTGGGCATTCAGTTCTTCATTATCAGCCTTGCCGGAGTAGTTATATTTTCATCAACAAATCTTATTATAAGCCAGCTTTATGGCCCAGTTGAAGTTACCCCATATAACATCGCCTATAAATACTTTTCTATAACAACAATGATTTTTTCAATGGCGATGGTGCCTTTCTGGTCTGCTTTTACTGATGCATTTGTCAGAAAAGAGTTTGACTGGATTAAGTCAAGTGTAAAGAAACTACTTATTACCTGGGTTTTACTATTAGTATTTAGCATTTTTATGCTTACATTTTCAGGTTTCTTCTACAGAATATGGCTTGGACAAGTTATTGAAATCCCATTCCAGCTATCATTTATTGTATTTGTCTATTTTATCTTCCATTCCCTTAGCCTGATTTTTACATCTTTTCTTAATGGTGTCGGTAAAATTCGACTTTCGCTTATAAGCGCTGTAATTGAGGCGATTATTTATATTCCGGCAGCTTTACTATTTTCAAAATATCTAGGTTTGGGTGTAGGAGGAGTTGTTCTGGCATCAGCTCTTTCACCATTAATTGGATGTATATGGATGCCTGTACAGTATTATAAATTAATAAACCAGAAAGCTACCGGTATCTGGAATAAATAGTAAAAATTATGATTGACAAAATTTTCCACAAAGACCAATTACTTGCAATCGTTATCAGGAGAAACTATTCTGAACCGGGAATTAACTTTTTTACTCCCGATGAATTTTCTCAGCAGCTCGCCTTCATGAAACACCCTTCCGGTAAAGTAATTCAACCTCACGTTCATAACTCGGTTCAAAGAGAGGTGCATTTTACAAAAGAGACTCTTTTTATAAGAAAAGGAAAATTAAGAGTTGATTTTTATTCTGATAATCAGGAGTATCTGGGTAGCCATATATTGGATTCAGGAGATGTTATTTTGCTATCAGAAGGAGGTCATGGATTTGAAATGCTCGAAGAGACAGAGATGATTGAGATAAAGCAAGGACCATACGCAGGGGATTCTGATAAAACAAGATTTAGCGCGATTGAAAAAGATCGTATAAAATACTTGGCTAATGAACAGTAACTTCAATCTTTATGGCAAGTATTACGACTTGTTATATGCAGACAAAGATTATTTTGCAGAGGCAAAATATATTTCCGGGTGTATTAAGAGAGAATTACCAAATGCCACTTCCATACTTGAATTTGGCTCTGGGACGGGGACATGTGGCTTAATTTTGAAAGGAATGGGATATGATGTTTATGGAGTGGAATTAAGTGCCCAAATGACAAAGAGAGCTCAGGATAAAGGCTTTCCATGTCAACAGGGTGATATAGCATCATTCGAAAGTGAAAGAAAATTCGACTCTGTAATTTCATTATTTCATGTTGTTAGCTACTTAACCGAAAACTCATCGCTTGAAAAAACCTTTTTGAATGCGGCCAAATGCCTAAATCCAAATGGACTTTTTATTTTTGACGTATGGTACTCTCCTGCTGTTTTCCACCAAAAGCTTGAGAATAGAATCAAGAGGGTTGAAAACAACGAGATAAAAGTTATGCGCATAGCAGAACCAATCACTCGAATTAACGAAAACATTGTAGATGTAATGTACACTATTGTTGTAAAGGATAAGATTACTGACAAGTGGGAAGAATTCACAGAGGTACATTCCATGAGACATTTTTCAATACCTGAAATATCTTTTTTAGCCGAACATACCGGCTTTGAAGTCATCAAGGCTGAGGAGTTTTTAACAGGAGCAGCACCTTCAGAAAATACTTGGGGAGTTAACTTTATACTTAGAAAAAATGGATAAAAGATTTATCCCGGTAAATACTCCTATGCTAAATGGCAATGAGGAGAAGTATCTTACAGAATGTATCCGTACCGGATGGATATCGTCAGAGGGCCCATTCATAAAACAATTCGAAGAAAAATTTGCATCGTACATTGGTCGTAAAGAGGGAATTGCAGTTTCAAATGGCTCCGGAGCTCTTGATGTTGCTGTAGCAGCATTAAAAATAGGAGTTGGAGATGAAGTTATAATGCCCACGTTTACAATAATATCTCCAGCTCAATCTGTTGTAAGAGCAGGGGCAACACCAGTACTCGTAGATAGCAATCCAGAGACCTGGAATATGGAGGTATCAGAGGTTGAAGCAAAGATTACGACTAAAACAAAAGCAATCCTTGTAGTACATATTTACGGACTTCCTGTAGATATGGATCCCATTTTAGATTTATGTAAAAAATACAATCTATATCTTATTGAAGACGCGGCTGAAATGCATGGTCAAACCTACAATGGGAAAAAATGCGGCTCATTTGGAGATATTAGCACCTTCAGTTTTTATCCAAATAAGCACATTACTACCGGTGAAGGAGGGATGATACTTGTAGATAATCCCGAATTAGCAGAACGATGCCGTAAACTCAGGAATATTTCGTTTGAACCAAACGATAGAAGATACGTCCATTATGAACTTGGCTGGAACTATAGGATGACAAACATGCAGGCTTCGCTTGGGCTTGCCCAGCTTGAAAAAATTGAATCTCATATCATAAGAAAAAGAGAAATTGGAGCCCTTTATCAAGAGGGCCTTAAGGGTATAAAAGGTTTCGAACTTCCTCTTGCAGAAACGGAGTACGCAAAAAATATTTACTGGGTATTTGGCTTGGTTGCTGATTCAGAAGATTTATGTACTAAGACAATTGAAAAATTGAGTTCAGCCGGAATTGCCACAAGACAATTTTTTTGGAATATGCATGAGCAACCAGTTTTTAAAAATATGGGATTATTTGTAAACGAAAGATATCCCGGTTCTGAGAAAATTGCCAGATGTGGCTTCTATATCCCATGCGGACTTGGTATAAGTAATGAAGATATTGAAATAGTAATTAAAGAGATACGCAAATGCGAAATTTAAGAGTTGGTATCTGGACTCAGAATATTGCCGCAACATTTGGTGGCGGGCCCGGCTACTATGCTGAGCTTGTTGAATGCATCTCAAAATCATCTTTTTCCAATGCAGAAATATGTTTCATTGGAGAAGATAAGCCTGAATCAATACAAATTGGGAACTATCGATATTATTCTGTAAGAAATATTCGCACAAAAAAATTCTTATTTCTTAAAATAATTGGCTCTATATTATCTAAAATATTCCACATCAATATTTTAAGCAAAATATATTATGAAACCTCTCATAATCATATGCTTAAACAATATGATCAACTTTTAAATATTTGTGATATAATATATTACCCCACGCCTGCGTGTAAATATCCAGACTTCCCGTTTATATGTACTCTTTGGGACCTGGGTCACATTAATTCCTTCGCATTTCCGGAAGTAACAAGTTATGGAAACTTTGAAAAAAAGAAAAACCACAATGAAGTTACTCTTTTTAAGGCTCTTATGGTTATATGCGAATCTGAAGCAGGGAAAAAAGAGGCAATTGACTATTTAAAAATCAATAAAGAGAGAATTAGAATCCTTCCTCTATTTCCTACAAAAGTTATTTCAGAAAACCTAACACCTATAAAGCCGGAAAAGATTGATGAGAAGTGTGTTTTCATCCATTACCCAGCTCAATTCTGGGCTCATAAGAACCACTATAATCTGATTCTTGCCTTTATGGGAGTATTAGAAAACTATCCTGATATCAAGTTGATTTTAACCGGCAGCGATCAGGGAAATAAAACTTATATAAAAGAAACAATTAATAAATTAAACCTGTCAAATAGTATTATAGATTTAGGATTTATTACCCTGTCAGAACTTAAATGGCTATACTTACATTCTAAAGGCCTGGTTATGCCTACTTTAATTGGCCCTACTAATATGCCTCCACTGGAAGCCTTAGCTCTTGGTTGTCCGGTTGCAATAACTGATCTACCAGGCCACAGGGAGCAACTTGGTGACAATGCAATATATTTTAATCCTTTAGATACAAAAGATATTGGAAATGCTATTCAATTACTTATTGATAATAAAACAGAGCGAAAACCATTAAAAGTGCCCACTGTTGAAGCTAATATGAAGCTATTAGATAACTTTTTTGGCGAGCTCAAATCAATTAGACAGTTGTGGAAATAGTGCCAAATCAAATTCCTTTTCTATCAGTTGTTATCTGTGTGAATAAATTTTCTATTTACCCCTTTTAACCTAAAAAGGTTAAAGACCATAAGGAGAAAAATCAGTGGAACTTTTCTAATTGCTTTAAGGTTATTCTTATGAGTAATAAAATCCGGTGCAGCAATAACAAAAGTAAGTGACAATCCAATCAATAAAAGCCACCATTTTACTGATAGACCAAAGCTAAAGATGCTGGTAATAACTGTTGCAATAGAGATTATACCAAGGACCATAACCCTTGGTAAAAGCATCCACTGAATGATTTTATCTACATAGTCAATATTCATAGTCCATAGTGCTCCCGGTAGGTCTTTTAAACCCGTTTTTAAAGAACCCAGCTGAGAAGCTAACCATCTTCTCCTTTGACGTGAAAATGCATCAGCTTTTTTTGTTTTTTCATCATAAACAAAAACATTATTTAGATAGTCAATAAAGATTTTTTGTTTGAGGAGTAAAGACTCAAGCTCTTTATCTTCACCTGCTGTTTTAAGCTTTTTAACATTTTCTTTAAACCATTTATAGTCAAAAGCCATTCCTGAACCAATCAAAGCAGCAGATAAACCCAAATTAACATGCCCAAGGCGGAAGATTGAATTATTAATCTCTTCGCTTAAAGCATCAAGGATTGCAATATCTGTATCAAAATTCTTGGCTGTTCTATGTGCTTGAATAGCCTCAGAACCTGAATAATAAGCATCATTTATTGATGAAAGAAAGCTAGTCTCCACAACATTGTCAGCATCAATAATTACAGCGATATTATACTTCTCTTCACCCAGCATATCTATTGCGTAATTTAGAGCATATGCCTTTGAACTATTTTCTGGACATATTTCATATAGTATTACCGGAAGATCAGAGATTGCAAAATTTGTCTCATCTTCCATCCTATCTGATATAACTACAACATCAAAGAGATTATCAGGGTAATCCTGGTCGAGTAAAGAATTTACAGAGTCCATTATTACTCTGTCACCTTTGTATGAAGGGATGAAAACAACTATTCTGCTCTTTTTTAATGCGACAGGATATTTCTTGTTAGATCCCCACAAAGAGGCGAATGCAAATATGAAAAAATAACCAACTGATAGTAGAATCACTATAAAAAAGGTTATATCAATGATATATAGCAAACCAGTCATTTTAATATCATTTATTGAGTTTGTCCTTTATTTTAAAAAAGTCCAGCACACCTTTAAAAACAGCCTTTGCCAAATCTCCTCTTCCCATAAAAAGGAATTTTATAAAGTCTTTAGGATTAGCAATCAGCACAAGATAAGCAACAGAGATAAATCTGACAAAACCGCTCCTGTTCCTGTATGCAAATAGTATTCTGTTCCTGCTATTGTAATAAGATTTAACATAGCTATTAATCCCGGTTGACTGACTCTCCTTATGAATAATTATGGCAGATGGCTGGTAAATAATTTTATAACCCTGCTCTTTTATTTTTGCACACCAATCATGTTCTTCATAATAAAGAAAGAATATTTCCGGCATCAACCCTATCTTATCAATAACTTCTCTTCTGATCATCATTGCAGCTCCATGTGCCGACGCAGTTTCTGAAAGGGAGTCATATTGTCCGTAATCAAGCTCTTTATTACCAATTATGCTGTTCCTAATAGTTATTTGTGAGAATTCAGTAAATCCTGCAAACTGAATAATTTTAGCAGAATCCTGGTAGTAAATTTTTGGTGAAACAGCCCCTGCATAAGAGTCATTTTCAAATGTTTTTATTAATTCATCTACTGAATTATCTACAAATAATGTATCATTATTGACTAAATAAATATACTTTCCGGAAGAGGCCTTTATGCCTAAATTATTTCCACCTGAGAATCCAAGGTTTATTTGACTTTTGATATATTTATGCCTTGTAAATTCAGCTGATAGGATAGCTGATTCATCATCAACAGAGCCATTGTCTACAACTATTACTTCATATGAAATCCCAATAAGGCAGTCATCTATACTCTTTAATAACTCTCTTGTATGATTTATCCCATTGAAATTTACAGTAATGATTGAAATATCAGGATTTTCAGCCATAGTTTAAGTGGTTGACAATTCGCTTGTCTCTAGTTCGTTATCTATTATTTTACTTCTAAATATTAGAGTCATGCACATAAACATTATAAAACTGGTGGGAAATTGGCCTATTATCTCGAGACTGTAAGCAGCAACATAAACACCGGACAAACCGCAAACAAAGGCTGTTATCAATCCTTTGAGCTCAGTGTTCTTTATTTTAAAATATACTACATACGCCCCATAGGCAACTATGAACAGTAAATTAATCAAATGAATAATCAATCCCACTATTCCCGTCTCCATCCATACTCGTACATACCATGAATCACTTGGTATTTTAGATACAAATGGGTCAGGTTTATACTCGGCAAAATTACTGGTAACACTCATCCCGATCCCTACGCCAAAGGGTTTATCCCACATATATGTCCTTAGTTTTTGCTGATTTTCAAGTCTTATTAACAAGGAGGGGTCATTAGAGTTGAATGCTGATCGCATTCTCCTGATATAGGTGTTTCCTTGCCCATAATTTGTATAATTAAGAAAGATAAAGGCAAAAAATACTCCGGTCAATGTAAATATTAACAAACTGGACTTTTTGGATAATATTGAAAACAGGGAGAAAGCAGCGAAAGGGACTGCAAGCGAACCCCTTGTTCCTGATATTATCATTCCATATGCACAGGCAAGTGCCGTTATAAAGAAGAATACCTTTGACTTGAAGTCTTTAACATATAATGAGTAGATCCCAAATACTACTCCGTAAAACGCCATTCCAGTTCCAAAGTTACCTGCATCTGTAAAAAACGAAAAATAACGTATCCCGTAATAGAGTACATGGGTATTATTACCTCCCTCTACGAAAAGCCATCTAAGCTCAGCAGCATCAAATCCATATGTTTTCTGAATAAATGCTTTAAGAACAGCAAGCAGTGATAACACAGCCCACAAGAAAAGAAACTGTCTTATTCTCTTTATATTATCTAAAAATATTGATGTAAGGAAAACAATTATTACAAAGTATATCCCTAAACTCCTTACACCAGTAACCCATGCTACAATAGAGGATGAGTTTGGATTAAAAATCTGAAACAGACAATACAAAAACCAAATAATTGCTAAGAAAGTAAGACCGTTTCTTGCGTTACCAAATTTTAGCGCAGTGTTTCTTGACATTAAGTTAAGAACCAGGGCAACAATAGTAACAACAATAATGAGGTCCATTGTAATTCCGGGTGAAATAGCCTTCACATAGCGAGACAGCCCAGAAAGTGTGAAATTGGCTATAAATATGAGTATGAATGCCCAAAAAGGGTTTTTAACAAAAGCCACAAAGACAATTATTAATACCGGTATTAATGAAATTGCAACTCCTGTTATATAGCCCATTTTTATAGTAGTAAATACAAAAAGTAAGAACCAAGCTATAAGCACTACATATACAAGAGCTCTATTGGCATAACTAAAGATACTTTTTATTATGCTCATAGTTTCATTACTTAGATGTCAGACCAAATTGAATGATCTTATATATAAACTCTCTAACCTTTGAATAAGGAGGAAGCATGCCCATAAAGCTCTCTGCATTTTCTCTCTTAACATTTGTAAGATACAGATGTACCGGTGTAGTTTGAGCCTGTTGAAGAAGTCTGTCAAATGCAATTTTATCAATATCCCTCCATACTTTATCTGCCCTTACTACAAAGAGATTTAATGAGGCCTCTCTTAAAAGTCCTACAGGTATTGTAGATTTCAAAATTGAGCGATGCTCTACAATTATAATGTCTTCATTATCATAGTCAAAAAGGTCAGTCAGATTTAATGATAGAATATAATCTCTAGACTCGGGCGATATGTTATCATGCCATGAGATAACTCTTACTCTTAATCCTCTTTCAATCCAATATTCACTCAATAACTCACATAAATGACTTTTACCCACTCCACTATCTGAGCTGATAAAATTAATTATATCCGGCCTCTCCTTAGGATTTAAGTACGTTACAATTGAGTTTGCTAAATAATTTGTAGCTATTCTCTCATATTCACGATTATAACCTCTAAATCTGATATAATTTTTGCGAGGGAAGACTCCAAGAACTTTAGCAGGGATAAGCCTTTCTGCTCTATTCTTATCTCTTACTGTACGGTCAATAAGCTCAACTAAAATAAAGAATCCAATTATCAGAATAAGCGCTCCAAAATAAGCAGCAAGAACAATTACCTTCCTTTTTGTAGGACTTGGAGAGACCGGAAACACCGGTGGATCAATAGCTTTTAATGTAGCTGATGACATCTCCAGCGTTTTTTGTCTCATCAAAGCTGCATTTAAACTGGATAGAAGAGACAAGTATGACTGCTCAGTAATGTTAATCTCGCGCTCTTTTCTGTTAATAATTGAACCTATAGGAGCAAAGTATGAGTACTCTTTATCAAGTGTGCGTCTTACTTCATCCATAACCTTTAATTCAGCACTTGATTTTTCTCTGTTAATAAGTTCCTCAATCCATTGATCAACAAAAGTCGAGGTAGCAATTCCCTCTTTTGTATATCGCTGTGTATCAATTCCTGTTGAAAATGACTTAAGGTCCTTTTCTGCCTCAGACAATAACTTATTATTTAGATCAATCTCTTCTCTGTAGTTTGAAATTGATGAAGTGTCATTTTTAAATGTTTTTAAACGTGCATTTTTCTCAGACAACTGAGATAATGTATTTAGCTTATCAATAAAAATTGTATTGTTTTCAATTAACTTGGCTTGCGCCTTAATTTTTTCTTCAAGATCTGCAACAGCCCGGCTGGATGATGTATATCTTAATAAAGTTGCATTATAAATCAAATCATAATCCCTTGAAAGAGCAGTAACCATCTCCGTTTGCTTAGGATAGTTAATTACTCTCTTGTCAACATAATATTGCGTAAGGGAGTCTTCTGATGCGCGAAGCTTTAATCCCAGTCTGGCAAGTTCACTTCTGAAATATTCTACAACATTATTAGTTTCTCCAAATCTAAGAAGCTCGTATTGTTTTACAAATTCATCATTTAATATTTTTAATGTATTATATGCAACACCCGGATCATCTGATGAATATTGAATCTGCAGCATATCACTATCATAAATTCTACTAACCTGGATATTACTCAGGGCAGTATAACTGAAGTGAGGATGATACCAGTTGAAAAGACCATATACAAAGTTTTCAGGAGAGGCCTTCTCATAAGCATTTAGATTTTCTATGGTTTTCTCTTCTGATGTTTTATCAATTAATGCTCTAACATCTCTAGGTGTTATTCTTAATAAATTTCTGTAATTTGCTGCCCTTATATAATTATTGTCCTGTAGTGAATCTCCATAAATCATTTCCTGAGCGTACAATCTTAAAGAGACGTTTCTCAGAGTTGACTTTGACTTTATAATACTAATAAGATTATCAATTCTGTTCGTTACACTTCCCCAGTCAACTTTGCTACCCTCCATACCAGTTTCAATGGTAAAGCCCGATGCAATACCGGTGTATATGGTTGTATTTACAACATACACCCTTGGCATATTTCTGGTTTGATAAATAGCAACAAGAGCTGCAAATATTGGTAATAAGATTAACCAATATCTGATTCTGAATATCATTTTGACTATTTGAGACCAGATTTCCATATCTATCTGTTTAAAATTTTTGTATTGGAGATAATCTCAAGCTGTACAATTGAAGATGTCAAAGTTGATTTATATTGTTCAAGTTGAGTAAGAGACAAAACCTGAGCATTTTTTGCTACACTTAAAGCTTGTAAAGATATTGAACCCATTATAAAATCTTTTTGAGCAGCTTCATACTGTGCATCTGCCATTGTTGCAACCTCAATAAATAATTTTAAGTTATTGAGTATCTCCTGAGCTCTAAAATAATATTGAACAATTTTTGACTTTTGGTCATCATACCATAGCTCTTTTTCTTTTAAAGTCTCTTTAATCTTAAGCTGTTGAATTTTGATCCGGTTCCTTCTGTCAAACAGATTTTCCAATGGCAATCTAAAAGAGGCAGCAGCGTTATACCAGATTTGATTACCTCCTGAACTCTGATAAACAACAGGATAATTCGCACCCAACTCAGTAAAGGTATTCATACCTACTATTCCGTATTGATAAGTAGCACCTATACTGAAGTATTGTAACCAATTCCTTCTTTCTGTTTTAAGCTCCAGTTCCTGTATTTCATTCCTATATTCATAAAACTCAATCATGGGGCTTCTCTTGGCACCTTCAAACAAAGAATCTAAGGGTGGTAATTTAAGATTAAGCAAATCATCTAATGATTTATCCTGAGCAGATGAATTATTAAAAATCAGGGAGATTGCCAGTAAAAGAAATATATATTTTTTCATCATTTTTAAATTTTTACACATTTTCCTTTTGAATAAAAGCTGTAAAAGTTTTAAATACAATTTTTAAATCCATCCAAAAGCTGAAGTTTTTTGCATAATAAATGTCAAGTTGCTTTCTCTCTTCAGGTGATAATTTCCCTGAGTCTCCCCTCTTTTCAACTTGCCATAAACCAGTCAGTCCTGCCGGGCCCATAAATCTATCAATATATTGATCAGAAGTGAGTTGTTCTGCCTCATAAAGGGGCAATGGTCTATTCCCTACAATTGACATCTCTCCTCTTAAAATATTAATTAACTGAGGTATTTCATCAATACTATATTTCCTGATAAATTTACCCATTTTGGTAATACGAGGATCATTTTCAAATTTTACAAAGTTATTCTGCTGACGTTTATTTTTTTCCCTTAAAAACTCTTTCTCTGTAATCACCTCATCATCGGATACAAATGAGTTATCAGAGATGCTGGTATTATCGGTTATTGCGTACTCAACTATTGGTATATGTGCAATATCATTTGAACTGTCATAGAACACAGGATCTATCTCTTTATATTGATTAAGACTAAGGAACTCCTTGAGACGCTTATCAGCATCTTTGTACATGGACCTGAATTTAAAGAAATCAAACACCTTATAATTGCTCCCTACTCTCTTTGATTTATATATAACCGGGCCCGGACTTTCAATCCTTATAAGAATGGCTACAATAATAAGAAAGGGCATTAGAAACATTATAGCTGCAAACGAAAATATAATATCAAATATTCTCTTCCAAACAGGAATCGCGTATGTCCCAAGAGGAAGATGACCTCGTGTTGAGTCTGCGATAAGTGCTTGATTTTTTGCAATAAATTCAAGTCCGTTTTTTAATCTTGTTTCGCTGACATTTGATGGTACTGTATCTTTTAGTCCGGCTTCCTGGTACCTGGGTATCTCATTTTTTGCAATCCCGTTTGTTACAAGAATAATATAAGAGAGAGGTAATTCTTGCTTGATTTTTTTAATTTTTGAAATATCATCATCAATTGATGATCTCTCAAGTAGTACCATTACCGGAAGAGAGTGTATATTCCTGCCAGATATTACAGAAAGTTGTGTCAAGTCAGGTGTTACTTCAAGCTCATTGTTTAACAACTTGCTAAAATGAGCTATATACTCATCATTATCACCAATATAAATTACAAATACTATCACTAAGTACCTTCTTTTAACGTAATTTGTTTTTTCCTCTCCCAGTATAGCATGTAAAAGTACAAAAAAGTGTTAAGAAATTCTTGCCATTACAAAAATATATTAACGCTATATGTCATGTTACCAAAAAACTATTTGGCAGTTTAAGATTCAATCGTTAATTTGCGGTTATAAATTGAAACCATGACAAAGAATAAACTATTATTTCTCAGAGATTTTCTGTTGCTTATAGCAACATTAGTTATTCTGGCTTTGGCAATAATAGCATTAGTTTCCGGTGATTCCAGACCTAATCAGGAATCATATAGTTATATTATTGGTTTATCAATACCTGCAATAATTCTTTTCTCAATTTTACTGGCTATATACTGGTCATTCAGAAAGAGCTATATTGTTTTAATTCCGTTAATAGCCCTGGCAATAAATTACAATTCCATACTCAACAACATTCAATTTAGATTTAATAATAAAGAATACTCTAAGCTGACATCAAAAACTATTAGAATTGCCTCTTTTAATATTCATGAGTTCATTTACGAAAATGACATAACATCCCTAAGCAAGTTGATAGAATTTTTAGATATCAACAAAATTGATGTCGTTTGTTTTCAGGAGTTTAATTCACCAGGGTTCTTAAATGCTTCTGAATTAAATAGTTCTTTTAGCACTCTTCCATTTAGTTACATAAAAAAGGCTGAGGCAAACTCAATAGGTATGGCAATATTCAGCCGTTATCCTATAGTAAATTCAGGTATATTAGACTTTGAAAACTCAGGAAATGGTGTTTTATGGTCTGATATACAAATTGAAGACAACAAGGTAGTAAGGGTAATTAACAACCACTTACAAACAACAAATCTCTCAAGAGATCGTGATGCCAAACTCCTCAAAAAAATAGATTATCTTAAGATCAATTCCATTATAAGAGCAGGACAAGCAGAACATATCAGAGCCCTGATTGACTCAACAAAAGGACCTTTAATTGTTTGCGGGGACTTTAATGACACACCGTTGTCCTATACATATTCAACAATAAAAGGCAACAATCTTATTGACGGTTTTAGAGAAGCCGGCTCAGGACTAGGAGGCACATACAGGGGAATGGGTGGAATGTTCAGAATTGACTACATCCTACATTCAAAAGAGTTTAGAAGTGTAAAATACTCAAACCCAAAAATCAAAATCAGTGACCACAAGCCTGTAGTCTCAGAACTAGAATTTATATAGATTATTAATAATATATATAACAAAAAAAAGGTCCGGTTCTTCAAACCGGACCTTTTGTGTATGAATTATCTTCTATAGTTTAAAAATCTTTTCAAGAGGAGAAGCCCAGTAGTTTCTCATTCCGAATCCTCCTGCTTTACCTGTAACCCTATCGGCAAAAATAACCTTCTTTGTTCTTACATCAAAAAACACAGCTATAAAATTACCCACGCCATCCTCTTTGTTCAGAAGCTCTGCAACGTAGAGGACTCCGTACCCGGTGTCACTTCCAGTGTTAAATGATTTTATCAATCTGGCAAGATCTGCATCATCAATTTTAAAAGCTTTGTTGTAAGTAGGCATCCCTGACTCATCCATTACTCTTGCTTTGTAAATTGCTTCGTCAATGTTTACATTATCAAAACCCAATGACTCAATTCTTCCAAGGTCTGTGGTTTGAGCAATCTGTCTGATATACTTTTTAAAGAAATTTCCGTACTGATATTTTTTTGTCTCTGTAACAATCAATTTATTTATAGCCTCAAATGCAAGAGCTGTTTTTCCGGCATCTTCCTTAACTCCAAAAGTTTTAACTAATGTAAAATCAACGCCGTAAAAATTCATTTTTGGAGCTGGTTGACTGCCGCCCCATCCAAGTGCAAACGCCATCCCGGGAATCAGCACCATAAGACATATTAAAAATTTTCTCATATGGTTAAGTTTTTATCTATTGTTGACTCAAATATAAATTTTTATTGTCAAAAAGCCAGTCCCAATTTGTGAAAATTGAAAGATTTACATGATTTATTGACAAAAATTCACTCAATAATTTTTTTTAACCTTACTTTTAACTCCATAGGATTGAAGGGTTTTGAAATGTAATCACTTGCACCTCGCTCAAGTAAGTCAATTTTTTGAGATGTACTATCCTCTCCTGACAATATTACGAATGGAATAGACTTAAACAAATCGTTCTTTTTTGCATAATCAAGAAATTCAACGCCTGTCATATTGGGCATGTTGATATCTGATATTATCAAATCCGGCAAATTTCCATCCTGCATCCATGCGATGGCTTTTATGGGGTCATCGTAATAAACACAGTCAAATAAATCTGCAACGTAAACCTTTATAATTTTTGCAATTGTCTCTTTATCATCTACTATTAGTACTCGCTTCTTCACAGTCATGTATAAATTTAATACAATACGTCATAATTTATCGTGTAAAATTAGAAAAAATTAGCATGAAACATATTGTAAACAGAATAATTGTTGATTTTTAATATATTTATAACAAATTTAAAATTATGAAAAGAATAAAAGGAATTGAGGTCATTGATATAATTTTTACTTTGATTACCCTGTTAGCTTTTGTTCTTGCAGTCAGCGGCAGCATATCCGGATATGTCAGACCTCACCATTTTAAATGGGTATCACTATCAAACAACATATTACCAGGAATCCTTATTATTTGTGGATTTCTAATGATATATTGGATTTTTAGAAAAAGCTGGCGATTATTGATTCCTCTTTTCTCAATAATCATTAATACTTTTACATTGTTATCGTTTTTCCAATTAAGAGGTGAGATAAAAGTTCTAACGTATGTAAATGAAGATATTATTAAGATTGTCAATTATAATCTCAGCGGTTACATTATCCAAGAAGAGAAAAATAACGGAACCAAAATCTCAAAGTTCTTCATTGATGAATCACCAGACATCATCTGCCTTCAGGAGATGAAACATATTCCCATTGATAGTTCACAACGAATGAGTCGTTACATTGAACATTCTGATGACAGCCATATTGGATTGGCTATATTGAGTAGGTATAAGATTATAAAAAAGGGAACTATCAACTTTGAAGATAGTCCTAACAGAGTTATCTGGGCAGACCTGTCAACAGATAAAGGGCCGGTAAGAATTATAAATATCCATTTACAGAGTACCAGATTAGCAAAAAGACATGCCACCGGAGAGAGCGTTTTCAGCTCCATCCGTTCAATTAAAGATAATAATGAGAGACGAGCTACACAGTCCGAGATAGTACGGCATCTAATTGACACAACTGTTCACCCAGTTATTCTTTGTGGAAACATGAATGATACACCTTTATCATACACTTATACAAAACTCAAGGGCGAAAATTTAATTGATGGATTTAGAGAGGCAGGATCAAAATTTGGAGGAACATACAGGGGAATGGCAGGGCTGTTTAGGCTAGACTATATTTTCCACTCAAATGAATTTAAGTCTGTCAGATATACAACACCTGACAAAGAGTGGAGCGACCATAAACCTGTTATTTCTGAATTGGTATATCAAAACTAAAAGTAGAACCCTTACCCTCCTCAGAGTCAAACCATATCGTACCATTATTTCTGGAAATAAACTCCTTACAGAGTAAGAGGCCTAAGCCAGAGCCCTCCTCTTTTTCAGTCCCGTATGAAGAAATATGAATGTTTGTTTTAAATAACTTGTTCAGATCTTCATATTTAATTCCTGTCCCACTGTCAATTACAGATATCAATATCCTTTCTCCGTCATCTTTTACCACAACTTTGACTTCAGAGCCTCTTTCGCTGAATTTAATTGCATTGTTTACAAGATTCCTAAGAACCGTCTTAATCATATCCTGGTCAATTCTGGCTCTGGCGTCTGTTTTTCCCTCCAGTGAAATATTAATCTGCTTAAGCTCAGCCACAACCTCGGCCACCTCTAGCTCACCCTTAATTAAAGAGAAAACTTCAACATTATCCTGAAAAACAGTTTTGAGTCTGCCAGTCTGACTTTTAGTCCATTTGAGCAAGTTATCAAGCAGCACAAAAGTATCCTCAGCCAGCCTGTTGCCCATCATTAGAATCTCATACATATCCTCTTCTAGCCTGTCTCTATCAACACTCATAGAAAGAGCATTCATAACCATTCTTAAAGAGCCCACAGGTGATCTCAAATCATGAGCTATAAGAGAGTAAAGTTTATCTCTCGCCTCAACCGTTTTTTGCAACTCCTCCTTCTGCTTCTCTATCATTCTTTTAGCCGACACAAGCGATAATTGGTGCTTCACCCTTATAAGAAGTTCGTCTTTGTTGAAAGGCTTGGAAACATAGTCTGCAGCACCATTTTTGAAACCTTTGACAATATCTTCAGGGGAGTTAAGTGCCGACAGGAAAATCACAGGAATGTCCTTCTTATCCGGCATCTTCTTTAGTCTCTCAGCAACCTCATGTCCATCCATTACCGGCATCATAATATCAAGCAGAATCAGGTCCGGTGTAGATTTTGTAATAACATGCAAAGCATCTTTTCCGTTGTATGCAGTAAGAGTTTTGTATCCGGCTTTACTCAACATCAACTTAAGCAGAAGCACATTTGCATCTACGTCGTCAACGATAAGAACCGTAAAGTCAGAAGGTTTAATATCCATTATTACACACTTTTTCTAAAATATTCAATTGTACGGCTAAGCCCCTCATCGAGTTCAACTATTGGCCTCCAGCCTATTACCTCTTTTGCCAGAGATATGTCCGGTTGTCTCTGTTTAGGATCGTCCAATGGAAGCTCCTTCATAACAAATTTTGATGTTGTACCTGTCAAGGAAATCACTCTTTCTGCAAGCTCTCTGATGGTAAATTCATTTGGATTGCCAATATTTACCGGACCAATAAAATCGTCAGGAGTGTTATTCATCACTCTGATCATTGCCTCAACAAGATCATCAATATACTGAAAACTTCTGGTCTGAGATCCGCCTCCGTATAGAGTAATATCTTCCCCTTTTAAAGCCTGGACAATAAAGTTTGAAACAACCCTTCCATCATTAGGGTGCATTTTAGGTCCGTAGGTATTGAATATTCTTATTATTTTAATCTTAACCTTATTTTGCCTGTGGTAATCCATAAAAAGAGTCTCTGCACATCTTTTTCCCTCATCATAACAAGATCTTATGCCTATAGGGTTAACATTCCCCCAGTAACTCTCCTCCTGAGGATGTATCGCCGGGTCGCCATAAACTTCGCTTGTAGAAGCCTGAAGAATTTTTGCCTTTACCCTCTTTGCAAGGCCGAGCATATTTATCGCACCCATCACAGATGTCTTTACTGTTTTGATGGGATTATACTGGTAATGCACAGGTGATGCAGGGCAGGCCAGATTGTATATCTGGTCCACTTCTGCATAGAATGGATGAGTCACATCATGTCTTACCAGCTCAAAATGAGGATTGCCAATCAGATGAATTACATTTTCTTTTGTCCCGGTAAAGAAATTGTCAAGACAAATTACATCATTACCCTCATTTACAAGCCTGTCACAAAGATGAGACCCAATAAATCCGGCACCGCCGGTTACCAGAATTCTTTTCATTTTCATCTGTTTTTACCTATTCCAAAATATCTGAATCCCTCAGCTTCAAGTTCAACCTTATCATAAATATTTCTTCCGTCAACAACAACGTTTCCCTTCATTAAACCTTTCAACTTTGACCAAGAAGGCAGTCTGAACTGCTTCCATTCTGTAAGAAGAGCAATTCCATCTGCATCTTTAGCTACATCGTAAATATTCTTCCCATAAATAACAAAATCACCTACTCTGCGCTTAGATTCCTCCATAGCAACCGGATCAAAAGCCTTTACAACAGCGCCAGCTTCTATTAGTTTAGAAATCACAGCTAAAGAAGGAGCTTCTCTCATATCATCAGTGTCTGGTTTAAATGATAACCCCCAGATAGCTATTGTCTTTCCCTTTAGGTCCCCATTAAATGCAGATAATAACTTCTTGAAAACAATCTCTTTTTGCTCCTCATTTACCCTTTCAACAGCTTCAATAATCTCCATTCTAATGCCATGCTCCTCTCCACTTCTTGCAAGAGCCTTCACATCTTTAGGAAAACAAGAGCCTCCATATCCTGCACCGGCATACAAAAAGCTCATCCCGATTCTTTTATCAGATCCTATACCCTTCCTAACCATCTCCACATTTGCACCTGTAAGCTCGCACAATCGTGCAATTTCATTCATGAAACTAATTCTGGTTGCAAGCATTGCATTAGCTGCATACTTTGACATCTCTGCTGATGCAATATCCATAAAAATGATGGGGAATCCATTCAAAACAAATGGCTTATATAATCTCTCCATTAGCTGTGCAGCCTTTTCACTCTCTACCCCCACAACTACCCTGTCTGGAGACATAAAATCTTTAATGGCAGCTCCCTCTTTAAGGAACTCAGGATTAGAGGCAACATCAAAGTCAATGTTCAAACCCCTCTTTTCCAACTCCTCCCTTATGACTCTTTTTACCTTGGGAGCAGTACCCACTGGAACGGTGCTTTTAGTAACTAATAAAACATAATTTTTCATTGACTTGCCCACTGTTCTGGCAACATCAAGAACATACCTCAAATCTGCACTGCCATCTTCATCAGGAGGTGTACCAACTGCACTGAATATTATTGAAATATCTTGTATTCCGCTTTCAAGATTATCAGTAAAAGAGAGCCTCCCTTCACTAACATTCTTGTCAACTAACTCCTTAATTCCGGGCTCATAAATGGGCATAATGCCCTTTTTGAGCATATCAATCTTCTTTTTGTCAATGTCTATACAAACGACATTAACACCCATTTCAGCAAAACAAGCACCAGTTACCAAACCAACGTAACCGGTGCCTACAATGGCAATGTTCATCATTTTCTTAATCCAGGTTTAGTAGTTTCGAGATAGTCTTACGCAGTGTTTCAGCTCTGTATGGCTTAGTAATGTACTCTGTACAACCTGCCTGCAAAGCAACACTCCTGTCGTTATCATATGCAAATGCAGTAAGAGCAATTATGGGGACTGTAACTCCCATTTGACGGAGTTTTCTGGTTGCTTCCAGGCCATCCATTACTGGCATTTTCATATCCATAAGAATTATATCAGGCTCAATTGAAGAATATAATTGAATAGCCTCAGCGCCGTTAATAGCACGGAATATATCATATACCCCTTTTAACATTGCCTTGGCAAGTATATAATTACTATCGTTGTCCTCTGCGTAAAGAATTTTAATTTTGCGAATCTCTTCCATAACAGGGTTTAACTTTTGACATATATTATGTAAATTTAACATAAACTTTAATAAATAGTAACCCTTGCTGGAAAAATTAATGATTTGTTGTCCTTAAATGTAACAAAAAACTCTTGTTACATTTATGTTACCTCATATAACATTATTGTTTGTTATTTTAATTTTGAAACACTATGCATAGCACTTCTAACGACCACAAAGAAATTGAGAGGAAATTCCTGGTAACAGGTGAATTTATTGAAACTGTAATTTCAAGCCATGAAATTGCACAAGGATACATATCAAACGACCCGGCCAGAAGTGTTAGGGTAAGGCTTGTTGACAAGAAGGGATATTTAAATATAAAAGGGGAGACAACTAGTGGGGGAATCAGCAGATTTGAGTGGGAAAAGGAGATTAGCCATGAAGATGCAATAATTCTACTTGGCTTATGCAAAGGCTATATAATTGAGAAAACAAGACACATCGTTGATTTTAAAGGACATATATTTGAAATTGACCAGTTTCATGGAGAAAACGAGGGATTATTGGTTGCTGAGATTGAACTAGGTACTGAGGACGAACATTTTGAAAAGCCGGAATGGCTTGGTAATGAGGTTAGTCATGATGTTAAATACTATAATTCAGAGCTATCTGTCACACCTTTTTCTCATTGGTAGCTTTACTTAATCTGACAATATCTATATAACAAAAAAAGAGGTGCTTATATATAAGCACCTCTTTTTTTAGTTCTTTATTGAAGCTATCTCTCTTATAGCCTCAATGGCAGTATCAATTTCCTCTCTGGTTGTAAAAGCTCCAATGCTCATTCTCACTGTTCCATGCATATCAAATGTACCTATTTGCTTATGAACAAATGGTGCGCATTGCAATCCCGTTCTTACAGCGATATTATAATCCACGTCGAGCATTGTTCCTACGTCAGCTGCTTCAAAACCTTCAATATTAAAAGATACCACCGGATTCTTATTCTCTCTGCCATTTGCACAGTAGGTAACAACCCCTTTTATCTTTTTTATCTCGTTAACAAGATGTTCCCACAAGTCCATTTCTCTTTCATGGATATTTGTAATGCCCTGCTCGGTAATCCATTTTACACCTGCATAGAGGCCTCCCACTCCCAGTAAGTTAAGTGTCCCATATTCAAGTCTGTAAGGATACTCGTTAAGATGAGCAAGATGTGCAGATCTCACACCTGTACCGCCTGCTCTGGTGTGTTTAATTTCAATGCCCTCTCTAACATACGAACCCCCAATACCAGTAGGACCCATAAGACATTTATGGCCAGTAAAACAATATACATCCACGTTACAATCCTGCATATCAAACTCAACAGAACCGGCTCCCTGGCTTCCGTCAACTACAAATATCACCCCTTTCTCTTTACATATAACGCCTATCTCTTTGATTGGCTGGATTGTACCTAATACATTTGAACAATGAGTAACAATTACAAATTTTGTATTATGTCTAATGGCGTTTCCAATGTCCTTTGGGTCAACATAACCCTCAGAGTTGAATGGCACAAAGGTAGTTTCAATTGTACCGTTCTCTGTATGGTGATATAGAGGACGAAGAACTGAATTATGTTCCAGCATTGTTGTAACAACATGGTCCCCTTTCTCAACCAGTCCATTGATAATAAGATTTAAGGAGTCTGTTGCATTATAACTGAAAGTAAGCCTGTTATGGTCGGCTCCTCCGTTAAAAAGACGGGTAAGCATTTTACGAGTGTTGTTTACGACCTCTTCCGTTTCGATAGCAGCATCAAAACCAGATCTTCCGGGACTAACACCTTTTGTTCTGTAGAAAGTGTTCATAAAATCATAGACAGACTCGGGCTTGGGGTAGCTGGTTGCTGAGTTGTCAAGATAAATAAGTTTACTCATAGTTTATGTTTTTATAGGTTTTTCTCAATTACAAGTGCATCTGCAACAAGCTCTGCAATAGTTTTTATTTTAACTCCAAGTTTATATGTGTGATTTAGCTGAGCTAACTGATCTACACAGTTATGACATGGAGTTACAACCACCTTTGCCCCGCTGTTTCTAATTTGATCTGCCTTAATCTCTCCAGCCTTGATTCTTCTTTCATTATACTCGCTCATGGCAAGCATACCTCCACCACCTCCACAGCAATAGTTATCATTGCCGAATGGTGTCATTTCGTTTACTTTATGGGCAGATGCATTTACAACAAACCTTATTTCATTTAGCAATCCACCATTTCTTACAAGGTTACAAGGGTCGTGAATGGTTACAATTTCTTTATTCAGAGATGGATCAATCTTAATCTTATTATCTCTTATATAAGAACCTATCAGCTCCACAGCTGTAGTCATGTCAAACTCAAACTCTTTTTGCAAATAATTTGGCCCCTCCCATCTGTTTGCCCTTGAACCATGACCACACTCCCCAAGTACAAGCAGTGATGAGTCAAGATTCAACACTTCATCGTGAAGATTTTTTGCAATTGTTGCTGCCTCATTTTTGTTACCGTTAAAGAAACCATAGTTGGTAACATCATAAAATTTTGAGGATAATGTCCAGGACTCCCCGGCGGCATAAAATATTTTTGCCATTGCAGATATTGATAGAGGGAAAAACTTAGGTTCTCGTGGATTGAGAGTGTAGAAAACTCTCCTGCCTTTCATGTTCAAAGGAATGGTTGCTTCCGAATCATTAAGGTCATCTTTTAACTCATCCTCCATCCAGCCAATTGTACCGGCAAATTCATCTTCAGGAATAGACATGTTGTTACCGCTCTGTATAGCTGCGTCAACTGTAGCCTGAAGAGTTTTAGGAACAAGGTTCATTTGTGCAAGCATCTCCCTGCCCTTCCTTACAACATATGCAATATCAACCCCCACTGAACAGTGTTTTACGCACCTTCCACACATTGTACATGCACCAAATAGAAGGTCCACCATTTTTTCTGTCATTTTTTCTGTCAGCTCCTCAGCACCAACAAGAGCCGGCACCAAACGTCCTGCCAAAGTGTTGTAACGTCTGTATATTGAGCTAACAAGAGCAACTTTTGAAGCCGGTATATAGTCAGGTATTTTGTACGTTTTGTAAAACATACAGCTGTCTGCACAAAGCCCACACTTAACACATGCATTAAGATGAGTTAATAGTTTATTGTCTGTTATTCTTAGGTCTGGTCTGTTATTCATTTCCGGTCTGTTTTTGAGGCCAGGTTCCTCTTCTTCCATAAAAGGCGCCCAGGTGATATCTTGCAAAGAAGAAGTATATAAGATGCCTCGTTTTACCTATAGGAATCCATAGCAGAAGTAATATGAAGACAACAAAATAGATACTTTCTCCTAAACCCGTTAAAAGTAGGTAAACTGAAACACCTTGCGCAGAAGTAGTTAAAATATTTGATATATAATCATCCGCCCCTGAAATTGCTTTTAGATTTTTATTAAAGAGCCTTTTAATCAAAATTCCGGCCCCGGATAATGCACCCAGTACAAGTATAGCTGATAGTATTCCGGATAAGACAAAAGAGTACTCTAGAATATTTTGCATAAACAGGACAAGGGGAAAGAGCAATAAAGACAAGAATGCGCCTATATGGAATACAATACCGGCGAAATATGTGGGTAAATGAAGATATGCAGACTCCTTTTCAAAGGGGGACATTGCTCCTGTAAAAGAGTAAACAACTCCCTTTTTAACGCTTCCGGATGGTTTAGAGTAATCATTTGGCTTTCCTGCTGCAAGAAGTGCAAAAAACTGTTTGGCAAGCATTGAGAGACAGATAATCAATGCTATAACTGAGATTATTCTGAATACGTCCATATTAATTTGAAGTTAGACGCATCCGTCCGGCTTTGGAAGACCGGCCACCTTACAGGCTCCCCTTGCAGGACCCAGAGGGAAAAGTTCATAGATTTCACGAAGCTTGAGACCTGTCTCCTGACAAATAGTTCTGATCATAGGAGCATTCCCCTTTTCTTCAAAATTTCTTCTGATAATATTTACAATTGCCCAGTGTTTATCTGTCATCTCGTCAATACCGTCAGATTTTGCAAAAAGTACCGCAACTTCAAGGTTCCAGAGGGATGGATCCGTTAGAAAACCGTCTCCGTCTACATCAAAAACTTTACCTTCAATTTCGAGAGTAGCCATTCAAATATAAGTTTATAAATTGTTATTAAAATGTATCGGTTACGAAGTTAAAAAATTATCGTTTTGAAAGGAAACTTTAATAAATTATATTTGTTATCATTAAAACATATGTATTTACTTACAAATATTTACAATTATGACTGATCAGGATATTGCACGCACAATCAAGTTACGCCCCATAGGCGAGATTGCGTCTAAACTTGGGATAGATGCCGATGATCTAGAACTTTACGGCAAGTATAAAGCTAAACTTCCCTTAAAATATATCGACAGAAACAAATTCGGCAAGCTCATTCTTGTGTCTGCTATTTCTCCTACGCCGGCCGGGGAGGGAAAGACTACTGTCTCAATAGGTCTATCACAAGCTTTGAACAGGATTGGAAAACGTTCAACTGTTGTGCTGAGGGAGCCATCTCTGGGACCTGTGTTTGGTATAAAAGGGGGAGCAACCGGTGGCGGTTATTCACAAGTTCTTCCAATGGAGGATATCAATCTGCATTTTACAGGTGATTTTTCAGCTATAGAGAAGGCTCACAATCTTCTTGCAGCTCTTATTGACAATAATATTCAGAGTAAAAACAACAATCTTAATCTTGACCCCAGGACCATTTCCTGGAAAAGGGTTATGGATATGAATGACAGGGCGCTCAGAGATATTGTTGTGGGACTTGGCGGAACAGGTAACGGAATCCCCCGGGAGACAGGATTTGATATAACAGCAGCATCGGAGGTAATGGCAATTCTGTGTCTTGCTAAAGACAGGGAGGACCTTAAAGAGAGGCTGGGAAACATCTTCATCGGCTTTACTTTTGATAAAAAACCTATCTATGCAAGGGATTTAAAGGCAAATGGAGCTATGGCTGCTCTGCTTAAAGATGCAATTAAGCCAAATCTTGTACAAACAATTGAGGGGACGCCTGCAATTATTCATGGTGGCCCTTTTGCAAATATTGCACAGGGTACAAACTCAGTAATAGCCACACAAACGGCAATGTCGCTTACAGACTACACTGTAACAGAAGCAGGGTTTGGATTTGACCTTGGTGCAGAAAAGTTCCTTGACATTAAATGCCGTTCGGCAAAATTGTCTCCTAACGCAGCAGTACTTGTTGCAACTGTAAGAGCAATTAAATATCATGGTGGCAAACCTCTCAAAGAGATTAAAGAACCGGATGTTGCTGCACTATCAAGAGGTATAGAAAACCTCCAGAAGCATGTTGAAAATATCAGACTCTTCAGCCTTGCTCCTGTAGTAGCTATCAATAAGTTTGTAACAGATACTCAGGAGGAGCTTGACTTTATAAAGGAGTATTGTAAAAGCAAGAATATACCTGTTTCAATTGTGGATGTATGGGCAAAGGGTGGGGCCGGAGCAGAAGAGCTTGCGAGTATGGTAGTTCATGCAGCGGAGGATTGTTGTCCTAACTTCCTTCCTCTCTATCCTCTTAATGAGAGCGTTGAGAAGAAAATTGAGACAATTGCAAAGAAGATATACGGAGCTGAAGCTGTAGACTATACCGCAAAGGCAAAGGCAAATCTTGCCAAGATCGACAGACTGGGGCTTAACGGCCTTGCTATATGTATGGCAAAAACTCAGAAATCTCTATCAGACAATCCGGATCTGTTAGGAAGACCTAAAGACTTTGTTGTTACAGTAAGGGAGATTGAGATTGCTGCAGGCGCAGGTTTTCTTGTACCAATCACAGGTGAGATTATGAGAATGCCGGGCTTACCTGAAGAGCCATCCTCAATTCGTATGGATATCGATAAGGATGGCAACATCTCAGGCTTGTTTTAAATCAATTCTTGTCTATTTTGAGTGACGATATAAAAGCTCTCTCTCAATGTCGTTAATCGAAAGATTATAAAATTCAAGAAGCACTAAAAGATGGTATATGAGATCTCCGGACTCATATACCAATCTTTTTTTATCACCCTTTATTGCCTCAATTACAACTTCTACAGCCTCTTCACCAAGTTTCTTGGCAATTTTCTCTGCCCCGTTTTCAAAAAGAAAAGTTGTGTATGATTTTTCCGGCATTAAGTTGTGCCTCTCCTTAACAATTTGTCCAAGTTTCATGATAAATCCTTCTGAAGCATCTTCATTGAAGCAGCTTAAAGAGCCAGTATGGCAAACAGGCCCGGAAGGATTAGCCCTAATAAGAAGAGTGTCATTATCACAATCAGCCTCTATACTCCTTACATATAGAAAATTTGAACTGGTTTCCCCTTTGGTCCACAATCTGTTTTTTGACCTGCTGAAAAATGTCACCATCCCTTTTGATTCAGTTAAGTCAAATGCTTCTCTGTTCATGTATCCAAGCATCAATACTTTTAATGATTTATCATCTTGTATTATTACAGGAACAAGTACTGTATTATTATAAAATACTTTATCTATATCCACTTGTCTCATAAATGTTTTTTAATTTCAAATTCTTACGTTAACTCCATTATCTCTCAGCCATCCCTTTAGGGCTTTTATTGAAATATCTCCATCATGGAAAATGGAGGCAGCTAAAGCAGCATCGGCGTACCCATAATTAAATACATCTGCAAAGTGCTCCTCTTTCCCGGCCCCGCCAGAAGCAATAACCGGTATAGTAAGCATCTGACTCAATCTGGCAATGGCTTTGCAGGCGAATCCATTGCGAGTCCCATCATTACCTACAGATGTAAACAATATCTCCCCGGCCCCTCTCTCAGATGCTTCAGTTGCCCACTCAAAAAGCTCTCTGCCGGCATCATCTCTTCCACCCTTTTTAAGGACTCTCCAAACGCCATCCTCCTCTTTTGCGTCAATTGCAACAACAATAAACTGGGAACCATATTTGCGGGCTATTTCATCAATGAGATATGGTTTTTCCAGCGCCGATGTGTTTATCGACACCTTATCTGCTCCATAATCAAGCAGAGCAGATGCATCATCCAAAGAAGAGATTCCTCCCCCTACAGTAAATGGGATATTTATCCCCCCTGCAATTTTACTTACCAGGCTGAGAAATGCCCCGCGTCCTTCATAAGATGCATTAATATCAAGATAGACAAGCTCGTCCGCTCCCTCATTTGCATAAAAACGTCCCATCTCTACAGGATCACCAATCTCCCTGAGGTTTTTAAAATTAACCCCTTTAACAGTCATGCCATTCAAGACGTCAAGGCAGGGTATTATTCGTTTTGCAACCATTTTTTAATGTCATTAATTTTTAAAAATCCTTCATAAAGAGCCTTCCCAACTATTGCTCCGCCAATATTTGTTTTTGAGAGCAATTCTAAATCACTTAGAGAAGTTATACCGCCCGATGCAATAATATTTAAGTCAGGGAAATCCGTTGTGAGCTTTAAATAGAAGTCCGCTGAAGGGCCAGACATCATTCCATCCTTTGAAATATCAGTACACACTACCCGGCTGATCCCCTTCTCCTTGTAAAATGATATAAATTCTTTTATGTCATGCGCAATCCTATCCACCCATCCGTTGATTGCAATCTTGTTATCAATAATATCCACCCCCAGAACAACTCTCTCCGGCCCAAACTCTTTGATAATATTATTTACTAATTCAGGATTTGTTACACATATACTTCCGGCGACCACTCTACCTGCCCCGGCTTTAAAAGCTTTACGGGCAGATTCAAGGGACTTGATTCCACCTCCAAACTCAACCACTAAAGATGTATTGGCCGCAATTTGTTCCAGTATGGACAAATTAACCGGTTCTCTGCCTTTAGCCCCATCAAGATCTACCAAGTGGAGGGATTTAAACCCCAGCTCTTCAAACTTCAATGCCTGATCCAGTGGATTAGTATCATAATTTGTAATACTTGAGTAATCTCCCTTGATTAATCTTACACATCTGCCATCAATTATATCCATTGCCGGAATAATCTCTATTTTTCTCATATTTAATTATTTATCTGATTACTCTTTAAGAAATTCCTTAATATCCTCTCCCCGGCTTCTCCGCTCTTTTCAGGGTGAAACTGAGTCCCATAAAATCTGCCTGATTGCAGAGATGAGGAGAACTGCACTCCGTGCTCTGTGACAGATGCTGCTGATGAACTAAATACCGGTGCATACGAGTGTACAAAATAGAACCATTCCCCTTCATCAACACCATCAAAGAGAGGCCCCCTCAGATTGGTTACCCGATTCCATCCCATATGAGGGATTTTCACATAATCACTTTTAAGCTTCTCAACTTTAGTTGAAAAATAACCCAGACAATCAGTATCCCCCTCTTCGCTATAGTTACACAGAAGTTGCATTCCAATGCAAATACCAAGTACAGGGACCTTAGACCTAAGAAGAATTGAATCTATACCCATACTTTTTATCAAATTCATTGAGCCGGAAGCCTCTCCAACTCCGGGCAGAATTATCCTGTCAGCAGATAGAACAGATCTCTCTTCAGATGTTATGATATATTTCTCTCCAATATTTTCAAGTGCAGACCTCAACGAAAAGAGATTCCCCGCTCCGTAATAAATTATTGCTGTCATAGAACCCCTTTACTACTTTTTAATTTATAACTCTCAAACCTGTCATTCATTATCATTTCAAGCGACTTGGCGAATGACTTGAAAATAGCTTCAATCATATGATGAGCATTTAATCCATTCGACCTTATATGTATTGAAGCATTCATTGCTTTTGACAGGGTGTCAAAAAAGTGTCTGAACATATCACTCTCAACACTTTCAATATAAGGCACAGGGAACAAAACATCCCATTGCAGATAGGCTCTTTTACCAAAATCAACCATTACCATGGCGGACGATTCATCCATCGGCAATGAAAAACCATATCTATTGTTTGATGATTCAGAGCTTATTAAATCACTCAACGATTCACCCAATACAATGGCTGTGTCTTCAATGGTGTGATGAGCTCCGTTCTTCAAATCACCTTCCGCAATAAGTCTCATAGAAAAACCTGCATGAACAGGCAGCTGCTCAAGCATGTGATCAAAGAATGGGATTCCGGTAATTATCTCGTTATCCATTTTACCCAGAGGGTCAATCCTCAAAGAGATCATTGTCTCCTTAGTACACCTTGCCTTTTCAATAAAACTTAACGGTCCAGGATTACCTGCCCCCTTTAGAGCTTCAATTAACAGATTATTTTCACTTTGGGTTCCAATTGAGATTCTTAAAGTGCTTTCACACCATTTGTTATAAGAGATGTCTCTTAAAACTACTCCTCTGCTCATAAGATCTTTGTATACTTTCCTACTCTCCCTGATTCTGACCAGTAAAAAATTTGCATCTGAGGGGTAAACATCAATTACCTCCGGCAAAGAATTTAACACAACAGCCAGTCTATCTCTCTCATTAAGTATAGCTTCAACCTGTTTTTTATTGCCTTTCGTCAGTAACTCAATTGCTTTAGCCTGGCTTAATACATTTACGTTATAAGGTTGTTTGATATTATTAAGCAGACCGATTACTACTCTGGGAGCAACAGCAAATCCCACTCTTACCCCTGCCATACCCCATGCTTTTGATAAAGTTCTGAGAACTACCAGATTTTCAAATCGATTTATACATGAGACATATCCATCTTCCGAGGAGAAATCTATATATGCTTCATCAACTACAACCAATCCTTTAAACTGCTCTATTATTTGATTAATATCCTTTTTGTTCAATGAGTTACCCGTAGGATTGTTTGGGGAACAGAGGAAAATAATTTTTGTTTGATTGTTAACAGCTTGTAAAACCACCTCCGGGTTTAGTGAAAAATCCTCTTTAAGCGGTACCTCAATAAAGTCAACACCATTTATCATGGCCGATGTTTTATACATCCCGTATGATGGTGACATGAAGATTATATTGTCTCTGCCGGGCTCACAAAAAACTCTTACTAACAAATCTATTGCCTCATCGCTACCGTTCCCTGCAAAAATATTTTCTGAATTTACTCCAATAATACTTGAGTAAACACTCTTTAGTCTGCTGCAAAATGGATCGGGATATCGGTTGTAACCATTATCAAATGGGTTTTCGTTTGAATCCAGTAAAATTCTGGAGGATAAGCCACATTCGTCCCGTGAAGCAGAGTATGGAACTATCTCTGATATATTTTTACGTGCAAGTTTCTCAATTTCCATAAAATTGCTCCTCCACTCTTTTGATTACAGCATTACTGTGAGCCTCCAGCCCCTCGGCATCCGCCATGGTTTGAATAGTAGAGGCAAGACCCTGCAAACCCTCCCAGGTTAACTCCTGGATTGAATATGTTCTGCAAAAACTATCAATATTCACTCCTCCCTGGGATCTTGCCCAACCACCTGTAGGCAAAGTGTGATTTGTACCTGATGCATAATCACCTGCACTTTCTGGAGAATAATTACCAATAAAAACGCTCCCTGCCGAGCAAACTTTATAGGCAATATCCCAAGGGTCAGTTGCTGCAACAATTAGATGCTCAGGAGCATACTCATTGGCTATATCAACTGCCTCCTGAAGCGTTTTCACTACAACAATCCGGCTTTTTGCCAAGGCTCCTTCAAGCTCCTTTCTCCTTGATAGGTTTTCAAGCTGCTTGTATACCTCTTTCCTGCAACTTATTGCAAAATCCTCTGAAGTTGTGACCAGAAATACCTGAGAATCTTCACCATGCTCAGCTTGTGAAAGCAGATCCGCAGCAACAAATGATGAATTTGCCGTATCATCCGCAATAACCATTAATTCCGATGGGCCTGCATACATATCAATTGACACACTTTTGCTCACAAGTTGTTTTGCGATAGATACATATCTATTACCAGGACCAAATATCTTATTACAAGGAACAATACTTTCTGTTCCATATGCCATAGCTGCAATAGCCTGAGCACCACCGGCCTTTACAATTTTGTCAACTCCGGCTACCTTTGCCGAGTACAGAATCATCTGATTCACAGAAGCATCTTTTGATGGTGGGGTGAATATCGTTATCTCTTTACACCCGGCAATTTTTGCCGGTATAGCAAGCATAAGAACTGTTGAAAAGAGAGGTGCAGTTCCTCCCGGAATATAGAGACCTACTCTGTCAATGGCTGTTTTCCTGAGAACACATCGTACACCGGAGGTGGTCTCAATGTCTGTATCAGGAGAAATCTGGGCTTTGTGAAATTTTGATATGTTTCTTGCAGCTTTATTAATTGCCTCCTTTACCTCCGGCTCAACCCTTAACTCACTATCATCAATCTCTTTTTTTGAAACAAGTAGAGACTCCAGATTGACTCCATCAAGTATCTTTGCATATCTTAAAAGAGATTTATCTCCCCCTCTTCTTACATCGTTTATAATATCTTTTACTGCTACCTCGGTTGCAGTGTCTTCTGCATAAGGGCGAGCTAAGATTTTCTTACGTAGCTCAAAGTCTGGATAATAGATAATTTCTGTCATAACATCATTTTTTCAAGTGATAAAACTAATATTCCTTCTGCGCCCAATGTTTTGAGCGTTTCCAATTTAGGCCAGATCTCCCTCTCTTTCACTACAACATGCATTGAACACCAGCCTTTTTGTGCAAGAGGAAGCACAGTAGGGCTCCTCATCCCCGGTAAGAGTGCAGATACTTCATCTACCTTATCTTGTGGAAGATTCATAAGCAGATACTTCATACCCCTGCTTCTCTCTACTGATTGAAATCTGGATAACAGTTGCTTTACAATTAACTCTTTTTCTATGGTTAGATTTTTGTTCGTTACGAACATAGCCTCTGAAAAGAATACCTTCTCCACCTCCTTAAGTCCATTTGATATAAGAGTTCCACCAGAACTAACAATATCAAATATTGCATCTGCCATCCCTACAGACGGAGCAACCTCAACCGAGCCGGCTATTTGGTGTATCTCTGCCTTAATCTTGTTTTCACGGAAATATTTCTCAAGTATTACCGGGTATGAAGTGGCCACCCTTTTGCCGGAAAACCAACCAACACCACTGTACTCCTCACCTTTAGGAATAGCAAGTGAAATCCGACATTTTCCAAACCCCATTTCATGGATAACTTCAAGGTTGTAACCCTTTTCCACAACCTCATTCATCCCTACAATTCCTGCATCTGCAACTCCGGTAGAGACAGCGCCGGGAATATCGTCATCTCTCAAATAGATTATTTCCAATGGGAAATCTTCACATTTTGCCAGCAGTTTCCGTTTACTCTGGTCAATTGAAAGTCCACATTCGTGCAGAAGCATGGTACTCTCTTCGCTTAATCTTCCTTTTGCCTGTATAGCCAATCTTATCATAATGGTAAATAAAAAAAGGGGGCTTGCCAATCGGCAAGCCCCCCAGGTAATTAAATATATTTCGTTTAACTCATATATCTGCAATAACCACTCGGCCCGCCGTATAAAAACAGGTGATGATGATGGATTGCATGGATGTTTGAGTTTCTTTTCATCTCTTTTTGTAAGTCCGCAAATGTAAGTTTAAATTTTTATAATCTCCAAATAAATTCTTGTCAGGATTTTAATAAGTATGTATACTCCCCTGAGCAGCTGGCAGATAGTTAACACCTAGCCAGGTAATCATCAATAGTATAAAAGCAACAGGAAGTATCCAGAGGGCATCTCTTCTGGATATTTTTGCATAATGTGCGTGCATGTAAACCAAATAGGCCGAAGCAGTTATAAATGCCCATACCTCTTTGGGGTCCCATGTCCAATAGTCACCCCAGGCCTCTTTTGCCCAAACAGCACCCATTAACATACCAAGTACCAGAAAACCAAATCCTATATGTACAAGATTATCAATTAACGGCATAAGCTCTTTCTCTCTCTTCTCTCCGGATGACAGTGTGATTATTGCAGCTATTGTAGCGGCTCCCATCATTGCATACGAGAGGATATATACAGTTACATGAGGAACAAACCAGATACTTTGCAGCGCAGGCATCAGATTTGTTCCGTGAATTTCCGGCTTAAGCAGGTTTACGAATATAAAAACTGCAGACACCAGAACACTGTATGCCATCAACCACTTATAATGCCATCTTTTGTAAGTGATGTAGCCCACAAGAACAAGGAAAAGCGAGTACCACAATCTCGTTTCGCCCATTGTCCTCAGTGGAGGGTGATCAATATAGCTCCATAAAAGCCCAATAAATGTTGAGAATAACATCAGCCCTGCAATTATCAGTAATTCGCCCGGCAAACTTTTCTTAAGCTTGTAAAGAGCGTATGTTCCAAAAGTCCATAAAACAAGAGATCCAATTGCAAAATATATAAATTCGTTCCAGGTCATTCCCTTTTTCCTCCTCTAAATAAAAGTGTTACTGATCCAAGCATCACCATTGCTATCCCGGCATAAGCAGGTAATAGCCATGGGTCATGAACCAACTCAAAAACAGAGATCTGGGAATCTCTCCCCTTGCTTGTATCATAAGAGTATTGATAAATTTTCCAACTCCCAATGTTAAGCGGACTATTTACCTCGATTATACCCCCCTTTTCACGTCCATCCTTTGAAAAGACCTCCACCTGAGAAGAGAATCTTTCAGGCTCAGGATATGTCATTGCGAAACAATATCTTTCATCAATATCAAGAATCATAAACTGCTGGAAATGATTCCCGCAACTCACTTTACCTTTTAATATTTTCCCATCTGATATTCTCTCCGCAGAGATTGCTGCTACCGGTGCCATCATGGGCCTGTAATCAAATGAGTCAACAGAGACTCTCCACCCCGATATAACTCCTGTTTCCCCACCTGTAGCCTCAACAAAAGCAGGTCTCTTTACTGGCTGTGATTCTCCGGTTACCTTATCTACTATTGCAATTTTAGGGGGATATTCGTCCATTTTAAAATCCAGCAATGTAATAGCAACAGGTAACTCTACCGGCTCCGTTGTCCCGCTTCTCTCACCTCGCCATTCTGTTGTACCTTCAGCTACCGTCATAAACCATCTCTTCATATCGGCAGAACCTGGTCCAGCAGCAAAGAGCAATAATAACAAACCTATATGATTAAGCATAAAGCCATAATCCTTTTTTATCCGGAAACTACGTACCCTTTTTCCAATTGCTATGGCCAGATTAACCATGCACATAAGATATATAAATGCAAATGGCCAGGAGTGCTTAACATCATTCCCCGGCACAAGGCCCATATATATAGCCATTATTGTTACAATCGCCAGGAGAATTACAGACACCTTACCTGAGCCGAATTTTCTTACGGGTTTGGGCAGTTTAAAGATTACCGGTAGAAGAAGAAAAACCCCTAAAATAAGATTGACAGGAAAAACCAAAATCCCAAAATCGAGGGGTCCAATGACAAATTGCAGGGCGAACCCTGCAATTGTCACGGCAGAAATTATTAAAATCTCAACTAGAGCAGTCTCTTGTTTTCCTTTGCTTTGGCTACCCATTGAGGAATTATTTCAGATTTAAATTTATCTTTATTTGCATGGAGCGTTTTCATATCAAGGCCTATATACTCCTGTGCCTTTGCCTTGGTAGAGATGTCCGGCATAGGGAAATCTCCCTTAACACCCATTGATGTAAGAACCTTCTGAATCTCTAGTTGTGCCTGATAACTCTTATCAAGTGAATGGGCAAGGATTCGCTGTGTTTCAACGGGAGCGTGGAAAGATGCTCCGTGTGAAGCTACAGCAAAATCCCATCTCCACTGAGCTGCTCTTAGAAGTTTAAGAACCGGCTCCATCTGTTTATCGTTTGCGCCATTATCCCAGGCATATTTAGCTCCTATATGTGCTTTTGAAAGCTCTGTCTCAACTCTGTTACGTATCTCAAGAGCCTTGTCCTGGTATTCATAAACATATTTCATAAGGTTCTCCTTGCTGTCTCTGTGACAACTCTGGCAGGTACGATCTATGTTCATAAGCGGAGAGACAAGCTGGTGGTCACTATACTTAATGGCTCCGTCTGTTTTGTATGGCATATGACAGTCAGCACATGAGAGACCTCTCTGAGCGTGTGGTCCCAGCTGGAACAGCTCATAGTCAGGATGCTGAGCCTTAAGCATAGGGGCTTTACTAAGTTTATGTGTCCAGTCTGTAAATCCGTATTCGTCATAATACTCCTCCATTGCTTCCACAGTCATACCTTTATCCCAAGGGAATGTAAGATATTTGCCATCTCCCTTGAAATAGTACTCTACGTGACACTGAGCACAAGCAAGAGAGCGAAGCTCCTGGATTGTTGATTTGGAAATATCTTTTCCCTGTCTTTCAAATGCCTCTGCAAGAGCAGGACGGGAGATGTTAATATTCATATTTTGAGGATTGTGACAATCTGCACAACCAATTGGATTTACAATCTCGTGGCCATAAGCGGCCCACTTGTTCTTGTAAAACTCCTCAATACCCACCTCTGCCATCATTCTTGGCACATCAGGACTTTTACAGCTCCAGCAGGTAGCCGGTTGCGGCCCTTCATCGGCAGTCATCGGGGCACCGGTCCTTAAAGTATTGTGAATATCCTTTATTGCGTTCGAGTGCCCTCTGGGTGCTGAATAATCCATTGAAAAAGCATAACCGGCCCATAGCACAACCATCTCAGGTCTCTCTTCCAGGACATCCTGGAAATGATTCCCATGATGTTTACTTTCAAAAGTAGAATCGGCTGTTTTTTTCCAAGTTTCGTACTCACGAGGATAGTTTTCACCCCAGATGGAGTTTCTGGATTCTATGCCAGTAATCTCGACTCTTTTGTTTGCAAACAGGGTGGAAATCTCAGCTCTCCGTTCGTTTACGGAAGCAGCCAGAAGACCAAGCAGAAATACGACTACTATCGTACCTCCGAACAGAATCCACAACAGGACTCCTTTGTGTTTTTCATAGAATTTCATGATATAGGCTTTATTTCATAATTTCTTTTAACCATTGCGGCACCGGTGATTCAGGAAGCGGTACTATCGCATTAGGGCTCATTGCAAGATTTGAGATTCTTCCGTGAGGTACCTCTCTGTGGCAATCCCAGCAGGCTTTACCCTTTCCCTCCTGAGTATCTGCATAACTAAGCATGCCTGTGTTTACAAACTCCTGGTTAAGTTGTGTATGGCATCTTATACAATTCTCCATAATAACACCGTAACTTTCATCACGGGGTCTTATCACCTGAGGCTCCATTCTGGCTGTAAATACGGCTGCATGATACAGTCCATCCTTTGCCTTGAATGCGTAACCCCTCACAAAATTGTCCTGAGGGACATGGCACTCATTGCAAGTGGTCCAGGCCTGATGAGAACTCTTTTGCCAGCTCTGATAATATGGGGCCATAATATGGCAATTTACACAGGCAGATGGGTCATCTGAAAGATAGGAAGGCATTCTGGCCACGTATAACAGATAGAAAAAGACGCCTGCAACGGCACCCAGCAGAACGATAAGCGGGAGAACAAGCTTCTTGGGAAATTGAACTTCCATAACTTACTCTTTTAATCTCTAACAAAGATAAAAATTATTTGCTACTAATCAATACCCTAGCTCATATTCTAAATCAATCGCGGAAACCCCCTCTTTCATCCATTTAGGTGCCTCTTTGCCTCGCAAATAGTGATCGAAAAACTGCATCATGCGTCTCTGAAAATCCATTTTGTTCTGAATCTTTTGCGGCCAGTGTACCTCGCCGCTGTAGTTAAGCAGCCAGACAGGTTTCTGCAATCTTTTAAGTGCAACAAAGTACTCAATCCCCTGATACCACGGAACGTGACCATCCTGATCGTTATGCATAATGAGAATTGGTGTATTCACCTTGTCCATAGAGAAAAGCGGAGAGTTTTCTATATATCTCATATGTGACTCCCATGGAGTTGCACCGATTCTGCTCTGCTGATGCTCATATTGGAAAGACCTGTTCAAACCGGTTCCCCACCTGATTCCACCGTAGGCGCTGAACATATTAACTACCGGAGCTCCACTCTCAATTGCTGCAAACAAGTTTGTCCTTGTTGCCAGATAGGCAACCTGGTAACCGCCCCAGCTATGTCCCTGTGCAGCTATTGCCTTTTCATCAACCCAACCCTGCTGTATAAGTGCTGATATTCCCGGCATAATACAGTTAAATCCGCTTTCTCCCGGATAACCATCCCTGTAAACAATATCAGGATTGAATATTACGTATTCATGACTGTTGTACATATGGTAATCCACAGTTGATCTGTGTGCCTCTGGAGTTCTGTAATTGTGTAATGTTGACGAGTTTTTCTCATAAAAATTCACAATCAGAGGGTATTTTTTTGAAGGATCAAAATTTGCAGGCTTATATACAACCCCTTCAAGCTTTACACCATCCAGCGAGGTCCAGGTGACAAGCTCTGCCTTTCCCCACAAAAACTCACTTTGCTGTGGATTGATATTCGTAATTTTTTTCTCGTTTTTGAACGATAAATCGGAAATAAAGAGGTCTGGAGATGTCTCAAAATTCTCTTTAGCAAAAATCAAATTCTTGTTATTCTTTGCCATAATCAGTCCCGAATAGTTGTAAGCCCCTTTTACAAGTATGGATGGCTCTTTTTTGTACCCGGCCTTAAGTATGGCATATCCTCCGTCCTTATTTGCATTATCAAACACTGAAAGCAGAAGGTCCTCATTTTCATTAATGAATTCTGTCTCATCGTCTGTCTTTTCTATTCTGTATGTTATACCTTTATCTCTGCCATTCACAGTAATTCTTGAAGGTTTTGCCTTCCCCAGAGGATCCACTCTCCAGATGTCAAATTTATCATAAAGATAAAGTGCACTCTCATCCTCATTCCATCCGGCAATACCGTAAGATGATGGCCAGTCCGGCACATCATTATCTTCATCATGAACAGACAACTGAGAAGGAGATGTAATAAAACGGCCACTCATTGTCAAAACCGACCATGCATACCACGAACTATCCGGATAGCTGTACCAGTATACCCAGTTACCCTTGGGGGAGAACTGCGGATTTCCGTTAACCGCTGAAGCAACATGCACAGATCTGTCCATAACAGCATTTGTAATATATACATCGTACAGGGATCTCCCTGTCCACATCTCCTCCAGACTGTATTTTTTGTCCGATAAACTTAACACCCAGTCCCCATTACCCTTGTCTGCAGTAATAACCCTCGGACTCTGAGGAGTTGACAACTGAGTAAGCACAGAAGATTCGATATCATAAAGGGCAAGATAAGTTCTTTTTTTATCTCTCTCTTTATCAACCACCTGAGCAGTGAACTGAACACCCTCTTTCCAATGCCATACCTGAACTCCCGGCCACTCTCCGTCAACAGCAGTTGTATCCCTTTTTCTTGCAGCAGGAGCTGTTCCAAAATAGAGTTTGCTACCATTCTCTGAAAAGTAAAGAGGCGAATTATCCGTAACTCTCCATCCCTGAGGAAGGGTGGGTTCACCACTCTTAATTCTTCTTACCTCTCCCTTATCTGAATGTATTGAAATCTCCCCTGAGGCGATCCATGCAAAATGTTTTCCATTGTCTGAAACTGATAGCTTTTTGGGATTTTTTGCATTGCCTGCAATTTTTTCTGTATCGTCAGCAGGATTTATCAAAACAATGTTTTCTCCCTTAACTGCCAATATCGCAGGGGTCTTACCTGCCGTTGCCCAATCCTTGACTTTTCCGGAAACTACACGTTTATTCTTACCCAGATTTAGAGAAACAAGTGTAGAGTCCTTTAATGTTAAGACTATCCACGAACCCCACTCTTTCATTATTGAGAATTTCAATACTGAATCCACTCTTTCTGATGTTCCCTTTTTAATATCAAAGAATATAAGAGACTCTATCTTTTTTCCAGCCCTGTGGACAATAAAATAGTCTCCCTCATTTGTAACAGCTGCTGCTTTAGCCGAATCGGCAGAGAAAAGGGTGTTTCCTTTGCCATCAATAAGCATTGCATTGGCAGCTCCTTTCCATGGCTCAACCACTACTGACACAAACTTTCCATCGTTTGAAATATGTTTTTCAGTTATTCTGTTCCATTTAACAATATCTTCTACGCTGAGTGCTCTTTTTCCATCTGCTGATGCATTGAAGGAAAAGCCACAGACAAAGAGAGAGAGGATAATTAATGTTAAGACTCTGTTCATGATATAAATGTTATAGTAAACTATTGTAATTTTTTATTAAAAGACCGATATTCCCAGATATGTTGTAAATCTCTCAAGCGTCTCAATCCCTCTGTATGAGTTTCCGTTTTTATTAAGTTCCGGACTCCATACCGCTATTGAGAGTTTTCCGGGTATCACAGCCACAACACCTCCGCCTACACCGCTCTTTCCCGGCAACCCTACACGATAGGCAAAATCACCTGACTCATTATACAACCCGCAAGTCAGCATAAGAGCATTTAGCCTTTTAGCACTTCTGGAGCCGCAGACTCTCTGTTCCGATGACGGGATTACCCCGCCGTTCGCAAGGAACAGGAAGGAGGTAGCCAGCTCAGATGTATTCATGTTAAGGGCGCAGTGGTGACAATATGCATCAATAACCTTTACAGGATCATTAACAAGATTACCAAAGCTCTTTACAAAGTGAGCAAGAGCAAGGTTTCTGCTGGAATGGTCAATCTCAGAAAGCGCCACCTCTTTGTTGTAATCTAGTTGCTTGTTACCACACAACTCTCTTACAAATTCAAGAATATCCTCTTTGGGATTTTTGTAAAGAGATAATAACCTGTCTGTAATTACGAGAGCTCCGGCATTAATAAACGGATTCCTGGGAATACCCCGCTCTTGTTCAAGTTGAATCAGTGAGTTAAAGGCGGTGCCAGACGGCTCCCGTCCTACTATCTCCCACAATTTGTCCCCAAGGTGCCTGCTTACCATTGCAAGGGTAAAGACCTTTGAAATACTTTGAATTGTAAACCTTGTCTCCACATTTCCAACTGAGAAGTGTTCTCCCTCCAGTGTAGCAACTGAGATTCCATAATTATCCGGAACTACCTTTGAAAGTGCCGGTATATAGTCAGCAACTTTGCCATGTCCGGTATAATCATGAAGCTCGCCGTAAATACGCTCAATGATCTCTTTGTACTGCATTCTCTTAATTTTTACAAATATAGAAGAATTTTTATCTAATTTAGAGTATGGAAAACTACAGAACTATTAACGACCAAGAAATAAGGCAGCTTAAGGCTCAACGCTGCCATTCGCAAGACTGGACAAAGATTTTCGTGCATCCTGATTTTCGTCCGGATAGAGTTTGGGATGCTGCATTCTCCGGAGTTATTAAGATGGGACTATTTGAGTCTGTATTTGAATTACCCGGAGGTGTTAAGATTCAATCCGGCATTTGCCATGCCAAGCTTCATAATGTAAGCATAGGAGACAATACTTGTATTGAAAACATCCATAATTACATTGCTAATTATGACATAGGTCCTGACTGTATCATAGAAAACGCAGACCGGATTTTGGTTGAGGGTGAGTCATCTTTTGGTAATGGAGTGGAGGTATCTGTTTTAAATGAGACAGGAGGACGAGAGGTGCCCATAAACAACAAGCTAAGTGCACACTTTGCTTATATTATGGCACTCTACAGACACCGCCCCAAACTTATTAAAAGGATGAAGGAGCTGGTGAAATTCTACTCAATAAAGCACACTTCAGACAGAGGCTATATTGGCAAAGGAGTAAAAATCAGCAACACAGGTAATATCCTTAATGTAATTATAGGTGACGGGGCCACAATTGAGGGTGCTCCTCATCTTGTAAACGGTAGTATTAACAGTTGCGCAGAGGACCCTGTTTACATTGGTTATGGGGTAAGTTGTGAAGATTTCATTATATCTTCAGGCGCTCATCTGGATAGTGGTGCAACCATAAGCAGATGCTTCGTGGGGCAAAGCACAATACTGGGAAGAAGTTACTCAGCTAACGACACCCTGTTCTTTTCAAACTGTCATGGTGAAAACGGAGAAGCGTGCTCGGTTTTTGCCGGTCCATATACCGTTAGTCACCATAAAAGCAGTCTCCTTATTGCCGGAATGTTTTCGTTTATGAATGCCGGTTCCGGTTCTAACCAAAGCAACCACATGTACAAACTCGGCCCTATCCATCAGGGTATTCTTGAAAGGGGTGCAAAAACCACGTCGGACTCCTACATACTCTGGCCGGCAAGAATAGGGGCATTTTCACTGGTAATGGGAAGGCATGTTAATAATACGGATACAACCTCTCTCCCCTTTTCCTACCTGATTGAAAAGGATAATACTACTCACCTTATTCCCGGGGTAAATCTGAGAAGTGTAGGGACTATAAGAGATGCTCAAAAGTGGCCAAAAAGAGACAAAAGAAAGGCTCCTCACAAATTAGACCAGATTAACTACAACCTTTTAAGCCCTTTCACCATTCAGAAGATGATGAACGGCAGAGAGTTGCTGCTTGAATTAAGGAGAGTATCCGGAGAAACTACAGATCTCTATTCATACAAGAGCGCCAAAATTAAAAACAGCTCACTTGTTAATGGAATTAATTACTATGAAATTGCAATACACAAGTTTCTTGGAAACTCTATTATAAAAAGGCTTGAGGGTATTGAGTTTAAAACCGACGAGGAGATAAGAAACAGGCTCAGGCCAGAAACAAGCATAGGTCTTGGGGAGTGGGTAGACATATCAGGCCTGATTACCCCAAGGAGTGAGATTGAAAGGCTCATGAACGGGATAGAGGATGAGAGTATATCAAAATTAAAGGATATTAATGCCTTTATTGAAGAGCTGCATAATAATTATTATCTGTATGAGTGGAGCTGGGCATATTCAAAAATTAAAGAGTTCTACGGAATAGATCCAGAAACCATTACAGCTGTTGATATAAAAGAGATTGTTCTTGCCTGGCAAAAAGCAGTTGTAGGGTTAGACCGAATGGTTTATGAAGATGCGCGCAAAGAGTTCTCTCTAAATGCAATGACAGGATTTGGAGCCGATGGAAACAACGAAGAGAGGCAGCTCGATTTTGAGCAGGTTAGAGGGGTCTTTGAGAAGAATCCATTTGTTGCAGCGGTGCTGCAGCATATTGATGATAAAACGGCCCTGGGTAACGATTTAATGGCAAGAGTAGGAAATATCGTTAATTAAAATATCTTTGTAACTAAATCAACATAACAGTTACAAAAATGAAAAAATTACTAACTCTGATTGCAACTCTAATTGTCTTTTCCCCCATGTTTTCCCAGGTTGTTCCAAAAAACTACACACCTCAAGAACACCTTTATGTTAAAAAGATAATCTCCTATGATAAAATGAAGAGGGGAGGAATTGGCCTTGCTATAGGCGGTACGTTGATTACAGGACTTGGTTCTTTTTTACTTGTTGATTATGTCAATAAATCTATTAATGAGAATTATAACGATTTTTATAACAATTATACAGATGAGCAGCTTGAATTTCAATACCTTATGGGTATTGCAGCAACCACACTTGGAGTTACAGCTTTGGGCGGAGGTATAACATTATGGGCAATAGGCGCTTCAAAAAGCAAGAGCTATACAGACAAGTTAAACTCAATCTCTTTCAATCTTAGCCCCGGACACAGACAACAGTTTTCAATAGCTTACCGGTTTTAACAATCACAAGCGATCAAATAAAAATAGGCTGACCATATTAAAATTGGTCAGCCTATTTTTATTTAACAATGGTTAATCTTACATTGATTTCAGTCGCTCTCCGGCACTCTCTTTCACAGCTCTTTTCCAGATTTCTGAATAGCCCGGCTGAGATGGTGAGGCAGGGATATTCTTCCCGTTACCATTATCAAGGAAGCATCCGTTAGGATTCTGCTTCTTCACATTTCCATCCATAAACTTAACTAAAAGATATTGGTCAAGCATTACCCATTTGTCAAAAAGATCCTGAGCAGTTCTCACTGAATAATCTGTAAGGAATTCACGTGCTTTTGCAGGTGATTGCTTATAAAGTTCCATTGCTGCAGCATCAATTGCAGACGTACGCTCTAAAGCATCAAGCTCGTGCTTATCTGCAACCTTCTTCACCTCAGGATGCACCCTGTCATAAAGCAGGTATGCAAACTGAGCAACTCTGTTGAAGATCCAGAAAGCAGATGTAGGTGAGTATGTGGTCATATTTCCGTTTCCAACCCTGAAGCACTCTGGAACTCTTACTGAACTTGAGTAAATAGGAGTAAGTGCCGATGTAGCTGCATCATCCACACCAAACCAGAAGATTCCACCCACCTCATCCGGCAGCCAGCTTCTGGCCTGGCCAAGTAGCCAGAACCCCGTTTGCTGAGTAGCTATTGCTCTCTCATTTGTGTACTTTACTCCATCAACTTCAAAGCCCATCGGCCTCCAGCGATAAGGAAGAGCATGTCCACCTGCGCCGGCATCTTTAGTCATGTCTAGTGCGGTGCCTTCGTAATGATCCCTCATCACATCAGCAACCATCTTCACAGATAACTTTTCAGCCGGTTTGATATAAAGAGGCATTCTGTTTTTTGCATTGTGACCCATTGCATAATCCAGGTAATCAGTGTATGGTTTATCGCCAATCATACCTTTGCCCATTATGTTAAATGCTGCCCATACTCTTGCTTCACAACCTCTCATTGCTCCAAAATCAAGTGGTGCATATGTATCAGAGAAGCTGAAATCTTTATCTGCTCCCTTATACCATCCCTTCTCTTTTGCAAAAGTGATTACATCAGGTGCATACATGCAATTTTCAGGATCATTCAACGGGAAAGTTGTTATTCTGGCCTGGTTTGCATGTGCAGATACATATCCGTCTGGTATCCTTACGGCTACCCATACAGCCCCTTTATTAAGGTTCTTACCGTTTTCCATCTTTACACCTTTTCCAATCATCTCAAGAATCCAAACCTCGTTCTTGTCTGCAATTGAGAATGATTCGCCAGAAGAGTAGTATCCATAATTTTCAACAAGATCTGTCATTATTTTAATCGCTTCACGAGCGCTCTTTGCTCTCTGAAGTGTTACATAAATCAGAGAACCGTAGTCCATTATTCCGTTAGGATCATCAAGTTCACGACCCCCAAAAGTTGTTTCAGTTATAATCACCTGGTTTTCATTCATGTTCCCCACAGTGTTATAAGTCTTCTCAACTTGTGGAATCTCTCCAAGGAACTTGCCTGTATCCCATTCATATATTTTCAGCATGGTTCCGGGAGCAAAGCTGTTCCCTAGTTTGAAATAGAGTTCACCATACAATTGATGTGAATCTGCTGAATAGGTAACCATTACAGAACCATCCTTAGAAGCCCCTTTGGTTATCAATAGATTAGTACACGACTCGCCTCTTCCCGGCACTAGCAGAAGAGCTGCAAGAGTAAGTACAGATAAGATTGTTTTCTTCATATTTATAAATGATTGTGTTATATTTACGCTTTCACTTCTTACAAAGATAATATTATTTTTTTGCCAAAATGAAGAGCATCCAAACCATATCGCTGTTATTAATTACACTCGCACTGAGTTTTACATCCAAGGTTTCTTATGGACAAGAACCTCAAAAATCTCCTGAACAGATGGCTACCGAACAAGCAGACAGGCTGCAGAAAGACCTCGGACTGGCAGATCACCAGGTTTTCTTTGTTGACTCTGTGCTTCAGTTTAATTTTGCAGGCCTTACAAAAGAGATTGAGGAGATGCAAAAGGCCGGAATACAGTCAAGAGATAGTTACATGAATGCTCAAAAGAAGTGGGGACTTAAAACTGAGGAGGCTTTTGAGAAGATACTTGATAGTGACCAGTTCCTCAGATATTTAAAACTATCCGGAAGATACAGGGATTACAAAAAGAGAAAGGGAATTAAGTAGTCTTGACTCTAACAGCCTTTCTTTCTGAGAAATAGGCAATGTGTTGAAAACCTGCGGCTGCAAGATCTGCAACAGCGGAAATCAGGCCTTCTCCTACTCTCTCTTTATCGTGTGCATCAGAACCCAGAGTCATATACTCTCCGCCTACCTGACGAAAATGTTTGATTACAGCCAGATCCAGAACTGGTGAAGGACCTCCTCTTTTCCTGTATGTGTTTGTGTTTATCTCAAGTGCCTTTCCATTTTGAGCAAGAGTTCTGAGAATGGGGTCGAGATAATCGCCGTACTCAGCCATCGTAAGCGACTTGTTTAGATATGGGGAGTACCTGGTGATGTAGTCAAAGTGGCCTAATATATCAAAGTCACTATATCCTGTTATACACTCGTATATAGACTCCAGATATCTTCCGTATGCCTCTTTTTCGTTTCTCAGATCATAATATTTATCATGATACGGGTCTATTCCATCCACAAAATGGATCGAGGCAATTATTACATCAAATTTAAACATAGAGACAGCCCTCGCTGCGCTTTTAAGTGCACTGGGCTGTAAACCAAGCTCTATTCCTTTGCCTATGAAAAGATCTGTCCCAGACTTTAGTTTGTCTATCTGTATTTGTTGTTGTAATGGATCAAAAGAGAAGTGACTGTTGTCACCCGGAGCATCAACATCAAAGTGGTCGGTAAATGATATCCCGCCCAAGCCTAGCTTGTTAGCAGCATCTACCGCCTCTCGCATGGTCATCCTGCCATCTGGAGAGAACTGAGAGTGAATATGGGTATCAAACAGTTTCAAAGTATTATTTATAAGTTATTTCCAAGTCTGGCAACCTTCCACTCCTTCTCCTGCTTAATGAAAGATAATGTTTTATCAGCCCCATCTGTAGTGTGAGGACGTAATACTTTGTAGTTTACCTTAATCGTGTCTTTATTTTCGCTCTTTTCAACAGATGTAATCTGGGTTGTAAGAGAGGATACCTGTTTCTTAACCATCTCTCTGGTTGATGGGTCCAGTGACTCAAAACCACTTAGAATTTTAGTGACCTCACTCCCAAGAGAATCGGTGCAAAAGGTAACAGCCTTCTCATAATCTCCTGAAAAATATGCACCTAAAAATTCTGATGTCTTAACCTTTATATCTTCTTTGTAATCAGAGCAACCCTGTAAGAATGTAAAAGTGGCAGCAACAATAATTCCAAGTGTAATAATCTTTCTCTTCATATAGCAGTATATCTAATATTTATAAATTCAAATTTAATCAAGGATTACAACTGTTATCCCTGAGCCTCCCATTTCAAGCAGTTCATCCTTAGCGGAAACCACCCCAGGCACGGTCTTAAGATATTTTCTTATCTCCTCTTTTAGGATACCGTTACCCTTTCCGTGTAAAATCTTGACTTCACCTATTCCCACCATTATGGCATCATCAACGAATCTGCTTACACTCTCAAGTGCTTCGTCAGCTCTCTCTCCCCTAACATCAATTGAGGGCTTAAAGTTTAATCTCCTCTCTGATATAGATGATGAGGTTGCGTTAATTGTGCGGACAGGACGTGAGACCTCTTTAAACTCTTTAGATGAGATTTTCTCAATTTTGTTTAATGACATCTTGCTGATTATGTTGCCAATGGCAATGCTAACGTCTTTTCCGTCTACCCTTATAACCTCTCCTGTTAGGTCTCCACCCTTGACTTTTACTTTATCTCCGGCAACTATTTTACTGTCAAGCAGAAGTGCCTGAGCTTTTTTGATATTAAGTTCAGACTTTGTATTTGTCTGGTTTGTGTCTCTGCCACTGTCTTTTCTGCGCTCCTCCCGCCTCTCCTTCCTCTTGCGGAGCTGCTCCATCTTGCGCTCAATTCTCTCATTGCTTTCGCTCTCAACTTCAAGAAACGTGTTCTTTGTAAACTGTTCAAGCTCTTTCCTAATCTCTCTGGTCTTCTCCTTTTCTGCCTGACTCTCCTTAATCTCCTTTATTGTTGACTCTATCTTTTTGTTTGTTTCAGACAATAATCTCGCCGCCTCTTCCTTTGCTTCCGCAATTATACTTTTGCGCATAGACTGAATATCAGACAACTCTTTCTGGTACCTGTCTGTAATATTTTCAAGTGTCTTGTCCGTACTCTTTATTCTCGCAAGCTTTTCATCAAGCATTCTGCGGTTTCTTGCGATTTTTTTGAGGTTTTTCTCCAGGTCCACAAATTCACCTCCCGCCCGCTCCTCTGCGTACTTGACTATCTCCTGAGGAAGGCCGATTTTTCTTGCCAGCTCAAATGCAAATGAACTGCCGGGCACACCTGTCTCCAGTTTGAAAAGAGGTTTAATATTTTGCACATCAAACTGCATCCCACCATTGATAACGCCCCTGCTGGTACCGGCATAAAACTTAAGATTACTGTAGTGAGTTGTAATTACCCCAAAACACCCCCTCTCCTCAAGCTCCTTAAGAATGGATTCAGCTATTGCTCCACCTGCAGTAGGTTCTGTACCTGCACCAAATTCATCTACCAACACAAGCGATTTATCGTCTGCATTAAGCAGAACCTCTCTCATGTTTGTAAGGTGAGAACTATATGTACTTAAGTCATTTTCAATTGACTGCTCATCTCCAATATCTATAAATATTCTTGAAAACAGAGGAAATTCAGATATTTCAGATGCCGGAACCAGCATCCCTGTCTGAAGCATATATTGAAGAATCCCCACTGTCTTTAGGCAGACCGATTTTCCACCAGCATTAGGTCCTGAAATAAGAAGTATTCTTTTATCGCCACTTAGCTCCAGGTTCAAAGGAACAATCTCCTTTCTCTCCCTTGCCAGGGCTTTTTCAAGAAGGGGATGCCTGCCCCTTACAATTCTTATCAGTCTATCCTGTGCTATTATAGGTTTTCCTGCCTCCATTGACATAGCAACCCTTGCCTTTGCTCTTATGAAATCGATTTCGGCCAAAAAGAGAGCAGATATTATCAACTCTTGTACGTATGGCCTTAAAAAATCAGAGAATTCAACCAAAATCTTAAGAATCTCCCGCTGCTCTGCAAAATGGAGCTCCTTAACAATGTTGTTAAGCTCCACTATCTCCATCGGCTCAATAAAGACTGTCTTTCCCGATGCCGATTCGTCTACCACAAAACCCGGGATTTTTCTTTTGTTTGCAGCAGAAACGGGTATAAGCATCCTGCCATCACGGACAGAAACGGAGGCCTCTTCATCGGCCAAACCATCGGCCTGAGCCCTTTTTAATATAGCCGTGACCCTTTTCGATATAAGGCTCTCTTTCTCTCTGATAGACGACCTAACGGCCTGAAGACCGGGACTTGCTCCATCCCTTATCTCTCCGTACTTATCAATTATTGTATCAATTCGTCTGGAAACCTCAGGAAATATGACAACCGGGGATGCCAGCTTCTTGAGAGACGGGTACTTATCCTCTTTTGTGTTTTTGAAAAATCTTGTGATAGCCCCGGTTGCCTCAAGCGATTGCCTCAGCCGGAACAGAGAGTGAGTGTCAAGATAGTAGTGATCTGTCTCCAGCTGCTTAAGAAAATCTGCAGTATCAACGTAACCATCGTTGGGAAATGCCGATTCGAGCATCTGAATAGTTCTCATTTCGTCAGTCTGCTCTAGCGCTTCCTTGATAAATTCATAATCTGTTACAAAGGAAAACTCAGCAGCCATTCTTTTAGCTGCATTGGTAGAGCATCCGTTCTCCACCATTCCTCTTATCTTGTCAAATCCAAGTTTTTGTTCGAGTCTTGAGAGGTTGTTCATGGGTTACTTGTATGCGTTTTCAATAGCCAGCCTCAACTCATTAATACTACTGATGGTTCTTATTTCACCATTATTTACAAATGATATCTCACCTCTTTGCTCTGAAACTACAATTACACTTGCATCGCTTTGCTCAGAGACACCCAGTGCTGCCCTGTGTCTCATTCCGTAGTAGGGAGGAATGCCCGGATTTTCAGTAATTGGAAGAGTACACCTTGCAGCAATGATCTTCTCTCCGTTTATAAGCATTGCACCATCATGCAGTGGTGTATTCTTGAAAAAAATTGTTTCAATTAATCTTCTGTTAACAGTTGCATCTATCCGGTCTCCTGTTTCTGATACAAATTCCAGAGCAGAATTATGAGCAAGAACAATAAGTGCACCCGTCTTTGTCTCTGCCATCCTTTTACAGGCAAGTGTAATTTCATCAAGGGTCTCAAGTGAAATTTCTCTTTTATGTTTACCCATAAAGGCCCTGATTATTCTCATCTGTTGCCTGGAGTCAATGTACCGGGTACCTATTCTCAGAAGAAAACGCCTGATCTCCTGCTGAAACAGAATAACAAGGGCAATTCCTCCCACTCCTATTATCTGGCCCATTATAGCACTTAAAAGGTCCATATGGAGCGCCTTAACTATAATCCAGATGAAATAGAAAACTAATACACCTGTAAATATATTCATGGCAGCAGTCCCTTTTATAAGCTTATAAGCCTGATAAATAAGAAGCCCCACCAGAAAAATATCCAGTATATCTATAAAACCTATTTTAATGAAATCCAGCATAAATGTGCTACAAACTTAAAAATATTATTCCACAAATGCGAGTGTAGCAACGCTCACTCTGCATCCATCAACAGATAAAAGTAGAGATCCGCAAGCCTCAAGAGTTGCTCCTGTTGTGAGGACATCATCAATGAGGAGTATATGCTTTCCCTTCACTTTTAACCCTTTTTTTAAACTAAAGGATGATACGGCGTTTTTCCATCTGTGTTCAGGATCCATTGTAGTTTGCGATTTTGCAAACGCTCTCTTTGTTAAGACTCCACGAATTACTTTAACTCCAAGTTCCCCTGCAACAGATTTGGCAATAATACCGGCCTGATTGTAACCTCTCATCCAATACTTCAGCGGATGAACAGGAATAGCAATTACTGCATCCACACCTGAATAAAGGCCACTCTCTTTAAGTCTTCTTCCCAGCATTTTCCCAAGAAAAACGCCTATGTCCTCCCTTCCGTTATACTTTAATTTATGTATAAGATGTCCGTAAGGGCTATTGTCACCATAAAAGAAGAGGGATGCTGCTCTTTCAAAATAGACCTTCCCCCAGAAAAGCTCCTCTGCAGGGTTGTCCTTATAACTCCAGTAATGAGTAAACGGAAGTGATGAGAGACAATCAAGGCACATTTCCCTTTCAACACCACTCAAAACCTCTCCGCACACAGGACAAATCCTTGGCAATATCAAATCCGCCAGCTCTTTCACTCAGTTTTTATTAGTTCTGACGAGACCGCTTTTCTAAGCTGTTCATCATTCAAAGCCATCTTTTCAAACCTGCCTCTCTGGAAGTAGTATCTCGCACATATTTCTTCCTCCAGGAGGCTTTTTAATTCCTCTTTATTTTTTAATAAAGCTCCTCTCTTTCCTGGTTTTACGCTTGCTTCAATTCTCTTTAAATCATCACTCAAGTCACTATAAAAGCCCTCTCTTTTTGCGTTCTCAACCAGCTTATCATACTCAACCTCAGAACCTGTTCTGTGATCAAACTCCTTACCTTCCGCAAAATCTACAAACTCCTCAAACTCCTTATCAGTTAATAAAAAGTCTTTTGCTGCCGGAATTGACTGGTTCTTTTTAAAATATAATACAGAATACTCTCTCATTATATCTCCGTATATGAGCGAAACAGCCAATCTGCTATATACCCTGGGGTCAATCTTTACATCTGGGACAATTCCGCCCCCGTCATATACTGTTCTGCCGAGGCGTGTTTTAAAAGGCTTAATTAAAGAATCCGGAACAAAACCCACACTCCCATCTTCATTTCTATTACTGTAATCAATAGCCTGTACGCATCTTCCGCTAGGTGTATAATATTTAGCTGTAGTAATCTTAAGTTTAGTGTTATATCCTACATCTCTTATTGACTGCACAAGCCCCTTTCCAAAAGTTCTTGTCCCCGCAATCGTAGCCCTGTCAAGATCCTGAAGAGCTCCAGCAACAATCTCAGAAGAAGATGCCGATCCAGAATTTACCAGAACAATCAGTGGCAACTTGAGATCAACCGGCTCATCTTTAGTAAAGTAAACAGCATCAGTCTGTTTGAATCTGCCAAGTGCAGAGACTACCTTTGTCCCTGATGGGACAAAAAGCGATACAATGTTTACTGCTTCATCCAGCAGACCGCCTCCATTTCCTCTTAAATCAAGAACAAGCCTTTTCAACCTGGAATCTCTCTTTAAATCAAGGAGAGCACTCTTAACATCTTTCCAGCCATCTACAGTAAAGCCTGTAATTCTAATATAACCCACAGTATCACTAATCATTCCGTAATAGGGTACATCAGGCACATGTATTCTTTCTCTTATAACAGATATCTCCTCTTCTACACCGCTTCTAAGTCTTTTTACGAGAAATTTTACGGTGGTACCCGGAACTCCCCTCATTCGGGCAGAACACTGGTCAAGAGTAAGATATTTTGTCTGGGCAGTATCTACCTTAAGAAGCAAATCACCGGCTACAAGACCAGCCCTGTGAGCAGGAGTGTTTTCATGCACTTCTGACAGCTCAATACCATGCTCTTTCTTTGTAATATATGACCCAATCCCTCCGTATGACCCTGTAGTCATCATCTCAAGATCCTCCTCATCCTCCTCCGGTATATAGACTGTATATGGATCGAGAGACTCAAGCATGGCCTCCATCCCTCTTCTAACAAGTTTATCCATCTCTACACTGTCAACGTAGAAGAGAGAGAGCTCCCTCAGAACGGAAAACTGTATGTCCAGACTCTTTCCTGTCTTAAACTCCTTTGACTGGCCATAGGAGGCAACTGTAAGCAAAAAAGCGATTACAAAAACCGCCGGTTTCATTATTCTCTTCATATGGTAAAACTGTTACTCAAACACAAATTTAAAGTTTTAGTATCTTTGGTGCAACATTCATTTTCAATTATGGACCTACTTTTTGCAACTGCAAACAAACATAAGCTCCAGGAAGCCGGAGAAATTCTTGGCCCCGGTTTTATCCTTACAACTCCTGCTGCCCTCGGCTTTACTGGCGAAATTCCTGAGACAGCCGATACATTAGAGGAAAATTCCCTCATGAAAGCCTCCTTTCTCTGGGAGCGATTTGGTCTTCCCTGTTTTGCCGATGACACCGGCCTCCTGGTTGACTCACTCGGTGGCAGACCTGGAGTCTATTCAGCCAGGTATGCGGGTCCCCAAGCAGACTCCACTAAGAATACATCACTATTATTAAAAGAACTTAATGGTGTCGACAATCGTAAAGCCCGTTTTATTACAATTGTCACCCTTATCCTGTCTTCAAAAGATATATATGTTTTTGAAGGGAGAGCAGAGGGGTGGATTGCAAAATTTCCATACGGAAATGGGGGCTTTGGTTACGATCCTGTCTTCATTCCGGATGGATATGACAAAACTCTTGCCGAACTCTCGCCAGAAGAGAAAAATATTATATCGCACCGCGGAAAAGCAATAAGAAAACTCTCAGAATTCCTTCACTCTTATAACTCCCGATGAGTTCACCAACCACCATAGTTGTCCTTCACAAAACAAAATATGGAGAATCATCCGTTATTATTCACGGTTATTCTTCAGACAATGGCAGGTGTGGTTTTATAATGAAAAAATCAGGAAAGGGAGGGGCAATATCACTACTCCATCCACTATCCATTATTGAAGCAGAACTTACTGAGAACTCCCGTGGAGACCTAAGGTTTATTAAAAACTTCAGAGCCCTGCACTCGCTTCCCGGTATCCGCGAAAGTGTAAGCAAGAGTTCTCTTGCAATATATATAAGCGAAGTCATATTCAGAACCATCCACGAGTATGGCCCCAGTCCCGGATTCTTTAACTTTCTTGTAAAATCTGTACTACTTCTTGAGGAGCTTAAAGAGGATTATGCCAATTTCCATCTATGGTTTCTTGTAGAGTTTGCAAGAGAGGCAGGATACTCTCCAGAGAAGAACTACACAGCCGGTGCTCTTTTTGATATGGTCTCAGCATCATTTACTGAAATGCCTCAGGGGGGATCAAGATGCTTTAGCAAAGAGGACTCTCAAATACTTGCCACTATACTTGAAAAAAGAGAGGAGAGCATTCATATTCTTAAAATTTCAGGAAGCAAAAGGGGGCAATTCGCTAAAGAGATGACCACTTATTTATCCTACCATTTAGGATTTAATATTAATGTTCACTCGCTCGATATTCTGCGCGAGGTCTTTGAATAATGATTAACTTCGCGGCGTAATAATAATTGAAGAATGCCCATAGTATCAAAGATATATCGCATATACTCATCCAAGAGACTAAAGCTCCTGGATCTTAATCGTAAAGATCCGGTGAGTTATCAAAGGAGTACCTTTGAAAACCTGGTCAAGAATGGTGAAGAGACCGTCTTTGGAGCCCATCACAGCATTAGCGCGGATATGACATTACAGGAGTTTCAAAACTCTGTTCCAGTGAGGGATTACGACAAACTTGAGAGCTGGATATCAAGGGCAAGAGCAGGTGAAGAGAGTATCCTCTGGCCCGGCAGAACAAAATGGTTTGCAAAATCAAGCGGAACCAGCAGTTCAAAAAGCAAGTACATTCCCGTTACAGAAGATTCGCTAAACCTTTGTCACTACGAAGGTATGCAGAACATGCTATCAACCTATATGAACAACAACCCGGAATCAAAGCTTCTGGAAGGGATGGCATTGACATTGGGGGGAAGTGCAAAGATTGACGAAGAGGGAAACGGGAAGACACAATACGGAGATCTTTCAGCCATATTACTAAAAAACTCCCCTATGCTTGCCGAGTTCCGCAGGACACCTCCAGCTGAGATTGCTCTTATAAGCGATTTTGAGAAGAAGGTTGAGGAAATCTGCAAAGTTGCATCAAACCAAAACGTTACAAGCTTATCGGGAGTTCCTTCATGGAATCTTATACTACTTAATGCAATTCTTGAATTTAACGGGAAGAGTGACCTGAGAGAGGTTTGGCCAAATCTTGAACTCTTTATGCATGGTGGTATCAGTTTTGATCCATACAGAAAAGAGTACAAAAGGATTATTCCTCATGACAATATGAGATATATGGAGAACTACAACGCCTCTGAGGGATATTTTGCTTTCCAGGACAATCCGCAGGAAAACTCTATGCTTCTTATGACCAACAGTGGTATATTTTATGAGTTTATCCCCATAGAGAGGTATGAAGATGCCATTTCAGGCAGATATACATCCTTTGAGACCGTGGAGAGTGTTAAGCCAGGTATAAACTACGCAATGGTTATAACAACAAACGGGGGCTTATGGAGATATCTTATAGGGGACTCCGTTATGTTTACATCAGTCTGTCCGCATAAAATAACTATAACCGGAAGGACTCAGCTCTTTATTAATGCTTTTGGAGAAGAATTGATGATTAGTAATGCCGAGAAGGCACTTGCTGAGGCGTGCGAAAAATGTAACTGTTCTGTTGAAAATTATACTGTTGCACCTCTCTTTATGGAGGGAGGCAGCAAGGGATCTCATCAATGGCTCGTTGAATTTAAGGTTCCTCCGGCAAATATGGAGAATTTTGCAGAGACTCTGGATTCAGAGGTCTGCAAAGTTAACTCAGACTACGAGGCTAAAAGAGCAAACAGCGTAACAATGGTAAGATTAACTCTTGTCTCTTTACCGGAAGGTACATTTTATACATGGCTCCGGGACAAAGGAAAATTGGGCGGTCAGAACAAGGTGCCCAGATTAAGTAATGGACGTAAATTTGCTGACGAATTACTTGAGTATTTAAATAGATGACTCTTCATAAAACAGCCTTGCAATCAGAAGTAGAGAGATTTATTAATTCCCGTCCGGGACCGGAAGGGGAAGAGATTTTCTCAGCTTTGGCTATGGAGATATTCCATTACCAGGCATTAATGTGTGCCCCATATTCAAAATATATGGAGCTTTTGGATGTTGACCTAAAAAAGATTAACAATATTGAAGAGATTCCGTTTTTACCTGTTAAACTTTTCAAAAACAATATCATCTACTCGCACAAAGAGGCTCCACAAAAAAATTTCACAAGTAGTGCTACATCAGGGATGATCCCTTCAAGTCACCCGGTTGCAGATTTGTCATTATATGAACTAAGCTTCACAAGTGGCTTCAGGTTGTTTTATGATTCTCCTGAAAAATTCAACATACTGGCGCTTCTCCCCTCCTATCTTGAGAGAGAGGGCTCCTCTCTTGTTTATATGACAGAGAGTCTTATAAAAGAGAGTAAGAGTGATAGTAGCGGCTTTTATCTTTATGATCACGATAAACTTGCCAAAACACTTGAAAAACTAAGGTTTTCAGACAGGAAAACTATTCTTTTAGGAGTTAGCTTCGCACTGGTAGATTTTGCCAAGAGTCACCAAATTGACTTCCCGGAACTTATTGTAATGGAGACTGGTGGCATGAAAGGCAGAGGTGAGGAGTTAAGCAGAGAGGAGATACACTCTGCTATTAAAAACTCTTTTGGAGTAGCCCGTGTCCACTCTGAATACGGAATGGCTGAGCTCCTTTCACAAGCATATTCAGATGGAGATGGTCTCTTCAGGACTCCGCACTGGATGAAATTTCTATTGAGGGACTTTATTAATCCCCTCAAGATTTTAAAAAACAGAGAGAGGGGAGGCCTGAATATTATTGATCTTGCAAACATTAACTCCTGCTCATTTATTGAAACTGAAGACATAGGAATAAAAGAGGCCGGAAATCTCTGGAGAATTCCCGGCCGCATTCAAAATTCAGAAATCAGAGGCTGTAACCTGCTTTTAGGTTGAACCTATTTAAAGTATTTGTATTTTACCTATTAAATCTTGCAGATTCTTTTCAATAGAGTCAGCTCTTTCAACCTCTCCCCTGTTCCTTAGAGTATCTGCCATATACATCAGATAAGAGATATTTCTCTCAACGTCTGTCTTGGAAATATAATATCCGCCAAGTCGCTGACCAAAGAAATTAATAGCCTTATAACTCTCCTCTTCAAAAAGGTCTGCAAGCTTCAACGCCTTCTCTTTCTCATTGGAAAGCATATAGATATCAATTGCATCCATTATTGACTGCTCGTTAAGTGATGAGAGGAGAGAGCATGAAACTGGAAACTGTTCATGAGTGACAACCTCCTGCATTCTGTCCAGTACCTGAACAGCTTTTTCCGTTTTGCCCTCATTAAAGAGCGCTCTTGCAGTCTGAGTATGAATATTTCTGACAGACATAACAGCATTAAAGGTCAAAAGATTCTGGTAGTCAATGTTTACCGATGGGTCATTCATATTTCCCCACCTGTAAACATTCATTACTTTATCATACATTTTATCAGCTGGCACCCTGCCTGGTACAACCAATGTTGTTTTAGTCTTAACAGGAACAAATTTATATGCAAATCCTGTCCACTCCAGATAGTCTCTTATTCCTATTTCAAGATCTCCTCCCATGGCTACAAAGTAGATAGGCCTATCCCATTTGTAATTTGCCAGAAGATCAAGGATCATGAGCTCTGTTTTTGTTATAATGTTTTTATTCTCAGATATATTCAGCTCAATTGTATCAAGGATAACTGACGAGTCTGCTGCTGCAACAATTCCGTTAGCTATTGCCGCCTTTTTATCTACAGGGATTGTAAGCTTTCTTGAGGTAAAGATGCTATATTGTTTACCACCTTCAGCTGAAATTTTAGCCTCTGGCTTAGAGATTAGATCTATAACAATCTTAAGGGGTACCTGTCTGTTTAACCTGTCAACAATATGTACTACATCGTTGGTACCGTATATGTATTCATGCTTAGGGACAGTAAATGGCAACGGATCTGACTCATAAGTTTTGTATTGCATCTGATCTATGTACCAGTCGGTTCCCAAAAGAGAGGTATTTACAACCCTTACATCGGTCCTTACTCCCTCTACCTCCTGAATGTACCACAATGGGAATGTATCATTATCTCCGTGGGTTACCAGAATGGCATTTTTCTCTGTGCTGTTCAGATAGTTGTACGCAATATCTCTTGCTGTGTACCTGTTACTCCTGTCATGATCATCCCAGTTTTCTGAGGCCATCTGAACAGGAACAATAAGGCAGGCTACAGAAACCGCAATAGCAGAGACCTTTTCCGGGATCCATCTCTTTACAAAATCATTGATAGCCATAACTGCCAGTCCTATCCATATTGAAAACGCGTAGAAAGATCCTGCATACGCATAGTCTCTCTCCCTTGCCTGATAAGGAGGCTGATTCAGATACAGAACAATTGCAAGTCCGGTAAGTAGGAAGAGAAGCATAGTTACCCACCAGTTTTGCTTGTCTTTTGCAAGTTGATAAAAAAGCCCCAGGAAGCCAAGCAGAAGCGGAAGCATATAATAATGGTTCTTAGCCTTGCTGTTTACTATGTAGTCCGGTCCGTTATTCTGGTCACCGATTCTCGCCTTATCAAGAAACTCAATTCCTGAAGCCCAGTTACCTCTTAACGGATCGCCGGGAACAGTTCCGTGAAGGTCATTTTGCCTGCCAGCAAAATTCCACATAAAATACCTGATATACATATAGTTTATCTGGTAATCAAAGAAATAGGCAAGGTTGTCTTTGAATAGCGGTAATTTCGCTTCAGTTCCGGGAACAATTTTACCCCTTCCCTCGGTATAATTTTCATAAAACTTAATGTGATCAGGCGAAGGGCTCCACATTCTTGGAAAAAGCATTTTGCTTCCAGGTTTGTATTCTGCTTCAAGTGGTCCGTCAACTTTTTTGTAACGGTCTCCTACTTTAGCATAATATTTTGATGTTTTGACATCATAAGGAGAGTTAAAACTTTCTCCATATATAAGTGGATTTTTTCCGTACTGTTCTCTTGCCAGATATCTTACAAGTGAGAATGGATTGTCCGGCTGATTCTCGTTAGTAGGTGTATTTGCTGATGACCTTATAATTACCATGGCAAAGGCCGAATAGCCAATAACTATCATTGTAAAACTCAGAAGAATAGTATTCCACAAAATATTTTGTCTCCTGTATGTGTAAATCAAACCCCAGATACAGAGGGCAAGGAGAACAATCATAAAGAAAGCAGCTCCGGTATTGAAAGGAAGGCCCATACCGTTCACGAACAAGAGGTCAATCCATGATGCCATCTTAGGCAAATATGGTATTATTCCGTAGAGAATTATAGCAAGAATCACGGCAGATATCAGAAGTACATAAATGCTCCTTTTTGTTGAAACCTGATAGTTTTTGTAATAGTAGATAAAAACAATAGCAGGAATTGCAAGCAGGTTTAACAGGTGAACCCCTATTGACAAACCCATTAGTAAAGCAATAAGAACAATCCATCTGTTTGCGTGAGGATTGCCTGCCTCCTCCTCCCATTTTAACATGGCCCAGAAGACAGCCGCAGTGAAAAGAGATGACATTGCATAAACCTCTCCCTCTACAGCAGAAAACCAAAATGTATCTGAAAAAGTATACGCTAAAGCACCTGTAAGTCCTGCGCCAAAAATGGCCAAAGCACCCGGAAATGAAAGCTGTTCGTTTTTCTTTTCAGAAATTCTTCTACCCAAATGAGTTATAGTCCAGAAGAGGAACATAATAGTAAAGGCAGAACACATTGCGCTCATTGCATTAACCATTACAGCTGCCTTCTCAGGCCCGGCAGGAAGGGTAAACATTCTGGCAATAAGCTGAAAAACAGGATTCCCCGGAGGGTGACCTACCTCCAGTTTATATGAAGAGGCTATAAATTCGCCACAATCCCAGAAACTTGTAGTGGGCTCAATAGTAGACAAATATGTTACTGCAGCTATCAGAAGCACAAGTAGCCCCATCAAGTTGTTTACCAGTTTAAATTTCTTCTGATCCATATGGTTGATTTTCTGTTTGTGTTGACATTAACGTACAAAGATACTATTTTGAAATATTCTGCCTAAATTTGCTTAAAATTAATAGCATCAGATGAGCCAGAACGATTGGAAGAGCAGGCTGGGCGTTGTATTTTCAACAAATTCAGACTTCAACTATAACAACGATGAAGTTAAGGATGATTCTGCAGGGACACCACCTCCCGGCAAACAAAAACTGATAGTATCCATAGACAGGCGCAACAGAGGAGGGAAGCAGGTGACACTGGTTCTCGGGTTTAATGGAAGGGAAGAGGATCTAGAGGAGCTTGGAAAACAGCTAAAGAACAAGTGTGGAACAGGCGGTTCAGTTAAAGATGGAGAGATTATAATTCAGGGTGATTTCAGGGACAGGATTGTTACTCTGCTAAAAGCAATGGGATATAACGCAAAAAGAGGCAATTAATGAACGAAAAAATCTTGCCGGCAGACTCTCTTTGGCAAGCCGGTTCAAAAATAGTGTCATCAATTCCCCCGTTAGAGGAGAGCAGTAGCGGCACAATCCCTAATGTTCTTCTCTCACTTATCATTCTCATCTTCTTCGTAGGTATTATCGTTTTCTCCCGGGAGATTTTAAGTGTTATACCAAGTATCCTTAAAAGTACATTCAATCTCAAGAATCATTACAAAATAGAAGAGAAACTCTCCCTTTCTAATATGAGGAACATGGTGTTTGCCATTTCACTGGTATACTTTCCGGTGATTGTCACCATTATGGCCGGCAGCTTTCTTGAATCAAAATTTGGTATATACCCTCCTTTGTTTCTTGTTTTATTCCTTGGGTTTCTTATTGTAGTTGGAGTTGTTAAGAAGCTGATAATATTACTCCTTTCATGGCTTAACAAAGATAAGGGCACATTTTCTTATATTGAAAAAGTGGGGTTTAACCATATAATAATTGCATCAATCGTTACGTTTCCTTCACTTTTGTTTAAGTTGATAGTAGATGACGGAACAGGGGAACTACTTGTTTACACAATGATAGCCAGTATTATACCTGTCATTATTCTTTACTTTATCAGAACCTATCAAATAATAATCGGTCAACATTACTCTCATTTTTTTTATATTTTGTATCTTTGCGGCGCAGAAATTTTACCCATCGTACTCATTGTACACTTTATACTCTCGCTCAGATAATATGAAGATAAAGAACATCCTGATCTCACAACCGGAACCAACTAACGGATCTCCTTACTCGGAACTAATCTCCAAGCATAAGATAAACATTGATTTTATACCTTTTTTTAGGGTAGAGTCATTAACTGCAAAAGAATTTCGCTTGCAGAAAGTCTCAATTCCAGAGGCTACTGCAGTCGTTTTTTCTGCAAGATCAGCCATAGACTCGTTTTTTAAAATTTGTGAAGAGTTGCGCATTACCGTTCCTGAGACCATGAAATACTTTTGTATCTCAGAGGCTGTTGCACTATACCTTCAAAAGCACATCGTCTACAGAAAAAGAAAGATTTTCTACGGTGCAGGTACTAACTCGTCCATAATCGAACTGATTGGCACCAAGCACAAGAACGAGAACTTCATGATTGCAGCTGCGGATAACTGTAAAACAGATCTTCATAAATTATTCGTAAAAGCGAAAATTAAGCATACTACAGCAGTTTTTGTAAAGACTGTCAACAGTGATCTTTCTAAGGTTAAGCTTGAGAGCTATGATTTCGTAGTTTTCTACAGTCCAAGTGATGTGAAGTCTCTACAAGATAACTTCCCTGACTTTGTCCAGAAAGATGTAAAATTTGCCACATTTGGTACAGGTGCTTTAAAAGCCCTCAAAGCAGCAAAACTTGCTGCAGAGGTTACTGCTCCCACACCTGAAGCGCCATCTATTGCTAAGGCTCTTCAGAATTATATCGAAGCAAAATAATCAGGGCAAAACATGCCAGAAAATAGAAAACTGTTTCCCAAAAGGGATAGACTTTGCAACCTAAAAGCAATCACTACACTTTTTGAAAGCGGAGAGAGTTGCTTTTCCTTCCCTATGAAGTTTTTCTATCTTGGTAATGGCCTGGATTATAACCGAATTCTTATCTCAGTGCCCAAAAGAAACCACAAAAGGGCGGTTGAGAGAAATTTACTTAAAAGAAGAATCAAAGAGTGCTGGCGGCTGAGTAAGGAACAAGCGCAAGGAATAAATGGACTGGATATTGCAATTGTATATATCAGCCCTTCAGTATCAGAATACATAAAAATTGAAAAATCGCTTAGAGATGGATTGGCAAAAATTAAGGAAGGGGTTGCTAAAACTGGCCTCTCTTCCGTTCATACTGCTAATTAAGTGCTATCAATACTGCATCTCTCCCCTGAAACCTCAGTCATGCAGATATTCGCCCACTTGCTCGGCTTACTCTCTTGAGGCTATAAAAAAATATGGCCCATTTAAGGGCTTATGGATGGCTATTAAAAGAATTTCCCGGTGTCACCCATGGGGTGGAAGTGGCTACGACCCTGTGCCCTGAGTTTTATTAAATCCAAATCTTTTTAGTACGACCTCAATATTTTTCTCATCTCTGGCAAGCATCCTTATCTCCTGCTCCGGCACGTTAAAAATGTCCATGAATACAAGACCATCTACACAGTAATTAAAGTCCGGATCAACATTGAAGTTGATTATCCTGGCATTTATTTTCAGGTACTTCTTAACTAAAGTAGGTAACCGGTACTCACCATCGCTAAGTTTTAGCATATACCTGTCAAACCTCTCCACTGAGTCAGCTTTACTTCCACTTAACAGCATATCGGGATTGCATCTGTGAAAATTGGGGAAAAATGGATTTTTTGGTTTCATTAACCTTTCCAAATTATCTACAGAATGGTTTTTTTTGAGATACTCTATCATCAGACTCCTGTAAAACTTAGGATACCATGAGCTTATACTTACCGGGCCTATAAGATATCTTACATCTGGTTTGTTTAGAACTGAATATAAAAGCCCTTTAATCAGCAGCATAAGAGGAAGTGCCTCCTTCTGATACTCCAGCGTGACAAATGACCGGCCCAATTCAATTGATTTGCTTAAGTATTGATGGAATTCCGGGTCATAATCAAACAAGGTTTTTGTGTAGAAACCCTTTATCCCTTTTGTTTTGAGGATTTGATCGCCGTATCCAAGTCTGTATGCACCAACTATTTTACCTTTCTGCTTATCCCACAGTATAAGGTGCTGGTAGTATTCATCATAAACGTCTATATCAAGTGGCGTCTTCGTACCCTCTCCCACAGCTCTGAATGCCTCCTCTCTTTTGCGCCCCAATTCGTGTATGGCAAGCGGAATTGATTTGGAATCTGTAAGATAGCAGCTGTAATTGCCCGTTGTGAATAGGTGTTTATCTTTAGGAAGAGAGTTTATCTCTTTTATCAGGGCCCGTCTGTTTTTAGGTAAAGCAATAGGTGTTGAGTATACCTCTTCAGGGTGAATTACCTTTAGCTGGACGTTCCCCTCAAGTGCATAAACCCTGCTTCTCAAATAGCCCCCCAGCTGTTTGGCATCCTTATATTCAGCAAGCTCGCTTATAGTAATAGGTTTGCCGATTCTTACCTGGACAGTGTGGCCTCTTTTATTGAGCATTTCACATGGAAGACGAAGAGTTCTAAGCATAGGATGGATCTTGCCGAGCCAATGAAAGAACCTTGAATTAGTACCGTGAACATATACTGGAAGTACCTGCACTTCCGCATTTTTTATAAGCTTTAGAATTGATGGCTGCCACTCCTTGTCCTGAATTATTGATGTACCATAGGTTGTTGCAACCTCTCCGGCCGGGAACAGACACAAGCCCCCTCCGTTTTTCAAGGTCTCTGTTGCCATTCTTAACCCGGAGAAACTTTGTGCCAGGTCTGGTTTTTCTGTAAATGGATTAACCGGATAGAAGAACTCTTTTAAATTTGGAATAAGTGAAAGCACAAAGTTTGTCAGGAACTTTGTATCAGGACGTGCTGCACTAAAAAGATCTACAAGAACAACACCATCAATTGCTCCATAGGGATGATTTGATACAACAACAAATGGCCCCTCCTGAGGGATATACTCAAGCTCTTTGGGAAGTACTTCGTACTTAACATCAAGGTCTTTTAGCAAAGCTGATGAAAATTCTCTTCCGTAATGTTGAGAAATTCTGCTATACAATTTATTAACCCTGGTTATACCAAGTAAAGGCATTGCAATACTTGCAATCACATTACCTGGCAATCCACGGACATTAACAGCCTTTTTAATATCGGCCTTAGTTACTAGCTTTGCATTCATATCCACTGCAAATATAGTTTATTTGTTACTTTTACAAACATGAAATCATTGGATAATAAAGAGCTCTTAAGAGAAAATGTAAAGCTGCTGCCACAGCTCCCAGGAGTATACCGTTTCCTTAATAAAGAGGGGACTGTTATATACGTGGGAAAGGCCAAGAATTTACGCAACCGGGTTTCTCAGTATTTTCAATCAAATGAAACACTTACCCCCAAAACCAGAGTAATGGTTTCAAAGATTGAAGCGTTTGAACATACAATTGTTAGTAGTGAATCGGAAGCACTTCTTTTGGAGAATACTTTAATCAAGAGACATCAGCCCCGTTACAATGTTATGCTAAAAGACGGTAAGACATATCCGTGGATTTGCATAAAGAAAGAATCCTATCCAAGAGTGTTTTTAACAAGAAGGTTACTAAAAGATGGGTCCCTCTATTTTGGACCTTACAGCAACGTTTCACACGCTTATTCTCTGATAGATATAATAGATAATTTATTCAAAATCAGAAATTGCAAACTAATTCTTTCATCTGAAAATATTGAATCAAAAAAATTTCGTCCATGTCTTAGATATCACATAGGAAAGTGCAAGGCTCCGTGCATAGGTCTTCAAAGTGAAGACACCTATAATGTACAGATTGACAGGATAAAACTTATTTTAAAAGGAGAAACCAGCTATCTGGCAGAAGAGATAAGAGATGAAATGAAAACAGCAGCATCTGAACTTAGATTTGAAGATGCTCAAGAGGCAAAAGAGAGACTTGAGACCCTAAACAGACACTACAGCAAGTCACTTGTAGTAAGTCAAAGTGTTACTAACGTAGATGTTTTTTCTCTTGTATTTGAAAACAATATGGCATTCGGGAATTGGTTAAGAGTTGTAAATGGGGCAATAATTCAATCTCTTAACGCTGAACTAAAACTTCCAATTGACGAGACTAAGGAGACTATTCTGGGGCGTTTTATTATCTCTATCGGGGAGAGATTTGCTCCTCTTTCCGGTGAATTGTTGACGGAGTACCTGCCTGATGGTGATTTTACACCATCTGTAGTACATGTTCCTAAACGTGGCGACAAATTAAATTTAGTGGAACTTAGTATTAAAAATGCCAGAATATTCAAGATTGAAAAGATTAAACAAGAACAGATTCTAAGGCCGGAAGAGCACAAGGAGAGAATTCTTGAGGCAATAAAAAAGGATTTATCACTTAGCGAACTGCCAGACCATATTGAATGTTTTGACAACTCTAACATACAAGGAAAATATGCAGTATCTGCATGTGTTGTTTTTAGAAATGCTGTCCCCAGCAAAAAAGATTACAGACACTTCAATGTCAAACGAGTTGTAGGAGCAGATGATTTCGCAACCATGAAGGAGGTTGTTAACAGACGATATTCCAGGATGCTGGATGAGGGTGGTTCGTTGCCACAGCTTATTGTTATTGACGGGGGCAGAGGTCAGGTTAACGCGGCCTATGAGGCTCTTCAAGAGATTGGCCTTGAAAACAGAATAAGATTAGTAGGTATTGCTAAAAGATTAGAAGAGCTCATTACCCCCGGAGACCCTCATCCGTTATTTCTCGATAAGAACAGCTCTACACTGAGAGTGATAATGCAACTACGTGATGAAGCACACCGATTTGGGATTACTCACCACAGAAAGAGGAGGAGTAAGGGACAAATTGAATCAGAATTATCAGACATAAATGGAATTGGAGAGAAGAGTCTTCAAAAGCTTTTATCTCACTTTAAGAGTATGCAGTCTTTGAGATCGGCCTCAGAGGATGAAATTAGAAAAGTTGCCGGTAAAAAAGTTGCCGGTATAATCGGGGAGTATTTCAAGTCCGAGACTGAGCGCTAGTAAGTTTAGCCCAGTTTATCCATCCATTGACAGAGTTGGCGAGATAAAAAATCCACATTATCACCATTAACAGCGAGTGCTCAACACCATTAGCATACGCGATGGTCCACATTACTATGCTAATAATATTTACTGCAACCCACAGAACCCATTGCTCCATATAGGTTTTAACCATTAGGAACATTGCAATCACTGAAAGGACGGTTGTGGCCGAATCCTTTAGAGGCTGAGGATCCCCGGCTATTTTAAGGATGAATGCCACTATCAAAACAAGGGAGAGTGAAACAACTGAAAGAACAAGCCTTTCTCTCAAATTCAAACGCTTACCTACAACAGTGACAGAAACCTCGCTCTCTCTCTTCTTGAGCCAAAGCATCCAGCCGACAAATTGCATGGGCAGATAATAGAGTGCATTTAATGCAGCATCACCATATAGCTCAGCTTTAAAGGATATTATTGCATAAAGAGACACATTTATCAAGCCAAACAAATAGTTAAAAATATTTCCTTTCGCAACCAACACGACACAAACCACGCCTGTTATTCCAGCCAGCGAACCCATTATGTCAAAACTTCCGGTAAGAATCATATGCATAATATTGGAAGCCACAACTCCCAATATCAAAAACCAGTCAAATGGCTTTAAAGTGTTTATTTTGTCAAACTTAATCATATCAACGGTGTAGTAAACATGAATTGAAAAATATTTCTGGACTCTCCTGTACGGATAAATCTGACGCCTGCTGTCAAAGGCAGCGGGATATTAAATATATTGAAATCAAAAAGCAGATCTGCCCCTCCAGAATAGAGGTGCTTCTCGTCGTTCATACCTCTGCTGTAAGCCCAGTCAAAGAAAGGAATAATTCTGGCTCGCTTAAGATATATAAGCCAGGAAACAGTTATATCTCCAAGATTTACAGGAATTGCATAATCGGCAAAAAGAGAGGTGTAATTTATACTATAGTGAGCAAAGTACCCTCTTGGTGAGGCGGCCAGGTTCCTCATTAAATATCTTTTACCTTCATAAAACTGTCTTTGATATGCAAAAGATAGCCTTAAACCATGATTTTTCGCCAATCCAGGCAAATATCCATATGCACTCCAGTAAAGTGTTGATCCAAAATTCTCCCCTGCAAAAGGCATAACATTGTATTGGAGATTAACTCCAAATCCCCATTTAGGAAAGAGATTCCTCAGTGCCATCCTTTGAACCTGATAATACTGCACTCCAAACGTTAAGTGCTGGTAATCCTGATATCTTCCATCCCTGAAGGAGTAGTATGAATCATTTGAGTATCTCCAGTCCATTTTAGGAATCAGCCCTCTTGTCCACCCTCCTGAAGAGAAGTTTAGCGGAAAATAGGTTCTTAATGATGCGCTGAGGTAAGGAGAGCCCTGTATGGTGTCTGCAACCATCTCCGGATTAAACAGATCCCCTGCTACCAGGGTTATCCTCTGCTTATACCTGTCATTAAGATCTGCTCTAAATTCAAGAACGGGATAAAACCCACTGTAAGTAAACCTCATGTGACCTGAGTGGAAACCCCCGTGATATGAGTATCCAAGCATCCCTTCCGCTGTTCCAAGTGAGTTCTGAGTATAAATAGAGGCACCCGGGGAGACAACGTTGTAGAAGTTTTCATATGAGATATTATTTAGAATATCTGTATTAACAAACAACGGAGTCCACGAGTGAACTCTGAAAAGATGCAACCCTCTTCTGTACGGTTGAGATTTCAAAGATTTAGCCCCCATTAAAGAGACTGTGTCAATATTAAAACCGGACTGTTGAGAAAGCTCCTCTGCCAAAGGATGGAGGAATGGTTTAGAGAAATTTGCAGCTTGCCACCTGAGTGAGTCAAGAGGGGTTTCAACCAGTTTATAACCATTCTTTGTAAAGGATGAATAAAAAACAGAGCCTCTGAATTTACAGAATTGCGGAGACTTGGCTGCAAGAGGTGCAGATGTGAGCCTTCTGGTGAACTTTGCATCAGGATTGTAATGATAGATATTATCCGTTCCATCAAGATCACTGGAAAAAAGGAGAGAGCCACTTTGGCGGGAAAGACTTTCAATGGTTTGGTGCTGATCATCTATTTCAACGCTCCACTCCCCTCCCTTTTTATCAATGGAATATAATCCCAGCCCTTTATCTGTAATCACTGTTGAATAGATCTTGTCTCCTATGAAAACCGATTCTTTTATTTGTCCGTTATACGGTGCTTTAACACTTCCTGCTATAACAAAACCATCCATTTTCAGCAGAACTAACGAGCTTCCCCCTTCCGGATGATACTCAGCCACAGCCATTACCTCCCCATCTTCAGACAAAGAGGGGTTCATATATCGGGCATGTTTTGTGAGCCTCTTTGTTTTACCCGATACAGTATCATACTCAATTATTTCTGCAAAGTTTTCATGTTCCCATCTGAGAGATGGTATCTTTTCACTCCAGTAAATCTTTCCATTTTTAAGAATCGGTTCTCCATTAACTGAGCCAAGGAAAACAAGTGTTTGCTCTCCTCCGTCGGGAGTAATTCTAACTAACCTGGGCGCCTCATCCAGATCTGTTTTAACCGCGAAAGCAGTCCCTTCAGGTGTAACCATAGCAGATGAATAGGACACATAATCATCTGTTTGAGGTGTTATAAAATTCTGATACGTAAAAGGTGCACGTAAAGAATCCTCCCTCTTCCACTGAGCTGTCATATAGACATTTGCCGCCTCAAGATTCTCTGAAACAGTTAGTCCGGATGCCTTTCGATATGCACTGGATGAACCTGATGGGTTATAAAACTGATCAACCAGAGTTTTCATAACATCTCCCATCAGATTGAAGTTACCAGATCGAAAGCTCATGCCTGATAACAAGAGATATCCAAGACTATACTCATTAGGGGTGTATTTCTTATACGAGCCAAATGCCCACTGTTGGATATTACGATAATCCCCGTCAAGAAATGCTGCCTTAAAATAGAGGAGATGTGACGGGCTTCTCCCCCTTCCGGCACTGGAATTGGCTGTCTCGGACACTACAGCGTCTCCCTCAAGTGCCCATTTATTTATATAGAGTCCGGCACCCAGCCCCACAGCCTGCTCTCCTATCAACCATGAAAGAGGTTTAAATATTCCCCTTTCAAACATTGTCATTTGAGCTACATGTCTGCCCTCATGTAAAACAAGCTGTTTTTCCCAGTTCATGGAGTAGCTGCCAAAAGAAGGTGGTGTTGTATAAAGCTCCATTCTCCTTGGTGCCCAGCTCACCAGACCATTGCTAAAAACATTATATGGGTGAAGTACAACAGGAAGTTTTCTTGGTTTAGCTCTTAACGGAGAATTAATAGCGTCTGCGCTATTTTCAAGCAGAATGGCATACCTTCTTGCGAGAGAATCAGCCTCTGCAGGATAAATTAAAAAATACCTCTCTGTCTTTATCTCTCTCCATTTCAAGCGCGCCGGATCGCTGCCGGTAGAGTAGAATTGAGCATAAGATTGATGGGAGGCAAATATGAAAACAATCGCAGTTAAGAGTGACTTGATTGTGCGGTTCATCTGGATGATTTTTCTGGCGTAAAGGTAGGAAAATTGCGACAGATTTATGAATCACAAATTTTTATAAACTATATTTGCGACAGAAAACTAATACCCAAAAACAATGGATGTAGTATTTCAGATACTAAAACTATTAGGTTCCCTGGGTCTGTTCCTATACGGAATGACACTGATGAGCGGAGCCCTCCAAAAGGTTGCAGGAGAGAAGATGAGAGGCATACTTGCTGCAATGACTTCAAACTCTTTAAAAAGAGTTCTTACTGGTCTCTTTATTACAGCAATTATCCAGTCTTCAAGTGCTACTACCGTTATGGTAGTAAGTTTTGTTAACGCAGGGCTACTGTCTCTGGTACAGTCCGTTGGGGTGATAATGGGCGCAAACATAGGAACCACTGTAACAGCCTGGATAATATCACTTTTGGGATTTAAATTTGACATTTCGGCACTATCTATTCCTTTAATTGGAGTGGGATTTACGCTCATGATGTTCAAGTCAAAGAAGAAGAAATCTGTAGGAGAGCTTCTGATTGGTTTTTCGCTCCTGTTCCTGGGTCTTACTTTCTTGAAGAATTCCGTTCCGGATTTAAGAGCAAATCCTGAGATCTTTGCTTTTCTTCAGGGGTGGACGAGCTATGGTTTTGGGTCAATTTTGATATTTGTCCTGCTAGGTACTGTTCTTACAGTTGTAATGCAGTCATCAAGTGCCACTATGGCACTTACCCTGGTAATGAGCAGCTACGGCTGGATTCCGTTCGAGATGGCAGCAGCCATGGTTCTGGGGGAAAACATCGGCACAACTATAACTGCTAATATAGCTGCAGCCGTTGCAAACGTCTCGGCAAGAAGGGCCGCACTTGCTCACTCAGTATTCAATTTATTCGGGGTAATATGGGTTCTGATACTTTTCAAACCGGTGCTGGGTATCGTTTCAAAAATCACCATTTCAGTATCCGGCCTTGACCCTTTTGTCTCATCTGAAGCAACTCTTTATGGAATATCATTCCTCCATACTTTGTTCAATATTACTAACACTTTGCTGCTTGTAGGTTTTACAAAACAGATTGTAAAGCTGGTAAGTTATGTTATCAAGACTAAAGACACTGAAGAGGTGTTCAGATTAAAATATATTCAGGGAGGGGTGCTAAGTACTGCCGAGCTTTCCCTTTCTCAGGCAAAAGAGGAGATAACCGATTTTGCGAAACTGGCCAAACAGGAGTTTGCGTATGCAAGAGAGGCCATGAGGCTTTGCAATTCAGACAAGTTTGATGAGCTATATACAAAGATTGAACATTACGAACAGATAACTGACAAGGTTGAGCTTGAAATTGCCAACTATCTGAACAATGTTTCCGAGGGGGAACTTAGTGAGGAGAGCGGAAGAAGACTGCAGGCGATGTACAAAATAATCAGCGAGATTGAGAGCCTGGGAGACTCAGGGTATAACATTGCGAGAATATTAAACAGATTACGTGTTCATAAAAAGAACTTCTCTGATGATGTATGCGACAAGCTTGATCATATGTTCATGTTGCTTGAAAGAGCATTTGACCATATGATATTAAATCTTGACCAGGGTTATACAAAGATTAACGGAATAGCCAATGCTATTGACTCTGAGGAGCAAATAAACGAATACAGAAACATCCTCAAGGAGGAGCACCTGTTTAACCTTGAGAATAATAAATACGGATATCAGACAGGTGTGTATTATATGGATATAGTTGCTGAATGTGAAAAGGCCGGCGACTATATGATAAATGTCTCTGAGGCAATTATTGAAATACAGTAGATAATGGTAAAAAGATATCTAAAGCCGGTTGCCACACTTCTCTTCTTTGTGGCCTTCTGTGGACAGGGATTTTCTCAATCATCTGATTCGACAACTTTTGTAAACGGGCCGTGGAATAAAAGTGAAGTCTCTAAAGGGATAATTCACAAAAAAATACACATTAGTAAAGGCGACCTGTTTGCATCAAATCAGTTCATATCAATTGTGGAAATCAAACCTGAGTCGGGAGCTAAAATTGAAATATTTGCCAGTCCGGTACTTAAGCAAACAAGTCTTATGGCTGCCGAATCAGGTGCAAAAGTAGCCTTAAATGGCTCCTTTTTTAAATTCAACAATAGTTACAACACAGAAGATTATAATTCTGTTGATTACATCAGAAAAGAGAACAAACAACTTGCCCCCAATACCTGGCCGGCCCTTGGACGCTCAATGCACCAGTTAGGCGCTTTGGCAATTTTCCGTGGAGAGCTCTTTATCCTTAAAGCCGACGCACTAAGGGAATGGGAAAAATACATCCAGGCTGAAGAGGTTCTCACAACCGGACCCATACTAAGAGTTGCAGGAGAGGACCTAAAACTTGCAAACGCCTCATTTTATACAACCAGACACCCCAGAACAGCAGTAGGTAAAAGATCAGATGGCACTATTTTACTAATTACCGCAGATGGCAGGTCTCCTCAGGCAGCAGGATTATCACTTGCAGAACTTCAGAAGATAATGAAATGGCTAGGAGCTGATTATGCAATTAATCTGGATGGAGGTGGCTCTACAACACTCTATATTGAAGGTGCCTCAGACAATGGAGTGGTTAACCATCCCACAGATAACAAAACATTTGATAACAAAGGTGAGCGAAAGGTGGCAAATGCCATCCTGGTTCACACAAAATAGATGGAAAGCAATAGAAAGAGGGTTCTGTTTATTTACACCAGAAACTCCACATTTATCAGTGGAGATATTGAAATTTTGTCCAGACATTATGAAGTTTCAACACTTGTAACAGACAACAGCAATCCCGCCAGACAGGCATTAGAGCTTATAAAACAGCTTTTCTACCTTATTTTTAAAATTCATAAATTTGACATTGTATATATCTGGTTTGCAGATTACCACTCATGGCTACCCGCAACTATTGCAAGGTTCGCAGGTAAAAAATGCTACCTTGTATTGGGGGGATATGACGTATGCAGAGTTAAACCATATAGTTACGGAAGCTTTGTCAACCCAGTAAGAGGGTGGATGTCCAGAAGCTCAATGAGAATAGTCACAGCAAATCTTTGTGTATCTAACCACGTAAAAAGAATTGCCAAAACACTTGCTCCCGGCACTCCCGCCCACCTCCTGTACAATGGCATTAATTTCCCTGACTCAAAAAAGACTAAGTTGCCTGCAGATGGCGGAAGAAAAGGTGTGCTTTGTGTAGCCCTGGCCAGAACAAAACAGAGCTATAAAATCAAAGGGATTGACAGATACATTGCACTTGCACAGGCAATGCCATCGTTCAGATTTACTTTGATAGGCACAGACCCGGAAAAGGCAGGTATTCCAAAAGATAGTGTCCCAAAGAATCTGACAATAATTCCGGAGTTAGAGCATAAAGAACTTACCGAATATTATCATAAATCAAAGGTATATTGCCAGTTATCAAGAAGAGAGAGTTTCTCACTTGCTCTTGCGGAAGCAATGTTTCACGGATGCATGCCTCTTACAACTAAAGCTGGAGGAATGCCAGAGGTATCAGGGGGGCTGGGAGAAATAATTTACGCTTTAGATAATGATGCTTTTATCAGGGAGGATCGTGAGAGTTCAATCCACGAAGCAATCAACGCTGTTGCAAGACTGGCAGCAGAGAGCGAAGATTACGCCCCGGCAATGAGAGAGCGTGTAATGGCCCTGTTCACGCTTGAAAAAAGGGAGAGAGATCTTCAAACAATTATTTCAAGATATAACCCCTCTTAACACCCATCTTACTGCCCTCAGAAGACATGAGTCTCCACCGGCAATAAGCCTTGAGAGAAATCTGTAATGAATCTTGGTCTCAGGATTCATCCCGCTAAGCAATTCCCGGTTAATCTCCGGAAAAAGGGCTGTTACCTCTTTTAGTTTTTGATTATCCGTGTTCTTATGCAGAACTAATTTTCTCCTTGTTTTTACCTTGTATGAGAGTATCTCTTTATTACATTTTTGCTTTACAAATTCAGGCAATCTCGTTTCCAGGTAATTCAGAGTTGATGCTATAAGGTTAAGATGGCCCACAGTAGATGAGACAGAAGTTGAATTATACATGACATAATGTATTAGTGGTTTGTTTACTAACACCATCTTTTCAGACCAAACAACAAGAAGCGGGGAAACCGATAAATCATCTCTTAAATTTGGATGGAAAACTACCTCCCCTTTTTTGTAAATCTCTCTCTTCGCCATCTTGTTCCATAAAGCAGAAGGGACTCTGTTTGCCAGCATTTCCTTTATATAACCAGCTTTTTCTTCTTCATTTTCAATAATCCAATTGTTTGTTATATATGAGACTTGTTCCACTGTTCTCTTCTGCTGTTCAGCAAAATAACCGCAGACAGCCAGGTCTGACCCTGTGTCTTTTAATGCGTTAAAAAGCGTTTCAAGAAGGTTTGGCTCAAAGTAGTCATCCGAGTCAAGATGGATAATACAGCTTCCTGACGAGGCCTCCATGCCTACTCCCCGTGAAGCGGCAACACCCTTGTTCTCTTTGTTTCTTAAAACCTTGTATCCATCCTTTAACCAGGACTCATTAAGAATAATCTCTGCAATTTCAATACTATCATCTCCACCGCAATCATCAACCAATATCAGTTCAAACTCTTTGAAGGTTTGCGATATTATTGATTTTATAGACCTTGCGATAAGAGCAGAGACCCTATAAACAGGAATAATTACAGATATTTCAGGTGCTTTCATAGCCATGGACAAAGATAAAAAAAAGAGGATGACAGTTAATGCCATCCTCAAACTCAAGTTGACCCACCAGGATTCGAACCTAGACTGACAGAACCAAAATCTGAAGTGCTACCATTACACCATGGGTCATTATGGTTCTCAATTGAGGGTGCAAATATATATCTTTTTAGTAAAAAACAAAAATTTTCAGAAAATCTTGAATTCAAGAAGAGAGTCTCCAAGCAATAAATATAGCACAACCCAGAAGGAATACCTCAGTGCCTTTCCTGCTAACATAAAGAGTGCCGACTTAGTAAAATCCACTCTATAGAAACCAAGACCCACTGCCAGAATATCCCCCGCAAACGGCACCCAGCTAAAGAAAGCTATCAGTGATCCGTATTTATCAATCCAGTGCTTTTGTTTTAAAAGTTTCTCTTCCGTAACACCAACCCATTTCTCAATCCATGTCCATTTCCCCAGGTGACCTATCCAGTAAGAGGTAAGACCCCCAAGCCAGTTGCCTGCAGTTGCCCACAAAAGAGCCCAGAAGGGATTCATTCCTGCAAGCAGGGCCCCTGCCATTAATATATCAGAGCTGAATGGCACAATCGTGGCAGCCAGGAACGAACCCAGGAAAAGACCAATAAATCCGTATCCCTCAAGAAGCTCTATCATCTTTTAGATTTGAAAAATTCTTTCACAAGCGAAGAGCACTTCTCCTCAAGTATTCCACTAGTAACGGTAGTCTTTGGATGCAGCAAGGATGGGCTAAACAGCGAGTACCCCCTTTTTGGATCAGAAGCCCCATAGACCACTCTCCCTATTTGTGACCAAGACAGAGCCGAGGCACACATTGCACAAGGTTCCAGCGTTACATAAAGAGTACAGCTCTCCAGGTATTTGCCTCCAAATCTGGAAGTAGCCATAGTTATAGCTTGCATCTCTGCATGCGCCGTGGGGTCGTTAAGTCTTTCGGTCATATTGTGTGCTCTGGAGACAATGCTGCCTTCACAGACAACAACAGCACCAACAGGAACCTCATCCATATCCATGGCTTTAACGGCCTCTTTAAGGGCAGCCTCCATAAATTTTAAATCATCTGTTAAAAGGTCTGGATCACTTTTCATGACTCTTTTTCTTAAGTACAAACTATAGAAAGACAAATATACGGACAAATTGTCAGTAATGCTGATTGGCACTCATTTTGCGTCAAAGGATTGTGCAAAATTAATAATCCATTAAAAACAATAAAAATACAAAATTCTCAAATTATGAACATTAAACCATTAGCAGACAGAGTTTTGGTAGAGCCTAAGGAGGCTGAGACAAAAACAGCAAGCGGCATTTACATTCCTGATACAGCAAAGGAAAAGCCACAGGCAGGTAAGATAGTAGCTGTAGGAAGCGGAAAAAAAGATGAGCCTATGGAGCTCAAGGTAGGTGACAACGTGCTATATGGAAAGTACGCAGGTACTGAGATCAATGTAGATGGCAAGGATTACCTTATGATGCGCCAGTCAGATATACTGGCTGTTCTTAACTAATAATTTAAACTTTTAAAAAATTACCAGTATTATGGCAAAAGAGATAAAATTCAACATAGAGGCACGCAACCTGATGAAAGAGGGTGTTGATGCTTTGGCAAATGCAGTAAAAGTTACTCTCGGCCCTAAAGGGAGAAACGTTGTAATAGACAAAAAATACGGCTCACCTCAAATCACTAAAGATGGTGTTACTGTAGCAAAAGAGATCGAGCTTGAAGACCGTTTTGCAAACATGGGTGCACAAATGGTTAAAGAGGTTGCCTCAAAAACAGCTGATCAGGCAGGCGACGGTACAACAACCGCTACTGTACTTGCTCAGTCTATCATCAACGTAGGCCTTAAGAATGTAACTGCAGGAGCAAACCCAATGGACCTGAAAAGAGGTATTGACAAGGCCGTTGAAGCAGTTGTAGCCTCCCTTAAGAAACAGAGTCAGTCAGTAGGTGATGATATCACCAAGATAGAGCAGGTAGCAACTATCTCGGCTAATAACGATATTACAATAGGTAAACTTATTGCCGATGCAATGAGCAAAGTTAAGAAAGAGGGTGTTATTACAGTAGAAGAGGCTAAAGGTACTGACACAGAGGTTAAGGTTGTGGAAGGTATGCAGTTTGACCGCGGATACATCTCTCCTTACTTTATGACCAATCCAGAAAAGATGGAGGGTGTTCTTGACACTCCGTATATTCTTATAACAGACAAGAAGATCTCAACAATGAAGGATCTGCTTCCTGTACTTGAGCCGGTTGCTCAAAACGGAAGAGCACTTGTTATTATCGCTGAGGACGTAGATGGAGAGGCACTTGCAACTCTTGTAGTAAACCGTCTCCGTGGTACTCTTAAGATTGCTGCTGTAAAGGCTCCTGGCTTTGGAGACAGAAGAAAGGAGATGCTTGAGGATATAGCAATTCTTACCGGAGGTACAGTTATATCAGAAGAGAAGGGTATCAGACTTGATGCTGCTACAATTGATATGCTTGGTACTGCCGAGAAGATTACAATTGACAAAGACAACACAACCATCGTTAACGGATCAGGTGATAAGAGCGCAATTGACAAGAGAGTTGCCCAGATTCGCAAGCAGATGGAGACAACCACAAGTGACTACGACAGAGAGAAGCTTCAGGAGCGTCTTGCCAAGCTGGCAGGCGGTGTAGCAGTTCTTTATGTAGGAGCTGCTTCAGAGATGGAGATGAAGGAGAAGAAAGACCGTGTGGACGATGCACTTAGTGCAACTCGTGCTGCTGTTGAAGAGGGAATCGTACCTGGTGGTGGAGTTGCATACATACGCGCAATTGAAGCCATTAAAAACCTTAAAGGCGAGAATGAAGATGAAAACACAGGTATTGCAATAATTTCTCGTGCAATCGAAGAGCCTTTAAGAATGATCGTTGAGAACGCAGGTATTGAGGGAAGCATCGTTATACAGAAGGTTAAAGAGGGCAAGGCCGACTTTGGTTACAACGCCCGTACAGATAAGTATGAAAACCTTTTGGCAGCTGGTGTAATTGACCCTACCAAAGTTACCCGCATCGCTCTTGAAAATGCCGCTTCTGTTGCAGGAATGTTCCTTACAACCGAGTGCGTACTTGTAGAGAAGAAAGAGGAGAACCCGGCACCTATGGGTGGTGGCCCCGGAATGGGCGGAATGGGCGGAATGATGTAAGAGCGTCTGCACTTAACGAATTAAAACCATTTCAATAAAATAGGGCTAGTCAAAAAGATTAGCCCTATATTTTTTGTCTTTAACCAGCTATCTGTCTAAAGCTTCCCACTCCTGCA
>JAVEZL010000005.1:0-80269 GCA_034003005.1 Bacteroidales bacterium
AAAAGAAGATGTCAGGAGCAGAACAACTGCTCCCAACATCAACTTAGTTTTAAAACTGTTTAATCTCATTCAGAGATGGGTTCTGCGATTATACTGTACCGCCACCGCCTAGACCGTGGTCATGACCGTGATAGTGACCGTGAGCGTGCTCATCGTAAATCTTAGGATCGAAGAATAGCTCAACTGCTCCAGCGTGAATTGTTGTTACAGTAATAGTCTTTTCAGTTGTTCCGGTTTTTACCTTAAAAGTATAAATTTTTCTAGTAAAGCTTTGTTTACCGGTTACAATCAGGTATGTCAAACTTGGGATAGTCTTTTCTGAAACAAATGTGTCATCTGCAGAAGAGAATGCTGTTAAAGCAGCTACACCATTATTAAAAAATTTAATACTATTTGTAATATCTGTTATAATCTGACCTTGATCTGCACCTGTAATTCCGAGAGCAGCCAAAGTTTGGTCAAGTGGCTGAGATAATACGTAACCACCCTTCTTAACGTGCTTCCAGTTGCTCCATGAAGCAGAAGTAAGACCTCTGTTAATCTTCAAACTATCGTAAACCTTAATGGTCTCTGTAGTTGTTGTACCGGCTGTAACAGGCACATCAAACGCAATTTTATATGATGAGAAGTGACTTATTGAAGTAACATAATCATTCAATGCAGCATCATAAGTAACAGGAGTTGTTTGAGTAACCCATGCGTTGTTTGTGAAATACTGAAGGATCAGATTAGGATAATAATAACTTGTCATTGCATTATCAACCTTTAGTGAAAGAGCAGGTGAGAATGTATAACCTGTTGGAGCAAAGTTAAAGACTTTCAAAGCAGGATTAAGAACTGTTCCAACAACCTGATCGTTAGCCGGAGTAGCGACAATCTGATAAGGGGTTGTAATAGTTGCTCCTGTTGCATCCTTAACTACTGTATTAGCAGCTATACCTAATGTTGCATCTGTTGTTCCTCCCTCAATAAACAGTGTTCCGCCTACTGATGGTTCAATATAGGTACCACCTGGTACATAAGGAACCATTTTAGCTGAAACTGTATAAATCATAGCATGGTTAGGAGCTGCCGAAGGAAACTCTAATGTAATTGTTGTTGCAAGGAATCCATCCTTGGTAAGGTTTATTGTATACTTGCCTGCTGCTGTAAGGTTAAGAAACTCAAATTTACCGGTAGCATTGGTAGTTGCGGTAAGTGTTCCCATTTTAACCGTAACTCCTGCCAGGGCAGCATTTGTTGAATTGTTGTAAACCTCTCCCTTAATTGAATAAGTGGCCGGCTGTGGTTGTGGAAGCGGCATAGGCTCGTCCACCTTTGTGCAAGCACTTGTAAAAAGCGCAACCAAGAGTGTAGCGGAAGCTACTCCCATGAGTTTTGTAAAGAATTTTCTTGCTTTCATAAATCTTGTTGGTTAATTATTGGTTAATTTTCAAATAGTTGACTTAAATGAATTCTGTTAAAAAAGTTATAAGACGAATTTTCGTCAGGAGAGGTAGTGAAATATCTTCCGTGAGAAGTGTATGGCCTTGCTATATACTCAAGCGGGAAATAATCACCTGCAGATACTCTAACAAATTTGTTCCTGTTATGTTTATATGGAGGAAGTGAAATTGCAAAAAAGAAGCCCCCGTTAATAGGGTAATCTGGAATATCCATTGATTGAACATAGAATCCAACCGCAGCATTTTTAAAATATCTCGTTACCTCTCCTCTTACAGATATATCGTTACCAAGATATTTACCCACTGAAGCGCTCAAAATCATTTTCAAAGGCTTATAAACATAATTTGCACCCACTTTCCATGTGAAAGTATTAAAATCTGAATAGAGCCAGTCATCAAACATTGGAACTGAATATGCAGTATAACTCATCTGGGCAAATACTCCTATCTTCTTGCTTAATGATTTGTAAAGTTTTAAATCTGCTCCGGCTCTGAACATGTTAAAATTCCCCACAGTTACCATTGAATAAACATTAAAAGGTAAACGGAACTGCTGAGACAGTGTCATGAAACCGGGCCTGATCTTTCCCTCTTCAACAGAATAATCGTTAACAACCGGGAAAATTATCTGGGCGGTAGCTTTAGCACCTCTCCATAAAGAGACTTCTAAAGTAGGATTGATGTTAAACTGTAAAAGATACATTACATCCAGTCTTGAGTTTTTAAATCTGAATACCGGGTAAAAGTTTAAATCAACTTTACCTGCAGATTCATATTCAAAACTATCTCCACCGTATGATTTAATCTCATACATACCCTCTTCCAGCATGAAATCCGACTTCCACTCAGGACTTGTTCCATCTTCATTAAATGAAGTATACATTCTCAGAACAGGAATTTTCTCATCCATAAGAATGACATCAATATTATCAGATTCAAACTCATTTTTCAGAAGAGCTATCTCTTCCCTTACAGCTAAAACTGCTTTCTGATTGTTTGAGTATGCTTTATTTTCAAGAAACAGTATCTCCTTTCCTGGTTTTGAAATGTGCCTCACATTTTCAAAGCCGGCATTGAAAAGAGCCTCTTCAACTTTGCTCTGTGCAATAGCGAAAATGCTAATATGCAGCAATACAAAGGTAAAGAGCGAAAGCCTGAAAACTCTTACTACTCTGAAAAGCTTTGATTCCATTAAGTTTAGGCGATACTTATTCATTATTGCAAATGTAATATTTTTTTAATTCTAATCAAATTATTTTTAAATCATTATGTTTTTTTTAACAAAAATTTAACTTGTCATTCTCTATTTGTAAATTTGCATATAAAATAGTAATAACTATCAAAGTATTACAGAGACTACAAAACAATGAGCAACAGCAATAATAAACCTCTCGAATTGTTCCGGACAGAAGAGCAAAGCAAACTTTATATTACAATTTCTGACTCTCCTGTTCATGCCGGCTTTCCCTCTCCTGCAGATGACCACCTTGAAAATAAACTTGACCTCAATAAAGCGCTGGTAAAGAACCCAGCAACTACTTTTTTCGCAAGGGTTAAAGGGGAGAGCATGAACGGGGAGGGTGTAGAAGATGGAGACATGCTTATAATTGACAAGTCTTTAGATCCTTACGAAAATTGTTTAGCAGTATGCTTCCTTGAAGGAGAGTTCACCCTCAAAAGAGTTAAGCTTGATGGTGATAATATTTTACTAATACCCTCAAATCCCAAATTCAAAACAATCAGGGTAAGCAGAGATAATGATTTTTATATTTGGGGTATTGTTAAGTATCTGATTAAAAAAATGTAGATGAAAAGCATACGATTACTGTTTAAGCTACTATTCTTCATATATATATGTATGGTATTCTTTTTCTGTCTATACTCTTTTAACGACACGGGAGTTGATTTGTCAAAATATTTTATGGGTATAAGGGTTGACCGGATAGCTCATTTTGTAATGTTTTTCCCCTACCCTTTTTCTGCATGGCTTGCAGTAAAGAAAGAGCTACGAGAAAAATGCGGAAAATACTCTCATATTATACTCTTTATATCTGGTGTTTCACTTGCACTAATCACTGAAGGTATGCAGTCACTAAATCCAAGCCGAGACACAGACCCTCTTGACCTTGTTGCAAATATTACTGGTATTTTGTTTGCGACTATCATTATATACCTTTTGGAAAAATTTATTGACAATGTTTGGCCTGATAGACTGCAATAACTTTTATGTGAGTTGCGAAAGGCTTTTTAATCCCTCACTTGAAGGGAAGCCGGTTGTTGTTTTGAGTAACAACGATGGTTGTGTTATTTCAAGATCTTCAGAGGCCAAGCAGCTGGGGATTAAAATGGGAGAACCATACTTTAAGCTAAATGAGCTGGTTAAAACCAGTGGCCTTATTTGCTACTCATCAAACTTCCCCCTTTACGGAGATATCTCTTCAAGGGTTATGGATTCTCTGAGAAGAGCAACACCATCTGTTGAGGTTTACTCAATTGATGAAGCATTTGTTGATTTTAGGGGAGTTTCTGTGAATGAAATTGAAAAACTGGGTAAAGAGCTGGTAAGAAGTATCAGAAAGGGTGTTGGGATTCCTGTTAGCATGGGTGCTTCAAAAACAAAGACTCTTTCAAAAGCAGCAACGCGATTAAGTAAAAAACATCCTGCAACAAAAGGGTTATGCATTATGCACAAAGATAAGGACATAAGCAAAGTTCTTGGAGGATTTCCTGTTGAAGATGTTTGGGGTATAGGCAGAGCTCATAAAAAGATGCTTAACTCTGTTGGTATAAAAACCGCTGCTGAGTTTATTGCAAAAGATGAGAAGTGGATTAGGGGAAAAATGGGGGTAACGGGAGTAAGAACATGGAGAGAGTTGAAAGGAGAACCTTGCATAACATTAGAAAACATCACTCCTGATAAAAAACAGATTTGCACAAGCAGAAGCTTTGCTCGGGATATTTTCGAGATTGATGATCTCTACAAAGCTATAGCAACGTTTGCATCCTACTCAGCTGAAAAACTACGGAGACAGAGAGGTGTTTGCAGAGAAATCATTGTCTTTATGCTCACTAATCCGTTCAGAAACGAAGGCAGGGTTCATAATCAAAGTGTTCTGATTACACTGTCTGAACATACTGATAACACAATGAAAATTGCAGCCAATGCATGCAATGCAATGGTGGGAATCTTTCGGGAGGGTTGCGGCTACAAAAAGTGTGGAGTGATTCTCTCCTCAATAGTAAAGAAAGATGAGCTTACCCCATCAATATTTGAATCTGTAGATGAAAACTTGAGAGACTCTTCTCTGATGATGGTAATGGATGAGATAAACCAGAAATACGGGAAGAGCAGTATAGTGACTGCTGCTGCAGGAATTGAGAGAATTAAAGCAAATCAGAATTTGTTATCTAAAAGATATACAACCTCATGGGATGATATTATTGAAGTAATAGTTTAAGTATTTTAACGTCGTTTTCCGAGATTCTAAATTTTACGGGAATTTTTGGTGATAAGGACATTTCACTATACGTTCCACTAAATAAATCAACACAGCTACATTTAATATCTTGATTGATATCCCAATGTACAAATAAATGTTCAGGAATATTTAATTCAGTTTCTTTCTCAAAATCTGAAAAATTAACGACTACAAAAACAATCTCATTATTATAATATCTTGCAAAAGAGAATATTGACGTAAAGTCGTATTTTGAATTATTTTTATTAGCATACTGAAGATCATATGTTTGTCCTTCTCTGATGGCTGATTCCTTATTTGCAATATTCAATAATAACCTGTATTTATTATTTAATTGAACATTATATATGCCTTTACTATAATTAATTATTGAACTCAAAGACCAAAAGTCAAAGATGGTGGTTTTACCATCCTCTCCACTAAAGCCCTCTTTATCCATACCCCTTTCACCCAATTCCTGTGCAAAATAGAGCATAAACGGAGCCCTGTTTAAAAGTAACGAGACAGCAACAGCAGGAATGCCTCTCTCAGGCAGCTTTGCAATGAAGTCTGATGCTAATCTTTGCTCATCATGGTTTTCCATGAAATTAAGCATGTTATCCTGGATATCCCCCAGAGATTGCCAGCATTTTGAAATATCTGAAGGTGAGGAATAGCCCCTAATAATATTTACAAGAGTGTCATAAAGACCCACTTTATCGTATAAAAAATTGAATCCTGAATTAAGGTAATCTTTATATAAATCAGGATTATAAACCTCAGCTATAAACAATAAATCAGGAAATATGCTTCTTACTTTATTAGTTAAATAGCTCCAGAACTCTTTTGGAACCATCTCTGCCATATCGCATCTGAATCCGTCAACACCCTTATCACACCAGTAAATAATTATATCAACCATCTTGTCCCATATCTTTGGTCTGGGATTAAAATGGTTGATTTTTCCGGATTGAAAATCTACTCCGTAATTAAGCTTAACTGCTTCATACCAATCATTTAATGAAGGGTTTTCGTTAAAGCAATCATTTCCTGTTACTTTTGCAGGATATTCAAAAAATTCCTCTTGTTCTGGATTTAAAGGTGATCTAAATCTCTTCCCGGGTAAATAATAATAGTCGTTATCTGGTGAGAATGTGACATTTCTGTCATCTTCATCTCCAAAATCACAGAATTTTCCAGGGTTTTTATCTGATTTGTAGCCTCTTGAGACGTGATTGGGGACAAAGTCCATAATTACCTTTAATCCAGTCTTATGACATCTCTCGATAAGCTCCTCATACTCTTCTAACCTCCTGTTGTGATCTACTGCCAGATAGTGAGAGACATCGTAATAATCCTTTATTGCATAAGGAGACCCTGCAATACCTTTGACAATTTCAGGTGAGTCAGGAGTGCATAAGTTATCTAAACATTTACTTTGAGTAGCATGTTCTAAAACACCAGTAAACCAAATATGTGTACATCCAAGATTTTTTACATATTCGAGATTTTCAAATGTATAGTCTGCAAACTTTCCGGTTCCGTTAATATCAAAAGAAGATCCGGGAACAGGGTGTTCAACCCGATTCCCGGACAATCTTGGCAATGTTTGATATATAATTATCTTCTCATACATGGCTTATTGCCATTTGAGCACCTTCCTGAAATCGTACTCAGCAGGGTTTGACAGATACTCTGAGGCAGCCTCGTAATCGGCCTCTGTAATGTACTGCATAATATTATTTATTACAGCCTGAACCCTGTCTGACTCAAGACTCACAAGCCTTGGTGGAATTTTTCCGGTTTTAGGGTCCTGAATATCTTTAAGGTAAAGTGGTTCAACCTTTCCAAGATTGTCAATGTAAACCATACAACCGGTTTTTCCCTCTTCGAAAAGCTGATGAACGGCAATTCCCAATTCAGTACAATATACTAAATCATAAGCAACAGGAGGCTGACACCTCAATTCATATCCTAACTCAACAGGTCTGCACTTTGTTTTAATTCCTAGCTGCCTGAGTTTAGTTTCAAGTAGTTCGTTAAAAATATGCGCTTTAGAAACTTTTCCAAGCTCAGGATGACCATGGTCATCATATGAAAATATTACACCTGATTCCTTAAGCTCCTTTTCGTCAAGCTCATGAAAAACACCTTCTGAAATCATTACTGAGCCATAATCTATACCAAGAATTAACCTCTTAACGATTGATGAAACAGCAAGTTTTATAATCTTATCCAGAGTTATTGTTGTCTTATTAAACATCTCTGGTATTACAATCATGGGATAGTGAGCAGCTGAGCCTATACCAAATGCAAGGTGCCCTGCTGATCTTCCCATTGCACATACTACGAACCAATTGTTGCTTGTTCTTGCATCCTCATAAACTGTTGTTGCCAGTCTTGCCCCCTCTGATTTAGCAGACTCGTAACCAAATGTAGGACGGGCAAGTGGTAATGGAAGATCGTTATCAATTGTTTTAGGAACGTGAATATTAGAAATAGGGAAGTTATGTTCTGTCAAGAACTTAGCTACTCTGTTAGCAGTTGAAGCTGTATCATCACCTCCTATGGTAACAAGAAGTTTAATATTATTCTCCTTGAAGAATTCAAGATTGAAGTTTTGTTCAAAGTCTTCAGGTGTAGGCTTATATCTGCTCATTATCAGATAAGAGCCTCCCCTGTTGAATATTGAATCAGCCATCAGGAAGTCAAGTTCCGTGTACTTAGGGTTCTCAGAAAACAGCCCTTTATAGCCGCCGTGCAATCCAATTACACGGTAACCATTAGCGATGAAGGTTTTAGCAATACTGCCCACAACAGTATTCATACCTGGTGCGGGACCTCCACCTGTTAAAATTACAATCGATTTTTTCATTACTTTACTTTATTGAGCACGCAAAGTTAACAATAATTAAAAATTATGTAAATTTGTTAGTTAAGATTATGAAGAAAATTAATTCAGAGGCCACAAAGAGAGTTGCCTGGCTAAGAGATGAGATAAATCGGCATAACAAGAGCTACTACCAAGATAATCAGCCCACTATATCTGATTTTGAATTTGATTTGCTCTTGATGGAACTGCAAACCCTTGAAAGGAAGTTTCCTGAGTTAAAAGACGAAAACTCCCCAACCGTAAGGGTAGGCAGTGATATTAAGGAGGAGAGTACTCAGAATTCTTTTGTCCAAAAGATTCACAAATACCCAATGCTCTCTTTAAGTAATACTTACGATAAGGAAGAGCTTATTACTTTTAATGAGCGTATTACTAAATCTCATATTTCGGCTTTTAATTACGTTTGCGAACTTAAGATCGATGGTTCGGCGATATCACTTACATATCGTAATGGAGTCTTAATTAGTGCAGTTACCAGAGGCGATGGAGAAAAGGGTGATGATGTTACAAGAAACGTAAAATTGATTAAGTCTGTCCCTAAGAAGCTATCAGGTTCCGGTTACCCCGATGAGTTTGAAATACGCGGAGAGATTTTCATGCCATGGAAGGCTTTTGATGAGCTAAACAGAATCAGAGAGGAGAATGAAGAACAACTCTTTGCAAATCCACGTAATGCTGCTGCCGGTTCCCTTAAGCTTTTAGATTCGGCTGATGCAGCTGAAAGAAAACTTGAAATTATTCTGTACCATGTTGTATCTGACAGCTTACCATTCAAGACTCATTTTGATACTTTAGCTGCTGCCTCCTCCTGGGGATTGCCTGTCTCTGAACACACAAGGAGATGTCACTCAATTGAAGAGGTATTTGATTTTCTTGATTACTGGGATAAAAATAGAAAGAGCCTGCCCTATCCTACTGATGGGGCTGTAATTAAGATTGATGACCTTGATTTGCAGAGGGAGCTCGGTTTCACTGCAAAATCACCCAGATGGGCTACTGCATATAAGTTTAAAGCAGAGAGAGCCGTTACAAAGATTCTCTCTGTGGACTACCAGGTAGGAAGAACAGGCGCAATAACACCGGTGGCAAACCTTGAACCGGTTCTCCTATCTGGAACTGTTGTAAAAAGAGCCTCTCTTCACAACTTTGACCAAATGCAAATTCTTGACATACACATAAATGATTATGTTAGTGTAGAGAAAGGCGGAGAGATTATTCCTAAAATTGTATCAGTAGATGAAAGCTTAAGATCTAACAATGCTGTAAGACCCGGCTTCCCGGATAAATGTCCGGATTGCGGCTCTGCTCTTGTAAGAGAAGAAGATGAGGCAAAACACTTTTGCCCGAATTCAGAGGGATGCCCTACTCAGATAAAAGGAAAACTTCTCCACTTCTGCAGCAGAAAAGCTATGAATATTCTGGCTGGTGATGCAACCATTGAAATGCTTTTCGATGCTGGTTTACTAAAAAACGTCGCCGACTTTTACAAACTCACAAGTGAAGAGCTGTTAAAATTTGAAGGTTGGCGTGAAAAGGCAACAAACAGGTTACTTGCAAGTATTGAAGAGTCAAAAAACATCCCTTTCGCCAGAGTTCTTTACTCTTTAGGAATCAGGCATATTGGTGAAACTAGTGCAAAGTCAGTTGCCAACCATTTTGGTAGTATCGAGATACTTGCCGGAGCAACAATAGAAGAACTTCTGCAAATTAATGACGTAGGTGATGTAGTCGCTAAGTCAATAATTCAATTCTTCAGTAACGAAACAAATATCCGGATTATTGAAGATCTAAGGGTAGCAGGAGTCACCTTACAAAATTCAAGCAATACTAAAAATAATATATCGGATATACTTAAAGGCTTGAGCATTGTGATTTCAGGTAATTTTTCAATTTCAAGAGAAGAGATAAAAGCATTAATTGAACAGCATTCTGGAAAAAATGCTTCATCCGTCTCATCTAAAACCTCATTACTGCTTTGTGGTGATGAACCTGGACCCTCAAAGGTGGAAAAGGCTAATACCCTTGGGATAGAGATTATCTCTGAAGAGCAGTTCTTCAAGTTAATTGAAAATAAATGATTATTTTTACACCTTATATATAATAAACATATTTATTAATAATAATTTATGAAGCAGATAGTTATAAGTAATAAAATCTATTATCTCGGTACTAACGACAGGAAAAAATCTCTGTTTGAGAATAATTGGCCCCTTCCAAATGGTGTTGCATATAACTCATACCTTATAAACGACAGTAAAAGCGCCCTTATAGATACTCTTGAATTTGGATCTAAGGATGATTACCTTGATCAGATTTCTTCATTATTGGGAGGCAAGAATCTGGATTATCTGATTGTAAATCATATGGAACCCGATCATTCTAGCATGATTGGGACTCTGCTAAAATTCTACCCTTCTCTTAAGATTGTATCAAACATAAAGGCATATAAAATGCTAGAGGCTTATTTCAAAATTAACCCTGAGAACTTTATGGAGATTAAGGAAGGGGATGAGCTTAATCTGGGTTATCATAAACTCACCTTCTATATTACTCCATGGGTTCACTGGCCTGAAACCATGATGACATATGATACTACAGACAAAGTTTTATTCTCTTGCGACGCTTTTGGAAGCTTTGGCACACTTGACGGAGGTATATTTGATGACGAAATTAATTTTGATCGCTACGAGGATGAGATGAGGCGATATTATTCAAATATTGTGGGTAAGTACAGCAACATGGTTCAAAAGGCATTTGCTAAGCTTAATGGATTAGATATTAAGATCATATGCCCTTCTCATGGACCTGTATGGAGAGGCAACCCTGAAAAAGCTGTCGAGTTGTATGACAAGTGGTCCAGGTACGAATCTGAAGAGGGTGTTGTAATAGCATTTGCATCTATGTATGGTAATACAGAGAAAATGGCTGACTACGTTGCAAGGCTAATTTCAGAAAACGGGATTAAAAATATAAGAGTATATGATGTCTCCAAGACACATGTTTCATATATTCTCAGCGATATATGGAAATATAAGAGTGTCATCCTGGGCTCATGCGCGTACAATGCAGGAATGCACCCAATGATGGAGCATCTTTGCCACGAACTCTCTGTTATTAACCCTAAAGACAAAAATTACGCACTGTTTGGATCTTACAGCTGGAATGGCGGAGGTTTAAAGTCTTTGATTGCCTTTGCAGAAAAGATGACATGGAACAAGGTATCAGAGCCTGTTGAGCTAATGGGCGCTCCTGACACAATTAAGATGCAGGGATTCCAAAGCATTGCAGATAATATCGTAAAATAAACTTATGGAACCTGGAAGGAAATTGAGAGTAGAAAAGATTGTTGAGTATGCCGATACGGCTGCAAGTTACGGTTCAGGTTTGCTGGAAGTTTTCTCTACACCGGCTATGATTGCCCTTATGGAAAAGAGTGCTCATCTACTTGCAAAGAGCATGCTCAGTGACAAAGAGGATACTGTAGGGACAGAAATAGATATTAAGCATTTGCGGGCTACTCCGATGGGAGCATCTGTAAGCGCAGAGGCTGAACTTATCTCTGCTGAGGGAAGAAAACTTGTTTTTAAAGTATCGGCATCTGATAATAAAGGCGAGATAGGAAACGGAACCCATATAAGATATATTATTGACCCTGTAAAATTTATGAGCAAACTTAATTGAAGAAGTACAAAGAGATACAACACACCTATCAGAGAATTCTCAAATTTCTGATAAACGATATCTGGAAGCTTGATCTTTCTGAGCTTAGCATTATGAAGGCTCGAATGATTCGCTACCTTAAAGTACTTATTATAACCATAAAAGGCTTCTCAAATGATAAAGTAGGATTGCAGGCTGTAAATCTTAGCTTCTTTTCTGCAATGTCTGTTGTACCCTTTGTTGCAATAATGTTTACAGTTACAAAGGGGTTTGGTCTTGCAAAGAACCTGGAAGAGCTTCTGTTGACATACTTTGCTGAAAATGAAGAAATAATAGAATACATACTCCATTTTGCAAATAATATCATCTCTTCTGCAGAAAATGGATTCTTTGGAATAATAAGCTTCCTCTTTCTTTTATGGACTGTCATTTGGCTTATGCTGAGTATTGAAAAGTCATTTAACGATATCTGGAAGGTTGAAAACAGGAGATCCTTTGCTAAGAGGGCTGTTTACTACCCTCTTCTGCTTCTTGTCTCACCACTTATTGTTCTAGTGTTCTTGTCTCTTGCCCTTATCTATTCGAATACGCTCAAATCTGCAGGATTGCAGATAGATAATATAATACCCGTAACATCAATTTTCACATGGTTAACATTCTACGGAGTGGTGACCCTGGTATTCTCCCTAATGTACTTTTTCATACCTCATGTAAAGGTGAAAATTGCAGCTGCTTTCAACTCATCTTTAATAATCTCATTCGCATTTGTTGTTGTTCAATTTTTCTACCTTGAGACACAACTCCTTGTATCTGGATTAAATGCTGTTTATGGAGTATTTGCTGCAATTCCTTTGTTCCTTGTATGGATGAATATAAGCTGGACAATAATACTGTTTGGCGCAGAACTATCTCACGCATATCAAAATGTAGATAAATACAATATTAAAAATGAAAATGAACCTTGAATTAACCAAGGATGCAGTTGACTTTATTAACGACGATAAACTGCACAACCTGATAAACAACACAAAAGAGGACCCTGTTAAAATCAGGGATATATTTCAAAAAAGCAAGTCTAAGCAGGCACTTACAGTTGAAGAGACTGCCAGTCTGCTTGCAATTAAGTCTCCGGAAATGCTTGAAGAGCTATATCAAACAGCAAGAGACCTTAAGAAATCAATTTATGGAAATAGAATAGTCCTCTTTGCACCTTTATATATTGGCAACCATTGCATAAATAACTGCCAGTATTGCGGTTTCAGAAGTTCTTTGACAAAGGCAGTAAGAAGAACTCTATCTGATCAGGAACTTGTTGCTGAAGTGGCTCAGCTAGAGAAAGAGGGACACAAAAGATTGATTCTGGTTTACGGGGAGCATCCAAAATACACTCCTGAATACATAGCCCAGACGGTCAAGACATGTTACAATGTTAAGGTAGGAAACGGAGAGATAAGAAGGGTAAATATCAATGCAGCCCCTATGTCCATAGAGGGTTTCAGAACAGTGAAAGAGGCCGGAATTGGCACATTTCAGGTATTCCAGGAGACTTATCATAAAGAGACCTATAAAAAATTCCATCCGGCTCCTAGTGTGAAAAGTGATTATATGTGGAGGCTTAATGCTATGGACAGAGCATTTGAGGGAGGACATGATGATGTGGGAATCGGTGCGCTATTCGGTTTATATGACTGGAGATTTGAAATACTTGGATTAGTTGAGCACGCTCATCATCTACAGGATAGATATGGTGTGGGCCCTCATACAATTAGCTTTCCGAGGGTAAAACCTGCCTACGGGCTTGATCTCCACCTGCCATATCAAGTTACCGATGAGCAGTTTAAGCAATTAGTTGCCATCCTTAGATTAGCAGTTCCTTACACAGGATTGATAATGACTGCAAGAGAGAGTCCAGAGGTGAGAGACGCTGTAATTGAGTTTGGTGTTTCTCAGATAGATGCGGGTACAAGGCTGGAAATTGGCGGCTACCAAGAGGAGAGAGGTAAAAATCAAGAGCTTAATAGAGAGCAATTTGAAGTGGGTGACAGAAGGGAGCTTGACCAGGTTATTGAATGGCTTCTTAAAAAGGGATTTATCCCAAGTTTCTGTACGTCATGCTACAGAGTGGGAAGGACAGGTGAACACTTTATGGAATACGCAATTCCCGGATTTATCGGTAGGTTCTGTACTCCTAACGCAATGCTAACCCTGGCGGAATATCTTGAAGACTACTCCTCTGAACAGACAAAAAAGGCAGGGCATGAACTCATCGAGAGAGAACTTTCCTTCATCACTGATGATAAAAAGAGAAAAGATGTTGCTGACAAACTTGAGTTGATTAAGAGCGGAAAAAGAGATTTATTATATTGATATAATTATGTTTACGGAAAAGGATAACGAATTAATCGAAAGCGAATTTGAAGAGTTGAGACTAGCCAGTCTCAAGCGGTGTGCGAATCAATCTGAATTTGAGATTGTTTTAAAGGCTTTTGATTTTGCCAAGGCTGCCCACAATGGTGTCAGAAGGCGCTCGGGAGAGCCGTACATCCTTCATCCTATAGCTGTATCAAAAATTGTAGTGAAGGAGATTGGTCTAGGGTATAAGTCCATAGTTTCTGCTCTCCTTCACGATGTCGTAGAGGATACTGAGTATAATACCGATGATATTGAAAGGTTGTTCGGTGCAAAAATAGCCTCTCTTGTAGATGGCCTTACAAAAATTAAAAGTGCATTTGACAGTGGCACAAGCAGCCAGGCGGAGAATTTTAAAAGAATTCTTCTGACTCTAAACGATGATGTAAGGGTGATTCTGATTAAGCTGGCAGACAGGTTACACAATATGAGAACCATAGAGTATATGCCTGAGCATAAGAGGTCTAAGATACTGAGTGAGACAATGTATATTTTTATACCACTCGCTCACAGACTTGGCTTGTACAGCATTAAATCAGAACTTGAAAACATTTGGCTCATGCATACTCTCCCTGCAGAGTATGAAGGTATTCAGGCAAAGATATCCCAGACCGTTGCTGAGAGAGGTTGTGCAATTGACAGCTTTATGGAGCCCATTGCAGAAAGTCTTACAAATGCCGGTTACAAATTCAATGTCTCAAAAAGGACAAAGAGCCCCTACTCCATTTGGAGAAAGATGAACGCCAAATCAATACCTTTTGAACAAATTTATGATCTTTATGCTGTAAGGATAATTTTTGAAGCAAAAGAGGAGCAGCCTGAAAGAATTCAATGCTGGCATATATACTCTCTTATCACAGAGTTGTATCTGTCAAAAACCGACAGAATCAGAGACTGGGTAAGTACTCCAAAAATTAATGGTTATGAAGCTCTTCACTGCACTGTGATGGCTCCTCAGGGAAACTGGGTGGAGGTCCAGATTAGAAGCACCCGGATGGATAACCTTGCAGAAAGAGGTGTTGCGGCTCACTGGAGCTACAAAGGTTCATCTCCATCAGAAAAGGATATGGATAAATGGCTCAATATGGTGAGAGAGGTGCTTGAAAATCCGGATGTTAATGCCCTGGAGTTTCTTGACAAATTTCATACTGGACTACTATCTTCAGAAATTTATGTTTTTACACCTAAAGGAGAATCTAGATCTCTGCCTAAAGGGGCTACAGCACTTGACTTTGCATATGCTATTCATACTGAAGTGGGTAATAAATCAATTGCAGCAAAGGCAAACTTTAAGCTTGTCCCACTCACATATGAGTTAAGAAACGGAGACCAGATTGAGATTATAACTGCCGAATCTCAGAAGCCTCAGAGAGAGTGGCTTGATTTTATCAAGACTCCTAAAGCAAAGAGCCTGATTCTGGATGCACTCAAATCCGAGATAAAGGATTCTCAGAAAAAAGGCCAGGAATTGTTAGATGAAAGGCTCATATCAATGGGAATAAGGCCCATGTCCAGGGTGTACAGAAAACTTTCAGAGAATTACAAACTGAACAACAGAGAGGAGTTATTCAGTAAGATTGGGGCAAACCTCATAGATTTAACAGACCTATCTAAGGTATTAAAGAAAAACACAACCAGTAAATTTGTAAGATACTGGAGTCTGCAGTTTTCTAAGATAACAGGAGGTGATTCAGAAAACAAATGGGATTGGCAGGGAGAAGAGGAGTTATCTGACGATCCTGCTGATACACAGAAGACACAAGAAGAAAAAGTTATATCAAAAATTGACATAAAAAAAGACTTCCTGTTAAAAGAGAATCCCGTAGAAAAAACCCTCTCCTATCAGGTAGCTACATGTTGCAGACCAATACCCGGAGACAAAGTAATAGGTTTTATAGATGACAATGATATTGTTATTGTTCATAAAAACAGCTGTCCCGAGGCAATCCATATGGCATCCAGAGACGGCGAAAGAATTGTTAAGGCAAAATGGAGCAAGCACACAGTGCTCTCATTCCTGGCCAGAATAAATATGAGAGGTATTGACAGACTAGGGATTTTAAATGACCTGACACAATATATTACACTGGTGTTAAGTGTTAACATTAGAAAAATATTCATTGAGACTCACGACGGGATTTTTGAAGGCTACATTGATTTATACGTACATAGTGTAGAAGACCTTGAAAAGCTTATGAAGCAAATGTCTTCTGTTAAGGGTGTGATGAGTGTAGTTAGATCTGAGATCAAGGATAATCAGTAAAAGAAGAGATGCAAATTATAAAATTCAGATATATAGTAATTTATTTAGTTTTACTTTTTGGTTTAACACTGTTTTTACCATCATGTGCAAACACCACTGCCCCACCTTCTGGCGGAGTTAAGGATACTCTCGCACCTGTCTTACTTAAGGTAGAGCCCGATTCAAACAAAATTAACTTTCCGTTAAGAGGTCAGAAAATTGAATTGAAATTTGATGAGTTTGTAGTCTTGAAGGAGCCGGAAAAAAACATTGTGGTCTCCCCTCCTGTAAAAAAAAGAGTTGAGACAAAAGTCAGAGGCAAAAGCATTATTTCTGAATTTAGGGATTCTCTTAATTTAAATACAACATATTCAATATCATTTAATAGTGCTATAGCAGACAATAACGAAGGCAACCTCTTTCCTCCCTACAGATATGTGTTTTCTACCGGGAATATTATAGACTCGATGATTGCTACGGCCAATATTGCAGATGCAGCAACACTTCTGCCTTTACCCTCAGTTACACTTGCATTTTATGAGAATCATTCTGATTCTGTAATTTATAATACCCTGCCCTCAGCTATTTCAAAAAGCGACAAATGGGGCCATTTTCTGATAACGAACATTAAGCCTGTACCCTACAGGGTTATTGCATTCTCGGATGAGAACGGGAACAATATGTATAACCCTGAAAACGAAAAACTAGCTTTTCTAGACTCTCTTTTCACCCCCTCTAAAGTAATGGTTAACGGGATGGAGGAGTTATCTTATGTTGATCCTAAAGACACTACTGCATCACTAGCCAGAACAAGCGATTTCAGACTTTATCTTTTCAGGGAGGAGGCGAGCAGGCAATTTGTTAGAAATTATGAGAGGTTGTCAGAGAGAGAGTGTTTTATTAAATTTAATGCTCATAATGTTAAAATTGACTCCGCAGGCTTCGCGGAACTTGATTCAGTCAACGTTATAAAACATTTTAATGTAACACGAGATAGTCTGAATCTCTGGATAAAAGGTGATTTTAAAAGGATACCTGATACTCTCAATTTCAGGATAAAATACTTCAAGACCGACTCTCTGGATAACCTTGTTATGACAAGAGAGACATTCAGACTCCCGTTACCGAGAAAAAACCGTCAGCAGGAGCAGCGCGAAAAAGAGAGGAATAAAGATAAGAGAGCTAATCTACTAGACATAAAACTAGATGCCAATCCTGCATTAATCGAAAAAGAGGGATTCCGAATAGAATTTACGGCACCTATTGAATCAATTATATCTGATAGTATCCGATTGACCTCTTTGACACCAAAAGGTGTTGAGAGTGTTGAAAAATTTAAGTTAATCCCTGACTCTCTAGAGTTAAGAAAATACACTGTTAAACCGGAAACTACACTTCAGCAAGGTTATGATTATATCCTATCTATTGACAGTCGAGCATTTACGGATATAACAGGCAACTACAATGACTCTACAGGTATAAAGATAATGCTTCCAAAGAGCGAGAAAATGGGAAAAATTGATCTAGATATCAAGGGAACAGAGGGAACGTCTTTTGTAGTAGAATTAATTAACCAGTCAAGAGATAAGGTGTTCAGATCATACAGAATAACATCTGATCAGATCCTTGATTTTCCTTATCTGGATCCGGGGAAATACTCTATAAGGATATTCATGGATAAAAACGGGAACGGAATTCTTGATTCTGGATTACTTAAAGAGAGAAGACAGCCGGAAATGGTAAGATTATACAAGCTCCCTTCAGGAACTGAGATATTTGATATCAAAGAGGGTATGGAGCTATCTCAGGTTATTGATTTAAAAGAAATTTTCCGATGAAGAGATATATTATTATTTCCTTGATAATTATTTTCACTTCCATATCATCTTACTCTCAGGAGAAGATTCACATGGCAGGTGTTAGTTACGGATACATAATAGGTAATGTCAATTTTGACCCTCCGGTTACTCATAAATCAGTAATAACTACAGGTAACTTTTCCCTGTTATACAATTACTACCATGATTTATGGGGATCTTCTCCTTACTTTGGGTTTCAAACAGGCATCTCACGTATTGAGAGTGGTTACGAGATTTTGGGAGACCGTTTCATTACTGAGATGTACAGAATACCACTTGTATCTCAGTTCCATATAGATTTTTGGAAAATGAGACTTTTAATTAACCTTGGAGCATACGGTGCTTTTAGGAGCAAATTAAGCGAACCGGAAGGGAGCTCTTTTGATCCTGAAGATAACAGACTTGAGTTTGGAATTATTGGTGGCGGAGGCTTGGCTTTTGTTGTTAAGCCCTTTGAAATACATCTCGAAGCGAATTATAATCATTCACTTACATATCTGAGCAATCCCAGAAAAGGTGGAGTTGAAAGGCCTCAGTACTCATATCCTAACCACCTGATATTTAGCGCTTCTCTCTTTTTTCACATTAAGTCAAAATGAAAAAAATAATTGTAAAAACAGGGGATCTCTGCTTTGGCGGGGATAATCCTATAGTGGTACAAACAATGTGCAACACACCTACTCAGGATATTGATGCATCATATAATCAATGCATCAGACTCTCTCAATCCGGAGCACAATTGATAAGACTAACTACTCAGGGCATGAAAGAGGTTGAGGCATTAAAAGAGATTAAGAGAAGACTTATTGCAGACAATGTATATACCCCACTTTCTGCCGATGTTCATTTTACAGCAGATGTTGCAATAGCTGCTGCAGAGGTGGTTGAAAAAGTAAGAATTAACCCGGGTAATTTTGCCAAAGATTTTGATGTTGCACGCTCAAAATTTTCACAACTTATCTCAATTTGCAAACAAAGAGGTGTTGCACTAAGGATCGGAGTGAATCACGGATCTTTAGGAGAGAGAATTATCTCTAAATATGGAGACTCTCCCTTGGGGATGAAAGAGTCCGCTTTAGAGTGGATAAAGATGGCTGAGGAGCTCTCCTTTGATCAGTTAATTGTCTCTCTGAAGGCAAGCAATACTTTAGTAATGACAGAGGCCTACAGGTTACTTTATGATGAATTCAAAAAGAGAGGTGTCTTTTACCCATTACACCTCGGAGTAACAGAGGCAGGAAACGGTCAGTCAGGAAGAATTAAATCTGCTGTAGGTTTATCAACTTTACTATCTGAAGGAATTGGTGATACAATAAGAGTCTCTCTTACTGAAGATCCTGAAAATGAGATTCCGGTTGCAAGATTCATTGCTGATTTATTCAAAGAAAAGAGTAGCCGATTCAATTTTAACGGAGAAAGGATTCAGCAGGTTTCTTATTCTGAAAAAAACTGGAATGACTTTATATTAAAAGCGTCCTGTGAACTTGGGCCCCTATTGCTAGATAAGAAGATTGATGATATAAACCTTTCTGTTACAGTAAACGGAGAGAGTGTTTCCGATGAGAAAATCAACGGGTTCCGTGACGATCTTCTTCAGGCTGCCAGAAGAGTTTTTACAAAACCAGAGTACATAGCATGTCCCGGATGTGGAAGAACTCTGTTTAATCTTGAACCTGTATTTGAAGAGGTTAAGAGAAGGACTGCCCATTTGAAAGGTTACAACATTGCAGTAATGGGATGTGTTGTAAACGGGCCTGGTGAGATGGCTGATGCAGACTACGGTTATGTTGGAGAGGGTAAAAACAGAGTGAGCATATACAGAGGCAAGAGTCCTGTCTACAGGGCTGTTCCTGAAAATGAAGCAATAGATAAATTGCTCGAGCTTATTGAGGAAGACGCTCGCAATAAAGTCTTCCGCCCTCGGATTTAGTTATAACTACTACCTCACCTTTGTCAGCCATTCCAAACTCTAATGTTGCATCGTACCATTTACCGTCGATATCAACTTTACCAGCCGGTCTGAGACTACTGGCAACAGTTGCTATTTTGCCTACCATTGATTCCTGATTATCATCTACGCCCACAAATCCATTTTTTGACTTTAGACTGGTTTTAAGAGAGAGATGGGAAAAGTTGCTTCCCGGAAGAACTCTTCCTGCTAACCATATTGACAACAAAAGCGAGGAAAATCCTGATATCAGTACTATTGAAAGTGGCTTCAGAATTACAATGAAGTTAACTGATCCGTTAAAATAGAACAGGTCATTGTCTATCATAGCGAATACAAGGGCGGTAACGGTAACAACAATCCCTGATATTCCTGCAACACCAAATCCTGGAATTACAAAGATCTCGGCTAAAATCAGTAATATTCCTGCAACAAATAATAATATCTCCCAATTCTCAGCCAGCCCCTCAAGATATAAAGGTGCAAAATAGAGAAGAGCTGCAATAACTGCAGCAGCAGAGGGGAATCCTATACCTGGACTTTGAAGCTCAAAATATAGACCCCCTATTATCAACATTAGTAAAATACCCTGTAAAACAGGAGAGAGCAAGAAAGATATGATTTTATCTAACCCGGAAATTTTCATCTCTTTAATTGTAAAGTTGGTCCCATTTGCAAAAAGAGAAGCAACTTCAGCAAGAGAGGATGCACTACCCTCGCAATAGTTATTTAATATCGCCTCTTCCATTGTAAAACTAAGAACCTTCAGGCTGTCATCGGCAATACCGGGAACAACAATGGATGGATCCACCATTGCTTCAGCAATTAAGGGATCTCTCCCATTTGCCTGAGCAGTTGACCTCATCATAGCTCTCATAAAAGATTGATATTTGTCAGGCATAGGCTCTCCTGTCTGATTAACAACAGTAGCTGCCCCTATTGTACTACCAGTTATCATATAGATTGAATCGCATGCTATACTTATGAGCGCTCCTGCAGAAACTGCCTGATTATCTATAAAAGCAGCTACAGGAACTGGAAATCTCAATAGTGAACTCCTCATACTATCAGCAGATGACACAGCTCCGCCATAAGTGTTCATATGAATAATCACAAGATCATAATTATTATCTTTTGCCTCTTTAAGTCCCCTTGACAGAATTCTTTCTGTGGCTTTAGAGATTTCTCCTTTAACAGGAATAACGAATATGCTCTTTTCTTGTCCGCTGGAAAACAGTGGAAGCAGCATTAAAAATGATGCCAGAAGTAATCTATACATAATATAGGTATTGGATTTGGTAAAGATAATGCTATTTTTGCATATACAACAACAAACCACAATACCAATGAATATGAAGAAACTTTCCCTGACGCTGCTGGCTATCTTTCTGCTGGCAGGTATTTCTGCGGCTCAGACGCAATGGATTCCGGTTAATCCGGATGACGAAAACTTTTTAGAAAGCTGTACCTCAATAATGGTTGGAAAAAAAGCCAGTACAGACGGTTCAGTAATGACTGCACACACCTGTGATTCAAACTATCGTACATGGGTTGAGATGACAGCAAGAAAAAGTTTCAAACCCGGAGATACAGAACCAGTTTACTGGGGAACACTTCATAATGAAGAGCCGTGGGATACTAGAAACGTTGTGGAGAAAGGCAGGATTCCTGCTGTAGAGGAGACTTTTGCATATCTAAACACTGCTTACCCATGTCTTAATGAAAAACAGCTGGCGATAGGTGAAACAACCATAACAGGAAGAGATGTTCTTGTGAACAAAAATGGTCTGTTCCTGATTGAGGAGCTTGAGAGGATTGCCCTTCAGAGATGCAGTACTGCAAGAGACGCAATAAAGCTTATAGGTAAGCTGGTTGAAACTTATGGCTATGGTGATTCTGGGGAGTGTATTACAATCGCTGACAAAAAAGAGGTTTGGCAGCTTGAATTATTTGGTTCTGGAGCTGGTAAACCGTCTGCTATTTGGGTAGCTCAAAGAATTCCGGACGATCATGTTGGAATCTCAGCAAACATACCAAGAATCTCAACTGTTGACTTTAATAATCCTGAGTATTTCATGTACAGCTCTGACATCAAAGAGAGATGCAAGAAACTTGGTCTGTGGGACGGAAAAGAGGAGTTTAAGTTTTGGAAAATAAACAACGGAAGAAAGCCATTTTCAATAAGAGAATTTTTTGTACTAAATTCAGTAGCACCTTCTTTGAATCTTAAGTACGATTCAGAGGAGCTTCCATTCTCTGTCAAACCTGACAAAAAAATCTCAGTAAGAGACGTTATGGCTTTCTATAGAGAGACGTACGAAGGGACAGAGTGGGATCAAACCAAGAACCTGGTTGCAGAGGTGTCTAGAAGAGACTCTAAAGGCAACGAATATAAGGATACAATCAAGCCGGTGTCTAACTTTATGAGTAATGAGATGAGGGCTTTGCTTAATACAATAAAGCCTGGTGCAACTGAGAGAGTAAGAGGAATTGCTGTTATTCAGTGTTCATACTCACATATAATTCAACTGAGAGATTGGTTACCTGATGAGGTGGGAGGAGTTGCTTATTTTTCATTTGACAATCCGGCTCAAAGCCCAAGAATTCCAATCTATTCCGGAACAATTTCTCTTCCTAAGTCATTCTCGGTTTGCGGACAACACAGATATCGCGAAGACGCTGCAATATGGGCATACAGGGAGACCAACAGAATTGCAACTATAAACTGGGATAAGACAAGAGGAATTCTTGAACCTGAAATCGCACGATTTGAAGAGGAGATGTTCAGAAGTGCTCCAGCTGCAGAAAAACTCGCAGAAGAGCTCATCAAATCAGGCAAGGTAAAAGAGGCTAGGGAACTTCTTACAAAACGCACGAATGATTTTGCTCTATCTACAATGCAGAGCTGGAAAGATATGAAGGCTCAGCTATGGTCTGTATTTGCAAGAGCAATGTAATTTGAATAATGTTTTTTGAATTTTAATACATAACTTTGTGCCCATATAACTAAAGAAAATATTTCAAAAAAGAGATGCACAAATACAAGCCCGCAACACTCGTTCTTGAGGATGGAACAGAGTTTTCCGGTTACTCATTTGGAAACGACCAAGCCATTGATGGTGAGGTCGTTTTTTCTACTGCCATGGTTGGGTATCCGGAAAGTCTTACTGACCCCTCCTACTCCGGACAAATACTCTGTGTCACCTACCCATTGGTAGGAAATTACGGCGTTCCTGAAGATTCTGTAACCAATAATCTCTCCTCTTTCTACGAATCAGAGAAAATTCATGTGAGAGGTTTGATTATATCTGATTATTCTGCCGAGTACAGTCACTGGAATGCCTCAAAAAGTCTTGATCAATGGCTCAGGGACAATAAAATACCCGGGATTTTTGGTATAGATACCAGAGAACTTACCAAGATTTTAAGAGAGAAGGGCTCAATGCTGGGTAAGATCGTACCCGAGGGGACTCATCTTGAGAAGTTAAATGATCCCAATATTGTAAATCAAGTTGATGTTGTCAGCTGTAAAGAGGTATACAAATACGGAGCCGGCAACAAGAGGGTTGTTCTTGTTGATTGCGGAGTTAAGCATAACATAATAAGATGCTTTGTGAACAGAGGTATTGAAGTTATTCGCGTACCATGGAATTACAACTTTAGCAACATAGAATATGATGGTCTCTTTATATCTAATGGCCCCGGGGATCCAAACCATTGTACAGAAGCTGTTGAACACATTAAAGAAGCTCTGCTTGAAGACAAGCCCATTTTTGGAATATGTATGGGAAATCAACTTCTGTCAAAGGCTGCCGGCGCTTCTGTTTTCAAACTAAAATATGGACACCGGAGTCACAACCAGCCTGTAAGAATGGCCGGGACAAACAGATGCTTCATCACCTCACAGAATCACGGCTACGCAGTAGATGACTCTACTCTGGGATCTGAATGGGAACCTCTGTTTATAAACATGAACGATGGAACCAATGAAGGTATCAGGCACAAAAGCAAACCATTTTTCTCATGTCAGTTTCACCCCGAAGCATCCAGCGGACCCACTGATACCGAATTCCTTTTTGATGACTTTATTAAACTTCTCTAGAAATGATTGACAAAAACATAAAGAAAGTTCTGATTCTTGGTTCTGGTGCCCTTAAAATTGGAGAGGCAGGTGAATTCGATTACTCAGGCTCACAGGCGTTAAAGGCATTGAGGGAGGAGGGCATAGAGACCGTTTTAATAAATCCAAACATTGCTACAGTTCAAACTTCTGAAGGGGTTGCTGATAAAATCTATTTTTTGCCGGTTACACCTTATTTTGTGGAGGAGGTTATCAAAAAGGAGCAACCACAAGGAATTTTGCTTGCATTTGGAGGACAGACGGCTCTTAATTGCGGTGTAGAGCTTTACAGAAATGACATTTTTAATAAATATAATCTGAAGGTACTGGGTACTCCGGTACAGGCAATTATTGATACAGAAGACAGAGAGCTTTTTGTTAAAAAGCTAGATCAAATAAGCGTAAAGACAATTAAAAGCCATGCGGTTGAAGATGTTGTAAACGCAAGAAGGGCTGCGGAAGATTTAGGTTACCCGGTAATAATCCGGGCAGCTTTCGCACTTGGAGGACTTGGAAGCGGTTTCTGTAATAACGAAGATGAGTTGAACTCACTATGTGAAAAAGCATTCTCCTATTCTACACAGGTTCTGGTTGAAAAATCCCTCAAAGGATGGAAAGAGATAGAGTATGAAGTTGTACGAGACAGATTTGACAATTGTATCACTGTCTGCAACATGGAGAACTTTGATCCACTGGGAATTCATACCGGTGAGAGTATAGTTGTAGCACCATCTCAAACATTAACAAACAGCGAATATCATCTGCTGAGAGAGCTTGCAATTAAAATTGTCAGACATATAGGAATTGTAGGAGAGTGCAATGTCCAGTATGCATTCGATCCATACTCAGAAGATTACAGAGTAATTGAGGTTAATGCAAGATTAAGCAGATCTTCTGCACTCGCCTCTAAGGCTACAGGCTACCCTCTTGCATTTGTTGCAGCTAAACTGGGACTAGGCTACGGACTGTTTGACCTCAAAAACTCGGTCACAAAGAGCACTCCTGCATTCTTTGAACCTGCTCTTGATTATATAGTATGTAAAATTCCAAGATGGGATCTTTCAAAATTCCAGGGTGTATCGAGAGAGATTGGATCCAGTATGAAAAGTGTGGGAGAGGTTATGGCCATAGGCCGAACATTTGAAGAGGCAATTCAAAAGGGTTTAAGAATGATTGGCCAGGGTGCACACGGATTTGTAGCTAACCGTGAGATATCTGTTCCCGATATTGACAAATCACTGAGGGAACCAACTGACAACAGAATTTTTGTGATATCGAAAGCTTTCAAGAAGGGATATACTGTTGATGAAATTCACGAACTAACAAAAATTGACAGATGGTTTCTCGAAAAGCTTTATAAAATTCATTTGACCTCACTTGAACTTACCGGATACAACGAGATATCTGAGCTGCCTGCAGAACTTCTTAAAAGGTCTAAACAGCAAGGTTTTTCTGACTTCCAGATAGGCCGGCTACTATATAAGGATAATATTGACGTTGATGAGGCCTCTGCAAAAATTCGCAGTTTAAGAAAAAAGTTAGGAATAGTACCTGTAGTAAAACAAATTGACACTCTTGCCGCAGAGTTTCCTGCTGTTACAAATTATCTCTACCTAACCTACAACGGTACTCACAACGATGTTAAATATCTTGGAGACAAGAGATCCATAATAGTTCTTGGCTCAGGTGCATACAGAATTGGCAGCTCAGTTGAATTTGACTGGTGCAGCGTTAACGCACTCGAAACAATACGGAAACAAGGCTGGAGGGGTGTTATGATAAACTACAACCCCGAGACTGTTTCTACTGACTATGACATGTGTGACAGACTCTATTTTGATGAGCTCACTTATGAGAGAGTCATGGATATTTATGAGCTCGAGAATCCAGGTGGAGTTGTTGTATCTGTGGGAGGGCAAATACCAAATAATCTTGCATTAAGACTACATAGAAGCGATGTTAAGCTCTTAGGTACTTCTGCAAAAAGTATTGACAATGCGGAAGACAGGCATAAGTTTTCATCAATGCTTGACAGATTACAGATAGATCAGCCAAGATGGCAAGAATTAACAACACTTGATGAGATATACGACTTTGTATCACAGGTTGATTATCCTGTTCTTGTTAGACCATCTTATGTTTTGTCTGGTGCTGCAATGAACGTATGTTCAAACGATTCAGAGCTGGAGGAGTTTCTAAAACTGGCTACAAATGTCTCAAAGAAGCATCCAGTTGTAGTATCTGAATTTATTCAAAATGCAAAAGAGATTGAGTTTGATGCTGTTGCACAAAATGGTGAAGTTATAGCCTATGCTATTTCTGAACACATTGAATTTGCAGGAGTACACTCGGGTGATGCTACCATTCAGTTTCCTCCTCAGAAACTATACGTTGAAACAGCCCGGAGAATTAAAAGAATAGCCAGGAAAATTGCTCAGGAACTTGAAATTTCAGGTCCGTTCAATATTCAGTTTCTTGCAAAAGAGAACGATATAAAAGTTATCGAGTGTAACCTGAGAGCCTCAAGAAGCTTCCCTTTTGTTTCAAAAGTATTGAAAATTAACTTTATTGAGCTTGCGACCAGAGTCATGATTGGAGAACAGGTTGAAGCTCCGAGTAAAAGTGCATTTGATCTGGACTATGTAGGTATTAAGGCATCTCAATTCTCGTTTACAAGGCTACAGAAGGCAGACCCTGTACTTGGAGTTGATATGGCATCTACCGGAGAGGTTGGTTGCATAGGAGACGACACAAATGAAGCAATTCTTAAGGCAATGCTGTCTGTTGGATACAAGCTCCCTAAAAAGGGGATACTTTTATCTACAGGCGACGCAAAACAGAAGGTTGAAATGTTAATGGCCTGCAGACTTCTGCTTGAAAAAGGATTTAGCTTGTTCGCAACAGGCGGAACGCATAAGTTTTTATCTGATAACAATATTAGCTCTACATTGGTTTACTGGCCAAGTGAGAAAGGGATGAAACCTCAGGCAATGGATCTTCTTCACTCAAAAGAGGTTGATTTTGTTGTTAACATACCAAAAAACCTTACACAGGAGGAGCTTGAAAACGGATATAAGATCAGAAGAACCGCAACCGACCTGAATATTCCTTTGATTACCAACGCTAGACTCGCAACAGCCTTTATCAGGTCCTTCTCTGCAATGTCAATTGAACAGATTCAGATTAAGAGCTGGGACGAATATAAATCATAAATTAAATGGTTATATTTGTATAAGTTGTACGAATATCTATGTTATGATACTTAACAAGCAGGTGGGTGTTTTTCTGAATTTGGTTCACTGCAAGTTCAAGCAGTTTATGAACTCAATTTTTGCAGAACATGGATTTAACCTTACAGCCGAACAGTTTCTGGTTATGGACACTCTATGGGACGAAGGTACTATGTCTCAGCAGGAGATTGCAAATATTATCCTCAAGGATAAAAATTCCGTAACAAAACTGATAGATGCTCTTGAGAATAAAGGACTTGTTGTAAGGGTTGCGGGAGAGTCTGACAGAAGACAAAAGATGATACACCTTACAGATAAGGCTGTTGAGGTTAAAGAGGCTATAACAAAAATTGCACTGGAATCTACTGACAACATCATTAAGGGAATACCCAAAGATGAACTGATAAACTTTGTTAAAGTACTCCATAAGATGGCAGACAATATTGATTCACTATCATTAAATGATGAGCAATAATTTTTTAACACCTGCTGAAATTGTTGATTACACTGAAGAGTCCGGTGTTAAGAAGGCGTTAATGCCTTTAAACAGGACACTCCTACTCTCATTTCTTGCAGGCGTATTCATTGCACTTGCATCTGTAGGAAGCAATATAATATCTCACAACATAGAGGATATAGGATTAGCAAAGTATCTGGCAGGACTCATCTTTCCAACAGGACTTATTTTAGTAGTTATTGCCGGAGCGGAACTTTTCACTGGGAATAATCTTATATCTGTAGCTACTCTGGCTGGGAGGGTTAAGTGGAGTAAATATATGTGGAATCTTACATTAGTGTGGTTTGGAAATCTTGTAGGATCAGTTTTTATTGCTTTACTCATTTATCTCTCCGGGCAACTTGATTATAGCGACGGACTTCTTGGAGCCTATACAATAAAAGCAGCATCAATCAAGACTTCATTATCATTCACTCAGGCCTTCTCTTCAGGCATACTTTGCAATCTACTTGTTTGTCTTGCAGTCTGGATGTCTTACGCTGCTAAAGATATTGCCGGGAAGAGTCTTGTAATTTTCTTCCCTATATGGCTTTTTATAGCTTCGGGTTATGAGCACTCAGTTGCAAACATGTACTACCTTTCTGCCGGTTTGATGGCTAAAACCGATGCTGTGTTTTTATCTCAGGCAGGAACGGAACTTGGTATTTCATCAGAGAATCTTAATAATCTAACAATCATAAACGCCTTTACTGATAACCTTATTCCTGTTACACTCGGTAACCTGGTAGGAGGCGCACTATTTGTGGGCGCATGGTATTGGTGGGCGTATAAAAAAGTTTCCCGTTAATATAATGACTGACTACAAACTAACCAACCTCGCTACCGGAAGAGTATTTGAAGATACCGGCTGGCTTCTTAGTGACCCTCAATACGATAAACCTTCTCTGATTAGGAGTATATACACTGCTGAGAAGTTAAATTCGACTGATAACAACGCCGGATTTTACAAATTTGAAGATTGGTTACCAATCAACCGGAGGCTTGAAGGATCATCAGCTCCTGTTACATACAAGGCAGACAAGCTTGGAGAGAGTCTCGGACTGTCAAACCTATGGGTTACATTCAATGGTTACTGGCCAGAGAGAGGAGCCGGAATGACAACCTGCTCTTTTAAGGAGACTGAGGCATTCTCAGTTTGTGCAAGAATGCTCCCGGCATCATCTGGTGTTATGGTTGTAGCCTCTGCGGGAAACACTGCAAGAGCCTTTGCTAAAGTCTGTTCTGAAAATTCAATTCCACTCCTTCTTGTAGTTCCTGAAGAGAACATTGATGCTCTCTGGTTTAATCATGAGATAAATTCATGTGTGAAACTTGTATGCACCCCTAAGGGGACCGATTATTTTGACGCTATTGATTTAGCTGCAAAAATCTGTAAATCTGATTTGTTTTATGAAGAGGGGGGAGCAAAAAACGTTGCAAGAAGAGATGGGATGGGTACTACTGTCTTATCCGCTGCAACTACAATCGGCTCTATACCGGAGTACTACTTTCAGTCAATTGGTAGCGGAACAGGTGCAATTGCTGCATGGGAGGCAAATCTGAGGCTTATTGGAGATGGCAGATTCGGCCAAAATAAGATGGTGCTGCTACCGTCTCAGAATTATCCTTTTACTCCTATGTACGATGCATGGAAAGCTCACAGCAGAGCATTACTTCCTGCTGACGACGTAATTGAGAGGGAAAAAGCCCTTGTGATAAAAGCAAAGGTGCTCTCTAACAGAAGACCCCCCTACTCTGTCCCTGGTGGTCTTTTTGATGCTTTGTCTGATACTGGTGGGGACATTGAGATTGTTGACAACATAGAACTTGAAGCTGCTTGTAGATTTTTCGAAGAGGTTGAAGGTATTGATATTCATCCTGCAGCAGGTGTTGCTCTTGCCGGAATGATGAAAAGTATCAATTCAGGAAAGGCCGGAAGAGACTCTTTACTCATGCTTAACATCACCGGTGGTGGCGAAAAAAGATTCAAAAGTGAAAATCAGGTTCACTTTCTTAATCCTTCACTTATAATCAATAATAATACAGAGTTAAGTACTATTACAAGTTCTGCAGAATCTCTGTTTTAGTTGCAGGGATGTTTTAATTTCTTAAATTTGCAGCCTCTTACAAATTTCACGGTGCGATGGATTTTAACTTTGCTTCGACCTTCCGGCCGAAATTTTTCTCCCTTTTCCGTAAGGGTGCTTACGATAAGAAAACATTTACCTCAGATTTAATTGCAGGTATAATTGTGGGAATAGTTGCACTCCCGCTTGCTATAGCATTTGGTATAGCATCAGGAGTTACACCTCAGCAAGGGCTTATTACTGCAATTGTAGCTGGTGTTTTAATGTCTCTGTTTGGAGGCTCTAACTTCCTTATTGGAGGTCCAACCGGAGCTTTCATTGTTATTGTGTATGGAATAGTTTCTCAATACGGAGTTTCAGGGCTTATTATTGCTACTGTTCTTGCCGGAATAATGCTTGTTGCCATGGGTGTTTTGAAAATGGGCAACATTATTAAATTCATCCCTTATCCAATTGTTGTGGGATTTACCAGTGGAATTGCTGTGGTTATTTTTTCTACTCAGGTAAAGGATCTCCTGGGACTTGAGATGGCTGATGTGCCTTCAGAATTTATTCCTAAATGGATTAGCTATATAAATAACTTATCATCTATAAATCCATGGGAGGCCGGGCTTGGAATTTTTAGCCTTTTAGTTATTATATTCTGGCCTAAGATAACTAACAAAGTTCCCGGATCCCTGGTTGCAATTTTTGTAGGAACATTAGCTGCATTAATGATGAGCAAATTTGGAGGGGTAGATTTTGCAACAATAGGCAGTAAATTTCCGGAACTCGCAGGGGGAATTCCTCTTCCAAGACCAGAGGCTCCCAAAATTGATTTTGACGCCGTTAAAATGCTGTTTCAACCAGCATTTACCATTGCTTTACTATGCGCCATAGAGTCCCTTCTAGCTGCAATGGTTGCAGATGGCGTTACAGGGAAGAGGCATGACTCAAATACTGAACTTATAGGGCAAGGAATTGCAAACATTGTTACACCATTTTTTGGTGGTATTCCTGCAACCGGAGCAATAGCAAGAACTATGGCCAATATTAACAACGGGGGTAAAACACCTGTTGCTGGTATTATCCACGCTATTGTACTATTACTCATATTTCTTTTTCTTATGCCTTATGCAGTCTATATTCCTCTCTCTGTACTTGCTGCTATACTGGTAATTGTTGCTTATAACATGAGTGAATGGAGAACATTCAAGTATTTGCTTAAGGGTCATAGGGCCGATGTTGCTGTGTTGCTTCTTACCTTCTTCCTGACTGTGCTTATTGACCTTACAGTTGCAATTGAAGTGGGTGTACTGCTTGCAATTATTCTATTCGTAAAGAGAGTGTCTGAATCATCAAGCGTAACCCAGATTGAAAACTTTTTACCTGCTACAGAACGTGGAGAATACTCCTCAGATGTTGAAATTCTTGATATTCCCAAAGGGGTTGAAGTTTATGAAATTGATGGGCCTTTCTTCTTTGGGCTTGCAAATAAAATTGACGAAATTGACTCATCTTCTCACCATATTGTGAAGGCTCGTGTAATAAGAATGAGAAAGGTTCCTTTTGTTGATTCAACAGGGTTAAATAACCTTAGAAATCTATGGAAACGCTCAAAAAAGGAGCGCATACAAATGATATTATCCGGAGTAAGTGAATCTGTTCTTGAGACCCTAATTAAATCGGGTTTTGCCGATGAGGTGGGCAGAGATAATATTTTCCCTCATATACAGCTTGCTCTGGAGAGAGCTTCAGATGTAGTAAGACATCATAATGAGCAGGCTCTCAAAAAGGGGATGAGGAATGAGTAATTTCAAACTCTCTCCCAGAGCGAAGGGGGTTCTGCTTATATTGGCAGCAAACATCTTTTTTGCAATCAATATGCCTGTCTCCAGGGAGCTCACTCCTGAATGGATAGATCCATTTGGCCTCTCTCAGTTTCGTATTACTTTTGCTTTTATCTCTTTTCTTTTTCTATCCTTAATAATAAAGGATGATACAGACGGATTTACATTAAAAGAGCATGGTATTCTTTTTCTTGCCGGTATAATGGGGACCGCAGCAAATCAGCTCTCTTTTCTTACAGGCCTCTCAATGACATCCCCTGTGGATGCATCTTTGATAATAACGATAACTCCTATTATTACGATGCTCTTTGCGGCACTGATTATAAAAGAGCCTATCTCTCTTAAAAAAGCATCTGGTGTTCTTATTGGGATGTCAGGAGCTGCAATAATATTGTATACTGCAAAATTTGGACATTTCGAGCAGAGTGGAACTCTTAGGGGAAACCTAGTTGTTCTTATAAGTTGCTTTGTTTACGGACTATACCTGGTAATAATAAGACCTTTGATGGCAAAGCACTCCCCTGTTCATGTCATGAAGTGGACTTTTTTTTACGGAGCACTTGTAGCTCTGCCATTCACGTGGCAAAAGCTCGGTATTAACGAAGGTGCAACAACAACAGAGTGGCTGCAGCTCGGATATGCCCTGTTAATGGGAACTTTTGCGGCCTATCTTTTGGTTGCTTTCTCACTTAAACTGCTTAGACCTACTACTGTTAGCATGTTTAATTACATACAACCACTAATAGCCTCTTCTATTGCTATTGTAATGGGACAGGACCTCCTTAACTGGACAAAACCGGTCTCGGCAATTCTAATATTCCTGGGAGTATACCTGGTAATTACCTCTAAGTCCAGAGCTGATATTGAAAAGAGTAAAACATAAAAATCTCCTGCAGAAAAGACCGGTTATATGAACCAGTATCTCTTTGCAGGAGATTATTATTATTAGGACAAGCAGATTATGCTCTCTTTAGAATAATTGCAGTACCCATTCCTCCACCAATACAAAGTGAAGCAAGTCCGTACTCTTTATTTTCAGCAATCAACTCATGAATTAGTGAAACAATAATTCTGTTTCCAGAAGCTCCTATAGGATGGCCTAAAGCTATAGCACCGCCATTGATGTTAGTAACCTTGTCAATCCACTCTCTCTTTACTCCATGCTCACTTATAAGTTCGTGAATAACTCCGAGTGATTGTGCAGCAAAAGCTTCGTTAAGCTCAATTATTTGCATATCTGAGAGGTTCATTCCTGCATTCTTGAGAGCCATCCTAATTGCAGGCACTGGGCCCATTCCCATGATTTTTGGGTCAACTCCTCCTTGTCCGCATGACACAATCTCGGCAAGTGGTTTTAATCCGAATTTTTTTACTGCCTCTTCAGAGGCAACCATTACAAATGAGGCACCATCATTTACTCCTGATGCATTACCAGCAGTTACGGTTCCATCTTTTTTAAAAGCTGGCCTAAGTGTTGCTAATTTTTCAACAGAAGTTGTTCTGTTAGGAAACTCATCGTTTGCAAATACAGTTGTATCCTTCTTTGTTACGATTTCAACCGGTACAATCTCCTTTGAAAATTTACCTGAATCCACTGCTTTAATAGCCTTCTGTTGTGATGAAAAAGCAAAAAGATCCTGCTCTTCCCTTGTAATAGAGTATTTCTCTGCAATATTCTCAGCAGTAATTCCCATATGGTAATTATTAAAAGCATCGGTTAAGCCATCTGCAACCATGTGGTCCAATGCCTGAATATTACCCATTTTATTACCGTTTCTCAGACTGCCATTCATTACAAAACCGGCATTACTCATAGACTCTGTACCTCCGGCAATAATTATATCTGCAAACCCTGAATTTATCTCGGCATAAGCATTCATGACCGCTTTCATACCGGAACCGCAAACCATATTTAGAGAGTACGCAGGAACCTCCTGAGGTACACCTCCTTTAATTGCAGCTTGTCTGGCAACTCCCTGAAGCTGACCGGCAGAGAGAATGTTTCCAGCTATAACAGAATCAATTTTGTCAGGAGATATCCCGGTCTCTTTAATTATCTCTTTAATTACAATTGCACCTAACTCGCCCGGGTTAAAGGGTGAAAGAGAACCCATAAATTTCCCGATAGCAGTTCTTTTTGCCGCTACGATGTAAACCTTTTTCATATTATGATCTCATTTTAATTAAATTTTCCGGTACTATCAGTTTGGCTCCGGTTGCCTCCTGAACCTGCTCAACAGTAAATTCTGGATGAATCTCCTTAAGGACAATGCCTTCCGGAGTAATATCCATAACTCCCATCTCAGTAATTATCATATCTACCTGGCCTGCTGCTGTTAGTGGCAGATTGCATCTTTTCAATATTTTATGAGACCCTTTAGCAGTGTGCTCCATAGCCAGGATTACCCTCTTCGCTCCGGCTATCAGGTCCATCGCACCACCCATGCCCGGGGTCTTTTTTCCGGGAATCATCCAGTTTGCCAGGTTTCCCTCTTCATCTGCCTCGAGTGCTCCAAGGAAGGTAACATCTACATGGCCTCCTCTAATAATTGAGAAAGACATAGAGCTGTCAAAGGTGGAAGCACCGGGGAAGTAGGTGATATAACCTCCGCCTGCGTTTGTGTAATTTTTATCTTCTTCTCCTGGTGATGGTTCCGGGCCCATACCCAGCAAACCATTCTCTGACTGTAGAGTAACACTTACACCCTTGGGAAGGAAATTTGGTATTAAAGTAGGCAATCCGATTCCCAGATTGACAACATCTCCGTCCTTCAATTCAAGAGCAGCCCTTCTGGCGATTACCTCTCTAATCTGATTTTTATCCATATTATAGATTTTGAAATTATAAATTCTTGTTAGTCATTCTTTTAACACACTCCTGAGCAACATAGGATGCTACATCATCTGCATAGCTGCTCATGCCAAATCCTGCGTCATATCCAAGTTCTTTTGCAAGTTCGTGTGAAATTCTGGGACCTCCGCAAACTAAAATCATTTTATCTCTTAATCCTTCTGCTTCAAGTAACTCTACCAGTTCAACCATGTTTTTAACATGAACATCCTTCTGAGTGACAGTTTGAGATACAAGAAGTGCATCTGCTTTTAATTCAACAGCTTTGGCAATAAATTCCTCATTTGGCACTTGTGAGCCAAGGTTATATGCATCTATCATTTCATAACGTTCTAGCCCGTAATGACCTGCATAACCCTTCATGTTCATTATCGCATCAATTCCCACTGTATGGGCGTCTGTTCCGGTACTGGCTCCCACTACAACAAGCGGCCTTCCGATATTCTGTTTTATGTATTCATCGGTCTCGTGCATATCCATTACACTCGATTCAACCTTTGGTACATTTATAGAGGTAAAATCAATTGAATGAGCACAATTTCCGTAACAATTAAAAAAGGTATAGCCTGGTGTAAGCTCTTTAATAAAAACAACCTGAGGGTTCTCCAGTCCCATCTTCTTAATTAATTGCTTTGCAGCCTCAATTGCTTCAGCTCCTTCTGGTACAGGTAGGGTAAAACTCAACTGAACCTTACCATCATTCATTGTATCACCATATGGTTTGACATTTTTCATATCAAGAGTCTTGTCAAACTCTTTTGATTGCATAGAATATAGTCCGCTGCTCATTTTATTTACCTCCCATCATTATAGTTACAAATGGATTCATATAATTAACTCCCTTCTCAACAACACCTGCAAGACCTTTTCCACCGTTTCTAGGTCTCTTTACATTTCCAAAAATTCCTTTTTCAAGTGCTGAGAACAGTCCCTCTGAATCAATTTTCTCAAGGAGTTCTATCGAGGAATCCAATACCTCAGCAGCTCTTTTTCTGGCTATACCTCCCTCTTTGAACTCCATCTCATCTCCAATTTTTCTCATATTATTAAAAATGTATCTGGCATTTTCAATTGAGAGATATCTATCTGACATTAGTGGTGTATGAATGGCTTCCGTAGGCATTCCTAAAAGCTGAATACCCTGTCCTGTCCATACCCCTATCATGTTAAACAGAGCATCCTGAATATGACCTCTGAAAATGTTTCCGGTCATAAATTTTGTAGGAGGCATATATTTAAGCGGGGCATCAGGGAATATTTCTCTTGTCATCTGAGCCTGTGCTAATTCATAAATAAAACCATTTTCCATTTCCGGATCCATCTCAAATGCATGGCCAAGCCCCATCTGACTTTGAGGTAAACCGGCTATAAGAGCAAGCTGCTCGTTTATAAGATCAGAAGCCAAAACAGTATGGGCCTCTTCAAAGGCATCAGCTGTTGTAAGATAATTATCTTCTCCGGTATTGATTATTACTCCTGCATATCCGTTAATAACTCTTGAAAAGAACTGATCTACAAGAGTTCTTTGCATGTTAATATCTCTGAAGAGAATTCCGTAAAGTGCGTCATTAAGCATTACATCCAAACCTTCAAAGGCCCCCATAACGGCGATTTCAGGCATACATAAACCTGAACAGTAGTTACAAAGTCTGATATATCTTCCAAGTTCCTCCCCTGTTTTGTCCAGGGCTGACCTCATTATCCTGAAGTTCTCCTGAGTAGCAAAAGTGCCACCAAATCCCTCAGTAGTAGCACCGTATGGGACATAATCGAGTAGTGACTGGCCTGTTGTTCTTATTACAGCAATTATATCGGCACCCTGCCTTGCAGCTGCCTCTGCCTGAACAACATCTTCGTAAATATTACCAGTTGCAACTATAACATACAGATAAGGTCTTGGACCCTCACCCAGAGTTTTAACATACTTCTCTCTTCTTTCTCTCCTTTGGTTAATTCTTGCAATGCTGGATTCGATAATAGGTTTGAGAGCTATCTCAATCTTCTCCTTAGATGCAACGGGGATCTTGGTCACATCAAGTTCGCCTGAGGAGACCTTCAGTGCAATCTCCTGAGGAGTAAGTCCTTCTGAAACTATAGCATTTCCAATAAAAAACAATACCCCTTCACTAAGTACTCCCCTCTCTTTTATAAAATCAACGAGAATATTTGGAAGAGGAACCATATTTTCATCTACACCATCAATCCCTGCTAGTCTGCATAGAGTCCTCTCAACTGCAACTGTGGAAAACTTCTCAACAAAACCCTGGACATCAATTGCAATTTTGCCTGCCAAGTCCCTGGCATGATGCACTTTCTCAAAATCTAATCCTAGTTTACTTTGCATATCTTTTGTAATAATATTTTCATAAATTGGTTAAAAATGTTGATGCCTCTTCCAGCCATTTTTGGTCTATTCCAAGTGATTTTGCAATATTAATCGCCTCTCTTGGAACCTCACCACTCTTTGCCTTTACGAGTTCATAATTCATCCGCCCATTTTCAAATCCTTTTACCCTTAATTTGACACATCCCGGAGCATCTACATTATAGTGAGTTGCAACGATTGTTAAAATTCCCCTGTCCTTAAGTATTTTGATTAATGATTCAACAAGTGCTCTACCCTCATAAGGGTTTGTAGTTCTGGCCGGCTCATCAAGTAACGCAAGTATAGAAGAACTTTGTTCAGATTGTTTTAGAAGGTTATCTGCCATCTTCATCTCTGCTGCGAAGGATGAGAGGCCCTTATTTACATCCTGATAATCACCACTAAGATGATGTATTTGATGAACAGGGACTACTTTTGCATCATCAGCCGGTACTCCAAATCCAAATTGGAACATGAACTGAGATAGTGCAAGTGTTCTTAGCGTTACACTTTTACCACCCATGTTGGCACCCATTAGTACTGCCGGTGATTTGCTTTCAATAGCAATATTAACTGGTTGATATTCTATGCCTTGTTTATCAAGTATTTCTGATATTTCCGGATTAAAAAGATTTATATAATCAGTCTTAACTTCTGAAATTTCAGGAATTGTTAGTTTCCATCTCATAAACAAACAAGCCTTTGCAAGCAGAATATCAATATCTGCCAAATGGTGTAAAGAGATACTCAGATTATCAAGATGATTCTTAACTTCTTTTGCAAGTTCTCCTCTAACCCTGTCTTCAATTATTGAACACTCTGTGTATAAGTCTTCTCTGAATTCTTTGGAGTTTTTAAGCCTCTTTCGTATTTGAGTGAGCTCCGAATCATACGAATCATATATATAAAAAGATGGGATTCGTAAGTTATCAGGGTCGAGTAGTGCAACCACTTTTGATAAATCGGGCAAACCAGGAAGAATCTCTGATAAATCTTTTAATAATGGCCTGACTGATTGATTTGTAATCGCAAGGCTCTTTATTTCAAACAACTCAATATCATCAGGTACTTTCCCGGCGGCAACAGCTGAAAGGGTGTTTCTGATATCCCTTAACCCGGTTAGATTCATCTTAACCTTTTCAATATCAATTGAAGAGCTCTTTGAAGAGAGATAATTAATCAATAAAGAAAACTTGTTGTAATGAGAAAGGATCTTAGATACTGAGACATACATCTCTCTCTCAAGAAGTATTTGTCCTGAAAGAGAAGAGGAGAGTTCAAGGTTTGAAAAAACCGCCCTCATGCCACAAGGCAAATCAAGAATGGACCTAAGCTTCATATTGAATCCTCCTTATATCATATACCGGCAAATTTAGTGCAGATGATAGTCTTCCACATAGTTTTGCAGAATCAAGTGTATAACCTTCAGGTGAAACCGGATTTGCACATACTGTTATCAATTTAGTTTTATTAATAACTCTGATTATTCCGCCTGATCTGACAAAAGATATAAAATTTGGGTGACTTAAAAATATTTTTGAGAAGTCTCTAACAATCAATTCAATATTATTATCAAGACAACTAATTCTTATCTGAGAGAGAAATCTGTCTGTTAGTGCACCAGAAACAAAAATTGCAACAGCATCATTAAACTCATCAGGATGGATAGATCCAATTGAAAATGCACCTCCACTTGCAATTTGGTTAAGATCTCCATTACTGTTTACTCTCCATATTCCGTGGCAGGGCAACGACTCTTCATTTACAGAGAGAGCGTTTGTCTTTTCAAGGTTAATAAGAGAAACCATATATGAGGTCTTAAACACAAGGTTATCTATATTAGCTGAGACAGCTGCGCCTGTTGCAAGAACAAGCCCCTCAGTGATTGCCGGAGACGCTATGCTCACCCTTGATAAAGCTCCGTCTATTATTGCCAAATCTGCTTTGAAAAGGCCAGTTGCCTGTTCAATCCACATTCGCAGAGCATCTGACGTAGGGTGTCCGGAGAGCTGACTCTTACCACCAGCTATAACTCTAGCTGTGATAACCCTGCCAAGCGATGTTTTTCTGTGAGAAATATCCAAAAGTTCCGATAGTACCCTCCTCTCTCTGTAATGCTTTTCACTTGTAGCAAATAGAGTTCCCTCTCTCAGGTAAATTTCCGGCTTTGAGGTTCCTGTAACTAAATCAGTTCCTTCACCGTCTAAGCCTGCGGAACTTACGGCAACCGTAAATCCGTCCGCAGGCAGACGATTAAGGATATAATTAAGACACTCAGTTTTGCCGGTATTTTTCCCGAGACCCACTACAGAAATACTTCTGCAAGAGAGAATCTCCTGAACAAATGGCATATTTTTTAATGTTTGTGTGATCGCTCTTTCCTTAAGAGATGAGCCGGCTCAATCGAAAGCCTCTGCCCCTTATGAAGAGAGGCAACTCCCTCTACAGGCATGTTTGACTTACAGTCATCACAATCACAGTTGTTTTTGTAATCTTCAGGTTCTGAGTAGGTAGTTATAACTCCTTCAAAATTCCTCAAAATAATTTTTCCAGGTGACTGAGAAATTATGTACGTAGGCATGACCGGGGTCTTTCCGCCTCCACCTGGTGCATCCACTACAAAAGTAGGAACTGCATAGCCCGATGTATGGCCTCTCAAGCCCTCAATTATCTCAATTCCTTTTGAAACAGGTGTTCTGAAATGTTCAAGTCCCATAGAGAGGTCACACTGGTAAATGTAATATGGCCTTACCCTCATTTTAACAAGACCATGAACAAGCCTTTTCATAATGTTAACGCAATCATTTACACCTCTGAGCAGTACTGATTGGTTTCCGAGTGGAATTCCGGCATTTGCCATTTTTTCACACGCTGCTATAGACTCAGGTGTTATTTCGTTAGGATGATTAAAGTGAGTATTAAGCCAAATCGGATGGTATTGCTTAAGCATTTCCACCAAATTATCAGTGATTCTCTGCGGACATACTACTGGTACCCTTGAACCAATTCTAATAATTTCAACATGAGGAATAGCCCTAAGTCTTTTAATAATCGACTCAAGTTTTGCGTCAGACACCATTAGTGCATCTCCGCCAGATAGAAGAACATCCCTGACCTGAGGTGTTGCTGCAATATAATCTATTGCTTTTTGAACATAATCAGCAGGTGCCTCATCATCCTTTTGACCAGCAAATCTTCTTCTTGTGCAATGCCTGCAGTACATTGAACACATGTCTGTTATGAGCAATAAGACTCTATCCGGATATCTGTGTGTAAGGCCTTTTACAGGTGAGTCCTCATCTTCGTGAAGAGGATCAAGAAGATCCGCAGGTGAAATATGAGTTTCTGAGCCTGTAGGGATAGCCTGCTTACGAACTGGGTCGTTTGGATTATCGGGATTAATAAGAGTAAGATAATATGGGGTGATAGCCATTCTAAGGGTTTGAAGTGAACGACTTACTCCCTCCTCCTCTTCCTTTGTAAGAGGAATAAACTTCTTGAGATCGTCTAACGTCTCGATTCTGTTTTTAACCTGCCATTTCCAATCATTCCACTGCTCATCTGTTACCTCCGGAAAGAGGATTTTCCTTCTGCTTTCTGACATATCTTTTAAATGTAAAGTTTTTCAAATAATTCTCTTATGGGTTTAGACTCCCTTATTATATTGAGAGTAAGATTAGCATGACCTTTGGCAAATCCGTTACCCACAATAAGGTTTATATCCTTTCCCACTCCTTCAGCTCCAAGTGCAGCCTTTGTAAAGCTGGTAGCCATTGAGAAAAAATAGACACTACCCTGCCCTTTGGTAATAAGAATTGATGTCATTTCTGTTGATGGTACATTTACGTTATTAACTGTAACATCACAGCCTCGTCCGCCGGTAATAGCCATTACCTTGTTGTAAACATCCATTACATTAGTTGCGTCGGCAACTATAACATCTGTTGCAAGTCCCAGCTCTTTAATTCTCTGAGCGTTCTCTTTTGAATACTCAACAACAATTACTTTTCCTGAACTCCCTGCATTCTGCATAGCCTGATAGCAGCACAAAATTCCGGATTTTCCACCACCACCAAGAATGCAAACAATATCTCCTTCAGTGACAAGTCTGTCAACCTGAGCAGGGGCTCCTGCAACATCAAGAACAGCAAGTGCCAGTTTTTCAGGTATATCATCCGGTAAAACAGCAAAGAGGCCACTCTCAAAAAGAATTGCCTCTGCCTTTACATCTATCTGATCTGAATCTGGAGATAGTTTTTTAATCTCTTTTATCTTGAGAGGAGTCAAAGAAAGAGACACAAGGGTAGCAATCTTATCTCCCACTTTGAGTTTGTTTGCCGGAAAAGCTGATCCCACCTCTTTAACTGTGCCAATAAGCATACCGCCGGATCCCGTAACAGGATTCTGCATCTTTCCCCTCTCCTCTACAATAGAGAGAATCATCTGCTTCATCCTTTCAGAATCTCCTCCGCAAGTATGTTTTATCTGGGTATACGAGGCCGAATCAATATTAAGAGTAGATACTTCAATCAGTACCTCATTATCGAATACACTCATTGTATTATCAAGGCGATAAGCCGGCTGAGGAAGTGTTCCTACCGGCTCAATCACCCTGTGAGTTCCGTATCTGCACCCTTTTTTCATCAAATAATCAGGCATAAAGTTCTTCAAATACCTTTCTTAGCTTATCTGACTCTCTCAGGAGTTGAAGTGTTATCTCAGCATGGCCCTTTGTATAACCATTACCAACAATCATAGTAACATCGCTTCCAACTCCTTCAGCACCAAGAGCAGCCTTTGTAAAGCTAGTAGCCATTGAGAAGAAGTAAACAAGTCCAGTATCTTTTGTACACAAGATACTTGTCATCTCTGTATCTGTAATGTTAACATTATTGATAGTTACATCACACATCTGACCTCCTGTAAGCTCTTCGATTTTCTCAAGTACAGAAACGGGCTGAGTAGCATCTGCAGAGAATACATAATCGCAGAATCCCAGATCCATCAATCGTTTTGTACTTCTTTCACTATGGCAAAGGCCTATTACCTTACCGGTAACACCGGCTCTCTTTTTAGCCTCATAGCAACACAACATACCAGATTTTCCTCCGGCACCAATAATAAGAACAGTATCACCTGGCTTTACAAGTTTAGCCGTCTGAGCAGGAGCTCCTGCAACATCAAGAGCGGAAAGAGCCAGATTTGCAGGCATATCTGCAGGAATTTTCGCATAAATTCCGCTTTCAAACAGAATCGCTTTTCCGTCAATATCCACTTGATCAATGTCCGGACGAATATCTTTAATTTTATCAATTCTTAAAGGAGTTAGAGAAAGAGAGACAAGAGTAGCAATTTTATCTCCAACCTGAAGATCAGTTTTGCCGATTAAGGCATCTCCTATTTTCTCTACAGTTCCAAGTAGCATTCCACCTGAGCCTGTAACAGGATTTCTGTGCTTACCCTGCTTCTCAACTATTCCCAGCATGATTTCAGCAATTTTTGCTTTGTCTCCACCTGCCTGCTCCTCTATTTGAGTGAAACTTGCCGAATCTATATTTAGAGTCTGAACATCGATAAGAATCTCATTATCGTAGATTTCATCCATGTTGTTGTCTATTTTGTTTGCTGGTTGAGGAAGGACTCCTTTAGGTTCAATAACTCTGTGAACTCCGTATTTATTTCCTTTTTTCATATGGTTGGTTTGTTAAATAATATCTATTGTTATCTTGACTTAAGCCCAAGAATTTCACGAGCTTCTGCAGGATTTGCAATCTCTCTGCCCAGCTCTTTAGCCATTCTTACAACCTTCTCAACGAGCTCTCCGTTTGATTTGGCGAGAACACCCTTTGAGATAAACACATTATCTTCAAATCCCACTCTTACATGACCACCGTCAATAATTGCAGCGGCAGCTAGTGAGAATTCGAATCGGCCAATTCCAGCGACAGTGTATGTAGCATCATGTGGAATTGAGCCTCTCATAAAAACAAAATCTCTTAGCTCACCAGAGATACCTCCGTTAACTCCCATTACAAAGTCAAAGTGCATTGGTTTCTGTATAAATCCTTTTTTATGGAGCCTGAGAGCCATGTCAATCATACTTTTATCAAAGACCTCTAGTTCTGGTTTAATACCCCTCTCTATCATCCTTTGACCAAAATATTTGATTGTATTTTCTGTATTCATAAACACTTCGTCACCCCCAAAGTTGAGAGTCCCGCAATCAAGGGTAGCCATCTCAGGATTCAATTCTGTTGGCTGAAGCCTTTCATCGTCTGTCATACCAACAGCTCCTCCGGTTGAAGGCTGAATGATCACATCCGGACAAACCTTGTAAATAGCGTCCATTACCTCTTTAAATCTCTTTTTGTCCTGAGTGGGTGTTCCGTCATCATATCTTACATGAAGGTGAATGATTGAAGCTCCTGCATCATATGCACTCTTAGCCTCTCTTACACACTCTTCAATAGTATACGGGACTGCCGGATTGTGTTCTTTCAGAACTTCGGCACCGCATATTGCAGCTGTAATAATCAGTTTATCCATAGTAAAATATTTATTTATTATTTCTCTGACATTGCTTAGGAGTAACACAAGTACCGGTAGCCTTGCAAACCACTATCGGCTCATCTAGAATATCTGCTGCTGACGCAGAAATATCGCTTCTGGGAACAATAACTTTTTTGGCAACAAAGCTCATCCTTCTCGACGAATTTCCCTCCGAGATAATTTCTCCGGTTGCCTCGATGAAGTCACCCGCATAAACCGGCGCCATAAACTCAACACTGTCGTATGCTTTAAAAAGACCTTCGTCGCCATCTCTTATAATAAGCAACTCCGTAGCAACATCGCCAAAAAGTTGAAGCATCTTTGCTCCATCTACCAAATTTCCACCATAGTGCGCATCATGAGAACTCATGCGTACCCTAATCATTGCAGTTTTTGCCATAACAGATTATTTATTGAATTTTACAAACATGATCGATTAATATAGCCGGAGTATGCACATTCTCAGGAGTTAGAGAGCCTGTCTCCACTATCTCCTCAGTTTCAACTATCACAAGGTCTGCAGCCATAGCAACAAGTGGGTTAAAATTCCTTGTTGTACCCTTAAAAAAAAGATTGCCGGACTTGTCCGCAACAGATGCTCCAAGAAATGAGATATCGGCCTTAAGGGGTGTCTCAAGAATGAATTTTTTATTATCAATTTCAATCACCCTTTTCCCCTCTTCAACAACTGTTCCCACTCCAGTAGGAGTCAGAACTCCTCCCAGGCCGGCTCCGTAAGCTCTAATTCTTTCCGCAAGGGTTCCCTGAGGAGAGAACTCTACAATCAGATCACCAGCATTCATCTGGTCAATTGCTGCAGGATTGGAGCCAATGTAGGATGTAATAATTTTCTTCACCCTCTTTTCCGCTATAAGCTTTCCAAGACCTTTATCCGGATAGGCGGCATCGTTAGCGATTATTGTTAAATCTTTTAAGTCCGATTCTGCCAGAATATCCATTATTCTATTGGGGCCTCCGTTAGTCAGAAATCCTCCAATCATTATAGTCATTCCGCTTTTTACCATAGAAGCAGCTTCGCGAAGAGTGATCAATTTATCCATTAAGTTAATTGTTAAGTTACTATATCAAGGCAATGTTCAAATTATGCAAATTTATGAATTTTATTACCCTTAAACAATACTTTTACTGTAATAAAAAACCCTGCACATGACAGGGTTTAATTATAATTTAGAAGTAAATAATTACTATTATTAACTTGACTTAACTATTCCGAGCACGGGATTAGCGTATATTGAGAGCAAAATTTCTTTGATCTCTTGTATATCACCCTCAAAATCTGATATTTTGTATGAGATATATTTTTCAAATTTTTCCCTTTCAGAATCAGAGTATTTATCTGAGAATTGATTAGTCTTGTATAATATATCGTAGGCAATATAATTATTAGACCAAAGATGGAAGGTCGAGTTGATTTTTAAATCCATAATCTCTCCCAATGCTTTGAAACGTTCATTTTTCTCCATACCGGAGCAACTCTCAACCTCATTTTCGTTAATAATATCACAAAAATTAAAATGAATACCCCCTTTAAACTGCATTATACCAGTTAAAATACTATTCAAATCCTCACCTTCACTTTTAATGTATTTTTGTCTTCTGGTGACGTATATCTCTCTTGCTTTTAAAATATCGCATGGTTCGTACTCATAAGATACTGATACCGGAACAATTGATAAATCTTTGAAATCTCTGACAAAGTCACCCTCTCCACTCATATCAAGCATTTTTAATAGCCCTTGTTCTGTTACATCAATACCATCTTTAGTCCTGCCGTTTCTCTGGGCAATCCAAACAGAACTCTCCTGGTTCTTAACTGTCTTCCTTATGTACTCGGACAGAAGAATTGAAGATGCATACATCTCCCTGGCGTTGGTATTTCTTACAACTTTTATCATCTTATTTACCCTGGCAATGTCTTCAAGAAGTGGGTCAGTAATAAGATTATCCCCCACAGCCATCTCAGATGTACTCATGCCTGTTTCAAAAAGAATGGCCTGCATTATTGCAGAATCTAGCATAATGTCCCTGTGATTTGATATAAAAAGATATCTTTTTCCCTTATCAAGTTTTTCAAGCCCTGTATAAGTAAGCTGAGAGGATGTATCCTCAAGAATCTTTTTGATTGCCACAAACATAACCTTGGACTGAAATTCAAACACACTCCTCACTGAAGCAACCAGATTCCTCAACTGTGCAGGTTCTTTTCCGGGAAAAAGAAAAGCCGATATCTTTGATAATACCGGATGCTCTGAAATCCTTGCCAAGGCTAAAACAGACTCATGGTCGTTATAAGGTCGTATCTCTATATACTTGTCCTCTGTCATTACTGATTAGTTAAGTTTAAGCAAAGTTACAAAATATTAATCCTATTTAACAAGTTTTAAGCTAACTCTGTGAATGTGCGGCAATAACGCAACAAGCACTACTAAGCACAATATCAACACTATAGACAAAGCGCCATTATAAAGTGCCAGATAAACTGTGTGAATAAATGGTACCGTAATTAACAGCAAAAGAATGGAGAGGGCTGTAATAACTATCCATTTCCAGACTGAATGAGGAGACCACCTTGAGATTATTGAAAAGACAATAGGAATCAGTATAAAAAAGTTCTCACTTGTCAATAAAATTGATATAAATGCAAGAGTAATCAGAAATAGCTCGGCAGATAGCTGTAATTCAAGAATTTCAGACCATTTACTCGCAATTATTCTATTATATAACCATGCGTAGGTACCTATCAGAATTATTAACGAGATTAATACTAAAGCAGAGTCGTATTTTAGGTGAGCAAGGGCAATGAACTTGTAGTTAACACCATTAATAACAGATAGTATATAAGAGAAGCCATGCCCAATTATTGCAGCCAAAAAAAACATCCCTGAAATGAAAAGCATACCCCTGAAGAACTTTCCTGATGATATGCTTTTTCTCCTTATAACTATAACCAAATTGATTATATAGGATATAAGAACAATAATATTAAAAGTAATATAAACATGTTTTGATAAGCTGACAAGTCCTATAATGGGTATGGAAAAATAAATAATATCACTACCCTCACTCAAGTAATCCAGATCTGAATATTTTAATTGGGTAAGGTAGCTTTGTATAACAGGAGCAATTTGCTCTCCGTAATGCTGGATTGAAGAGAGTGAAATATTGTCATAATTATCATATTCAGTGTGATAAAAATCAAGATTATCAATTACAGCAAAGTTCATCCCGGGATAATCATCTTTAATAAGAGAGAAATCAGTGTAGTTAGGAAGAATGCCATATACATAAGAGGAAAATGAGTAGCCGGCAGGTATAGAAGCTTTCTTGAAGAGTTCAACGATTCTGCTGTTACCAGGAGAGGTCTCAAAAAGTAGAGCCGGTCCTTTTATGCCTCTTGCCTCAATATTAATAATTAAACCTACATTATGGAAGAACTCCTCTTTAAAATTTAATGCCGCCTTAATACCATACAAACCCTTCTCCTCTCCATCAGTAAAAATAATCTTTACGCCCTGGTTCCAATTATCTCTATATTTCAAAGCATTAGCTGCCAGTTCAAGGATTACACCCAGACCGTAACCATCATCAGCTGCCCCCAGAGAGTAATGAGTAACACCATTTACTTTGTATGCATGCCTTGAGTCAAGATGCGCCATAAGTAAAACATATGTACATCTACCTGTATCGTTAAAGTTAAGAGGAGACAAAGAAGCATAAACATTTCCAATAGTGTCATAAAACTCTGTTTGGGTTTTGTAACCAATTCCGGTTAACCTCTCAGCAAGATATCTTCTTACTTTATCCCTCTCCTCCGGATTATCTAAGGAGTGGGGTTCTCTGCTAATAACCTCAATATCCCGGGCAGCCCTCAATGAAGAGAAACTGCCTTTATCAATACTTTTTGGAGATGGGAGCCAGAAATATCCCAGAATAAATAATACAGAGACCAGTAACAACAAAGAAATTATTACAAATCTCAACTTATACCTCATTACAAATTGATTTTATTAAATATATTCTTCCCCTCAGGAGTGTATGCAAATTTAATCTCCTCTGCGTATCTCTCCTCAACCTTGCTTCTTACCATTTTCATAGTTGAGTTAATCATCCTGTTTTGTTCGCTGAAAGGTTCAGAAGTAAAAATGAATGTAGCAGGAAGCCACCTCTCGGGAAACATACCGGAATAAACTCCCTTTCCCTTGTACTTTTCAATTTCGTCCCATACAGCTTGCACAAGATTATTACCGGACAAACCGGCATTTCTGTCTGGTGTGATAACAGCTATCGTATATGGAGATTGATTGTTGTATAACATAACCTGTTGAATTATTTTAGATTGCGATACCAGCATCTCCTCTATCTCCTCTGGAGCATATTTTTCACCATCAGATCCTATCAGCAAACTTTTAAATCTTCCTTTAACATAGAGAAAGCCCTCTTTTGTCATATATCCCATATCTCCTGTGTAAAGCCACCCATCTTTAACAGTCTCTGCGGTGGCTTTAGGATTCTTCCAGTAACCTGCCATCACATTTTCTCCCCTGATTACAATTTCCCCGGAAACGCCCAAGGGAAGTTCCTTACCTTCATTATCTAATATTTTGATATCAAGCGGTTTTACCAATATTCCAGATGATCCAAGCCTGTGCCGTGCAGGAGTATTGGTTGATATTACAGGGGTAGCTTCAGAAAGGCCATATCCTTGATACATTGGTATTCCTATAGCATAATAAAACCTTTGTAACTCCTTATCAAGCAGAGCACCACCCCCTACAAAAAAATCCAACTCTCCGCCCATCGCCATTCTGACTTTGGAGAATAGTATTTTATCAAACAGGGATTTAAGAGGGTATAAAATGAATTTCCAGCCGGCTCCACGGTTCCATCCGTCACCATTGTACAAATAGGCAATTTTAAGAGCAAACTGGTACAACTTCCAGCTATTTTCACCCTTTGCCTTTACGGATCCTTCAATATTCTTTCTAAAGCTTTTTGCCAGCGCAGGCACCGAGAGAATTAGATTTGGCTTAACCTCCTTAATGTTTAAAGGTATATTCTTGAGAGTCTCCATAGCCGTTTTACCCTGCTGGACTGTTGCAACTATCGCTCCTCTTGCAATCATAATATAAAAACCAACAACATGAGCGAAGCAGTGGTCAAGAGGAAGGATTATAAAGTTTTTATACCCCTCGGGAATTGTCATGCATGAGAGTGATTGCTCAACATTTGCTGTGTAATTTCGATGAGTAAGAACAACTCCTTTAGGGTCTGCGGTAGTTCCTGATGTGTAGGTGATTGTAGCTACATCATCGTTTTGTATACTTTTGCCAATCTCAGTAAATGCGGCAAGATTTGCTGTCAAATATTTTTCACCCTCAGCAAAAACATAATCTGAACTTAATTCCCCGTTTTCCAGCTCTGAAGAGGGATCAAAAACTATTACGTGCCTTAGTAACGGAAGCTTATCTCTGATTGCCCTTATCTTTGGGAGTTGTTTATCAGAGACCATTATCATAACTACATCAGCATGAATCAATCGGAAGGTCAAATCAGAGCTCTCTTCGAGCTTAACTGACAAAGGAACATTTACTCCACCTGCATAAAAAATTGCAAGTTCACCTATTATCCACATATTGCAACCCTCGGCCAGTATTGAGGCGTTTTCACCCTTATTAAGGCCGAGTGAACAAAGACCTGCGCCAAATTGTTTTGCAAGCAATCTGGTCTTTGAATATGAAGTTGGGCGAAATTCGCCGTCTATTTTTTCAAGAAGAAATGTATTCTCTGAGAATTTGGTTGCGGACTCTTCAAAAAGATCTATCAGTGACCTTTTCTGAGTTATACTAACTTCATTTTTCATAGTATAGAGTTTATTTAATGTATACAAATTTATAATTAATGTCCAAAATTTGCTCTCCATATCTCAGACTTTTATCCGGAAAGGGTATTGAATGGAACTATTCTCTTACTCCAGATCTCATTACCAAGGCAAAACAAGAGGACAAATTAATTTTTCTTCACATTGGATATCTAAGTAATGTCAAGGTAAGAGAGGGTTCTAAAAAACTTTTCACAGACAGCAGAGTTTCAAAACTTCTCAATGATAATTTTATATGTATTGCAGAGGACAAAGATGACAACCCGGAATCATTCCTTGTTGCACTAGATATGCTGCTTCTCAATAATGACTATTCTTACGGACCTATGAATCTTTTTATAATGCCGGACAGAAGGCCCATTCTCTGCTCATCAGAAACTGACCCTGACCATTTTTTAAATATAACCAAGAATATTCTCGGTGCAAAATCATCTAAACGGGATTTGCTTGAGAAACTTGCAGATGAGTTAACTCACAGAACAAAACTATCCGGCGTAATCACAGGTGTTGCAGAAGAGCCCAAAGAGGCACTTGCAGTTCTTCACCAATACGTAAGAAACTGGCACAAGACAATGTTTAAATCAGACTTCCTAAAGAACCTAAAACCATACACACCAAATCCGGGAAGTCTGTATACTATTGTAGAGTATCTTAGATGTTTTCCAAACGATGAACTTGAAGATTCAATAATATCTCTTTTAGAGGACTTGCAATTTTCTCCGTTATTCGATCCTGTTGATGGAGGTTTTTTCAGACAATCAGAGGACTACACCTGTTCAAAGCCTTTATATGAAAAGAATCTTGAGGACAATAGTCAATATATTATACTATACTCTGCTGCATGGAAATTATTTAGAAAAAATTCTTTCAGAGAGACTGTAATTCATACATATAATTTTATAAACAAAGAGCTCGCAGCTCCATCAGGCGGTTTTTACAGTAACGCAACAATTACGGATAATGTAAACGACAGCGTATACTACTCATGTTCAATTAAAGAGCTTGAGATACTATTTCCCGGAAGATATCAGGAAATTTCTGTTGCTCTGGGGTTAGATACAAGAGACGAAGTAAGCAATAAACAAATCCCAGTAAGAAATCCTGACACATATAATATTATAGGCAGAGAAGAGCTTGAGAGTCTTAGAGAGAGACGAAAAGAGCATCGTGGCTACTTAAAGGATACACGAATTATTACATCGTACAATTCACAACTTGCAAAATCGTTATCAATAGCATCGACTCTATTAGAAAACGAGGAGATGAAAGAAGATTCTACTGCTCTTTTTGACTATTTACTGAATAATAATATTAATGCAAAGGGAAGATTATTAAGATACACCTGCTGTTCAAACGGCTGCAGATTTGGGTTTCTGTCAGACTATGCCGGTTTTATTGATGCATCGGTAGAACTCTATAAATCGACTAATAATAAGGAATACAAAGATATTGCAATTAGATACCTGGATTTTGTGTTCGATAATTTTTACAAACCGGAAAACGGGATGTTTAGTAAATCTGAAAAAGGTGCCGAGGTTCCTGTTGTACCATTTCGCCGAGAGTCAAACATTGACTTAATCAAGCCATCTGCTAATTCAGTAATGGCAGGTGTAATGATTGACATGTATAAATTAACCGGCGAAGAGAGATATATCCAAATTGCAAGCCAGCAAATTGCGAATATATTACCTTCAATAGGATACTCCGGCCCCCTGCTATCAAGCTGGGCTCATAAGGTTATGGAATATGGACTACTTTTTGAAAAGAAGTGAACTATCTCCGTAACTTAGAAATCTAAAATTGTTATCGAGAGCATAATTATAGACATCCCTCCACCTGTCACCAATAAATGCAGCTATAAGAAGTAGCAAAGTACTGGCCGGTTGGTGAAAATTTGTAATTAAAGCATCTACAAGCCTGAATTTGTAGCCTGGCACAATAATAATTCTTGTCCGGCACTCCAGTATTTTAATTTTATTACTCTCCATCCAATTACACAAAGCGTTAATAGAATCAAAAGAGGATTGGCTGTAAGTCCGGTTATATGGTTCCCACTGCTCAACATCAAGCGGACTAACTCCCTCAATGCATTTTATACCTATATAATATAAGCTCTCTAATGTTCTTGCCGATGTTGTTCCTACGGCAATAACACATCTTCTTCCAATACTATCCTTTAATGCCTTTAAAAATGAAAGTGTCACCGAGAAGGGCTCAGAGTGCATAGGATGATCTTTTATAAACTCTGTTTTTACTGGTTTAAATGTTCCGGTACCCACATGAAGCGAGAGTTCTTCTCTGATTATACCTTTATCATCAAGAGCTTTGAGAACACTATCAGTAAAGTGCAAACCGGCCGTAGGGGCAGCAACAGATCCTCTTATTTTAGCGTACAGCGTTTGATATCTCTCTGTATCTGATTCTTCTGATTCTCTGTTAAGATAGGGAGGGATAGGCACTTTTCCACATAGCTCCATTATTTGAGCAAACGATAACCCTCCATCCCATGTGAATTTCACAATTGATGTTTCACCATTGTTTTCAACTCTATTTGCTTTTAAATTATACTTTAAAAGCTCACTATGGCCCGATGCATCAAAAAACACATCCTCATCTTTCCATTTTTTACTGTTACCAATTACACAAGTCCATATACAATTGTGAGTTGTTTCAAAAGAACGTGCGTAATCAGAAGGAGTGTGAGGTTCAATACAGAATACTTCGATATGGGCACCACTTGATTTTTTAAAAAACAACCTGGCAGGAACAACCTTGGTGTTATTAAAAACCATAAATGAATTATCAGGAATTTGTTGAGCGAGATTTGAAAATTTAGATTCACTTATAAGATTATCTCTAAATATCAAAATGGTTGAGTCATCTCTGTTTGTTAATGGATATTTCGCAATTTTTACTTCGGGTAAAAAATATGTAAAATCTTGAATCTTGATTTTAGGCTCCACAATCGATTATTTTTTGCAAAGCTATATAATTATAGGGTGAGTTAAAAATAGTTGAAATTTGAAAATTTGTTTACACATGTAATACACATAAGTAAACACTGATGTACACTTGCGTAGATACACAGTTTGACAAAAGTAGTTATTTGTAAACCCGCTACTAAATGCCTGATAGATTGCATTTATCGCCACTTTTTAGCGCCATTATCACACTATTTATCAAGCACTTATATAATTTAAATCAAGTTATATTTTAGTTGAAAATTGTAATAATTATGGAAAAACATGGTTTAATAGTGTTAATTATCTTATAATGTTATTCTATGTAATTGTTATTCTGCTGTTTAAAGCTCTCTATGTATATTAATACTAGAAATTATTATGATTACTACATGATTTACCTAAACCATTGCTAATTCTTAATATAGGAGATATCCGTCATTTAATGGTTACAACTGTACTATTTATCTTAATTACTTTTGTAAACTAAAATATTATTACATTTGTAGAAGTAATAGTTTACAATTATGAAGAGCCGTTTACAGCAATTTTTAGAGGTTGAGCAGCTGTCTCCAGCAAGACTTGCGGACGTTTTGGGAATCCAAAGATCTGGACTCTCACATATTTTATCTGGCCGGAATAAACCTGGATTTGATTTTATACAGAAACTCCTGACAAAGTTCCCTACTCTGAGTGCCGAATGGTTAATTACAGGCAAAGGAAAAATGTATAAAGAGCAAGTTCTGCCAATTCCCCCTTCCGAGCCAAAAGAGTTGTTTGAAGATAACGAGGAGTTAACTTCTGATAATGAAGATGATATATCAGGTTTTGAGATCCCTCAACTCTCTGAGAATCGAATAATCAATTCTCATCCTGATGATAGCCGTAAAAAAAAGATTCTAAAAAGGGTATTGCTAATCTATTCAGATAACTCTTTTGAAGATTTTACTCCAGGTAAAATTGGCTAAGAGGGTTTATAATTTATATCTTTGTGGAAATATTCAGAAGATGTACCGTTTACTATTCAAACCCCTGCTTTTTTCATTTTCTCCGGAAACTGTACACAATATTGTTGCAAGGTTACTTCTATTTCTTTCATTGATCCCATTTTCAAAATACATTGTAAGGTTATTTTACTCATACTCTCATACATCTCTTGAGAGAGAGGTAATTGGTATAAAATTTCCCAATCCTGTGGGGATGGCTGCTGGTTTTGATAAAAATGCCGAATTATACAATCCTCTATCTGATTTTGGGTTTGGGTTTGTAGAGATAGGCTCTGTTACTCCCGTTGAGCAGCCGGGCAATTCAAAACCCAGAGTTTTTAGATTAACTGAAGACCAGGCAATTATCAACAGAATGGGCATAAATAACAAAGGAGTAAAGCATGCAGTAAGCAGACTAAAGCAAGTTAAACCAAGAGTTATTATTGGCGGAAATATAAGTAAAAGTACTGCGAGCAGTAACGATCAAGCTCCTCTAGATTATGAAAAAAGTTTTGCACAACTATACGATTTTGTAGATTATTTTGTTGTAAACGTCTCTTGCCCAAATGTTAAAGGACTTACAAAACTTCAAGATATTACATCACTTTCTGAGATCATTGATCGCCTCACTCTTCTTCGAAAATATTTTGACGACTATCGCCCCATTCTGTTAAAAGTTTCACCTGATCTTACAGACGAACAGCTGGATGAGATAATTGAACTAGTGCTTATCTCCGGTCTTGACGGTATAGTTGCTACAAATACCACTACCTCCAGAAATAATCTGTCAACACCGTCAGAAAAGGTTGACTCTGCAGGAGAAGGCGGACTAAGCGGAGCACCTCTATACAGAAGAAGTCTTGAGATGGTAAAGTATATCAGCAAAAAAACTGGTGGTCAGCTGCCAATAATCGGCGTAGGTGGTATAATGACTCCGTTTCAGGCAAAGGAGATGCTTGATGCGGGAGCAAGTCTGATTCAAGTATATACAGGTTTTATCTATAACGGACCGGGATTCGTCCGAAGAATCCTAAAATATATAAGTAAAAACAGTACATCATGCTAAAGGCATCTGTTTGCACAATCGGTGACGAAATTCTTATCGGTCAGATAGTTGACACAAACAAATCTTTCATTTCAGCATCCTTGAATTCCATTGGAGTCAAGGTTGTCTCTCATATCTCTACAGGAGATGATGAGAAGACAATCCGGGAAACTATATCAGCTGCGATGGCACAAAATGATATAGTGATAGTTACAGGAGGACTTGGCCCAACAAAAGATGATATTACCAAGAAAGTTTTAGCGACATTCTCCGGTAGTGACAAAATGGTATACAATAATGATCAACTTGTTATAATAAAAGGAATTTGTGAGCGTCGGGGAATCGAACTCTCCTCTTTAAACAGAGATCAGGCACTGGTTCCGGAAAATTGTACAGTTATCCCAAACAGGTACGGTACAGCCCCTTGTATGAAAATCAAGAGTGGTGATAAATTAATTTTCTCCCTGCCAGGAGTCCCATATGAGATGAAGTTCCTTATGGATGAAGTAATAAAAGATATTTCAAATCTAACAGGATGTGAGAAAATTATTCATTATTCAGTAAACACTTTTGGGATTCCCGAATCTGAACTGGCAGCAAAAATTGAAGATTGGGAGGATTCTCTCCCCTTTGGTTTTAAACTGGCATATCTTCCAAATCCCGCCAAAGGGGTTAAATTAAGATTATCGGTTTACGAAGGTGATGAAATGACGAATAAGGAGACCATAAAGAGACTGTTTAAAGAACTCAAAGCTATTTTAGGCAACTCGCTATATGGTGAGGGGGAAGACACACTAGAATCAGTTATATTCAAAGCGCTGTCTGATAAAAGTGAAACTCTATCCCTGGCAGAATCATGTACAGGAGGAAATATCGGAAGAATGTTTACATCTATCCCCGGATCCTCATCCATCTTTAAAGGAGGAGTAGTTGCATATGATAATTCAGCTAAAACTGATATACTGGGAGTAGATGAAAGTATCATAAATCAATATGGTGCCGTAAGTGAAGAGTGTGTAAAAGCGATGGCAGCAGGTGCCAGAAAATTATTTAATTCTGACTGGTCTCTTGCTACGTCCGGTATAGCGGGTCCTGATGGGGGAACTGCTGACAAACCGGTGGGGACAATCTGGATCGCAGTATCAGGCCCAGATTTACTGATTGCTAAGAAATATGTTTATTCGGGAGACAGAGAGAGAAACATAATCCGTTTTTCATCAGGAGCTATAGATGTACTTAGGAGAACACTGAATATTGAGCTTCAGATCCCCTAAATATACATGCCTTTAAATAAGTACATATTACATATATGTTATTATTTCCTTAGTTTTGCAACACAAGTGTTAACACATAATATTATGAAGCATTTAACCTTAATGATCTTTGGACTCATCATGCTTAACTCATGTAACCATACCGGCTTGAATAATGCTAAGTTAATTAGCGATAATGTCGACTCACTTTTTACATCTCAGTACCCCCCAAACGAGCCCGGGGCTACTATACTAATTATGAAAAATGATTCCGTAATATTTTCTAAAGGATACGGAATTGCAGACATGAGTACAGGAATCACAACTGACGAGAATACTTTTTATAACATAGCCTCTGTCTCAAAACAATTTTCAGCAATAGCCCTTTTGATGCTGGCTGAGGAGGGTAAGTTATCTTTAGATGACAACCTTAAGAAATGGTTTCCCCATTTCAAAGCCGATTTTTTTGAAAAAATTACACTAAGGCATATTCTTTCTCACTCTTCCGGAATTCCTGATTCAAGAAACCGTGAGGATAGGGAGTTTGTTTTAAGTGCCACTGACGTTGAATCCTATTCATATATTGCAGATTTAGATAGTCTAAATTTTGAACCCGGAGATGGATATGAATATATGAACCCAACTTTTCAACTAATGTACTCAATAGTTGAAATGGCCTCAGGTATGCCTTTTGAATCATTTATGAAAGAAAGAGTATTTAATCCGGCTGGAATGGATGAAAGCCTGTACTTTGAAGATGGTAGATTTATACCAAGAATGGCACGGGGATATTTAGAAAATAAGGAATCCGGTAAATTTGAGGAGTTTGACTACGGAGAAGAGAGCTTTTTTGCCACTAAGGCAGATGGTGGAATTTACACATCTGTAATGGAGTTCGTGAAATGGGAAAACGCATTAAGAAACAATGTTTTAGTTAGCAAAGAGAGCTTAAAAGAGGCACAAACTCCTAAAATTGACATAAAGGATTTACCAGGGAACTCTTACGGATATGGATGGTTTATTGAAGAGAGGGAGGATTATCCTGTAAAAGTATATCATACAGGAGATAACGGGGGATTTCAGATATATGCTGCAAGATATCCGGAGCAAAAAATACTGGTTCTTATCTTTTCAAACAGAAATGATAGAAACAGGGAAGAAAACGCCCACAAAATTGACGAAATTCTCAAAATGGGCGGTTGGCTATAGTCAATCAGTTTTTCTTATCAATAATTGAAACACTTGCCTGAGCAAGTGGCATGACTGTAACATCACAAATGTTTACGTGTTCTGGAGCAGAAGCTACATATAGAACAACATTTGCAATATCCTCAGCAATAAGTGGTTTAAAGCCTTTGTATACGTTTGATGCCTTTTCTGAATCTCCCTTAAATCTGACCATAGAGAACTCTGTCTCAACAGCTCCTGGACATACTTGAGATACCTTAATATTGTACTTGTGCAGATCCATCATCATACCCCTTGACAAAGCGTCAACAGCATGTTTGGTTGCACAATAAACATTACCGTTAGGGTAAACATCCTTTCCTGCAATGGACCCAATATTTATAATATGACCTCTCCCCCTCTTAATCATCAAGTTTGATATAATTTTTGAGACATAAAGCAGACCCTTGATATTAGTGTCAATCATCCTCTCCCAATCATCAATTACCCCCTGATTAACTGAATTTAATCCAACTGCAAGCCCCGCATTATTAACAAGCAAATCAATCTCCTGCCAGTTTGGAGGAAGTGCTCCAAGATAGTGTTCAACCTGACTCAACTCTCTTACGTCAAAGCTTAGTGACAGAACCTTCTTTTTGGACTCTTTTTCAATTAGTTTCGCTACCCTTGACAATTGAGCAACTCTTCTTCCGGTGATAATCAAATCATACCCGGCAGATGCCAGCTTTTTAGCAACAGCCTCTCCTATTCCGGATGTAGCTCCGGTTACAAGTGCAATTTTCCCCATATTTATTCAAGTAATCTTAAGAAATTCTCACCTAATATAAGTTTTATATCACTCTCTGAATACCCCCGCTCAATAAGCTCATCAGTAATAACAGGGAGTTTATCAACACTTTCCACTCCTTCAGGGGCAACCTCAATACCATCGAAATCAGTTCCAATACCTACATGTTCAACACCTACCAGTTTAACAACATGGTCAATATGATCAACAACCTCTTTATAAGATGGTCTTTTCAGTGCAAACATATCACGTTTTGTCCTCTCATAATCATCTGCATATTTTACAGGATCCACCTTCCACTTACTTTCTGCCTCTTCAAAAGCATCACAAAGAGGCCAGAATTTTTCTGCATATTGACTATTAAGAAATGGAGGATAAAAATTAATCTGTACAACACCACCGGTGGAGGCAATCTGTTTTATCATCTCATCAGTAAGATTCCGGGGATGATTTGCAATTGCCCGGCAACATGAGTGAGTTGCAACTACTGGAGAATCAGAGTATTTAATTACATCCTTGAAAGAGTCGTCAGAAATGTGAGACACATCAATCAACATTCCCAATCTGTTCATCTCCTTGACAACCTCTATCCCAAAAGGGCTTAGACCATTCCATCTCTTCTCTTTTGTTGCACATGAATCACATATTTCGTTGTTTCCTGCGTGTGTAAGGGTCATGTATCTAACTCCCATATCGTAAAATAGTCTGAGAAGGCTAAGGTCGGTTTGAACTGGAAGACCATTCTCCATGCCCATAAAAACAGACAAAATGCCTGATTCAAAGTTATCTCTGGCATCCTGAGCATCCAGTACAACGGAGACTTTCCCTTCACTCGCCTCTACTGCGTCGTATGTTCTTGCAATCATTTGCATTGCCCTCCTGGTTGCAGTATCGGGTTCAATTGTATTTGGTGTATATATTGCAAAGAAGGCGGCGTTAAGGCCACCCTCTTTCATTCTCACAAAGTCAAAATGTCCCTCCTCTCCTCTTTTATTAATATCTGCACCTGCAAGAAGTCTAATAGGAGTATCGCAATGTGAATCAAGGACAAAGATCTCTTTATGTAAATTCTTTTTGTTCATGCTTACTTTATTGGAAAAATTTCCATAAAGATAGCATTTATTGTTCAAATTGAATTATGGTTTAAGCCTTTTAATCGAAGCCTGTGAACTGGTTTGGACTTTTTTCATTACAGGATTTCCAGAGTAAAGAAGAACAGAACCTCCGGATAATTCAGCTGAAAGTGATCCGGTAACGTTACTTCTGATATTACTTACGCCACTTGCCTCAATTTCAGCCTCTTTTACATTAAAGTGCTCTGCATCGAGAACTGATGCACCTGATGCTTCGAAAACCGCTAAGCTGGAAGATCCTCTCATCTTAACATTTGTTGCCCCAGAAATTGAAACCTCAGTTTTAGAAGAATTTCCTGAGTAATTCATTTTTGATGCTCCGCTTCCTCCTATCTCCAAATCTCCTGACTCTTGATCGATAGTTACTACTGAAGCGCCAGAAATATCATATTTAACTTCATCTGCCCTGCCTTTAATATCAAGCTTAGAAGCTCCGCTTACCTGTATAAAGGAGCTTCCTGAAACTATGTTCAACCCCTCAACTATAACAGCGCCACTGAAGTCTCCCTTGAAAGATGTGGGATTAAACTGACCATTTGACTTTAATCTGGCTGCTCCTGAAATAAAAAGTTTGTCAAGCTGATTGATTGTAATATTTGCCTTGATATATTTAATATTTCTTTTTAGTGAAGCAGGCATGTTGTCACTATCTAAATCCAAGTGCAGTACACCATCTTTAACCTTTACCTGTATATATTTAGCAATATCGGCACCGGCAGTAGTAGTTACTGAATTAGTGGGTGATTTTGTAAGTGTTATATCAAAAACACCACCTGCATTTACTCCGGTAAAGGCGGCAACTTGATGGCTTTTAGTTACATCCTGTGCGAATAGAACGGCGGACAGGAATATCAGTGTTAAAAAAATTGATAATTTTTTCATTTTGTTAAATATTTATTAAATAATTTATCGAATTAATATTATGCATAATATTCTATTTTACTACTTTACAAGTGATTCTACATACATTACAAGTTTGTCTCCCCCCTCAATTTTTTCTGTATAGTATCCCTTGAGTATTTTTCTCTTCTCCCTGCTGCTCATTGATGACGGTAACTGATCGGCCATAAGGGTACTTTCATCATTAAGTTGCCTTATTGTAGATTCAACTGTAAGTTTTTCATCAGGACTTAAAGAGCCGGCCATCTTTTGGATTTTCATACTCTGTTCGTTAAGAATCTCAATGTAGTACTCGCCCGACTCCATTTCAGACAGCCTGTATTTAACAAAAAGCGGGACAGCCAAGAGGAGTAATATTGCTGATGCAACTGCAAGTTTTGCCCAGTATGGCATTTGAATTACTATAGCCCTTTTTTTGTTTGATTCTTTAACCTTCTCAAAAAATCTCTCTTTATGACCAAATTGAATCTGTTCTGATTCAAACTCTTCTCTGTTTTGATCAATAAAATTCTTTAAATTATCCATTTTAAAATCCTCCTGTAGTTTTCTCTCTCCTCCTCTCCAGCTCCTCGATTAATCTCGCTTTTCCTCTTATATACTGAGTTCTTACAGAGACCTCCTTTATTCCGGTAATTTGCGCTATTTCTTCGTAATCATACCCTTCAAACAGGACTAGAGATAGTATTACTCTATAACCATCAGCTAACGTTTGCATAACATCTTTAACCATATTCACAGTGACTCCTTTAAATGAAATATTTTCGTTAACTTCGTTTTCAGAGAGACTCTCTTTTAAGTCTTGGCTCTGCAACAAATTGTCAATTGATTTTCTTTTTCTCAATCTGTCAATTGACATGTTTATACATACTCTGCTTAGCCATGAGTCTCGCTCTTTAACTGTATTAAATTCGTCTCTTTCAAAGTATTTTAATAATGTGTCGTGCATAACCTCTTCAGCCTCCATACTGTTATTCAGAATTCTCAAACTTGTATAATACAACTTTTTATGACATTCATCATAAATGATTCTCTCTCTTGAGACTCTTCTGTTTAAAGTGCTGAATAACCTGTTCATTCTAACTTCTTTCTGCCAATTAAACGAAATCAATATTTGATTGTTGCATAATCATAAAAGTAATTATAAAATAAATTTAAATGAACAACTCTATTTATAACTTCAAAATGCCGGAAAATGAGCCGGTTTTGGAATATTTATCCGGTTCCCCTGAGAGAAAAGCTCTCGACCTTGAACTTGAAAGGCAGAGTAAAACAGTTGTTGAAATCCCATTAATAATAGGTGGGAAAAAGATATTTACAGGAAATACCGGTAAAGTGATAATGCCACATAAGCACACTCACACTTTAGCTGTTTACCATAAAGCCGGAGATACTGAGATTAAAATGGCAATTGATGCAGCAAAAGAGGCACACATTGACTGGAATAATCAGCACTGGACCACAAGGGCATCAATAATGCTTAAAGTTGCAGAGCTCATTACTGTAAAATACAGGGCAAAACTTAATGCTGCTACAATGCTGGGCCAAAGCAAGAACATCTATCAGTCAGAAATTGATGCAGTTTGTGAGACAGCCGATTTTTTAAGATTTAACGTCTCCTTTGCATCTGATGTTTACAAAACACAGCCACTCTCATCTTTCAACCAGCTGAACAGAATGGAATACAGAGCTCTGGAGGGAGTAGTATTCGCTGTTAGTCCGTTTAACTTCACATCAATTGCGTCAAATCTAAATATGTCACCTGTAATGATGGGAAACACAACTATTTGGAAACCTGCTACTACAGCCCTGTTATCAAACTACTACCTGATGGAGATATTCATGGAGGCGGGAGTTCCTGCTGGTGTAGTAAATTTCATTCCCGGCAGTGGAGCTCAAATCGGGTCAATGGTAACTTCATCGCAAGATCTGGCCGGGATTCATTTTACCGGTTCAAACGGAACATTCAATTCTCTATGGAAAAGTGTAGCCAATAATCTTGAAAATTATAAATCATATCCAAGACTTGTGGGTGAAACTGGTGGTAAAGATTTTGTATTTGTTCTTCCAAGTGCAGATTCTGAAGAGGTTGCAGCTGGAGCCTTTAGCGGCGCTTATGAGTATCAGGGACAAAAATGCTCTGCAGCATCCAGAATGTATGTTCCAAAATCCCTATGGGAGAGCATCCGCGTGAAAATGGTTGAGTTTAGTAAAATTGCCAAGATGGGTGATCCGGATGATGCCTCAAACTTTGTGAATGCAGTTATTGATGAAAACTCTTTTGACAATATTGTCTCATATATTGAGTATGCTAAGAAATCAGAGTTTGCTGAAATAGTATACGGCGGCACTTATGACAAGTCTGTAGGTTATTTCATTGCACCTACTTTGATCAAAACTACAGACCCCCATTTTAAGACTATGGAGGAGGAGATTTTTGGACCTGTATTGACAGTCTATGTTTACGATGACTCTGAAGTAGAGCAAACGCTTGATTTATGCAACACTACATCACCTTACGGATTGACCGGAGCTGTGTTTGGAAGAGACCGGATGGAGGTTGTTAAGGCTTGTTCAAAACTTCAGTACGCAGCCGGAAACTTCTATATTAATGACAAACCAACAGGAGCTGTTGTAGGAAAACAGCCATTTGGAGGTTCCAGAGGATCCGGGACAAATGACAAAGCAGGCGGAGAATTTAACCTTATCAGGTGGGTAAGCCCCAGAACTGTTAAGGAGACATTTATTCCGCAAAAAGAGATACTCTACAGTTACATGAAATAATTAAAATTCAAACTGCTCTTGCTTAGGGAATAGGCCAAAAAGCCCCCCTGTATGTATAAAGAGGACATTGGACCCAAGAGGTACATTGCCCTCTTTTATTTCATTATATAGTCCGTACATAGCCTTCCCGGTATAAACAGGATCAAGTACAAGCCCCTCTGATGATGCAATTTTTGAGATAAAGGCGAGTTCTTCAGGTCTGCTAATGGCATAACCCACTCCCACGTAACGATCGTTTATCTCAATATCTGCCTTTGTGAATGAGGATTGAAACCTGGCAATTTTTGCAAGTTCCTCATTTATGCTATGAATCTTGTCTACAAAATAATCTTTGTCAGATGCAACTGCAAACCCCAAAACTCTTTTAGATAAATTTAACTCCTTGTTTGCAGTACAAAGACCTGAATACGTACCTCCAGACCCTACAGCAACTACAACAGTGTCAAAATGTTGATTCAATTGTTTTTCCTGTGCCACAATCTCCTGCATTGCCTCGTAATAACCTAAACTACCAATAGCATTTGAAGCTCCTTCCGGAATAATAAAAGATTTTCTACCCTCTTCTTGATTAAGTTTCTCGGCAATTTTTCCCATTATCTCGTCCCTGGAATCTCTGTATTCATCATGATTACAAAAATTTATATTTGCTCCAAAGAGTTTATCAAGAAAATAATTGCCTTCAATTTTAGGATAATCCCCAATCCTTAACAATAGTTCGCACTTAAAACCAAGTATAGCAGCAGCTGCTGCAGTAGCCCGGCAGTGGTTTGACTGAATTCCGCCAGTTGTTATTAGTGTGTCACATCCATTATCAGATGCAACTTTAAGCAAATATTCAAGTTTCCTAATCTTATTACCTGAGATTTCAGAGCCGGTCTGATCATCCCTCTTCACATAAAGATTAATGCCCCACTCTTTTGAAAGCCTTTCAAGTTTAACAATTTTTGTGGGAAGATTGGCAAGATTGATTTTCTGCATCATTTTGTAGAGATTTTTTCAAGTTCACTGTCTATAAGCTCAACCATGGAGTTAAACTCCTCCTCTTCAAACAATCTTGTAAGCATAATTATTTTCCCTTGAGGATCAATAATAATGTTTCTTGTAACCCCGGCATCCGGGCCACAAAACAGTTCAAATATCTCTCCTTTAAGGTCCAATGTCAGAGGATATGTGATATTCAGATCCTTAGCGAACTTAGAGGTTGTTTCAGCATCCTCCTTAAAGTCAATTCCAATAAGTAAAAAATCAGGGTTCTCTGAATTTTTTTTCCATATTTTATCCTCAATATATGGCATCTCTTTTCTGCATACTCCGCACCAGCTGGCAGTAAACTGAATCATAACCACTTTCCCTTTATGATCAGACAACATCTCTTTTCTTCCGTCGAGATACTCAATAACAAAATCAGGAGCGTCATCCCCAACCTCAACAATGTAACCTCTGCTGTCTGCCTGTATTGTAGCTGTGTTTTCATCTGAAATTACACTCCTGTTTTTACATGAAATTAACATAAAAGTGAACATTAGAATTAAAAAAATACTCCTCTTCATTTTTGTAGATTTTATTGATTACTGTTTAATACAAATTTACTCTTTTATGATTACTTTTGCACTCCAAACAAAACAATATGAAAAAAATCTCTATCCTGCTTCTGGCCTTGATTTCTTTTGCAGCACCTATCTCAATTAATGCACAAAGGCTGGATTCGAGACAATTTTCTGCGGCAGCAGATTCTTTACAATCATATTTTAAAGGCCAGGCCTTTGTCCTTGGTAAAATTTCAGTTTCAAGAGTAGTGAAAAATGCCAATACACTTACCATTTCATTCTCCACACCTCTTTCTGAATACTCTTTCCGAGAAGAAAATGTAAGCAAAGCATACGAAATTGTCAGAGCTACTCTGCCAGATAAATATAAACAAATGGCATTGAGGATAGAATCATCAAGATCGCCTATCGAGGATTTCATACCTCCTGCCTATCGAAAAGCATCCGCCCAGCAGTTAAAAAAAGAGACAAAAAGCCATCAGAAGGTGATAATCAAATCACCTCTTGTTTCAAAACTTTCTGCACCTTTAAAGTTCTCAGCAGGACTTGATGGAAATCACATCGCTCTATGGCAAAGTCATGGGTTCTATTATGAACAAAAGCTTCTCAGATGGGAATGGCAGAGAGCAAGAATATTTCAGACTGTTGAAGATCTTTACACACAATCATATGTTCTCCCATTCCTTGTCCCCATGCTTGAAAATTCAGGAGCTTATGTTCTAATGCCACGTGAAAGAGATATTCAACTTAATGAAATTATCGTTGACAACGATATTCCAGGCTCGGGCTATTTAGAAGAAACAGGTACAAGAAGATGGAACACAACTGATTCTCTTGGATTTAACTCTCTAAAGGAGTTTTATGTATCAGGTGAAAATCCGTTTAGATCAGGTACAGCAAGGGTAGTAAGGGGAACAGATGACAAGAAGGGTGAAAGTAAAGCAGAGTGGCACGCTCAGTTTCCTGAAACAGGAGAATATGCTGTTTACGTTTCATATCAATCTTTACCAAAAAGCACTTCAAAAGCTAAATATACAGTACATCACTCTTCAGGTGAGACATCTTTTCTTGTTAACCAGAAAATGGGAGGTGGCACCTGGATTTATCTGGGTACTTTCCATTTTATAAAAGGTGCTGCAAATCAATACATATCTCTGTCAAATTTACTGGATAATAACAGGGAGTATATTACAGCAGACGCTGTTAAAATTGGCGGCGGTTTGGGAAATATCGCCAGAAAACCTTCTGAAGAGGGTTCTCAGCTGAATGTAAAAAGCTCATCAAACGAACCTGTTAAGAGTGTGAAAATTGATCTAGATGTTGAGCCGATTGTAAGCGGTTATCCAAGATTCACAGAGGGTGCAAGATATTGGCTACAGTGGGCTGGCTTCTCAGACACAATCTATTCTCCTAATAAAAATGCCAACGACTATAATGATGATTATATGTCAAGAGGTAAATGGGTGAACGTTTTATCTGGCGGATCAGCTGTAAATCCTGATGAAAAGGGGCTGAATATTCCAGTTAATCTCGCTTTTGCATTCCACACGGATGCAGGTACTACTTTGAACGACTCTATCATAGGCACTTTAGGTATTTACACAAGGTCTTCTAATGGTTCTGACCTCAATCCAGATGGAAGAGACAGAATAGAGGGAAGGTTCCTTACAGATATGATTCAAAATCAGATAGTACAGGATATCAGAGCAAAACACGAACCCATATGGCAACAAAGAGGAATTTGGGACAGATCTTATTCTGAATCTAGATCACCTGTTGTACCTACGATGCTTCTAGAACTGCTCTCACACCAGAATCTTGCAGATATGAGATATGGTCTGGACCCTGAATTCAGATTTACTGTGTCACGAGCTATCTACAAAGGGATGTTAAAATATTTAGCCGCCTCTGAAGGTAGAGAATATGTTGTTCAGCCACTACCTGTTCAGGAATTTTCTGTCTCGCTTCATAATGATGTGGCACTTCTCAGATGGAGAGGAGTTGATGACTCCCTGGAAGCAACAGCATCTCCTGAAAGATTTATTGTTTACACCAGAAAGGGTGACTCAGGATTTGATGGTGGCAGGGTTGTAGAGGGAAGTTCTCTGGCTGTAGATATTGAGAAAGGTGTTTTATATTCATTTAAAGTTACTGCAGCAAACAAAGGAGGAGAAAGCTTCCCATCTGAGATATTATCACTATACAGTTCTCCTGAAGAGAAGGGAAAGATTCTGATTGTTAACGGATTCACAAGGATATCTGCCCCGGCCCATTTTGCAACAGCAGATACAACCAGAGGCGGGTTTGCCGATTATGATGATTTTGGATCTCCGTACATTAAAGACATATCGTACATAGGAAGCCAGTACGAGTTCAGAAGAGAGATTCCGTGGATGGATGACGACTCTCCGGGATTTGGTGCCTCTTATGCAGATTACGAAACAAGAGTAATTGCAGGAAATACTTTTGACTATCCGGCGGTTCACGGAAAGGCTTTTGCTAAAGAGGGATATAGTTTTGTATCGGCAAGCAGAGAATCAGTTGAAACTGGATCTGTTGATCTCAACGCCTACTCCATTGTAGATTTTATTATGGGCAAACAGAGACAGTATAAAATGGGAAGGGGAACGGGAGAGGTCAGGTTTAAGGTCTTTACGCCAGGTATTATGAATGCAATTGAGAGTTACTCAAAAGCAGGAGGTAACATACTAATTAGTGGAGCCTATATTGCTACTGATGTCTGGGATAGTATTGAGATGGATGATACCACAAAGAATTTCGTTCAGAATGTACTTAAATATGAGTGGAGAACAAACCATGCAAGCCGTAACGGGTATGTAAAGTCTGTTCAGAGCCCATTTAAGTTTAATGGAGAGTTGTCATTTCACACAACACCAAACGAATTCTCCTACACCTCAGAATCTCCTGACGGCATAGAGCCTAAAGGAGACGGAGCATGGACTATTTATAGATACAAAGAGAATAACATCTCTGCTGGAGTCGCTTTTAAAGGTGATTATAACGTTGTTTCTCTGGGATTCCCGGTTGAAACAATAAAAAGTAAGGCAGAGATGGAGAACCTAATTAAATCTGTAATCATTTTTTTCAACGAGAATAAAAAGGGACAATAATGACTTCCGACTGGGAAAAATCAATAATTGAGCTGATCAAAAGAGAGGTAAAACCGGCACTTGGATGCACTGAACCTGTTGCTGTCTCACTGGCAGTTGCCAGAGCTTCTGAGGAGATTGAAAAGCTGAATTTAAAAGTTGACAGAGTAGATGTAGAAGTAAGTGCCAATATCCTTAAAAACGGAATGGGCGTAGGCGTTCCCGGGACGGGAATGGTAGGCCTGCACATCGCTGCTGCTCTGGGGGTGACTTGTGGAAAAAGCGTATATAAGCTTGAAGTTCTCAGAGATATTGACAACACATCCATCGATGCTGCAAAAAAAATGGTAGAAGATGAACTTGTAGGTATATCTATTTCAAAATCAGATAAGAAGCTTTTTATTAAAGCTACATGCGCTTCAGGTCATCACAAAGCCGAGGTTGTTATTGAGGAGAACCACGACTCAATAACTAGCATAGTTGTTGATGGAGCTTCACTTTTTAAGGGTACTCCGTTCTACGGTGAGAGTACCAATGATGAAGGAAAAGATATTAAAGAAAAAAAGTATTCACTTACAGTCAAGAAAATCTGGGACTTTGCATCTAGCGTAAACTTTAATGACATTGAGTTTATTCTTGAATCAGAGACTATGAACAGAGCGCTTGCCACTGAAGGTTTGGAGAATAAATACGGGCTTCAGGTAGGCAGAACCATTCAGGACAATGTTCACAAAAACATATTCGGAAGCGGACTACTCACCTACTCTATGGCCGTTACTGCTGCAGCCTCTGATGCCAGGATGGCCGGCTGCACTCTTCCTGCAATGAGCAACTCGGGAAGTGGAAATCAGGGTATTACAGTCACTATGCCTGTAATTGCTGCTGCAGACAAACTGGGATCAACAAGAGAAGAACTTGCAAGAGCATTGGTTCTTAGCCACCTGGTAGCAATTCACATAAAACACTATCTTGGAAAATTGTCTGCTCTTTGCGGATGTGTTATAGCATCTACAGGTGCTTCTTGCGGGATAGTATATCTGCGCAAGGGCAACTACGAACAAGCTACGTATGCCATAAAAAACATGATAGGCAATATTACCGGTATGGTTTGCGATGGGGCTAAAGTAGGATGTGCACTTAAAGTTGCCTCCGGAGTCTCATCCGCTGTTCAGTCATCAATCCTGGCACTGGACAACATATGTATTTCTGAGAACGACGGTATAATTGAAAAGGATATAGAAAAGACTATCAGAAACCTTGGCTCTATTGGCTCTGAGGGGATGAAGCAAACAGACAGCATGATTCTTGACATAATGATCTGCAAGTAATTTTTGATATGACGATTTGTCAGAGAAAGGCATACATTTAACAAATGGTATGCCTTTTGATTTTTATGTTTACCAGTAACATTTAATAATTAATCTAATAACGATACTATGCAAAAAGGGACGATAGGCGTAACAAGCGAAAACATCTTTCCAATAATCAAGAAGTTTCTCTACTCAGATCACGAGATTTTCTTAAGAGAACTCGTTTCAAATGCAGTAGATGCTACTCAGAAACTTAAAGCTCTCTCTTCAAGCGGTGAATTTAAAGGAGAGACTGGAGAACTAAGAGTGAAGGTCTCATCTGACCCTAAAAAGGGCACAATCACTATTAGCGATAATGGTATAGGAATGACTGAGGAGGAGGTAAATAAATATATTAATCAGATTGCCTTCTCAAGTGCCGGAGAGTTTCTTGATAAATACAAAGACCAGCTTAACAACATAATCGGGCATTTTGGACTTGGTTTTTACTCTGCTTTCATGGTCTCGAAGAAAGTTGAAATTCAGACTCTTTCATGGAGAGAGGGGGCTGAACCTGTAAAGTGGAGCTGCGAGGGAGATCCTACATATGAAACAGGTAAAGGGAAACGGAAAGAGAGAGGTACAGATGTTATCCTTTATCTTGATGATGAGTCAAAAGATTTTGCTACTGAAGAGAAGATAAATCACCTTCTTAATAAATATTGCAAATTCCTGCCAGTTGAGATAGCATTTGGGAGGGAAACAGAGTGGAAAGATGGAAAACAGGTTGAGACGGGTAAAGATAAGATTATAAATAATCCAGTTCCTCTATGGACCAGAAAGCCATCTGAATTAAAGGAAGAGGATTATATGAACTTCTATCGTGAGCTTTATCCTATGCAGGAGGATCCTCTGTTTCATATTCACCTTAATGTCGACTACCCGTTTAATCTTACCGGAGTTCTCTATTTCCCAAAAATTAAGGACAAGATAGAGGTTTCTAGAAACAAAATTCAGCTTTACTGCAATCAGGTATTTGTTACCGATTCAGTAGAAAACATTGTACCTGACTTCTTAACACTACTTCATGGAGTAATAGACTCACCTGATATTCCTCTTAATGTGTCAAGAAGCTATCTTCAATCTGACTCAAACGTAAAGAAAATCTCTTCTCACATTACAAAAAAAGTTGCTGACAGGCTTGAGGAGATTTTCAAAAACGACAGAAAATCTCTTGAAGATAAATGGGATAACCTAAAAATATTCATAGAGTATGGTATGCTTACAGATGAGAAATTCTACGAGCGTGCAGAGAAATTCTCACTTCTTAAAAATACTGACAACAAGTTCTTCAGTTTTGACGAGTACAAAACACTAATTGAGACAGAGCAAACAGATAAAAACAAGAAGTTGATATACCTCTATACTACCGATACACAGGAACAATTTACCTTTATCGAGAGTGCTAAAAACAGAGGCTATGATGTTCTGGTTTTTGACAGTCAACTTGATTCTCACTACGTTAATCTTCTTGAATCAAAATTCAAGGATTCATCATTTATGAGAGTGGATTCAGACCACATTGATAAAATCATACAAAAGGCTGATTTAGAAAAACCAGCGATAAGCAGCGCAGAGGAGAAGGATATTGCAAATGCCTTTGAGGCTGCTATGCCTGGCGGTAACCACTATAACGTAAGCGTTGAAAATCTTGGAGAGACAGATCCTGCAGTTATGATAACAAGAAGTGAATTTATGAGAAGATACAGAGAGATGTCTGCAATGAACGGAGGCATGAATTTCTACGGCTCACTTCCTGAATCATATAGTATTATTGTCAATTTCAATCACTCAGTTATTAAAAAAATACTTAGTCAGAAAGTAGAAAAATTGTCAAATGAGATTACATCTTTTGAGTCAAAAATCGTCACCCCTGAGAGAGAACTTAATGAAATAATCGAGAAAATTAAAGGGAAAAAAGAGGATGATATCGACAAAGCTGTCAAAGACAATAAGGAGAAACTCGAGAAAGAGATTGAAGAGATAAATGGTGAGCGAAAAAATCTTCTGGCCACCTTTGGAAAAGAGAATGAACTCCTCAGACAGGTTTGCGATCTTGCACTGCTTTCAAACGGTATGCTTAAAGGCGAAGATCTTAACAGATTTGTAAAAAGAAGTTTGTCACTTATAAGCTAAATGTCTATTTTTGTGGAAATTAGCAAAAGCGTAACAGATAATGTTACGCTTTTGTTAATTTTATATCTAATCAGGTTCATTTTTTCTCCAATTTCTAATTCTTGGCATAATTTTGCAAAAAAATTAATCAAATGAAACTAGACAGATTCTTACAGTTGTTCGTGGTAAAAGAGAAGAAATTTTACCCATTGTATATTGCTCAGACTGAAAACATAATTGAAGCAGCTGAGGAGTTGAAGAGGTTGTATCTTGAGAGCAACTACGAACTTCAGAAAGAGAGTTACAAAAAAATTAAAGAGCTCGAATCAAAGGGAGACAAAATCACTGCTACGATTTACGAAGAACTCAACCTGACATTTGTAACCCCATTTGACAGAGAGGATATCCACGTCCTTGCCTCCAGGATTGACACCTTCCTTGATTTTATCCACGATGCCGGAAGAAAACTTGTTATGTACAGGCCTGCTCCGCCTGCCAGGGATCTTATAATAATTGTAGACTTGATTCTCGAGGATGCTAAGTTGATTGCAGAAATTGCTAAAGGACTTGAATCCATGGCAAAAAAGAGTGATGAAATTCTTAAGAGATGTAAAAAAATCAAAGATATTGAACATAAGGTTGACGAACTTTATGAAGAATACAATATGTTCCTGTTTCAGAACGAGAAAGATGCAATTGAACTGGTCAAAAACAAGAACATCGTTCAAAGCCTTGAGGATACAACAGACAGAGCAAAAGAGGTTGCAGACAGTATTAAATCCATCATTATTAAATTAGCATAATATGTTGACAATAGTTATTGTAGGCATTTTAATTGCTCTTCTTTTTGATTTCCTGAATGGGATGAACGATGCCGCAAACTCAATTGCAACAATAGTCTCTACTAAGGTGCTCTCCCCGGGGATGGCTGTTCTCTGGGCTGCATTCTGGAATTTTGCTGCATACTTTGTTTTTGGAATCCACGTAGCTAATACAATTGGCAAAGGCATTATTGATCCTCAAATTGTTAGCCCTCCGCTAATTCTTTCTGCATTGATTGGTGCTGTTGTCTGGGTTTGGGTATGTACCCACTACGGACTGCCTATAAGCGTTTCGCACGCACTAATAGGTGGAATGATAGGGCCGGCATGGTTTGTATTTGGTAGCAATGCACTTGTTACTGCCGGAATTCTAAAAATTGCACTGTTCATAGTACTTTCTCCTCTTATTGGATCTGTGCTTAGCTTCATAATGATGTCAATTACACTGTTTATTTTCAAGCGTAAAAACCCTTTAAAAGTAGAAAGTGGTTTCAAAGTAATGCAACTCTTCTCTTCTGCCATATTCTCTCTGGGTCACGGAGGAAATGACGCTCAAAAAACAATGGGAATAATTGCTATTCTACTTTTTAGTGTGTCTGGAACAAACAGTTTTATTGACACTTATCTGTATGATAATACAGGGGAATTCCATGTACCTATGTGGCTTATTATTACTTGCTATTCTGTAATTGCACTTGGCACAATAACGGGCGGCTGGAAGGTGATCAGAACACTGGGAGACGGACTTGCTAAACTTAAACCTGTACAAGGCTTTAGTGCTGAGACAGCTGGTGCGTTAACATTAATAGGAACAGCATTGGGTGGTATTCCTGTAAGTACTACTCATACAATCACAGGCTCAATCATAGGAGTGGGTCTTACAAAGGGTGTTGCTTCTGTTAGGTGGGCAACTGCTAAAAATATTGTAGCGGCATGGATATTCACAATTCCTGCAACACTTTTGATATCAGGCTCAATCTACTTTCTTTACACACTCCTTTTTCCGGCAGTCTGAACTGATATAAGATCCTAGCAAAAATTTCACCTAAAAGTGTTACCTTTATCCATTGAATATATAAAAGTAACACACTATGAATCTCGAGTTTGTATCTCTGCAAAAAGAGGGGCGTACAGCTATTATCAAAATCAGTAACCCCCCTGCTCTTAATGCTTTAAATTCAAAAATCCTTACAGAACTTTCCCTGGCCCTCCATGAGGCTGAGAGTGATAAAGAGGTATATGCAATTATTATTACCGGTGAAGGCAGGTCATTTGTTGCGGGAGCAGACATTCAGGAGATGTCATCACTAAACCCCGCAGAAGGCGAGGCATTTGGTAAGGTGGGTTCAGATATATTCAGAAGCATTGAGAAATCGGAAAAACCGGTTATCGCAGCTGTGAACGGATTTGCGCTAGGCGGTGGCTGTGAACTTGCGATGGCTTGCGATATCAGAATAGCATCAGATAATGCAAAATTTGGACAGCCTGAGGTGGGGTTAGGCATCACCCCTGGTTTTGGAGGGACAGTTAGAATGGCTAAACTGATAGGGCCTGCAAAGGCCAAAGAGCTGATATTTACCGGCAGAGTTATTGATGCTGCAGAGGCTTTGTCAATCGGCCTGGTAAATAAGGTGGTTCCGGCAGCTGATATTTTGACATCTGCTATTGAGATGGCAAAAACTATTGCTTTAAAGGCACCTGTAGCTGTAAGACTCTCCAAAAAGGTTATCAATTATGCAACAGATTATCCCACTGAAGAGTCTGTAACACTTGAAAACAGGCTTTTTGGTAGTTGTTTTGGCACCTTAGATCAAAAAGAGGGTATGGAGGCATTTCTTCAAAAGCGCAAACCGGAATTTAAAAACAGATAAATTATAATTCAATCAATATAAGATGAAAGCAGCAGTTATTGGTACAGGAACTATGGGCAGCGGTATTGTACAAGCTTTTGCCCAGGCAGGAATTCCCGTGGTTATGAAGGGATACAACAAGGCCGAACTAGAAGCCGGAGAGAAGAATATCAGAAAAAATCTTTCAAGACTTGTAGAGAAGGGAAAGATGAGTCAGGAGCAGATGGATCAGATATTATCTTCTGTTACCGGAACAACTGAATACGAATCTTGTGCAGACGCTGATATAGTTGTAGAGGCTATACTTGAGACAATGGAGATTAAAAGAGAGGTTTTTGGTCTACTTGACAAACTTTGCAAACCTGAAACCATACTGGCTTCAAACACATCGTCCCTGTCAATTACTGAAATTGCAGCATCAACTAAAAGAGCGGACAGGGTAATAGGAATGCACTTCTTCAATCCAGCTCCAGTTATGAAGCTGGTTGAAGTTATAAGGGGTCAGCTAACTTCCGATGACGTTCAACAATTTGTTACTGAATTGGCCGTTAAAATGGGGAAAACACCGGTTTCAGTGAACGAAGCTCCCGGATTTGTTGTTAACAGGATTTTGATACCACTTGTAAACGAAGGCATATCAATTTTAGCAGATGGAGTCGCCTCTGCTGAGGAGATTGATGAAGCGATGAAAATGGGTGCAAATCACCCCATGGGTCCACTCGCTTTAGGTGACCTGATAGGACTTGATGTTTGTCTGGCAATTATGGAGGTACTTCACAAAGAGTTTGGAGACTCAAAATACAGACCTCATCCGCTACTCAGAAAAATGGTAAGGGCAAATCTTCTGGGACGAAAGACAGGTAAAGGGTTTTACGACTATTCAAAATAATTTAAATGTGAAATATTATGCCACATAGCCGCTCAAATCAGAAGACCATAAGAACAAACTACAAAGGTCTTATGCAAAGAAGAGTACGCAGGGTACTTATGATTTGCAGCAGTTATGACGCTTATACTCTTGAAGAAGATGGAAGAATTGAGGTTCAGATTTATAAGGAGTATGTAGATCTGAACCTTAGTAATCCACCTTCATTTACATGGGTTACCTCATCAAGCGAAGCCTCAAAGATACTATCCGGAGACCATGACTTTGATTTAATCATAAGCATGTTCAATGTAGGCGAACTGGATGTTTTTAAATTCTCAAGACAGTTAAAAGAGAGAGGCACACATATTCCCTTTGTTCTTTTAACCCATTTTTCAAAAGAGCTATACAGAATTATTGACAGTCAGGACAAATCCGGAATTGACTATATTTTCAGCTGGCAAGGGAACGCTGACCTTATTCTGGCTATAATAAAACTTTTTGAAGACAGGATAAATGCCGATGATGATATATTGGGTGTGGGCGTTCAGTCAATTCTTCTTGTAGAGGATTCAATAAGATACTATTCGACTTATCTTCCGGCCTTATATAAACTTGTCCTGCAACAGAGTGCCGAGTTCCTTAAGGAGGCTCTCAATGAGCAACAGCAAAAATTAAGAAAAAGAGCCCGGCCAAAGATTCTACTGGCCACCAACTATTCTGAAGCAGTAGAGTTGTATGAAAAATACAAGCAAAATCTATTAGGAATTATATCTGACGTTGCTTTTGTAATCAATAAGAATGATCCCTCTCATACGGAGAAGATGGATGCCGGAGTGGATCTTTGCAAAATGATCAAAGCAGATAATCCTCATATGCCCATTTTAATGCAATCTTCTCAGGAGAGTATGAGAGATGTGGCAAAAGATCTGGGAGTGGGATTCATACTAAAGTACTCAAAGACACTTTTACTTGAACTAGGTGATTATATTAGCGAAGAGTTCCTCTTTGGTGATTTCGTTTTCAGAGACCTTGACACAGGTGAAGTTTTAGGGAGAGCGAGAGACCTCAGGGATTTACAACATCTGGTAATGGATATTCCAGAAGATGTTTTGCTTTTCCACGGTTCAAGAAACAGACTTTCAAAGTGGATGTACTCAAGAGGACTTTTCTCGCTTGCCTCAAAAATAAGGAAGGCGGACAAAAGCCATTTTAAGGATACAGAGCATTTGAGAAGATATATTGTTCAGGCAATAATTGATTACAGAATTCTATTAGGACATGGTGTAGTTGCCAGATTTGATCCTGCTACATATAGTAAATACATTTGGTTTGCTCGCGTGGGAGAGGGGTCTCTCGGGGGAAAGGCAAGAGGTCTGGCTTTTATAAACAATATGCTGCAGAAATACAATCTGCTAAACAAATACCCCGGAGTTAAACTACTCATCCCCAGAACAGTTGTTGTCGCAACAGATTACTTTGATGAATTCATTAAGGTAAACGGACTTCAGTATGTAATTAATTCAGATATCTCAGATGATGAGATTCTCTCTGAATTTGTAAGTTCCAGGCTCCCTGAGTCACTGGTTCAGGATTTAAGAGTCTTTATTGATAACGCATCAAGCCCCATAGCGGTGAGGTCAAGTTCAAAGCTTGAAGATTCTCACTATCAGCCATTTGCGGGAATATACTCGACTTACATGATTCCTCTCACTCACAATAAGGATCAGATGCTAAGACTTCTGGGCAAAGCCATCAAGAGTGTCTATGCATCGGTATATTTCTCTGCAAGCAGGTCATACATCCAGGCAACCTCTAATTTACTAAGTGAAGAGAAAATGGCTGTTGTATTGCAAGATGTATGCGGAACAGAGGATTCGGGCTACTTCTTCCCCACCCTTTCAGGTGTTGCCAGGTCTATCAACTTCTATCCTTTAGGCTCAGAAAAATCGGAAGATGGAATTGTTAATCTTGCATTTGGCCTTGGGAAACTGGTTGTAGAGGGTGGAAAAACACTAAGGTTTTCGCCCAGACATCCAAAGCATGTACTTCAACTATCCACTCCGGCCCTTGCATTGACTGAGACTCAAAACGAGATGTATGCGCTTGATCTTAAGCCAGAGATGTTTAAAACATCTATCGACGATGCTGTAAATCTCGAGAGATTTAAAATTGCCGATGCAAAACACTTCAGAAATATGAACCATGTTGCATCTACATGGGATATGAATAATCAGAGGGTAGTTGACAGTAACTTTGAAGATGGAAGGAAAATCATAACCTTTTCGCATATCCTTAAGTACGACACAATGCCTCTTGCTGAGATTCTGAGCGACTTACTTGATATATGTCAGAAGGAGATGAGGTCTGCTGTTGAAATAGAATTTGCCGTGAATATGGATGTCCCTTCGGACGAAGATAAAATATTCAATTTCCTACAGATAAGACCTATAACAGAGAGCCTGGACAATAAGTCTCTTGACTGGGAAAAAATGGATGTATCAAATGCTGTGATATATTCTCAAAGAGCACTGGGAGCCGGCCTGATTGAAAAAGTAACAGACATTATTTATATAAGAGAGGAGCATTTTGACAGTGCAAAAACTAAAGAGATGGCTCAGGAGATAGACAAGTTAAATAACACATACAGAGAAGAGGGTAAAGGTTACATTCTGGTAGGTCCGGGCCGTTGGGGTTCAAGCGATCCTTGGCTGGGAATACCTGTTAAATGGCCAAACATATCTGAAGCGAAGGTTATTGTTGAATGCGGAATGAAAAACTTTCAGATAGAGCCAAGCCAAGGAACACATTTCTTCCAGAATTTAACATCTTTTGGAATAGGATACCTTACAATTAACCCATTCAATAATGATGGATTGATCTCTTTTGAAAACTTGAATAAGATGGATGCCAAATATGAGACAAATTACATACGGGTGGTCTCTTTCCAGAAGCCACTCTACATATTTATTGACGGAAGAAAAAATAAAGGAATCGTTAAACAGATCCAATAGATGAGCGATATATTAAATCACGAATGCGGGATTGCCCTTATCAGACTAAGAAAACCACTAGACTTTTATAAGGAGAAATACGGCACTTTGCTATATGGTTTCAAGCGGCTTTACATTCTCATGGAGAAGCAGAGAAACAGAGGTCAGGAGGGGGCCGGGGTTGTGGGTGTGAAACTGGACATGGAGCCAGGTTTTAAATATATGGACAGAGTAAGATCTTGCGGCTCCAACCCTATTCAGGAGGTGTTCAGTTCAATTAACCAGCAGATTGACAAAGAGCTTGTTGCAACTCTTAATGCGCACGATGCGAAAAGAGCAATTCCTTTTATTTCAGAAATATATCTGGGTCATCTCAGGTATGCAACATTTGGTAAAAATAACATTGACCTGGTTCATCCGCTAAAAAGGTCCAGCAACTGGAGGAGCAGAAATCTTGCACTGGCTGCGAATTTTAATCTTACAAACACAGATGAACTATTCAAGAGTCTAATTGAAGCCGGGCAGCATCCAAGAAACTACTCAGACACCGTAACGATTCTCGAGAAGGTAGGGTATTTTATGGACGATGAGATTCAAAATAAATACAGGCATTACAGAGATTTGGGCTTCTCAAGAGAAGATATATCGGTTCAAATAGAGGAGAATCTTGGCTGGCAGGCAATACTTTCAAAAAGCTGTGCCGAATGGGACGGTGGATATGCTGTGGCAGGAGTAGCCGGGCATGGGGATGCTTTTGTAATGAGAGATCCGTGGGGTATCAGACCGGCTTACTATTATGCCGATGATGAGATAGCTGTAGTTGCATCAGAGGCATCTGTAATAAGAACTGCATTCAATGTAGATGACCTTAATATTAAGGAGATTGACCCCGGCTACGCATTGATTATCAACAAAAAGGGGGAGATAACTCATCTGAAGGTAAGGGAGGCAAAAAAGAGATCAAGTTGCTCTTTTGAAAGGATATACTTTTCACGAGGTAATGACAGGCATATTTACCAGGAGAGAAAGAGACTGGGTGAGTTACTTGCAGAACAGATTAATGATGCAGTTGAAGGGGAGCTCGGAAAAACGATAATTACATATATTCCCAATACTGCCGAGACATCATTTTTAGGAATGACAGAGGGAATCAACAAGTATTGTGTTGATAGAGGAATTTCAACAAAACCAAAGGTGGAGAAAATCGTAATCAAGGATGCCAAACTTAGAACCTTTATAACTTCCGACTCTGACAGAGATGAGATGGCAGGTCATGTATACGATGTCACCTATGGGGTTATCGGTTCAGGAGATAATCTTGTTGTTATGGATGATTCTATTGTAAGAGGGACAACTTTGAGAAAAAGCATTCTTAGAATTCTTGACGGTCTGGGCCCAAAAAGGATAGTAATAGTCTCCTCGGCACCTCAGATAAGGTATCCGGACTGTTATGGTATAGATATGACCAGAATGGGCGAATTTGTGGCCTTTAACGCTGCAATTGAGCTGCTGAGAGAGAGTGGAAAAGAAAATATCATCGATGAGGTGTACAAAAAATGCAAAGATCAGCAAGGATTAAAGAAAGAGGATGTGAAGAATCATGTTAAGGAAATTTACTCTCAGTTTACTGATGAAGATATATCTTTAAAGATTGCTAATATGGTTAAGAGTCCTTTGATTAAGGCAGATGTAAGAATTGTTTTTCAAACTATTGACAATTTACATAAAGCAATACCTGACCATTCGGGAGATTGGTATTTTTCCGGTGATTATCCCACTCCGGGTGGGAATAAGGTGGTTAATACTGCCTTTATCAACTGGTATGAAGGGAGAGATGAGAGATCGTATTAACGAATAATTTTTACCATGGATGTCTGTTTTCGCAAACCAAATGAGAGATTTGAATGGCTTGTAAAGCAGTACGAGGTAATTAAATCTTCTGAAGAGGGCGATGTTTTGGAGAAGTTTATACCAAGGGAGGATATCTCTTTGGTCTTCCATTTTGGAACTCCTCCTTATATGCTTAATCCTCATATAGGTACCCTACCCTTTTATTTTATTGCGCCTGTGACCTCTGGGTCTAAATTGATGCGAATTAAAGCTTCTAACATTACATTTATTGTCACATGCAAGCCTTCAGTTTTTTCAAGGATTTTTAACATAAACCTTGACTCTGGAAATGGGATATATGTTGAACTTCCATTTGACCCTTTTGACAGTTTTTGGAGGAGACTGACACTGTTTTACGATATTGATGACTGGATAAGTTGCTTTGAGGGTTTTATTAATGAGACTATTATGGGTAATTATAATCCTGATTATATTGATGTATTTTATGACAGGATAATTGATCCTGCTCAGGAGAAGGCAATTACTGATATTGAGGGCGAGTTTTTTGTTAGTCCAAGGACTCTTCAGAGGCAGTTTATTAAAAGAGTGGGTACTTCTCCTAAAAGGCTGGAGAGGATAATCAGGGTGAACAGGGTCTGGGAGTCAATAAAGAGTGGAGTGGCTATTGATTACCAGAATATTGTATTTAAAGGTAAGTATTATGACCAGTCTCATTTTATAAGGGAGTTTAAGGAGATTACCGGTGAGACTCCGGATAGGTTTTTTAAGCGGGACTTGAGTAATGTGAAGATTATGTCCGGGAAGGGGTGTGGGGGTGAGTGATGGGACAGTTGGGATTACCTCGCTAAAGCTCGGTGATCCCTGGTGGGGGGCTCTAACAAAGAAAAAAACGTAATGGCTTTGCCATTTTTTATTTACGGCTTTTCGCATGCAAATAAATTTGTAGCGAATGCCTTGCACCACCTTGGGATTACCTCGCTAAAGCTCGGTGATCCCTGGTGGGGGCTCTAACAAAGAAAAAAAACGTAATGGCTTTGCCATTTTCTATTTACGGCTTTTCGCATGCAAATAAATTTGTAGCGAATGCCTTGCACCACCTTGGGATTACCTCGCTAAAGCTCGGTGATCCCTGGTGGGGGGCTCTAACAAAGAAAAAAACGTAATGGCTTTGCCATTTTCATTAATTGGGTAGCCGCAGCAAATGTATTTGCGTGCGGTAAACCCAATTAATGAAAAAAGCTGTGCATTGCACAGCTTACGTTTTTTTTTGTGATTCGGTTGGGATTCGAACCCAAGACCCACAGCTTAGAAGGCTGTTGCTCTATCCAACTGAGCTACCGAACCCTTTTGAGGAGTGCAAAGATAGCACAATTTTTTATTTCTTCAAGGATTTGG
>JAVEZL010000006.1:0-77333 GCA_034003005.1 Bacteroidales bacterium
TTGTATTCTCTGGTTAGGGCCGGTTGTGTGGCATTTAATTTATAAAAAAGTGCCCCCTTTTGGGAGCACCTTTGTTAATATTTATGTGTAATTTTTACTTTGAGGAGAGTGTGGCCAGCACAGCATCGATGATACACTTTTCGCGGCCGGCAGTCATGTCGTAAATCTCTTGCGCCTCTGCAACAAGTTTGTCTGCAACGGCACGGTCTTTAAGGTCCACAGAGTTTATTCTTACGTTCATATAGGCTCCGTAAATGGCAGATCTAACTGCTAAAGCACCTACTCCTGCGTCTGAAACTGAATTTGGATTACCCTCCTTCACCATCTCCTCAATCAGGTCAAATGCTGAATAAGCAACCTTCATAGTCCTGAGCGGAATCTCTGTTGCATACTGAGTTGCAGCCTGAATGGCGGCACTTCTTGCAGCCTTCTCGGCATCACTTTCTTTTGGAAGGCCGAACGCCTCCATTATCTTATTAAATGAATTTGTATCCTCATCTACAAGGAAAAGCATCTCGTTCATTATGTTCTGACCCATCTCAGCCCATTTTGAGAACTCTTCCCATCTATGGTCCCATCCCGCTTTGTGAGATGAGAGGTTTGCCACCATTGTACCTAAAGCAGCTCCAAGGGCCCCCATATAGGCCGATACAGATCCGCCTCCCGGTGCAGGGGACTCACTGGCGGTAAGATTTGCAAAACCCTTTGCAGTAAGGTCAATCAATTTAGCAGACGAGCCCTCTTCAAGAAGATATTCTATCACTTTCTCCCTTGGATCGAATGGTTTGAGATCGTCCAGCCCCATTGATTTTACAGCTATCTTAATTATCTCCTCCTCTGCAATACCTGCAGATCTCTGCTGCTTTGCCAGGTAGTGCTTGCCTGCATCAATAAGAACCTTCTTAGGAATTAATCCCACAATTTCACTTCCGGTAACTCTGATTCCTCTCGCAGCCGCCTTTTCAACAACTTCGTCAAAAGCAACATGAACAGGAGTTTGAGAGATATTAGTAACATTCATTGAAACCTGAGCTATTCCGTACTCCTCGATAAACCAGCCTATAGCCTTGCACCCTTTTAACGTACCAGGTATCCAGACATCCTTACCGTTTTCATCCTTTACTACCTTACCGGTGATAGGATTCCCATCCCTCTTCTTTCTGCCCTTCTCTCTCACATCAAAAGCAATAGCATTTGCCCTTCTTGTAGAGGTTGTGTTCAGATTATAGTTTATTGCAACCAAAAAATCTCTTGCTCCTATAGCTGTTGCTCCGGTTCCTGCAACCCTTTCGTTGAATTCACAAGGCCCAAAATCGGGTCTCCACTCAGCAGAAGAGATTCTCTTTGCCAGGCCTTCATACTCACCGGCACGGCAGTTTGCAAGGTTCGCCCTTTCAGGTTTAAAGGCTGCACTTTCATAACAGAAAACAGGAATTCCGAGCTCCTCACCTACTCTTTTTGCCAGAGCTCTTGCATACTCAGCTGTCTCCTCCATAGTAATTCCAGCAATAGGAATAAACGGACAGACATCTGTTGCCCCCATTCTTGGATGCTCTCCATGATGTGAGCGCATATCAATAACCTCTCCCGCCTTTCTGATTGCCCTAAAGGCGGCATCTGACACCGCTTCAGGTGTACCCACAAAAGTTACAACGGTTCTGTTTGTAGCAGCTCCCGGGTCAACATTCAGGAGTTTAACACCCTCTACCTTCTCAATCTCGTCAGTGATTTGTTTAATCACCTGCATATTGCGACCTTCACTGAAATTAGGGACGCACTCTATTAGTTTCTGAAGCATTACTATATAATTTTTCTACTTTATAATAAATTCTACTGTGTAATCATCTCAACTCCCACAGGCATCTTTGATAACAGACCCACCTTGTCTAATTCAAAGAAGTGATAAGGAAAAACCTTAGCAGGCCTGATTAACTCCACTGCTTTGATAAACATTTCATCACTCATTGTGTATGGAAGATTCTTCGGGAGAAATGCCAGGTCTATCCGGCCCAACTCTTTCATCTCAGGGATAATCTCGGTATCCCCGGCAATGTATATTTTATAACCTGCAAAATCAAGTATATACCCATTTCCCTCACCTCTTGGATGAAACGGAAGCCCGTTATCATTTCTGTTCTCTATATTGTATGCATATACTGCCCTTATTCCTATACCCTCATAATTGAAGGATTCTCCCTGTTTAAGTGCATTTGCACCATGAATGCTTTTTGCAGCCTCCACACTTGTTACATAAACTGTTCTTTCTGAATCTATATGAACAAGGGCTTTATTGTCCAGATGATCGTAATGATGGTGCGTTAAAAGTATTAAATCTGCCTTTGGTTGCAGAGAGTAGTCTGCCACCTCGCTGTATGGATCAACAAATATATTTCTTCCCTCCCATTGAATAAGGAGTGAGGCGTGTCCCAGATGCAGTATGGCAATTTCGCCAAGCGGAGTTGTGAATCTTGTCATGACTTATAAATTTATAGTTAACACTATTCTGATATCTTAACACCACCTATCCAAATCTGTTCAACCAGGGATGAAGTAAATGTGTATGGAATAAAATCAAGTGATGGTAATCCCTTTGTGACTATAAAGTCGGCCCTCTTTCCTCTTGCAATTGATCCGTGATTCTCTGAGAGGCCCATTGCGTATGCCCCGTTAATTGTAACGGCATTCAATATCTCCTCTGTAGTCATTTTATATTTCAGCGCAGCAAGAGCCATTATAAACCTCATATCTCCGTACGGAGAAGAGCCCGGATTATAGTTTGTTGCAAGCGCTACAGACATTCCTCTATCAATCATCTTTCTGGCGTTTGCATACTCCATTTCTAGAAAGAAAGTAGAGCCTGGAAGAAGAGTGGCCATGGTTTCACTATCCTTTAACAGAGCAAACTCTGCATCACCAGTGAACTCAAGGTGGTCCACCGATATTGCATTATATTTGACACCCACCTGCACACCTCCGGAAAAACTCATCTGATTTGCATGAACCTTTGCTCTAAGTCCGTACTTCTCACCTGCATTTAAAATTCTGTCTGTATCTTCTACTGTAAAGAATCCATCTTCAGTAAAAACATCAATGAAGTCAGCAAGCTCCTCAGTAGCAATAACCGGTATCATCTCATTGATTATTTCATTTACGTACTCCTCTCTCCTTCCTGCATATCTTGCAGGAACAGCATGAGCACCCAGAAAAGTGGTTTTAACAGTTAGAGGAGTTTCAGCCCCTATCCTCTTTGCCACTTTAAGCATTTTAATCTCATCCTCAGGATTAAGACCATATCCGCTCTTTATCTCAACAGCAGCTGTGCCGTGTGAAATAATCTCCCTTGCACGTTCTGCACTCTGTCTGAACAGCTCCTCCTCTGATGTCTCATGAAGCAGTTGTGCCGAATTAAGTATACCGCCACCCCTTTTTGCAATCTCCTGATAAGACAACCCTCTTACTTTGTCAATAAACTCCCTCTCCCTGCTTCCTGCATAAACAAGATGTGTATGCGAATCACAAAAGGCAGGAATTATGGTTGCCCCACCCAAATCCACAATCTCATCTGCCTGATTTTCTAGCCAGTATTCAATCCCATTAGAGGAGAGTGCTTTAAGCGTCTCCATAGCGCCAAAATCACTTATTTTCTCTCCATCAACAGCCAGATAAGCATCTTCCAAAACATTGAGCACAGACATCTCTTTTCCCACTCGTCTTGCAACAGGCTCTCCATGCTCCACCTGAACCAATTTCCCAATATTTACAAACAATCGCTTCATGGCAACATTTAGTATTTATACAACTTAAGAAAATCTGTTGATCTCTTCATATGGGTATACATAATTTCATCCTCCTCAATAAACGGCACTACCTTTCTGTACTCTGCATACAGCTTTTCAATAGTTGCCGATGATTTTAGCGGTCTTCTGAATTCAAAAGCCTGGGCAGCATTCATAAGCTCAATCGCAAGAATCTTTTCTACATTCTCAACAACTCTGAAACATTTTGTTGCTGCATTTGCCCCCATACTTACATGATCTTCCTGTCCCTGAGATGAGTCGATTGTATCCACACAAGCCGGTGTAGCAAGCTGCTTATTCTGACTAACCACAGATGCCTGTGCATACTGAGGAATCATAAACCCGGAGTTAAGCCCCGGATGGGCAACTAAAAATGATGGCAATCCTCTCTTTCCGGATATCAATTGATACGTTCTTCTCTCTGATATACTTCCTATCTCTGCCATTGCAATTGAGAGCATATCAAGCGGCAAGGCAAGAGGCTGACCATGAAAGTTACCTGCCGACACTATTTTATCCTCGTCCGGGAGTATTGTAGGATTATCTGTTGCGCTGTTTAATTCGGTCTCAAAAGCACTCTCAATATATCTGAGTGCATCCTTTGTAGCACCATGTACCTGAGGCACACATCTAAATGAATAGGGGTCCTGAACGTGAGCCTTATACCTTGATGCAATTTCACTACCCTCTAACGCTTTCCTCATGTTTGCAGCAGTCTCAACCTGCCCTTTGTGAGGCCTGATAGCATGTACCCCCTCAGTAAACGGCTCAATTCTTCCGTCAAAGGCCTCAAGAGAGAGTGCCGCAATAATATCAGCCATATCACTCATTCTCTTTGCCTTAATAAAATTCCATATGCTATATGCAAGCATAAACTGAGTACCATTTAAAAGGGCCAATCCCTCTTTAGAGGCAAGCTCAAGAGGTTCCCAGCCAAATAGTGCATTTACAAAGGCCGAATCTCTTCTCTCCCCTTTAAACCATACCTCTCCCATCCCTATCAATGGCAGAGACATATTTGCAAGTGGCGCCAAATCTCCCGAAGCACCCAGCGAACCCTGCTGATAAACAATCGGTATCACCCTCTCATTATACATATCCACAAGGCGGTTCACGGTCTCTAATCTCACACCTGAATAACCATATGATAACGATTTGATTTTAAGGAGTAACATAAGCCTCACAATTTCAGAAGGCACCTCTTCGCCCACCCCACAGGCATGGGACATTACAAGATTCTTCTGAAGCTGAGACAACTGATCCCTGTCAACCGTAACATTACATAAAGATCCAAAACCGGTTGTGATTCCATAAATGGGCTCTTTCTGATTTTCCATCCGCTTGTCCAGGTAATTCCTGCAATCCGTAATCCTTTTAATAAGATCAGAAGAGAGGATAATTTTCTGATTACTTTGTGAAAGCTCAAAAATTTCAGACAGCGTATGATGTTTCAGGCTTAAATGAAAAGAGTCCATATGGCTTATATTTTATTATATTTTTTAATATTTTTCTACAAATATAAAACAAAAGAGTCAATTAGTCCTAAAAAAAGAGGCTGCCTTTTGGGCAGCCTCCTCGGGAGCTAAACCTTTTTAATAACCTGAATTTTGTTGGGACGCAATAGCCGGATTAGCATCCATTTCGGCTTTAGAAATTGGAAGAATAGCCTTATAGAATGTTCTGTCTATTGTTTTTGTTCTGTGAGTTATAACGACTGCAGGATAGATAAAGTCATCATTGAACTCAATTGTTCTGTTAAGTCTGATCATATCAAAGTATCTGTGACCCTCAGCAAAGAGCTCTTTGCTTCTCTCATCTATGATCATATCAAGAGTAACTGTAGTGGCATCAGCCGGATCAAGATTAGGTGATCTCTTTCTGATTTCATTCAGATAGTTAGCAGCTTTAGTCATATCAGGAGTTGCTTTTCTGAAAGCTGCCTCAGCAGCCATCAGATAGACCTCAGATAAGCGGATAACCTTAATGTTAACAGCAGAGGTAGAACCTTTGTCGCCTTTAAGATCAACTCCAGCATATTTCAGACATGAACCAAATCTGTCATCATCTGATTCGTCATAATCCATAATACCCCATCTAACATCATCTGCATCTTCACCAAGCCTGGCAAGATAATAGTCACTGGCCATGAACCAGCCCATTGCTCCGGTAATCTTACCATTTCTTAGCAAATAGTATCCAAGTGAGCCGGTACGAAGATCGCCTTCAGACACATACATAGCCAATTCGAAAATTGACTCTGAACCATTTTCTAAACTCCATGAAGCTACCCATTTAGCATTTGTATAGAGGGTATATTTCTTGTCATTTATGATAGTCTCAGCAGCTGTAAGTGCATCATCAAATCTTTCCATGTGAAGATATACTCTTCCCTGAATTGCTTTATTTGCGTAGTAATTGATATAACCTTTTGAAACTGATTTTGACAGCATTGGTTCTGCATCTTTAAGATCCGTAAGAATCTGAGTATACACAGCCTCTACAGAGCTTCTTGTAGGTTGTTCAGCAGCATCAAGCGGCTCAAGTATAAGCGGAACTCCGTAAGAAGCTTTGTCCATGTTGTAAGGCTTTCCATAAAGTCTCACGAGGTCAAAATACATAAGAGCTCTTGCAGTAAGTGCCTGTCCTTTGTATGCACTAAGAGCTGTAGAACCCTTACCATCTGCCTCAAGCTTATTGATGTTCAGAATAATATTATTCGCTTGCAGAATATTGTGATATATCTGGTTCCAATATCCACTGTATGAATTAGAAGATGCGGAGTGATTGAATGAATATAATGCATCCAGCCCTCTACCCTGAGAACGGATTGCAAAATCTCCACCCTTTGCATCGCCGTACATGATGAAGTTTCTGCCATAGTAATCTGCTGATGCCATTTTGCTCATGAGGCCGTTGATAGCCACGCCTGCGTCATTAACGTTTGTAATGGAGGTCTCAGATGCAGCAGAGTTGCTAGGCTTTACATCCAGGAAACCATTACACGACGAAAGCAGCACAATGCTCATCAAAATTATTGAAATATTTATCTTTTTCATTGTTGCAACTTTTTTATTTAGAATGTGAATTCAACACCGAATGTATAAGTCTTGCCTAAAGGAATTTCCCATCCTCTGGTACCATACTCGTTAACTTCAGGATCGTATACATCGTATGCGGCCATAGTAAAGAGATTTGACCCGTTAAAATAGACTCTTGCATTTGCAAGTTTAATCTTGTTTACAATATTCTTAGGAAGGTTGTAAGCAAGGGTCATACTCTTTAGTCTCAGATAGTCTGCCTTGTGCATATGTCTTGTACTTCTCTGATTTACATCTTCCAGGTCAAGAGCTATACGCATAGGGTATTTTGCATCTTTATTCTCTGGAGTCCATCTGTTATCATACTGATCTTTAGAATAAATTCTCTCCCAGTAGTAACCATCATCTGTTACGTCACGGCCAACAGCATCGTATGTGTATCCACCAAGTTTATAGGTAAAGTTTAGTGCTAAAGAGAGGCCTTTCCACTCAACGCTTGTGTTAATTCCGCCAAAAAGTTTAGCGTGCATATTACCAATTATTTTCTCTGATGCTTCAGTGTAATCATAAGTAGCCGGTCTTCCGTCTACTGTGAGATCAGGAGTCTTGTCGTTATTAAGGAACCAAAGGTTTTTACCTGTCTCTCTCTCAACCCCAGCCCACTCAAGGCCATAAAGAGCAAGTGTTGACTGTCCCTCTTGGTAAATGTATTTACCTCTGGAGTCTCCACCTGTTGGATCATACCATATAATATCCTGTCCACCATAAAGTTTGGTGACAGTTGATTTAATGGTTGAAGCTGTAATTCCCATATTCCAGGTAATATTCTGAGTCTTGATGATATCTGCGTTCACCTCTATCTCAATACCTTTATTATTAATCTCACCAACGTTTTTAAGTGTTGATCCAAATCCGGTAACTCTTGAGATAGGAACGTCCTGAAGAAGGTTCTTGGAATCTCTGTTGAATAGCTCAACTGATCCTGTAATTCTTTGATCAAGCAAACCAAATTCAAGAGCAATGTTTGATGTGTAACTGGTCTCCCATGACAGATTTGCATCTGCAATTGTGCTAACACCACTACCCGGCTGCTCCATATACTTGTCTCCATAAGTGGTAAGCGAACGCCATCCATAGTTAGATGAAGGAAGAGTACCATTGACACCATAAGAACCTCTTAGTCTCAGACTGCTGATAAAATCAACATCCTTCATAAAGTTCTCTTTGTCTATTCTCCATGAGCCTGCTACTGACCAGAAGTCACCCCAACGTGCACTTGGGCTCAATCTTGAGGAACCATCCCTTCTGTAAGAACCTGAAACGTAGTATTTGTTGTCATAGTTGTATTCCGCTCTTGAGAGCATCGACACCATAGTGTTACCCCAGTAGTATGCGTTTGCATCAAGCTTACCTGCTGTGGCTACTGTGTGTAGCGCACTTGAAGGAAGATTAGTTCCTGTTGCTCTTGCAAATTCAGATTTATTCTCTTCAACCTCCCATCCAACAAGAACTCCTACATTGTGTTTCTTTGCAAATTCCTTGTTGAAATTTAGTGTTGAAGATGATACCCATTTATTAATATTTGTAACCATTTCAGAAACTGAACCTCCTACTGATGATCCAGAGAAGTGAATTTTACTGTAGTAGATATGGTCTTGAGTCTGAGTATTATCGTACGAGAAGATTGATTTGAACGTTAGTTCAGGAAGAATCTTTACAGTAAGGCTCTCATTTGCAGAGATACGTAGTGTTCTTGAGTTATTCTCCCACTCGTTGTTATAATAGACAGGATTATAAGCATAGCTACCATATCTGGCAGTCCAAGGGTCACCCGTCTTATAATCTGTAGGCCAGTAGAGACCCCACAAAAGGTTTCTGGACTGCATAAAGTAGTTGCTTCCTGTTGCTCTGGTATCGTTGAATCCCTCCATATTGCTTCTGGCAATATTAATGTTTGTCGCAAATTCAACAAATTTCCCCACCTTCTGGGTAAGGTTTACACGTCCTGTAATACGATCATATTCGTTTATTGTACTCCTACCAAGATTTTTTGTGTATGATAGTGATGTATAATAATTTGAAGCATCTGTTGCTCCGCTGACTGACAGGTCATATGATTGATAAACTGCTGTGCGGAAAAGAACATCATCCCAGTTAAAGTACTTACCTGCACGATCACCAGAGATTGTAAGAGAATTTACAGTATTATCTGGAGCAGTGAAAATGTATCCATGTTTATTGAATCTTTTATTCAACTGAGCAAGGGCGCTTGCACTTGCGTCAGCCTCTGTTTTTGGCTTTGTTGGATGGTACACACCTGCATTCCAGAAGTTCTCGTAATACATCTCTACCTGCTGCTCTGTAGTAGCGGCTTCAAAGTTGTCTGTTGCAAAACTAGGAGTTATACCTACAGATGCTTTGAAGTTAACTGATGTTTTACCCAGTTTACCTCTTTTAGTCGTGATTACAATTACCCCGTTTGCAGCCCTTGATCCGTAAAGAGCAGATGCTGCTGCGTCTTTAAGGACTGTAATAGACTCAATGTCTGTAGGATTAATTGTACTCATAACGTTATTGCTTGTATAGATACCCATTTGGGTAACGTTACCGGAAACAACAGGTACACCATCGACAACATACAGAGGCTCGTTTGATGCATTCATCGAACCGATACCTCTAACCCGGATAGACGATGTAGCACCGGCCTGTCCTGATGTTGTGGTAATCTGCATACCGGCAACCTTGCCGTTCATTGCATTTTCAAATGATAGTGTGGGAACGTCCCTTATTGCTTCGCTCTTTACAACGCTGGCGGCACCTGTGAAGGTACCTTTGGTAGCGGTACCATAGGCCACAACCATCACCTCGTCAAGTGCAAGGGCATCCGGGCTTAGTATTACATCAATAACACCTCTGCCGCTTACAGGAATCTCCTGAGTAGAATAGCCAATGTAACTAAAAACGAGTACTGCATCGGCAGGTACATTTGTTAATGTGTACTTGCCATCCAGATCTGTGTTGGCACCGGCACCTCTAACACCCTTAATAAGGATGGTAGCGTATGGAACCGGAGAACCGTCATCGGATGATGTTACCCTTCCGGTAACTCTCATCTGGGCCCAACCGATATTAACTAGTAATATCGACAAGACAATCAAGATCGATTTCTTCATAGATTAAGTAAATTTGAATTAAGGTTTCGTTCAAAATTATAAAAAAAATGAACCTAATGCAAAAAATTGTAACTTTTTATCATTTCCGCATGAAATATTGTTATCAGAGCTATTGCTAAGCTTATAAACTTGCAGTTTTCCATCATTTGATAACAATATGTAATCATTTCATATCTGTTTTCTATTACTTATATACTTTGCAGGCGTTTTCTCTTACAATATATTGTGTTTTTAACACAAAAAAAGAGCCGCGTATAACTACACGGCTCTTTCAATAAATTGTAAGCAGGTATTACCTTCTAAAGTTATTTCTATCTCCGGATCTGCCTTGAGGACGTTGTGGTCTGCCACCCTCCGGACGAGGTTTGCGTTCAGGCTCAACATATCCTTCAGGTTTTTCAAGCAGGGCTTTGCGAGATAATCTCATTTTACCACTCTTTGAATCAATCTCCAGAAGTTTCACATCTACTGTATCACCTATATTAAGAACATCCTCTACCTTCTCTACCTTTTTCCAGTCAAGTTCAGAAATATGGAGCAAACCCTCCTTACCAGGAAGAATCTGCACAAAGGCTCCAAATTCAAGAATTGAGACAACCTTTCCTGTATATACAAGTCCAGCTTCAGGAACTGTAGTTATATCCTTAATCCAGTTAAGGGCCTTCTCCATGCTCTGCTGATCATCACCAAAGATATCGACAACACCTGTTCCATCTTTTTCTGTAATTGTAATAGTAGTGCCGGTAGTTTTCTGAATCTCCTGAATCACCTTACCACCTGTTCCTATAACGGCTCCAATAAATTCACCAGGAATTACTATTTGAACAATTCTAGGGACGTGTGGCTTGAGCTCCTCTCTTGGCTCGCTCATTGTTTTCATCATCTCACCCATAATGTGAAGGCGGCCCTGACGAGCCTGCTCAAGAGCCTGCTCAAGGATCTCATACGAGAGTCCATCCACCTTTATGTCCATTTGAGTAGCTGTGATACCATCTTTAGTTCCGGTTACCTTAAAGTCCATATCTCCCAGGTGGTCTTCATCGCCCAGAATGTCTGATAAAACCGCAAATTTGCCGGTCTTTGAATCTGAGATAAGACCCATGGCAATACCTGATACCGGCTTCTTAATCTTGATACCGGCATCCATCAGCGCAAGAGTTCCTGCACAAACTGTAGCCATTGAAGAAGAGCCGTTAGATTCAAGGATATCAGACACAACTCTTACTGCGTAAGGATTCTCATCTCCCACAGGAACTACAAACTTAAGAGCCCTTAATGCAAGGTTACCATGTCCTATCTCTCTTCTGCCTGTTCCTCTGTATGGTTTTGCATCGCCGGTTGAGAAAGGAGGGAAGTTATAGTGCAAAACAAATTGCTCTGATCCTTCAACCAACACTTCATCAATAGACTTCATGTCAAGCCTTGTACCCAAAGTTACAGTGGTAAGCGACTGAGTTTCTCCTCTTGTAAATACAGCCGATCCATGTGTTGCAGGAAGATAGTCAACTTCACACCAAATAGGTCTGATATCCTTAGTCCCTCTGCCATCAAGTCTGACTCCCTCGTTTAGAATCATCTTTCTCATGGCCTCTTTTTCTACATCATGGTAGTATCTGCTGATCATACCTTTTTTAGCAGCTGCATCCTCCTCGGAAAGGGTAGCTATAAAATCGGCCTTAAGCGCTTCAAAAGCGTCTGTCCTCTCCTGCTTTGCACTAGGTGTAGTGGCTATTTTGTAGCATTTATCGTAGCAGAAATCCCAAACAGATTTGCGAAGCTCCTCATCCTGTGTTTCATGACAGTAAGCTCTCTTCTGCTCTTTTCCGGCCTCTTTCATCAGTTCTAACTGGGCGTTACACTGAATCTTAATCTCCTCGTGAGCAAATTTGATAGCCTCCAGCATGTCTGCCTCTGCTACCTCCTTCATCTCACCCTCTACCATCATAATATTGTCTATGGTTGCAGCAACCATTATATCAATATCTGCTGTTTTCAACTCAGTAAAGGAAGGGTTAACAACAAATTTACCATCAATACGGGCAACTCTCACCTCTGAGATGGGTCCGTTAAATGGAATATCACTTACAGCAAGAGCTGCTGATGCAGCAAGTCCCGCAAGTGCGTCCGGCATAATCTCTTTTTCTGCCGATATAAGGTTTACTGTAACAAAAACTTCCGCATGAAAATCGTCCGGGAAAAGTGGTCTGAGTGCACGGTCAATAAGCCTGGACACTAAAATTTCCGAATCGTTTGGACGACCTTCTCTCTTTAAAAATCCTCCGGGATACCTTCCCGCAGATGCATACTTCTCTTTGTACTCAACAGACAAAGGCATAAAATCTACATCTTCCTTTGCATCTTTTGCGCAGGTAACTGTAGCCAGTAACATGGTTTTACCCATTTTAACCACAACAGATCCATCTGCCTGTTTGGCCAGTTTACCGGTTTCAATTTCGATCTCTCTTCCATCACTCAACTTGATGGTTTTCTTGATAATATTCATATAAATTCTCTGCAGCCCGGCTCTCCCTTTGAGAGTCTATTATTACTTTGTACAGCTACGCTTGATGCCCCGGGTTGCTTAAAGAGACAACAAACGCATATTTAGTTGGCAAATATACAAACAAAAGGGTGCCCTGCGGACACCCTTTCTGTTTTTTGCCTTATTTTTTTTACTTACGAAGGTTCAGAGCCTTCACAATGTTTCTGTATCTCTCAATGTCAGTCGCCTTCAGATAATCCAGAAGACGGCGTCTTTTACCAACCAGCTTCAGAAGTGATCTCTGTGTAGAGAAGTCCTTCTTGTTTTGCTTCAGGTGACCGGTAAGGTGAGCGATACGGTAGGAAAATAAAGCTACCTGACTCTCTGCTGAGCCGGTATCTGCATTAGACTTTCCGTATTGTCCGAAAATCTCTTGCTTTTTGTCCGATGTTAAATAATTCGCCATTTTTAAGCAATTGATGTAATTTGTTTTCCCAAAATTGGGTTGCAAAGATAGACATATTTTTCCAAGGCGCAACTATTTTCCTAATTTTGTAGTTCAAACAATGACCAATGATTACATTTTCAGAAGCACTAAATATTGTAAAACATAATAGAATCAAAATCGGGAGCGAAAGAGTACCCCTCTCCGCTGCAATGGGAAGATTTATGGCCGAGTCAGTTTATGCCGACAGGGACACCCCTCCGTTTAATAAATCAGCCGTTGATGGATTTGCATGTAAAGAGGAGGATTTAACAAATAAACTGGAGATTGTTGAAACTATTCCTGCCGGATACGAACCCTCTTTTAAAGTTGAGAGAGGCCAGTGCTCGCGGATTATGACCGGAGCGATGCTGCCTGCAGGTGCAGATACAGTTGTAATGGTTGAGGATTGTGTTGTTGAGGATAATTATATGTTGTACCGGGGAGGTAAAGGGCGTGACAACATTTGCGTTAAAGGAGAGGATATGCCTGAGGGAAGTGTAGCTATCCCAAAGGGTACGTTCACAGGGGCAGCTCATATTGCAATTCTTGCATCAATGGGTGTCTCTTATCCACTCGTTTTCAAAAAAATCAGACTTGGAATTTTATCAACCGGCGATGAAATTATTGAGCCTGATGCCATCCCATCAACAGTCCAAATCAGGAATTCAAACGGATGGCAATTATATGCACAGGCATTATCGGCAGGAGCTGAAGCAAGTTATCTTGGAATTGCAAAAGATGAAAAGGATGATGTAAAAAAATCAATCTCTGATGGGCTTAAAACTAATGATGCACTTATTATTACAGGAGGAGTATCAATGGGGGATTTTGATTATGTTCCGGAGACACTTGAATCTCTAGGCTTCACAATCCTATTTAATAAGGTAGCAGTTCAGCCGGGCAAGCCCAGCACATTTGCAGTTTTGAGAGATGATAATGGTGATGTCAAAAAGGTCATCTTTGCACTTCCGGGGAATCCTGTCTCATGCTATCTCCAGTTTCAGCTTTTAGTAAAAGAGTGGCTATGCTCCTCTTCAGAAAGCTCTGCACAAGGTATATGGACTAAACTCCCTATTGCAAGAGAGTTCAAACGAAAAAACACCTCCAGGCTTGCCTTTATACCGGGTAAAATAACAGCCAACGGAGAGTTTGATACCCTGTCTTATAATGGATCGGCACATATCCTTGCTATGGGAGACGCTACAGCGGTTGCGTCAATACCTGTGGGAAAAGGGGAGTTCTCAAAGGGGGAGCTAATCACAGTCTTTATTCTGGAGAGATGACAAAAATCTATATTCATCCCCGTTTAGGCGAAATTACAGTCAAGAGGATAAGCCTGTCTAGAAGAGTTAAGCTGTCTGTTCACCCGTTGAGGGGAATTAATGTAACCATCCCATGGCTGGTCAGCTACTCCCGTGCAATTGAATTTATTAATGAGAAGGAGAGCTGGATATCGGCAACATTAATTAAGCAAAGTAAAAGAAGGCAGGAGGAGGCAATAAAGATAGGACCCGGAAGCCCCCTGAGGCTAATTGGGAAGGAGATATCTTATGAAAAGATAAGGAGAGAATCTGTTGAAGAGGATGTTATTTCTGTAATAAGAAAAGAGGCAAAAAAGTATCTTCCTGAAAGAGTGAGCATTCTTGCCGGAAAATTTGGTTTTAAACCCGGGAGAGTCACAATACGTAATAACAGATCAAATTGGGGAAGCTGCTCAAAGTCTGGTAATATTAATCTGAATATGCATCTTATGAGGCTATCACCTGAACTTGCAGATTTTGTGATTATACACGAGTTGTGCCATCTTAGACACAAAAACCACGGGCCTTATTTTCATGCCTTACTTGATTCTCTATGTGAAGGAAAGGAAAAAGAGTTTAATAAATTGCTCAGAAAAGAGAGGCCGCAGGTATCATTTCTACTTATAGAGAAATAAAAAAAAGAGGGGGCTGCCGGAAATCCGGCAGCCCCTCAGCTTAAATTTTGGTCAAGAAACGAAATCTATTTAGTTAGTTCGCTTATTCTTATAAACAGAGCATCAACATCTCTAAGTAAATCCTGACTGATTGCTTTGAAATGCTTTTTTGGATTCTCAATCTCTTTAGCATTAACTCTATCAAAGAGTTCATTTCTCAGAACAACTGCGTCATTAATAATTGAGACAGCCTCGTCTGTTTTCTCCTCAGGATTGATATACATGAATACCCAGCAGTCAGAGATAACCTCGCTTACCAGAAAGTCAATATCCTTTTTAATTGTTCTTATACTTGCCATATTGTTGTTAGAATTTTCGCAAAGGTAGCAAAATATTTCAATCTAAACTTTTGCTATGCCTATCCCCGGCTGATCATTAAGTGTAATCTTACCATCAACAATGAGCATACCCTTGAATATGTCATTTGAAATAAGGAGGTTACCATCCAAATCTGCCCACTCTGTCTCTGGAGCCAGCTGAGCTGCCGCTGAAATGGCACAAGAGGTCTCTGTCATACATCCAATCATTAGTCTCATGTGCAGCGATTTTGCAAGAGAGACCATCTCTCTCGCCTCTCTCATTCCTGTGCACTTCATCAACTTAATATTGACACCATGATAAGCACCCTTAAGTTTAGGAATATCGGTTAACCTCTGACAAGCCTCGTCTGCAATAACAGGAAGCGGGCTATTTTCTGTTACCCAGGCGGCCTCGTCAAGAAGGAGCTTAGGCATTGGCTGCTCTATCATGTTGACATTCCTCTCATTGAGCCAGTTTATCATATCAAGGGCGTAGTGTTTATCTTTCCATCCCTGATTAGCGTCCACACATATAATTGTATCTGTAACTGATCTTATGGTGTTAACCATCATTTTATCAGTTTTCTCATCTCTGCCAAGCTTAACTTTAATCACCTTATACGGAGAGGCCTCTCTTGTCTTCTCCCTGACAACCTCCTCTGTATCTAATCCCACTGTAAAAGATGTGTTAGGTGTTGTATCCGGGTTGAATCCCCAGATTTTCCACCATGGCTGGCCCATTATCTTTCCCACTATGTCATGCAATGCAATGTCCACCGCTGCCTTGGCAGCTGTATTATTAATTGCAATTGAGTCAACATAAGCCATGATATCTTGTATCTGGAAAGGTGAGTTAAACCTTGAGAGGTCTACCTTTTTAAGGAAGTCAATAACAGAGTTCTGAGTCTCGCCAAGGTATGGAGGTAAAGCAGCTTCACCATAACCCACTACTCCATCCCACTCTATTTCAGTGAGTACAATAGGAGTAGTTGTCCTTGAAGAGTTCGCTATAGTAAAGACATGCCTCATCTGAGCATCATACGGTCTGAAGGAGAGAACCATCTTTTTACTGCCACCTTTCAAAGCCGATTTATTTCTCGCCTGTGCAAAAATGTCAAAAGGGTTTATCAATGCCGATGCTGCAGTAAGCAAACCCGCACTCTTAATGAAATTTCTTCTTGAAGTTAATGTCATTTCAATATTTTTTTGATGCTTAAATTATTTAGCTACATACCAAGGATGCTTGTTTACAGAAACAATATCCGGGTCCTTGTCTATCGATGTAAGAATTCTTCTTACTCTCACCAGCCTTTTAGAGCCGTCATAATAGTTTCCCGCATCAGGAAGAAGTGAATTGATTCTAACTGAAGTGGCTGCATGTATAAACTCTCCTTTTGCAATGTGGATTCCCACATGTGTTACTCTCTCCGGCCTCTCCTCTGTTGCTTTAGAACCAAAGAAAAGTAAATCACCCGGCATCAGATTTCCAAAGTCCTCTGTAATTTCAACATCCTCACCAGTCTTAGCCTGTTGCGAAGCATCTCTTTCCAGAATTACTCCGTTCAGGAAATAGACAGTTTTTGTAAATCCCGAACAGTCCATTGCCTTAACAGATGTTCCACCCCACATATAAGGAAAGCCAACAAATTGTCTTGCTGTAGCCAGAATATTTTCAGCTGAAGGGTTTCTTGATGCAAGCCAGTTTGAGAAATCTGCTGTATGTGCAACCGGCACAAATGCCTCTCTTCCGTCCGGAAGTTCAACCTTGACATAAGATCCGGCAGCTGCAACAAATTTGACAATATTACCCATTATGCCATCTGCAACTACATCTGCTCTGTCAGAGGCACCTGAACGAAACAAAGTATAGTGTGTAGTTATGATCACCTTTTTAGATGCTCTCCATTCATTGAACTCGGCCTCATTCTTATATGCAATACTGCCTGATGACACCCAGGCAATATAACCCTCCGGTGTAATAGCTCTGGTCCATCCTCCCCTCTTTTCAAGAATCTGCAGTGGTGCTCCCATTATTGTTTGAGTAGCAGACTCACTTGAATAGCTAGGAGCATATCTGAAGTTTATTGCAGACTGATTTGTAACACCAAATATTTTATCTCCCAAGGCCGGATGAGGAAGAGTTGACATGCTGTCTAATACCTCTATACCAGCTTCCGCCAGTTTCGCAAGAAGGGCGTCTTTTGCTTGTAGCTCTGTAGTAGAACCTCTTAGAATAATCGTATCTCCTTTTTCAGAAATTTCGAGTTTAGCCTCTAATGTTTTTGACCTTCTGTCCGGAGCAAACTCCTCCTTAACACTGTTGAAGATTTCTGAGAATTTACTCTCAATCTGCTCCTTTTTACTCTCTCCCGAACAGCCAAACAAGATAGCTGCAATGGAGAAGGTTAGTAATAATTTTTTCATGAGTTGGGGTTTTTTATGATTTTGATTTATTTTAATCCTTTAAATTTTACAGCAATGCTTTCATTATATAGTCTGTCCAGGGCAGAAACATAATAGTCATACTCTCCGTTAATATCCACAACCAGTGAAGTCTCACCTGTAAGAGCAACTATAGCCTCACCCTTATTGAAGTCCGGTGCAGCACCTTTTTTAAACTTATAAACTAAATAATAATATGCTCTATCTGAATTAATTGCAGAAAGTGGAGCATCTCCTTCGGGCAATGGGTCCCCGCTCCACACAAGATGCATTTTCCCCTGTTTTAGCACTGTTGCTGTTTGAAGAGGAGGGAGTGGAGGAGTAGTTTCAAAACCCCTTAAAGATGGTGTTATTGAAGGTGAGGGATAGAGTTCTGTCAGAACACTGTTTATTCCGAGTGTATTTCTCTTCATGTCTTTTGCACTAAAATAGCACACTCCATGATATTCAGGTATTTGCCTTAACATCTCTGCCTGTTTTCTAATCTCTTCAGCACTTCTCCATGCCTCAACCTTAGAGTTTTTGTCTAATTTGTAAGTACCCAGACCTCCGTATACCGGAGTGCCGGCAGAGTAGTCTCTCCACCATTGAGCAAGTATCTTGAAGTCGGCAGCCGGGTATCCTATGTTAAAATAGAGCTGTGGAAGGATATAGTCAAGCCAGCCGGCCTCCATCCATTTAAGAATATCTGCATGAAGATGGTCATAGTTTGTATAACCAAAACTTCTTGTTTCAGAGCCTCTTGAATCCTCTGCCTTGTTTCTCCATACAGCATACGGACTTATTCCGAATTTTACGAAGGGCTTAACAGACTTTATAGTATCCCTAAGCATTTTTACAACTATATCCACATTCTCCCTTCTCCAGGCCATTTTATCCTCTCTTTTGTAGCCTCTGTTGTGCTTTGCAAATGAAGACTCGTCTGAAAAGTCATTATTTGGATAAAAATAGTCATCAAAGTGAATACCATCCAAGTCATATCTGGATACCAGGTCCTTTATTACACTTGTAAGAAACTCTCTTGTCTCAGGGTAGGCGGGGTCAAAATAGAGTCTCCGTCCATGCTTTACAAAAAGATATGGTTTCTTTCTGTAAATGTGATCAGGGGACATATCTTTTATATTATCGACATTCTGACTAACACGGTAAGGATTCAGCCAGGCATGAAGCTCCATCCCTCTTTTATGGGCCTCCTTAATCGCAAATGCAAGAGGATCGTAAAATGGAACCGGAGCCTTTTTTTGATCACCAGTCAGGTAAATAGACCAAGGTTCCAGCCCTGGTTTATAAAAAGCATCTGCCGCAGGTCTTACTTGTAAAACCACTGCGTTAAAGTTCATGCTTTTGTAAAGATCCAGCATCTGAATCAACTCCTTCTTCTGTTGATCTGCTGACAAATCAGGTGATGAAGGCCAGTCGATATTATTAACAGTTGCAATCCATACAGCTCTCCACTCTCTCTTGCCGTCGTAACTTGCTTCGGCGTTAACTGAAAATATTAACAAAAATGATATTATCGATAAAAATCTAAGAATGTGCCTGATAGATATAGCCATGATACTTTGGGGTTAGTTAATCCTTACAAAGATATTATATTTGTGCAAAATATAAGGAAGAATGATAGTAGATTCACTTAAAGGATTTGAAAGATATACATCCCTCCATCCATTGTTTGAAAAGGCATTCAGATACATCGGGAAAACTGACCTTTTGTCTATGGAGCCGGGTGAATATGAAATAGATGGAAGAGACATCTATGTGAAAATTTGGGAAGGAGAGTGTAATGACAATGAGATTCCCAAGCTGGAAGTACATGACACCTATATAGACATACATATTGTTCTGAAGGGTTCAGAGACAATAGGTATAAGAGACAGAAGCAGATGTCAGGGAGACAATATCCCTTATGACCAGAAAAACGATGTAGCTTATCTCGACGAAGAACCGGAAAATTTTGTAAGTCTGGGAGAGATGAACCTGGCTGTAATTTTCACTCATGATGCACATGCTCCGCTCATTGGAAACGGAACTCTTAAGAAAGCTATTGTAAAAATCAGAATGTAGTGGACAATTCAATGCCACTTTTCAGAGAGGGTAAGCGCTACAACTCTTTTGTAGGGTATTTCAGGGAGAAATACGGAACCCGCCTGCAAAAAATTGTTGTAGATGCCGGCTTCACCTGTCCTAACAGAGACGGGGCAGCAGGAATCGGCGGATGTACCTATTGCGATAATGATGCATTCCACCCATCTTACTCTACTCCTGACAAACCGATTATCCAGCAGATCGAGGAGGGAATCGCCTTCCACAAAAACAGATATCGCAGCGCAGCCGGATATCTTGCATATTTTCAGCCCTACTCAAATACATATGCATCGCTTGAGACGCTTAAAGAGAGGTATGGAGAGGCTCTCTCCCATCCTGAGATAAAGGGCATAGTTCTGGGGACCCGGCCGGACTGCATTGATGATGAAAAGCTCGACTGGCTTGCAGGACTCTCCAAAGAAAAAATTGTAATTATTGAATACGGCGTTGAGTCAATACATGACAAGACTCTTAAAAGAATAAACAGAGGACACGACTACGAAACTACATTAGCTGCCATAGAGAAAACGGCTGCCAGAGGTATTGATCAGGGGGCCCACTTTATATTCGGGCTTCCGGGTGAATCTAAAAGTGAGATGCTTGCAATGGCAGAAGAGATTAACAAAATGCCTGTTAATTCAATTAAATTTCACCAACTTCAAATTGTTAAGGGAACATATATGGAACGTGAATTTGCAGAATCCCCGGATGATTTTGTACAATTTACTATGGATGAGTATATCGATTTTTTTATCGATTTTCTGGAGCTACTCAAACCATCTGTTCACATTGAAAGGTTCGCCGGCGAAGTGCCTCCAAGGTTCCTGAATCATATGCCCTGGGGGACAATCCGCTACACAGAACTTCATCGCTTAATGGAGAAAAGATTAAGCGAACGGGACACATGGCAGTCCCGCCGCTATAATCCGCAATTTACTAGTCTTCCAGCATAGGTTTAGTTGAAATCTTCTCGCCTGTTGCCTCCATCATCCACTTTTGTGGCGCAACACTTCCTATGGAGTAGATTCTCATTACCTCTTTTGCCCAATCCTTGCCTTTATAGAATTTCTCCAGCTGATATTCAATAATGTGTCCCAGAGGATAGTTTGCAAGGTAAAGCGGGGTATTGATCATGTGAGAATATATTGCCAGCAGAGGCAAATCTTCACCACCCAGAACCGGTTTGTAATATTTATTCCATATATCCTTAGAAATGCTAATCGCTGCCTCCTTAAGCATCTTTGCATCGGCATCCGGATTTGCATACATCCATTTCCACACATTTATATCCACAAGGGCAACTCCCATTATCTCGTAAGAGCCCCAGAAAATATCAAGTTCAGTCATCTTTGCCTGCTCAGGGTCGGTATTTGAATATCCAAGCAATTGCAGATCTCTCTTCTGGAAGACAAATGCGTTTGCCTCTGTAAATGCTGTGTTTGGAACACCATTCAGCATATAATAATCAACATCTCTCAAACTAATAGTCTGCTCAACATTATGCCCCAGCTCGTGAACAGCTATGTTAAACCCTTTGTAGTCCATTCCTCCTTTTGAGAGTCTGGTTCTGAGTCTTGCAAGTTCCTCCCTTGTAGAGGCACCCCAGGCGTGTCCAGAACCCCTCGCTGCTTCAACAATTATAGCATCTCCCAGCTCATCGGCCTTAGCGGCAGGAAAACCAAACCTCTTAAGCATTGAAGGGATAGCCTTGTCAAAAGCCTCTGCGTTAGGGAAGAGACTTTTTGTTTTTGCAGTAAGAGCCTCTTCAGATATGGAGCTCCTGGATTTGAATCCGTCATACCAAATATCAAACGGCTCAAGTGGCCTGCCAAGTCTTTCACTTATCATGGCTGCAACCTTAGCAACTTTAGGAGAGCTTATATATTCTGTAAACATCTGCTCAATATCATCTACTCTTATCTGCATAGCCCCGTCAAAAGCTCTGCTGATGGCATCGGGATAAGCAAAAGAGTATTTATCAACCTGCTGCTGAGCGCGGAACTGCTGGAGAAGAACCTCGTAGCGTCTTTCTCCCTCGGGTTCAGATTCAGTCTGTTTCCCATCAACTATAACAGTGTTAGAATATGGTTTCCAGTCGTACTGATTGCTGTTTATAACACTCTTGGGAATAGTCTGTTCAACTATATGCAACATAACTCTTAGTATCATCCTCTGCTTTTCTATGTTATCAGGAACAGCTGCATAGTTTGATTTAATCTCATCTCTCAGATTCCAGTGGCTAAGCAGAACCATATCTGCCGGGAACAGCTTTCTTCCATCCTCAGCGACAAGGTTTCCCATCATAATATTGTAATCTGCAATATAGCTCTCAGCTGTGGCTTCAGCATCTGCTACCATCTGTTTAACAGAGGCAGGAGGATCCGGAGTGAACACATCTCCCATCCTTGCATAAGCCCATTCTAGTCTGCTCCAGTTTTCGCCATTCTCCTCTTTTTCCTGAAGTGTGAAGAAAGGGAAATTGAGTATGGTCATAAATGCAATTTTATTGTTGTACAGGTCTTCAGAAAGGTGGCTTGAAGGATCGTAAGCCCCAAAAATATAATCTGCCTGTGTAAGTGGGTCACCATCAAGGTGCATGGGCTTCTTAAGCTCTACATTCATCTTATTGTAACCTCCCCAGACTGCTTCAAATGCAACTGATAATTTATTAAATAACGTCTTCCTAATTTCAGGAGTGGCTGCATAATTTGCAACACAGAATTCAACAAACTCCTCAGGTGTGCCGAATTTTGCTCTCCACTGCTGTGCTGCCTGATTCACTCCTGCAGAAAGTAAAGCAGTATCGGATATTGAAGGGTTTGCTTTAAGGACACTGTCAATGGCATTCCGGACAACAACTTTTTCAATATTGGAAACTTCCATTTGTGTTGATTTTTCTTTAGTGTTTGTGCAAGATGACGCAAAAGCGGCAACCATAGCAATAATAAGTACTAGTCTGTTTTTCATAACCGTTTAGTTTGACCCCTAAGATAACCATTTTTTATTTATCTTTGTGAATTATAACAACACCAACCATGCAATCACTAGCTAACAGAATTATTCCGGAAGGGCTTACTTTTGATGATGTTCTTCTAATTCCCGCCCGCAGCGAAGTACTCCCAAGAGAGGTAGATCTATCAACAATGTTCTCGAGAAACATCCGTATCAGTGCACCTGTTGTTTCCGCGGCAATGGATACAGTAACCGAGGCAGCACTTGCAATTGAGATAGCAAGAGAGGGTGGAATCGGTGTTATTCATAAAAATATGCCTATAGAGGCACAAATGGAGCATGTAAGAAAGGTTAAGAGAGCGGAGAACGGAATGATCTACGATCCCATAACCATACTCAAAGACTCTACAGTAGGCGGAGCCATTCAGATAATGAAAGAGAATGGCATAGGCGGCATCCCGGTAGTTGACGAGAATAGAACACTTATAGGAATAGTTACAAACAGAGACCTACGGTTCATAGATAACATGAATACTCCTATTGAGGAGATTATGACAAAGGAAAACCTGATTACAGCTCCTAAAGGAACTGACCTACAGCAAGCATCTGCTATTCTTAAGAGATATAAGATTGAGAAGTTGCCTGTAGTTGATAACAAAGGAAAACTGATAGGCCTTCTTACATATAAGGATATTACAAAAATAAAGGACAACCCACAGGCAAGCAAAGATGAGAAGGGAAGGCTGCTTGTTGCCGCTGCGGTGGGCGTTGCATCTGATACTCTTATAAAAATAGAAAAACTGGTTTCTGTAGGTACAGATGCTGTTGTCATTGACACGGCGCACGGCCACTCAGTAAATGTTCTTAAGACAATTAAGATGGCTAAAGATGCATTCCCCGGACTTGAAATCATTGCAGGAAATGTTGCAACGGGAGAGGCCGCGAAAGCACTGGCAGAGTGCGGAGTTGACGGAGTAAAAGTGGGTATAGGGCCGGGTTCAATTTGTACTACAAGAGTAGTTGCAGGTGTGGGTGTTCCGCAACTTACAGCAATTATGCTGGCTGCAGAAGCATTGAAGGGAACAGGGATTCCAATTATTGCAGACGGAGGTATAAGGTATTCGGGAGACATAGTAAAGGCTCTTGCAGCGGGTGCATCCACAATTATGGCAGGGTCTTTGTTTGCAGGTGTTGAAGAGTCACCCGGAGAGACAATTATTCTTAACGGAAGAAAGTTCAAGGCGTACAGAGGGATGGGATCTCTTGAAGCTATGCAGCAGGGATCAAAAGACAGATACTTCCAGGATATGGAAGATGATATTAAAAAGCTTGTCCCTGAAGGAATTGTCGCACAGGTACCTTACAAGGGAACATTAAGTGAAGTGATTTATCAAATGCTTGGAGGATTGAGAGCAGGTATGGGTTATTGTGGTGCAAAAAATCTACAGGAGCTGCTTAAGGCAAATTTTGTAAGGGTTACTGCTGCAGGAGTAGTTGAGAATCACCCCCACGATGTTACCATTACCCGTGAGTCTCCAAACTACAGCAGGTAATTAAACAACATACAACTATGAGGAGAATTTTAGTTTTTTTTCTTTTACTATGGGCTGCAACATCTTGCAAGTACCTTGAATTTCGTTCAAGAGACGAGGTTGTTGCCGAGGTAAACGGAGAGAAACTACTTGCTTCCGAGGTAAGGGCGCTGGTTCCTCCCGGAACACCTCCAGGCGATAGCGTTGCAATGCTAAGGCAGTATGTAAACAGATGGGCTTTAAAACATTTGCTGCTTAAGAAAGCAGAGGATGAACTATCTAAAGAGGAGAGAGATGTTGAGCAGGAGATTGAAGACTACAGATCTTCTCTTCTGATGTACCGATTTGAAAAAAATTACATAGATCAGAGGCTTGACACAACTATCTCTGAACAGGAGTGCCGGGAATACTATGAAAAAAATGCTCCCCACTTTGTTCTTTCAGCCCCTGTTGTTAAAGCACGATTTGCAAAAATTTCAAATACATCTCCAAACCTTGCCAATCTCAAACGAGGCTACAAGGCAAATTCTATTGAGGACATTGAAGATTTTGAGCGTCTATGCTACAGTTCAGCAGAGAAGTACGGCAACTTCAATAATCAATGGGTAGATCTTTCAATGGTTGCAAGAGAGGTTCCCTATGATAACCAAACTCTTGAAAAAGCACTTAGTGCTGGAAATGCAGTAGAAATCGCAGACTCAACACATACATATCTTGTTTACTTCAACGAGAAATTTATTTCCGGAACAATAGCTCCTTTTGAATACTATCTTCCGGAGATAAAAGAGATTATTCTAAGTAAGCGAAAACAACAACTGGTGGCAGACCTTGAAAAGAATCTCATAAGAGATGCCATTGATAAGAACCATCTAAAAACGAACATTAACAGAGAACAAAAATGAGAAGGATACTCAATGCTATCTTCATACTGGCTTTAACAGCCACATCTACTGCCGCTTTTTCGCAGAAATACAACAACGGACTGGTAGATAAAACCATTGCAATCATCGGTAACGATATGATTCAACTCTCAACTATTGAAGCTGAGGTTCAGATGATGATGGTTCAGGGGGTTACTTCTGACAAAAACATCCGATGCGAGATTCTTGAGAACCTCCTTACAAACAAATTACTCCTGACTCAGGCAAGACTGGATAGTCTAAATGTTAGCGCAGAAAATATTGAAGGCGAACTCAACAACAGAATTTCCCAGGTACTTACTCAGCTTGGCGGAGAAAAGGCACTTGAGGAGTACTTTAAGAAACCTCTTTTTAAACTTAAACAAGAGTGGAGAGAGGCAATTCATGAACAACTTCTTACTCAGGAGATGCAGAGAAAGGTAGCCCAGGGTGCTCCCGAACTGACACCATCAGATGTTGAGGCATTCTATGACAGAACTCCCAAAGACTCCCTGCCTATAATATCAACTCAATACCAGATTAAACAGATTGTACTTTATCCCAATAAAGAGGCAGCTGTACTTGCAGTTAAAGAGAGATTGCTTGAATTCAGAGAGCGTGTAATGAAAGGTGAAAAATTTGCTAACCTGGCAACCATATACTCTCAGGATCCCGGAAGTGCAATAAAGGGAGGAGAACTAAGAATGGCATCAAAACAACTATACTGGCCTGCATTTTCCGATGCTGCCATGTCTTTGAAGCCAGGTCAGGTATCACAAATTGTTGAAACACCGGACGGTTTTCACCTTATTCAGCTTATTGAAAGAGACGGAGACATGTTTAATGCAAGGCACATTCTTCTTAAACCGCTATATACAAGTGAAGACAGAACTACAGCCTTTGCAAAACTTGATAGCTTGAGGACCAAGATTATTGCAGATAGTATAAACTTTGAAACTGCGGCACTAAGATTCTCCCAGGATCCCAAGACATACATTAACGGAGGTCTTATGGCTGAGGAGATGTCAGGATCATCACTTTTTGAAAAGGATTTGCTGAAACCGGAAGACTACGCTATTATCAAAGATATGAAGGTAGGAGATATATCGGAACCATTTGAATCTACAGACAACGAAGGTAGAAGCGGAAATACAATTTATAAAGTCTTAAAACTTGTTAAAATTGTCCCTTCACACGTAGCTTCTTTCAAAGACGATTTCAATATTCTGCTTAACGAAGCTAAAAACCAGGCCGCTCTAAAAGAGATTGATAAGTTTATCACTAAAAAGCAGGAGAGCACTTTTATTAGAATCGATCCAATGTTTACAGGCTGTGAGTTTAAAAGAGAGGGCTGGATAAAATAATGTTTACACACTTTCTGGCTGTAGCTGCGATTGCCCTTGTAGGGCAGGTTACACCGGCAGATACATCGGCCGGCAGAAAACTTGTAAGACTTTTAAACGCCGAATCGGCACAACTTATTGAAAGGGATGGCGTTAACTATAGAAAGGTTAACGGCCCGGCTCAGTTTCTTCATAACGACACATATATTATCTGCGACTCTGCAATATGGAATGTAGAGCAAAATATTGTCGATGCTATGGGCAATGTTCAGGTTATCCAGAATGAAACTGTACTTTTTAGTGATAATATACACTACATAGCAGACAGCTCTCTTGCGCAGGTGAGGGGAAACCTGGTTCAGATGGTAGATAAAGAGAACAACGTTCTAAGAACTCACTTTCTTGATTTCCACACTCGTGATAGTGTAGCCAGATTTTTCAGAGGTGGAAGTATGAGGAATAAAGACGGAGGAACAATTGAAAGTCTGGAGGGAATTTATGAGTCTAAGATAAAACGTTTTAAATTCCTTAACCAGGTGGAGATGGAATCGGACTCAACTCTGGTTAAGGCAGATTCTCTGTCTTATTTTACAGAGTTAAACAAAGCTGTTTTTCTTGGCCTTACCCACGTGTGGCAAGATACTGTTTATTTAAGAGCAAACAGTGGATGGTACGAGAAAGAGAAGGAGCAGTATCTTTTTTCTGACAAAGCATACATTCTTACAAAGGAGCAAGAGATCTGGGCAGATACGATTTACTACGACAAAAAGATTGAGATTGCAGATCTAAGCAACAATATACAGATAACCGATACTACTCAAAAAGTCATCTTCTTTGCAGACAAAGGAAAATATTTTAAAGAGCCTCTATCTGCAACTCTGTCCATGAATCCCTCAATGGCATACTACTCTGTGAGCGAAGACAAAAAAGACACCCTGTTCCTATCTGCGGATACTCTTAAGTACTTCACAAGACCTATCCGGGAACTAGACTCTTCCTTTGTTGCAGCATCAAGAATCAGATATGAAGAGGCAAAAAAGGACCCACTTAAGACTCTTCTTGAAATTATCAAAAAGGACAGGCAGTCTAAGCAACTTCAAACTTCAGGACCACCCAGAGACCCAAAATCAGGCAACACAGGCAGGGATCTTACAAAACCACCTAAAAGATCATCTGCATCAGAAGATCCAAAAACGGATGCAGATACTATAACCGTTAGAGAGGCAATATCGGTTGACAGCCTCAATACCATTACGGATTCGTCAAAAGCAACTATGCTAAAGCATGAAAGCGACACAACTACAGTAAGATTTACCATTGCTTTTAACAACGTGAAGATTTTCCGGGGCGACATGCAGGCAAGATCTGATTCACTTACCTTTAATTCTATAGATTCTATTGCCAGACTTTACGTAAATCCGGTTATGTGGAATGATGGTAGTCAGTTTACGGCGGACAGTATTCAATTTGTCCTCACAGGGGGTAAGCTCACAAAGGCAGAACTGATGTCAAACGCTTACTACATTTCAAGAGAGGACTCTCTTTATTTTAATCAAATAAAGAGTACAGATATGATTGGATTTTTTAAAGATAACTCTTTATCCAGATTTGATGCACTTGGTGGAGCCTCACTTCTTTTTTTTCTTGCTGAGGATAGCGTTACAACAATGATGAATGAAAAAGAGTGCAAGTTTTTAAGTGCCATTATTGATAGCGGCAAACTTTCACGTGTTAAATATTTTGATGGTATCAAGAGCGACTTGTTCCCGCTTGTATCTCTGGAAAAGGGCAAAGACAAACTTAAGGGATTTACCTGGAGAGAAGATGAGAAGCCAGTAACACGTTTTGACGTGTGTGACAGGGAGATCAGACAATCAGAAAGCGAGGATGCTTTGAAGATTGAGAAGCCTCTCTTTCCAAATACCAGAAGGTTCTTTCCAAAAACAGAACAGACCGGGCCACAAACAGAACAGGCCGGGAAACCCGACCTGCCTGATAAAAATTTATTGGTAAAAACTCCTCTACCAAATATTCAAAGGTAGACCATGCATCTTCTTTCTGGCCTGCTCTTTTACCTCTTCAATAACCTGAGGGTTGTCAATATTTGAAAGAACCTTGTCAACCAAATCAACGATAAAAGGCATATCCTTTTCAACAAGACCTCTTGATGTAACTGCAGGTGTACCTACCCTGATTCCTGAAGTCTGGAAAGGAGAACGACTATCAAAAGGGACCATGTTTTTATTTACTGTTATGTCAGCTGTTACCAAAACCTTCTCAGCCACTTTGCCTGTAAGATCCGGGAATTTACTTCTTAAATCTATCAACATTAAGTGATTATCAGTCCCTCCTGAAACAACCTTATATCCTTTATCTACAAATGCAGCAGCCATTGCAGCAGCATTTTTCTTTACCTGAAGCTGATAATTCTTAAATTCCGGCTGTAGAGCTTCGAAGAAAGAGACAGCTTTTGCAGCAATACAGTGCTCAAGCGGTCCACCCTGGATTCCAGGGAAAACACTTGAATTTAAGACTGCCGACATCATTTTTGTCTCACCTTTTGGAGTCTTTATTCCAAATGGATTTTCAAAATCTTTACCCATAAGGATAATACCTCCTCTTGGGCCTCTAAGAGTCTTATGAGTAGTTGATGTTACAATATGGGCGTGCTTTACAGGATTTTCCAGCAAACCGGCAGCAATTAATCCAGCCGGGTGAGCCATATCTACCATGAAAATAGCACCAATCTTATCTGCAATTGAACGCATTCTTGCCCAATCCCACTCTCTTGAATAGGCAGATGCTCCACCCACAATTAGTTTAGGTTTATACTCAAGGGCCTTTCTTTCCATATCGTCATAGTCAACCGTACCAGTCTCTTCGCTCAACTGGTATGCAATTGCATTGTACCACATACCGGACATATTAACAGGAGAGCCGTGAGTTAAATGGCCACCATGAGCAAGATCAAGTCCCATAAAAGTATCGCCCGGTTTTAAGCAAGCCATGAACACAGCCATGTTTGCCTGCGCACCTGAGTGGGGCTGAACATTTGCATATTCAGCTTCAAAAAGCTGGCACAATCTATCAATAGCAAGCTGCTCAACCTGGTCAACAACTTCGCATCCGCCATAATATCTGGCACCCGGATAACCTTCAGCATATTTGTTTGTAAGAACAGAACCTAGCGCAGAAAGAACCTGTGGTGTTACGAAGTTCTCTGATGCGATGAGCTCAATACCGTGAAGCTGACGATTCTCTTCTTTCTTAATCAACTCGGAAATTTGAAGATCTTGTTTCATTTTGTTATATTTTGCTAATAAAATGCTTCTAAAAAAGTCTTCAAAGTTACAAAATTTTTCCAGCTAATTTATTTTTATTTACTTTTTTAGAGTGATTAAGATAACGCCATTCTTACCTTTTTCCCCATACAATTTTGTTGCGGCCTCTCCTTTGAGAACATCAATACTTGATATGGATTTTGGATCAATTTTATCAAGATTTTCACCCTCTTGAACAACCCCGTCTATTACATAAAGAGGCTTTGCATCATTATCAGACATTTTAACTACAACCTTTTCAACAATTTTAGCCTCTTCTCCACCAATTTTTTCTGAGTACTTTGTAGTAATAATTATAATACCATCCTTTGCCCTGCCGCCATATTGCTCAATTGCCTTCTCCCCCTTTAATACTCTTACCTCGCTGATCTCATCAGGATCAATTTGGTTAATCATCTCTTTATCTTTTTCTACTCCATCAACAAAGACAATTACATTGGTAGTGTCACCAGACTTAGCATTGAATCTTGCCACCTTAACATTTGTATTAACTTTTACTCTTGAATCGTTAATTACTGTATCGATATTATAAATAAATACTTTTGCATTCTTTTTAATATTTGCTGTGTCAGTTTCATCTAACTCCAGTTTATTTACAACAATCCTGGTCATTTTGGCTTTGATTGTATCACTCTTAATAAAATCAGTAACTTTGACCTCTGAGACAGGTGCAAGAACCGCAGATACCTCTTCAGTTGCAAATGCTACAACTGCAAACATAGATAGTGGAATCAGGAATAAAGCTTTTAGAGCTGCTTTTTTTTGAGATTTTTTCTTTGAAATCATGGTAATTCTGTTTTTAAGTTTACTTTGATTGAAGCTGTTGGCCATAGAGTAGAGCCTGTCGCCAACAGCTTTTTTAATTAATAGTAGTTGATATTTTTTTGCATCGATGCCATGTTGGATGACCGCCTCATCGGCCTGGTATTCATGAATGTTTTGCAGCTCACGCTTAAGCAGGTAAGCAGCCGGATTGAACCAGTGGATAATCTTTACTGCCTCTGCTACAATAAGGTCTAAAGAGTGTTTATAAGATATATGAGCACGCTCATGAGTTAAAATTTCATCTCCGCTCTCTGCATAATCACTTTTTGAAATTACAATGTAATTCATCCATGAAAATGGTGCCCGAACCTTATTGTGAACAATAAGAGTAATCCCTCCGTAAATAGATGTTTTATCCGATTCTTTATCTCTCAACATCTTTATCATATGAATAAATGAAAAGAGAGCCCTTCCAAATGCTAAAACAACACCACAAATATAAATTGCAAGAATCCAGACTAGAAAAGAATTTCCCCCTGCCTGCATCTCCTCCATTCCAGCAATTGGTTCGCCCATTGCAAGAAGAGAGTCCATGTTTAGTGCCATTCCAGAGTAGACCGTTTCACTGCCAACAGATATATTTATAAATGGAAGTAAAAGAGATAATATAAATAATCCTACGATTATTAATCTGTTAAAACGGTGCAAAGTCTCTTTGCTGAGTGCGACCATAAAGAATAGGTAAAACCCAGCCAAACAAAGAGATGATTTAAGTATATATACAAATAAATCTCCCATGATTTTAATGATTTTTGTTTTTCTCCAAGCTGTCAATTAGTTTTCTAAGCTCTTCAACAGATATCTCCTCCTGCTCTATAAGTGACGACACAACTCCTAAATATGAGTTCTTAAAATATTTAGTTACAACTCTGTTGAGAGCCCCTCTTTTATATTCGTCCCGTGAAATCTGTGGAAAATACTGGTAAGTATTACCAAATGAATTATGACCAACAAAATCCTTCTCCTCAAGACCTCTCACGATAGTTGACAAAGTATTGAAATGCGGCTTTGGTTCACTATAGAGTTCAAGCAGCTCTCTGATAAACAGCGCACCCCTTTCCCAGAAATGGTTCATTATCTCCTCCTCCTTTGATGTGAGCCTTTGAATTACATTACTATCTTTCGCTTTCATAATATTGTCTGATATTAGTCTATTATTATACTTTAAACAAATGTAACTATATTTTTTAGTTATGCAACTAATATTTATAGTTATTTAACTAATCACTATAGTTAGCATAAAATAATCGCAGCTTCAGGCGAGGGTTCCGTCGTGTTTGCGGATGACTGGGGAAAGGATTCTTGGATGCTTTTTCACTGACGAAAACAGGCGTGGGTGGGACGAACCTCCATGGAATTGAATTTCAAGGCGTTTTAAAACATAAATCTTTCATTATCAATAAATTATGTTTTGTAAGTAGTTCATTGCGAGATCAATGGAGGTTCGTCCCACCCAACACCGCAACCTCTCAACCCAGATTAGAAGCGCTTTGACAATCAACCCCTGGGATCATCCCAGGGATAAAGTGTCAAACCCCTGCTATTCATCTCTTCCCCAGACATCCGCTGCCACAGCGAACGCAGTGAGCGAGGAGGAAAAACTCCGGAAGTTATGCGGATACTCTGTGAATGCAGTAAGATAGCAGACGTGGGAAACTGTATGCAACATAAAAAAAGACCGGCTAATTTTCATTAGCCGGTCCCAAATATTAATTTAATTACTATCGCTGATTAGTTCTCTACGATAACAACTCTGTTAAGTACTGGTTTTCCAAATGGCTCATCTTTGTCACCTTTAGCAATAACCTCAAGTTGACTTGGATTTACTCCAAATTTGTTTACAAGTACGTCATAAACTCTGTTAGCACGTTTCTCGCTAAGTGATTGGTTAATTCTGGCATTTCCGGTTGCTTTGTCAGCAGATCCCTGAATCTTGAATTTCTTACCTGACTTCTTAATGATATCAGCAGCGTAGCCTAGGTTGATAATCTCTTTGTCTGTAAGTTCAGCCTTGTTTATTTGGAAGAATACTGCAAGCGGAGATACAATATACTCAGGCTCTGGTTTTACAACTTGTGCTTTCTTAGCTTTTTCAGCAGCTAGTTCGTCAGCAATACGTTTTGCATTTGCGTCTTTGTCTGAAAGTTGCTTTTCAAGAGCGGCAATACGATTGTTGTAAGGAGTGTAGTCAGCTGGTTCAACCTTAACATATTTTTCGAAGTCTCTTCTTGGGAAATTGTAGCTAAGGCCAACGCTTGCTGTACTCATACCTTCCCATCTGCTTCCTCTTGAAATATTGTCAAATGATTCGTTTACTATCATATGTCTGATCTCAACATTGAGGTCAAGAGCGTCTGAAAGACGAATCTGGTTCAACAAACCAACTGTAAAACCAAGCTCATTGTTTGCCTTCTTGGCAGGATTCCAGTCTTTCACGTTTGAAGACCTGGCCCAACCAAGACCTGCGAAAGGTACAAGATCCCAAGTTCTGTCCGGTCTGTAACCACTTATAGCATTTGAAATATTCCACATAACATCACCATGCAGGTTCATTACGTTGAATTTTTCAGTTTGATATCCATCTACTGTTGTTGATGCATCTTTAGAGATGTAAGCGTTGTCTCCAGGATAGTAGTATACTTTACCCTTAGCTCTCAGACCTGCATACTGCAGACGAAGACCTATTGTAGGAGTAATCCACTTACCTACTGAAAGATCCAATGCCGGGGTTAATCTCTCCTGTAGTTCCATCTTGTTGTCATACTCGCTGAAATAGAGGTTTAGACCACCACCTACTGAGATAAACCAGTTATCCCATATACCGTTGGTTAGGTACGGGCCTCTTTTGCTTTCCTGTTGGGCAAAAGCCGAAACAGCAAACATCAGCAAAACCAGTGTAAAAAATGTTCTTTTCATAGTGATTTGAATTATATTATGTCCAGTTAATCAATCCTAAATATAAACCTAAAAATTAGAAAAATGAAATAATTCTAATTTGCAACCTTTCAATTTGCCATGTCTTTAGAACGCAAATCTACATAAAGTGTTCATATCTTGTGCAAAAATAGTAAAAAAATTATTAAAACAATATTTTTTAACAAAAAAAGCTGCCCGTTAGGCAGCCTCTTTTGTTTTTGATTATTAAGACCTTACTCTTCCCCAACAATTTCAATCTTAATATTTGCCTTAATATCTTTGTAAACTTTTACAACTGCATCATAAATTCCAACCTCTTTGATGTTGGATTCTCCTGCGATTGTAATGTTTCTGCGGTCAACATCATATCCTAGTGCAGTAAGAGCTTCACCCACCTGAATATTATTAACAGAACCAAAGATCTTCCCTGTAGAACTTATCTTGGTTGCAAGCTTCACTTGAGTACCTTCCAGTTTAGCAGCAGTTGCTGTTGCGTCATCGCGAAGTTTTGTCTCTTTGTGAGCTCTTTGTCTCAAATTTTCTGCGTGTACCTTTTTTGCCGAAGGCGTAGCCATTATTGCAAAGCCTTGGGGAATCAGATAATTTGACGCATATCCGTTGCGAACCACTACGATATCGTCCTTGTGGCCGAGATTCGGAACATCTTGTTTAAGTATTATCTCCATTATTTTATATCTCCTTAGCTTATTTCAATAAATCTGTTACATATGGAAGCAGAGCAAGGTGCCTTGCACGCTTAACTGCCTGAGAAACTTTCTTCTGGAACTTAAGAGAAGTACCAGTAAGACGACGAGGTAAAATTTTACCTTGCTCGTTAAGGAACCTCTTAAGGAACTCAGCATCCTTATAGTCTACATACTTAATACCGGCCTTTTTAAAACGGCAGTATTTTTTCTTCTTAACCTCAACTGTTGGAGGGTTCAGATAGCGAATTTCGTTGTTTGCGGGATTTGCCATGGTCTATTCCTCCTTAGTTTTTAGATTCTGATTTGTTTGCTCTTCTTCTCTCTGCATAAGCAATTGCATGCTTGTCTAATGCAAAAGTGAGGAAGCGGATGATTCTCTCATCTCTTCTGTACTGGACCTCCAGTTTTGCAATAAATGTAGGATCTGCCTTGAACTCTATCAGATGATAAAATCCGGTAGTCTTTTTCTGGATTGGATAAGCCAGTTTCTTTAGGCCCCAGTCCTCTTCGTGCACAATTTCGCCGCCATTGTCAACGATGAAATCATGGTACTTCTTTACCGCTTCCTTTATCTGAACATCAGATAAAACGGGAGTTGAAATGAAAACGGTCTCGTAATGATTCATACTCTTTGTTTATAAATTGTTTAAAAAAATGGGCTGCAAATATATGTATTATTTTGCAGCCCACCAACTATTTTTTGATTGACTATTTTTTAACAGGAGCCTTCTCAAGCACCTTAACTACGTAACTCCACCACTTTTCAACGGTGTCAATATTTACTCTTTCATCTGGAGAGTGAGGAGATCTGATTGTAGGACCACATGATATCATATCCCAGTTAGGATAAATTCCACCCAAGATACCACACTCTAATCCTGCGTGGATAGCTTTAACTTCAGGCTCATTACCATAAAGATCTTTGTAAACAACCTTCATTGTTGCAAGAATGTCTGAATCCATATTTGGTTTCCATCCCGGATATCCACCAGAAAATTCAACCTTTGCACCGGCAAGAATGAAAACAGACGCAAGTGATTGAGCAAGTATATCTTTTGCAGAGTCAACTGAACTTCTCATCAGACACTTAATTTGAATTTTCCCGTCCTCTGACTTCACAATAGCAAGATTATTAGATGTCTCAACCAGACCTGGCATCGCATCACTCATTCTCTCAACACCATTGGGAGCTCCGTAAACAGCAAGAACAGCCTTTCTGGCAGTATCTGCATCTATAAGTTCAGCAGGCACACCTGCCGATTCAAGAACTATGTCAAGGTTAGGTTCATGTGCTGAGAGTTCAGATTTAAGCTCAGCAAGATGCTTTGCCACAATCTCTTTTGCAGCCTTTTCGTTGCCGGCAGGAATAGCCAGATGAGCAAATGCCTCTCTTGGTATTGCATTTCTAAGGCTTCCTCCCTCAATAGACGAAAGTCTTGCTCCTAAATTATCAATCAACGGAAGCAAAATTCTAACAATAACTTTGTTTGCGTTCCCTCTTCCAAGAATAATATCCATTCCGGAGTGACCACCTTTAAGTCCGGTAACCGACAGTTTATAACCGGCAAGACCAGAAGGAGTCTTCTCCGTTCTGTATTCAAACGTTGCTGTTGCATCCAGACCCCCGGCACAACCTACATAAAGTTCACCCTCATCCTCTGAGTCTAGGTTTACAAGTATATCACCTTTTAGAATTCCCGGTTCAAGTTTCCTTGCACCTGTCATTCCAGTCTCTTCATCAACAGTAAAGAGGGCTTCAACCGGCCCGTGAACAAGATCCTTAGCCTCAAGCACAGCCATTGCAACAGCAATACCCATACCATTATCTGCACCTAATGTTGTACCTGTTGCATACACCCATCCGTCAACTATTCTTGGCTGAATAGGATCCTTTTCAAAATCGTGAACTTTATCACTGTTTTTCTGAGGAACCATATCAATGTGAGCCTGAAGAATAATACCTTTTCTGTTCTCCATTCCCGGTGTAGCAGGTTTCCTTATTATAATATTACCGATTCCATCTCTGATAGTCTCAAGTCCAAGATCCTTTCCAAATTTCTCGAGAAAAAGGATTGCCTTCTCCTCCTTTTTTGATGGTCTTGGAATTTGTGTAAGCGAGTAGAAGTGCTTCCACACCCTTTTAGGGTTTAATTCTGAAATATTCATGTTAAAAAAATTTAAAAAATATATTGTTAATAATATTAATCTATTGTTTCAATTGTATTTGAAGCACTATTTACCAATGGCGATATCCACCGGAAAAGAGAGTACTTTCCCAAACTGATACAAAGGAACTCTGGTTTGCAGAAGGACTGTCTGCCCGTCTGAAATTCTGGAAATCATTATCTCCGGAACTCTGTACAGCACCCGTCCCTTCTCAGCAGAAAGATCCATATTAAAAGAAGTTGCAGGTTGTCCATTCTCTTTTAGAAACTCCAGAACAACAGGTCTGCCGGCTACATTATCTGCAGGAAGAAGTCCCTGGCTGTCTGAAATTCTGAATGCTACATATATCTGACGAGTATTCTCCTTCACAGGCAGAACATCAAAACTTAACTTTTGTTTATCCCACACACTTTTACCAATAAACAGGCTGAGATACTCCTCCTCTAATCTGTTCATCTCTTCGATTGCTGCCTTTAAAGCCTCACCGCTGAATACAGCATCAGTCTCACCGGTAATTATCTCCATCCGCTTTGTTCTTATTCTGAAAATTGCATTTGCTGTCTCCTCAGCTCTTTTCTCAATACTCTTTTCAACCACCTGAGTTTGCTGAACAGGAACCCTCTCCATTCCCGATGATGTCTTTACAGTTTTATAGAGAGTGGTATTCACACTTGTAAGGTTTGATGAAGCCATTGAGGAGTTAAAAGCAGTGATGTCTTTCATACCCGGAAATCTAGAGTACTCTTGACGGGCAGTTCCCGCATCAGACCAAATTACTAGTCCCTGGCTCATCATCTCAAGAAAATTTGCCGTTGCACGGGTATTTGATCCCAGATTTAAAGCAATGCTGGATGTCCGGTCTGCTTCAACAAATGAGTTAAGTTCAACCGACGACAGAGTATAGAACTCTCCACTGTTTTCCCGCGCCTGTATACCCAGGTATTTTTGGGCAAATTTTGCATACGGGCCTGCTATAAAAGATTCGTGAGTTGCCTCAGCAGTAACCAGAAAAGAGGTTACCGGCAATGAGTATACAATTGCACCCTTGGGAACTGCTTCACCACTGGATAAAACCTGAGCATTCGAGTAAGAAAATAACAGAAGTGCAGTCAGGGTAAGCAAGGGCTTATAAATACGGTTCATTTTTATAAATTTTATTACAATTTTAAATAAGGATAGTTAACAAAGTTATCCATTTTTTACTATTTTTGCGAACTTGTGAGCAAATTTTTAACTAAAACTATATACTAACTATGTTTAAGAACCATCCAAAAGGACTACTTGCAGCTGCCCTCACAAATATGGGCGAGCGCTTCGGTTTCTACATCATGATGGCAATCCTCACTTTGTTCATTTCATCAAAATTCGGTTTGTCTGAAACTACCACCGGATACATATATTCGGCATTCTATGCCTCTATATATGTTCTTGCACTCGTGGGAGGTCTTATTGCAGACAAAACTCAGAATTACAAAAGAACAATTTTATGGGGACTTGTTCTAATGGCAGTAGGTTACTTTATTATTGCGATTCCTACTCCAACACCTGTTCCAAGTCTTCCTCTGTACCTGGGTTTGACTTGTCTTGGACTTCTTGTAATTGCATTTGGTAATGGTCTTTTCAAAGGCAACCTTCAGGCAATTGTAGGTCAGATGTACGACAAAAAGGAGTACAAAGACAGAATTGCTAAGGAGTTTGGTGTTGACGAAAACGGAAAACCAAAGAGAGATATGAGAGATGCCGGTTATCAGCTTTTCTACATGTTTATCAACATCGGAGGTTTCTTTGCTCCGTTTATTGCAATAGCTGTAAGAAACTGGTGGCTTAAGCACAACGGCTTTGACTACAACGCGCAATTACCTGAGCTTGCTCACAAGTTCGTAGGTGACCAGGCATCAATGAGTGCAGAGCAAATTAACAATCTCACCACATACGCTTCACAGGTTACTCTGGATGGCACTCCGGTTGCCGATTTAACTGCTTTCAGCAATCAATATCTTGATGTTTTCAACAGGGGCTTCCACTACGCATTTATTGCAACTATAGTTGCGATTTTCATCTCCTTTATCATTTATATGGTTAACAAAAACCAGTTCCCGGACCCTGCTGCTACAAAAGGAAAGAGCAAAGACAGCAAGAACATCTCAAAAGAGGAGATTACAATGGCTGCATCAGAAATCAGACAAAGAATTTATGCTCTGTTTGCTGTGTTTGGTGTTGTTATATTTTTCTGGTTCTCATTCCACCAAAATGGTTACTCTCTTACATATTTTGCAAGAGACTACATTAATCTTGATGTTATCAACATTGATTTAGGTTTCACCTCAATAAAAGGGGCAGAGATATTCCAGGCTGTTAATCCGTTCTTTGTAGTTCTTTTAACTCCAATAATCATGTGGTTCTTTGGAACAATGAGAAGAAAAGGGAACGAGCCTTCAACTCCTAGGAAAATTGCAATAGGTATGGGTATTGCAGCTATTGCATATATCTTTTTACTGGTTGTTTCAATGGCACTTCCTGATAAATCAGCACTCGCCTCAATGGCTTCCGGAGACCTGGATATGATGAAACTGACCCCTTGGGTAATGATTGGAATGTATTTTATCCTTACTGTTGCTGAGTTGTTTATCTCACCACTTGGACTTTCATTCGTATCAAAAGTTGCCCCTCCTCACCTTCAGGGTTTAATGCAGGGAGCTTGGCTAGCAGCTACAGCTATAGGTAACTTGTTGCTATTTATTGGCGGTCTTCTTTACACAATGGTTCCACTGTGGGCTTGCTGGATGGTATTTGCAGTTGCGTGTGCTCTGTCAATGCTTGTAATGCTCTCAATGGTTAAGTGGCTTGAGAGGGTAGCAAAATAACACGTCCTAAAAGATTTTTTAAAAGAGGGTGACCAAAAATTAAAGGTCATCCTCTTTTTATATATTTGTACTCCAATTTCTAATGAATGGATCAGATTAAACTTATTGCATTTGACGCAGACGACACTCTGTGGATAAACGAGTATCACTACAGGAACGCTGAACTACGATTCTGCGAAAAGATGAAGAAATATATATCAGAAGATGAGGCAAATGAGCTTCTATTGAAGAGAGAGAAGATGAATCTACCTCTGCTTGGTTATGGTTCCAAACCTTTTATAATCTCTTTAGTAGAGACGGGGATTGAGATTAGCAAAGGCACAATATCGAACTATGAAATTCTTGAACTAATTGAAATAGGGAAAGATACAATAGGAAAACCAATTGAGTTGATGCCTGAAGTTGAGGATATTCTCTCAACGCTCTCCTCAAGATACCCGCTTATTCTGGCAACTAAAGGAGACCTCAAGGAGCAGGAGTCAAAAATTGAGAGATCAGGGCTTGAAAAATATTTTTCTGCAATTGAGATTCTGAGTGAGAAAAATAGAGATAGTTACTCTAGAATTGTTAAAAAACACTCAGTAAATCCCGAGAATTTTCTAATGGTAGGTAACTCCTTTAAGTCTGATATACTTCCTGTTCTGGAAATTGGCGGAAACGCAATTTATATCCCATCGGAAATTATATGGGCCCATGAAGTGGCAGAGGAGATAGAGCATCCACGTCTTAAAAAGGCTGGCAGACTATCTATTAATCTTTTTGAACAATAATAAATAAACACTATAACATGATACCTTTCATCCAAAACAGAAGCTACAGAAGGTTTTTTCAAAACGAACAAATCTCAGAGGATCAACTGAGGTTAATGGTGGAGGCAGCAAGACTCTCCCCATCTTCAAGAAATATCCAGCCTATAAAATTTTTTGTGTGTAACGATAGCGAAATGAACTCGCACATTTTTCCAAATCTGGGCTGGGCTGGTTATCTTAAAGAGTGGGCAGGCCCTGAAGAGGGTGAAAGACCATCGGCATATATAATTCTTCTTCACGATACATCTATAGCTCCTGCTTATTCATGTGACAACGGAATTTTCGCGCAAAGTATTTTACTTCAGGCAGTAGATCTAGGTTTTGGAGGCTGTATGATTGCCACATTTAAAAAGGATGAGATAACAAAACTCCTTAGACTGCCAAATTACATGACACCAATATTGGTGATTGCACTTGGCAAACCTAAGGAGGTAGTTGTTATTGATGATATTAAGATGGGAGACGTGAAGTACTGGAGAGATGCTGCCGGTATTCACCACGTCCCTAAAAGATCATTGGATGAGTTGATTTATACACCTGAGATCGATTAATCTAAATATTAACAGTCAACTGAAGAAAGAGGAATCTTCCAATAGAGAGCATTCCTGAGGAATCTGTGTACTGTTGGTTAAAAAGATTTGTTGCCCCTGCACTTATAACCAAATTACTTCCTATTCCTCTCCAAACCTTTAAATCTAAATAGTTAAGTGCCGGAATAATATTCACACCTCTATCATCATCAGGGAGGTTAAGTGAATTCATAAACTGACTGCTTGTATGCCTGCAGGTCGCATTCAAACTCAAAATCCTGTTCCTCCATGTAACAGATGCGTTAAGCATATGCTTAGGAGTGTATGTTAGATATTTTCCTGTAATATCTGTATTGCCGGCATCAGTATTAACTTCATAATCAACAATTTTTGAGTTTGTAAAAGTGTAGTTGACATTCAAATCAAGTCCAATAACCGGAGTGTAGTTTAAATCTGCCTCTACCCCTTTTATCTCTACTTTGCCAACGTTTTGCATACTCATTAAAGGCCTGTTCTTATTACCGATTCTTATTGTTTCACCAGTATTTACTGCATAGTGGAAGTCTGTTCCCAACGAATAATAAACTGATGGAGAAAAGTATAGTCTATCAAAAATTTTGAAATCTCCGCCGGCCTCATACGTGTTAATAAACTCTGGTTTTAATTTAGTATTTGCAAGAATTACCCCTCCGCTTATGCTCCCGGTTCTGGTCATATCCTCTAGCGAGCCCGGTCTGAAGCCTCTTGATGCAGATGCATATACCCTGCTTCCCTCTCCTATCAACCACCTGGCAGCAAGCTTTGGACTTAAAGAGCTCCATGTTGAATTTTCAAGCTCTCCTTCATATGGCTTAAGAAAGGTAGTGATGGAGGTGCCTCCTTCAATAAAAAATCCTCCATCTCTTATCCATACCATTTCACCTCTTAGTGATGGGAGCAGCATTAGTCTTCCTCCGGCAAGCAAGATCTCGTCCTGAATAAAAATTGATGCCGAATTGCTTTTCCCTTTATTGATAACTCTGTCTGTGGATGTTCTGTATACATCTCTTCCGTTAACATATCCTCCTTTAAATTCAACTCCTGCAGAGAGCATATTGTTTTTAATTCCAGAATATGAATATGATACCCATGCGCCATAATCACCCCTGTCAACCACTACATCAAAAATATCAGAACCCTTCCATTTAATCTCAGAATAATCCTCTGTAGAAATATAACCTGATGCGCTCATTGTTGAGTTTCCTGCTGCTTTGGTCCAGGAGATTCTATAATTCTTATTTATATAATGGTTAACAGCATCTATTAACCCTTTTTCAGAGAATAGCCTTTCACCTTTACCTCTTAACGCATCGGTATAATTAAACTCAGCCTTAATAGTACCCGTTAAATCATTTGAATAACCTATAATTATTCCAGCGTTTTTTTCATCAAGAGACATTTTAGTAGTAGTAGAGTCAACACTCTCTGAAGGGTTGTACCCATCACTCTTTCTTGCAAATCCACTTACACCTGCAAAGAAACCGTTCTTACCATAGGAGGTAAATACTCGTGTGCCTATTGTATTAAAAGATGCATACTCAGATTGAAGGTGAGTCCTGAATCCCTCCTTAATTTCTCTTGAAATATAGTTTACTGAACCACCCATAGCATTTCCTCCAAAGATATTTGAGTTAGGTCCTTTTAGAAATTCAACCCTTTCAATAACAGCAGGGTTTATCATTCCAAAATTTGCACTACCAGTAGATAGTTTATTTATGGGCATCCCATCAATAAGAATAAGAGTTCTGGCCTGCTCCTTTCCTACCCCTCTTGCAGAAACTGTTGCATGTTTGTCAAATATTCCCATATTTCTAGTCACCAATAACCCTGATACACCCTTAAGAATGTCATCAGAATTCATAACAGCAGAAGACTTTATGCTCTGCAGAGGGATATTGGATATCCTTACCGGAGTTAGAAGAATCTGCCTGCCGGTTTTAGTTGCACTTACCACAACGTCTTTGAGATTGTAAAATTTTGTTGTATCGCCCTCTTGTGCATTAAGATTCAAAAGAGGGCATACCATAAAAAGCAGCGCAAGCCCAAGATTTTTTGAGTTCATTTTTATTATTATGTATTTGGTTAGTTAAAAAACAGGTGATTGTCCCATTCCTGAAAGAATTTTTCTACCCCCATCCTCAGACAGGAGAAATTCAACAAATGCCTCAGCGGCTCTTCTGTTTGGAGAATTATTCAATATTGTGACTCCGTATACCATCGCCTCTCCCCTTACAAGAATAGTTTCGCCCGGAGCAGCTCCTCTCACGCTTACTTCTGCATTTGAATACCAGCTGTTAAGATCCGGTGAAGAGAGATTTACAGAGTCCCCAAGCTCAACAAATTTTAATCCGTGCTGAATGGCTACAGATTTATAGAGGAAAATATAATCAACCGCATTGACATCAAGCAAAGCAAGTAAATCGACCTCTTTTGGTCTGATAAATCGTGTGTCCTTTTGGAGGAACTTTTCAAGATTAACATTCGCCAACTGAAGAGTAAGTAATGTCCGGTATCCGCAAGGATCTGCATTTGGATCTGAGCGGCCAAATGAAACGTCACTCCTCATCAAAATATTTTTCCAGTTATATTGATTTATCTCCGGTGCATAGCGTGATTTTTCATTATAAACTATTGACATCTCATTTGCTGCAAACTTAATGTTTTCATCTGCAAAACGCGGAATTAACAATTTATCAATCACCGAATAATCTGCAGATGCCATTATATCACACTCCCGGCCGAGTTCGGTTATTTTCCTTGCTGCGTCAATACTCCCTGAAGCCTCTGAAAGTATACGGACCCGGGGGTGGATTTTTATGAAACTATCGGCAATTGCTTTAAAAGGCATTGATAGCGAACCGGCATGAAAAATTATAAGGTCTCCCGATAATTCACCTGTACTATCACCTCTCTTGCCAGCACAAGACAGGGTTAACAGACTTACCAAAAGAATGACAATCAATGAGTTTACCGACTTGAAAAAACCCCTTACCCTCTCCTTTATAAGAGTATCCATATCAATTCTCAAATCCAGATAAGCCTTTAGCAACCGTTCTCCATCAGGAGACAATCTGGTGCCACCACCCTCTTTTCCCCCTCTGAATGTCTCAATCAGAGCAAATCCGAGCTCCTTTTCAGAGTTTCTTATTCTATCCCAAGCCTTCCGATAACTCATATTTAAACTATCAGCAGCATAATGAAGCGAATTCCCTTCAGCTATCTTTTGAAGCAGCATGAACTGATCATGACCCAGAATTTCGCCGTTACCTCTTTTTGTAAGCCATAGCCTGTAATCAAGGAAAATATCGTAATATTTTGCTCCACTATTACCTGCCATTTTAGTAAAGTGTTATTCTGTTTAAACCCTTAATTGATCTGTCTGCAAACATATCTGAATCTGCGTAAAGAGAAAATGTCTCTCTTCCCTTTTCTCCTTCATCACCAAACATTACCAGCGGCTCACAACCATCAACTCTGTTTACAAGTTCAGAGAGAGAAAAAGATGCCCTGTAACCATCCACCCCTTCAATACAAACAAGACCCTCTCTTAGACTTTTTTTGTCAATTGGGAAAACGCTCCTCAACAAACCATCAATCCTTACACCAGAGAAAACCCTTACTCCCTTATAACCCATTCCATGTCCATAATAGATTGTTTTTCTGTCAATTTTTGCTAGTCCGGCAGGCAATGAGCCTAAAGATGAGAGGATAGCTCCACTTTTTACAAAACTCAGACTCTCTGAGAAGAAATTTTCAGGATCTCTGTTTACCTTAAAATCCCCTTTAAGTGATTTTATTACAATTTTTGTTGGGTTAGATATTCCTCTTTCCCCAAAAAGATCGGTCCCTACAACAATTTTACTACTCTGAGGGATTTCCCACTTCTCACCGGTCTTTCCGGGCACTACCCTGGTAGCTGCTTTTGCAATTATTATGTTGTAAACATCGTTTGAGTAAATTATCTCTCCCCAGCTGAAAGTTGCATACTCTCCGGCATCATTCCATATCTCAACGTATAGGTCTACAGGAGGGTAAAAATCTTCCTTTGATGCTTTATCAATTTTAACAGAGCTAAGTATGTCACATAGAGCAACTCCATCATATCTGAAAGTCCCCAGAAATTTTGCAGAGTCAGCATCCATAACAACCTCTCTCAATGTTACAGAGTGCCAGGGCATATTTTCAAGTGATACACTTTGGTCTCCATCTGTCTCACCTGTTATTAAAATCTCGGATGAACCAGCAAGGTTTGTAGGAGATTCTGTGTTAAAGTAATTGTTAGCTCCTGACTCCCAGATTAATGTTGATCCGGAATACCCATCAATATGCAAATATTTGCAACTCGTTAGTACAAAAAAAAGTGCAGCTAGCACAAGTAATGTTTGTCTTCTCATTTTTGAAGTTTTCACAAAGATATAAAAAACTGCTAACTTGCAGCGGTATTTTTCATATACAATCGATGGAGATAAAACCATTTCAACTAGAGGGCCAGGGGGTTACAAGACCATTTATCATTGCAGGACCATGCAGCGCCGAGAGTGAGGAGCAGATGATTTCTACGGCTGTGCACCTTGCTGCTCAAGGCATAAAGGTATTCAGAGCGGGAGTATGGAAGCCACGTACCAAACCTGGTGGATTTGAAGGGATGGGATCTGCTGGGCTTGAGTGGCTTTCTAACGTTAAGAGAGAGACAGGCCTAAAAACGGCTACTGAGGTAGCTAATTCAAAACATGTGGAAGAGGCATTAAAGTCCGGGGTAGATATTTTATGGATTGGTGCCAGAACCACTACGAATCCATTTGCTGTACAGGAGGTTGCTGAAGCAGCAGGTGGATCAGGAGTTCCTGTTCTGGTTAAAAACCCTGTTAATCCGGATTTGGAACTATGGATAGGTGCTGTAGAAAGACTTATCTCCTGCGGAACTGATAACATAGCTTTTGTTCACAGAGGATTTGGAGCATACGAGAAGGGGCTTTTCAGAAACCAGCCACAGTGGCACATTCCCATTGAATTAAAGAGGAGGATTCCCTCTGCCACTATACTATGCGATCCAAGCCATATAGGCGGAAGGCGGGATCTTATTTATCCCATTTCTCAGCAGGCAATGGACCTGGGGTTTGATGGCCTTATGGTAGAGACTCATATTAATCCGTCGGTAGCACTAAGTGATAAGGAACAACAAATTACACCTGCTCTTCTGGAAAAGATCACAAAGCTTCTTGTAATCAGAGACAGGACCGAACCATCTGAGTATCTTGCAGATTTGAGAAGAGAGATTGATGAACTTGATGACAGGCTCCTAAATGTTCTGTCAAAGAGAATGTCTATTTCGAGAGAGATAGGCAAGTACAAAATGGATAATAATATGCAGGTTTTACAGCCGCTAAGGTATGACAAGATGGTTACGAGCAGAATAGCACAGGCTCTGGGACTTGAACTTGACGAAGAGTTTGTAAAACAAATACTTGAGTCAATACACGAAGAATCTGTAAGACAGCAATTTGAAATAATAAATAAAATGGGTCTCTCCCAGAAGTTTGACTAGCCTCCGCTAACAAGGTGAATAATCTTTAAATCATCTCCATCCTTCACACAAGTAGTTGAGTACTCATCTTTTTTAATCCCTTTGTCATTAAGACGAACTACAAGCATTTTAAAAGTAAAGGACTTCAGATTCATTATTTCTTGAATTGAAAGTCTGTCTGCAGCAAACTCCTCTTCTCTGTTATTTAGTAATATTTTCATTTAAAATCTCTCAGTAAAATTTCAAGCACAGCATCTGCCTGAAGATTTGAAACTATTCTCACCCTGGGTGCAAGGGCAGGTATATTATCCCTGACCTCACTCTCCTCATCACCGCATATTGTAAGATTACCGCTTTTAATAACTTTAAGACGTTCATTCATCCCCCATCCTGCAAGGCCGGATGCTGCGACCAACGGTATGAGAGGTAATTGAGCGGACATCTCCTCAATAAACATCTCTTTTTCTGATGCCTCGTCAAACGCTTCTACTACAACATCACAAGTTGAATAGAGAAGAGTAATATTCTCTGGATCCACTTTTGTAAAATGCATTTGAAGTGAGGCAAACGGATTTATTCTCACTAGATTATCTCTTAGTGCTTCAACTTTTCTCTCTCCTATCTGATCATGGAAATAGAATTGTCTGTTTAGATTTGAGTCTGAGACTCTGTCAAAATCAGCAATAATCAGTTTTCCCGCACCGCATCTCAGCAGGGATTCTGCACAATTTGAACCGAGCCCGCCGGCTCCTGCTATTCCGATTGTTTTTTGTGACAAAAAAGCTCTTATTTGGTTAAAGGTTGGCATAAAAAAGGGTTGTCCGGATTGCGATTTTTCGTAAATTTACAAAAAATTAAAAACCTAAAAAAATATAGGATGAACTATCAGGAGATCAAATCCGGAAGAAAGATCACGGCCTCCTTTCCATACACCTGGAAGCCAATGGAGCGGGGCTATAGCGATCAGAGTCTATACGTGAATGTTGAGACCGGCAAAATTGAAACACGCCCCATCTCTCCGGAAACAAGGGAGATATTCATAGGAGGAAAGGGATACGGGCTCAGAATGCTCTGGGATGCCGTAAAACCAACAACTAAATGGCAAGACCCGGAGAATGAAATTGTAATTTCCGGAGGACCATGTTCCGGAATAACTCAATACTCCGGCTCAGGGAAATCAATAGTTGTGGCTATCTCCCCACAGACAGAGAAAATCATAGACAGTAACGTTGGCGGGCACTTTGGCCCTCATCTCAAGATAGCTGGCTTTGATGCTATGGAGATTCAGGGCAACTCTCCCAAAGATGTGATTGTTTTCATAAACGGAATAGATCACGTAGTGGAGATTTTCGAAACACCTCAGCAATTGAGCTACGACTCACACCTTCTTGGTGAAGAGCTTATGGAGATGTTTGCAGATAACGAAAAGGATAAAATCAATGTATCTGTTGTTGCAACTGGTAAAGCTGCAGAACACTCTCTGATAGGTATGTTAAACTTTACCTTCTGGGACGTTAAAAGAGGAAAAGTCCGGCTTAAGCAAGCAGGAAGGGGCGGAATCGGAACCCTGATGCGCCATAAAGGGGTACGTGCAATTGTTGCAAAAATCCCTAAAGTGACCGGTAACTTCAATAACGTTGTGGATCTGCCTGCAATTATGGAGAGGGGTAAGAGATTCAATAAAGAGATGCGCGATCTTGATGATATCCAGTGTCAGATGCGTCAGGTAGGAACAGCTCACCTTATGGGTGTTCTTGAAAAATATGATATCCTTCCTGTGATGAACTTCAAGTACGGAGACCACAAGGATTGTCCTAAAATCGACCTTAACGTATGGAAGAAATTCTTTACCCAGGGCGTACCGGACGGATGCTGGATAGGTTGCAATATGTCATGCGCAAAAGGAGTAGATGACTTTGAACTTAGAACAGGACCTTACAAGGGAAGCAAAGTAATTGTTGACGGACCTGAGTATGAGAACGCAGCTGCGTTAGGTTCAAATATTGCAGTTTTTGACCCTCGCGATATAATTGAACAGAACTTCTATTGTGACACTTATGGTGTTTGCACCATAACCTGGGGCAACATTGTAGGATTCCTCATGGAGTGCTGGGACAATGGCATTCTTAATGCAGAACGCACAGGCGGAATCGACCTCTCATGGGGTAATGCCGATTCGTCTCTTGAACTGCTGCACCAGATGGCCAGAGGAGAGGGATTCGGTGTAACAGCCGGACTGGGTGTGATGAGGCTAAAGAAAATATTTGCAGACAACGGATGGGGAGACAGGCAGTTTCTTGAAGACATCGGAATGGAGAATAAGGGGCTTGAGTACTCAATGTATCTTTCAAAAGAGTCTCTTGCTCAGCAGGGCGGATATGCAATGACCAACAAAGGCCCTCAGCATGACGAAGCGTGGCTCATTTTCATGGATATGGTAAATAATATGATCCCTACTTTTGAAAACAAGGCAGAGGCTCTTCATTACTTCCCGTACTTCCGTACATGGTTTGGTCTTGCAGGATTCTGCAAACTGTGCTGGAATGACGTTGAACCGGCAGACAATGCTGAACAGCCGGAGCCTAATAAGGTCCCTGAACATGTAGACAACTATGTTACAATTTTCAAGGCGGTTACAGGACGAGAGTTTGACAAGGAGGAGATGATAAAGATGTCTGAGAGGGTGTACAACTTTCAAAAAATATTCAACATCCGCCTTGGATTTGGAACACGAGAGTTTGACAAACAGCCTTACAGAGCCGCCGGCCCTGTGACTGAAGAGGAGTACATAAGCCGTCAGGAGAGGTATGACAAACAATTAACAGAAAAAATGGGACTTGACCCTCTCAAGATGACACTGCAAGAGAAGATGAGAATCCAGAGAGAGTACAGAGAGAATCAATACGAAAGCCTGCTTGATGCCGTGTACTACAGACGGGGATGGAACAAAAACGGTGTTCCCACAATTGAACACTTAAAGAAAATTGGAATGGACCTCCCTGAATTAATTGAAGTAGTAACCCCATTACAATAAACAAAAAATGAACGCAAAATCTTTTAAAATTGCCGTTCAAAGAGTTGTGCTCATCGCCACCCTGGCGGTGAGCCTCTTTTTTACGGCGTGTCAATCACCAAAGGATACAAATCCTTACGGTCTTGACCTTATCTCAACAACTGAAGAGTACCTCGCAAGTGTAACTGCAGACAGCGCAAATCTGCTTACCGACCTTGAAGATCATATTCCCGGAGTAATTCTGGATATTCGTTATGCAGACACAAACAATTTCACAGGTACAAAAATCTACACAGCCCCTAAGGCATATTTACGAAAAGCAGCAGCCGACTCACTTCTAAAAATTCAGGAGGAGTTAAAAAAAGAGGGACTGGGATTGAAAGTATTTGATGCATACAGGCCATATTCGGCCACACTCTATTTTTACGAAGTGTATCCGGATACAACATTTGTGGCTGCTCCGTGGAAGGGCTCCATTCACAACAGAGGATGCGCAGTAGACCTTACCCTTGTCAATCTTGAAACCGGTGAGGAGCTGGAGATGCCTACTCCATTTGATGAGTTTTCAGAAGCAGCGTCACATGCATATATTCCAGAGGATAGCACAATACTTGCAAACAGAGCAAAGCTACTGTCAGTTATGGAGAAATTCGGCTTTGAACAATACGAATACGAATGGTGGCACTATAACTATTATGATCGGAAAGGTATGGGACTCCTCAATATTTCGTTTGAAGATTTAGAGAAATTAAAGAAATAGGATTCAAAAAATGACAAAATATACCCAATCATTAATTGTTCTTACAATACTGACGCTCCTTTTAATTCCTGCAGCAGGATTTTCACAGGAGGGGGCAACAAAGACAAATCTTAATGTGAATAAAGTATTCTTTCCATCCTATGGTGTAATGGAGAGAACCAAGCCGTCCTTTCCCAAGGTGGGAGAGTATGAGGTTATGCTATGCGATTTCCATACCCATACAATTTTTTCTGACGGCCTTGTGTGGCCGGACATCAGAGTAAGCGAGGCGTGGACAGAGGGGATTGATGCAATAGCAATCACAGACCACATTGAGTACAGACCATACAGGAAATATACGAATAACGACCACAACACCTCCTATGATATCGCAAAACAGGCGGCAGATAAGGTGGGTCTGATACTTATAAAAGGTTCTGAAATAACCCGTACACAAAGCACTATGGGTCACTTTAACGCACTGTTTATCAAAGACTCAAATCCTCTTGACGTAGAAGATCCCAAGGAGGCTCTCAGGGTAGCTAGAGCACAGGGTGCATACATAATCTGGAACCATCCAGGATGGGCTGTTGATTCTACATATATCCGTGCGTTTCAGAAAGAGGTTATTGAAGAGGGTCTGATTGATGGAATTGAAGTTTTTAATAATACCGAATTTTATCCAAGGGCTGTTTCATGGGCTGTAGAAAAAGGATTTGCCATGATAGCCGCCACGGACGCACACGGTAGCATTGAGAAAGGAAAGCTTGATGCTTTAGGAGTAATGAGACCTCTTACAATAGTTCTTGCAAAAGAGAGAACTATTGAGGGAATCAGAGAAGGGTTACAATCCGGAAGGACAATCGCTGTTTTTAATAACATTCTTGCCGCAAAAGAGGATATTGCCAGAGCTTTTGTTAACTCTTGCCTTATTGTTGAAAAGACAGGGAACTCCGGAAAAAATACAGATTATCTTATTCATAATAAGAGTAATATCCCATTTCATGTAAGATACGGGAACAAGGAGATGGTTATTGAAAAATGTACATCTGTAAGATTTTCAGCGCCATCTAACAATTCAAAGCAAAATTTCATATTCTTAAACATATTTGTAAATGAAAACGAACTTTTGGCACATGATTTGCAATTCTAAAGTTGAAGTTTTTTCATAGTTTAAGTTTTAGGTTAAGAAAGGGGTGATGTCGCTTCGGGGTTCCGGAGCGACATTTACTTTTTAAATCAAAGTTTGCAGTTCTGTAAAAAGGTTGTATATTTGCGGACCTTTTCTCGGGAAGATAAGGAAGTTAATATTTAAAAACTTAATAAACAAAGCATTATGGCTGTTAAAATTCGCCTGGCTCGCCACGGTAAAAAGAATTTCGCATTCTTCCATATCGTTGTAGCCGATGGTCGTGCACCACGTGATGGTCGTTACATCGCAAAACTCGGCACTTACAATCCTAACACAAACCCTGCAGTAATAGAACTGGACACTGACGGAGCTCTTAAGTGGCTTTACAACGGTGCTCAGCCAACTGATACTTGTCGCAGAATTCTCTCTTACAAAGGAGTATTGCTTAAGAAGCACCTTCAAGAGGGTGTGAAAAAAGGTGCCTTGACACAGGAGGTTGCAGATCAGAAATGGAACGATTGGGCTTCTGAGAAGGAGAACAAGGTTTCTGGAAAAGTATCTCAGCTTGCACAAAGTACCCGCGATGCCAAGAAAGCTGCTGCTGCAGAAGAGGCAAAGGTAAATGAGGCAAGAGCTGCTGAACTGGCAAAAAGAAAGGAAGATGAGCGCAAAGCTGCTGAAGCTGCAGCTGCTGCTGAAGCTAAGACAGAGGCTCAGGCAGAGGTGATTGAGGAGAAGGTTGAAGAGGTTACTCCTGAGGCACCTGTTGCTGAAGAAGCACCTGAGGCTTAATTAAATGCAGGAACCAGCAAATAAATTGCTGCCTGTAGCCAAGGTTCTCAAATCATTTGGAACTGACGGAGGTGTTCTTGTAAGGTTTTCCTCAGGAATGCAAAATAAAGTCAATAAAAAAGGACCGGTATTCATCTATTATGATGGGCTACCGGTCCCTTTTTTTATTACCGGTTCTGAAACAAAAGGTACAGAAAAGGCTGTTGTTAAATTTAATAATATAGACACCCTTCAGTTGGCAGAAGAGATAGAGGGTGAGTTCATATACATAGAGCAACCTAAAAATAAGAGTGGGAAAAAAGGGACCAGAGAATACTCCCCTTCAGATTTGACAGGAATGGTTGTTTACAACAATGAAGGCAAACTACTGGGAGTTATTTCAAGCTTCTACGATTACCCGGGAAATCCATGTATCGGTCTAAAAATTGATGAAGCTGCCAAAGAGAGCCTTATACCACTTCATGAAGACTTTATAAGGGATATTGATTTTAATAGTAACAAATTAGTTCTTTTATTACCGGATGGTATTCTTGAAATCTGAATTATTGCTACCTTAGCTGTTGATAAACAACAAAAAGATGTTCAAGAAAATCCTAATGCTAGCCCTCGCTGTAACCATGTTTGCAGAGTTGGCAAACGGGCAGGTTCGCTACTGGAACTCTTCCAGAGGCAAACAGATGCCTGAAGCTGAAGTAAGATTCAGCCACGGACTTCTTCCACTAACCTACGATTTCGAGTTTTTAGATTGGGACTGGGATATTCAACCCGCATCAGTCACAGACCAGTATTATGGTCTGCAGACTTACAGGGGGAATCTCTACAGCACGGGCGCCTTGAGTATGGGGCACAGTATTAAAGTTGCAAAATGGCTTGAGATGGGTGCTACACTATCTTATGTAGGCAGCTTCAGAAACATTTACTCATCCTCCACAAACGAGATTATTGACAGAGAGACCTCCAGAAGTTTCTTCTTCACCCCTACTATGCGTTTTGCATGGTTTAACAGGGAGTGGGTGAGGATGTACTCATCAATCGGGCTTGGAGTTGGTATGATGATAAGCCATCCTTACGATACAAACGGAGGTGAGTCTGCAGAACCATATATTGAGTGGGGTCCTTCCATTCAGCTGACCGGATTTGGTATTTCTGTGGGCAAGAGACTTTTCTGGTTCTCAGAGGTTCAGACAATTGGTACTCTGGGTGTATTCACAATGGGTATCGGCTTTAGAGTGGTTCCGGATAAAAGGAGGTGGCAGAGATGAGAACAAGAATTTATTCTATAATGATGCTGTTTGCATTAACAATAAGCTCATGTATACTTGAAGAAGGTGACTGGGTCCCTAAAAAGACACAGGCAGGACAACTCATTTGGGAGCTAACATCAGAAGAGATTGCAAACAATATATATGCAGCTGATCTTGCACTTAAGCTTGATTTGTGGATTACTGCTCCTGAATCTGAGAAGAATCAGTGGGAGGACAGATATTTCCCTGAAAATAAATTAAGATTTTCTGCTGGTTCATGGAATCTGACAGGCCTTCCTGTTTACATCTACCCGGACGATAAATCCATCCACACAACTGGAGCAAAATGGAAGGTTCTCTTTACTGAACCTTTGTTTATGTATGGTTCTCCTGAGTTTGAGACGCAGATAGAGTGTATAGGTAATTTAAAATGGAGGATTTCAAATAATGATTCTTCTCTTGAAGTTACAGGAGAGAGGGTTGACTCTCCCGCTACTGCGGCAGGATATATCTATACAACAACAGGAGAAGGTGTTTTTGCACCACGATACTACGACAGACATAACGAAACCCTTATTGCTGAATACTCAATTACTCAGGAGATGACATTTCATCCTCAGAAATTTGGGACTGTGAGTAGCAGATATGCATACAAGCCTTATAGCGGTAAATGCTCTATTACAGTAAACGACACCAGAAATAGTGCCGTTAATGACAAAATTCTTGTTGAAATCCTCTCAGGATCGTCAACAAGAATTGTCTATAAAATTACTTACAACGGTATTACAGAGACCTGGGATTAAAATTACCAAGGACTAAAGAGGGACAGGGCCGCAAGTGGATTATTTTATATTGATCTTTCCGCTTGCGGCTGCCTTTATAAGCATATCATCAATTTTCCCGAACATTGCAATAACAGTATACTCAGCATCTGAATCATTAAGGAATATTAGAGCTCCGTTGCTGTTTTTGCTAACATACATCTCTACCTCCTCACCTTTATCTCTGATTTTAAGCAATCTTTCGAAGGCAAATTTTGTGATGATTCCATCCATATCTGCTTTTAGACTTGTCCTTAGTGGTATGTTTTTCTCCATTAAAGAAGAAGGAACAGTTAGAATCCTCAATTCTGTAATCTTAGATGTCCACTCTTTAGCCTCTTCGTCATCTGCGAAGGTATTTGCAAGCATCATCATTCCGGGTGAGATAGAAACTAATTCTACTTTATCGTTCTTCTCATACTTATCAAAGATAGCCTTGATCTCTTTAGACTGACCCATTACCGCGTAGGGAAGGAGCAGTGCAGCACAAATAATTATAATTAACTTTTTCATATTCTTAATTTTAAAATATCCATTTATTGTTTCTGAGCACTCACATTAATGACGAACTATTGATTGTTTTGTGTCAGAGTTGCATTCATTTTTTCGATTGGAGAGAGAGCTTTCTCAACTTTGGCAACGCTATTGAGTGTATTATTAGCTTTACTAAGTTGCTGCATTATTGAATTCACTTTATCAAGGCGGTTATTGGCTACTGTAACAGCAAGTTCACTATTGTTTACCTTCTCACCATTAATTATGAGTCTGAAAGAGTCCTCATTTCCCGGGTTTATCAAAAAGAATGTTATTAAAAGAATAGCTGCTGCGGCCACCGTTCCCCATCTGAGCATAGGTCTGTAAAAAGAGCGATACTCTCTTTTAGGTGATTCAATATACTCCTTCTCGGCCTCAAAGAAGCCAAACATATCTTTATAAACCAGTAGTGATTCCGGCATCTCCTGTTGTGGAGTGTTTTTATAATAACTCTTTATTATTGACTCCTCCTCCAGAGAGGTCTCTGCATTGAAATATTTTTCAATGAGAGCTTCAATTTTTTTGTAATCATCCCTTTTCATCGCACCATCATTTTTTCTCTGATTTTTTGTCTTGCCCGTGAGAGGAGGGTTCTCACATTACCCTCCGATGTTTCAAGTATCCTAGCAATCTCCTCCATCTCATATCCCATAACATCCCTTAATCTTACTGCCAGCATCTGATCTGCCGGAAGCGTCTCCATGCAACTTTTAATATATGCAAACTGGTCTTTCCGCTCAAGCGTTGTTGAGGGGTCGTCTGTTCCGATTCTGTATGAATTTATGTTAAGTTGCTCTGTGTTATTCTTCTTTAGCCTTAAATAATCTAAGCAAACATTCCTGAGAATATGAAGAGTTAAGGCTTCAGGATTTTTAATCTCCTGAACATCCTGAGCTTTCCAAAGTTTTATAACAGCGTCCTGCACCATATCTTCTGCAGTGGCTGCACCTGCCTTAACAAATGTACCGGCAAAGTTTATAAGCTTTGGCCTTATCCGTCCAACCAATATGTTAAACTCTTGAGAGGTCATACTGCAGAAAAGACGAACTGATGGATTATATGTTACAACTGTGTGCTGATTTTTTCAAACTTTTAGAAAATATAATTAAGCCCCACGTTCATCCCATTTTTTCCGTCTCTCTTATCAAAAGGCTTACCCCATTCAAATGAGACAATGAAGTTTCTGTTCATTACTGCCTTAATTCCCGCACCGGCTGAGAAGTGAATTTTCTCTTCAGATGATGGTTTAACAAGAGGGTCCAAAGATTGCTTCATCATATCACTCCTGTAATTCTGTATAACTCTTCCGGCATCAAGAAAAGGGTTCAGAGCAAGATACCAGTCTTGCTTAAGGAATCTGAAGTTAAGAAACCTATAGCGAAGTTCCAGATTTGCCCAGGCCACACCTTTTCCCACAACTCTGTTTCTCATAACGCCTCTAAGAGTGTTGACCCCACCCAAACCCTCAGAGGTTATTTGCCTGAAATAGAGGGTAGATAAATTTTGCTGCATGAAGAATGGTGCTTCACCTGCAAGATTAGCCTGAACAGCAACTCTATAGGCAAAAGTTAGCTTATCCTTATAAACCGGAATAAATCCTCTGTGAACCAGAGATAGTTTGACATAACTCTTTTGCCCCGGTGAACCAAATAGTATAGATTCCGTCCATATCCCCTTCGTAGGGTCCGATTCATTATCCCTTGTATCGTGAACAACACCTGCCTTTAACTCTATTCTTGTTCCGCCGGGAGCGTCTGTTTCATCAATAATTCCTTCTGCTATATACCTTGAATAAAGGTTATCTGCCCCCTCATATTTTTCCAGTCTCACCTCTCCAATTTTGTACGAGTACAATCCAATTCCGGCTGCCCAGCTCCAGTTACCACCCAGCTTTCCTTGAAGATCAATTGTGCTTCTGAAAAGCCTCCTGTCCATCTTGTAAAAAGAGGGATTATCAATAGCAAATTCTGAATCATAATTTGCCATATAGCCGTTAAAACCAGAAAAATCCATCATCTTATCTGTGAGATAACTAACATCCACAGTTGTTCTTATACCTTTAAGCAGATATTCTGAATCATAAAATAGGTGATAAACACCTGTCCCTTTAGTGTATTGAGAGACTTCAACATTGAATTTATGTATATAGTCAGGAAATGTACTTCCATCTCCAAACCAGAATATGTCTGCCAGAGCTCCATACTGAAAACCCAAATCACTATTATAACCAATAGCCGGAAGAGGTCCTATGCTCCATCCCTTCTTTGCCTGAGAGAAAGATGAGACTGGTTTTGCAATTAGAATCACTGCAAAAAGAATAAATGCAAATTTTTTCATGATAGTATTAAACTAATAATGTATCCAAGATAATTTCCTACAGCATACCCCACAAGACCCACTGTTAAACCGGTGATTATAACATTCCTGTTCTTCATTGCTGCTGCCACAAGCGGAACAAATGGAGGTGAGTTAATAAGAGACACAGACGAGATAAGTACTGTATCAGCATCCAACTTAAGAATCTTTGAAAGCAGAAGCTGAATTCCAAGAGCAATGAATATTGCATAAGTTATATATAGTAAAAGATATAACCCGCCGGACAGATTTAGTTTTGACAAATCTGCCATTGATGCAACAACCATACTGAATATATAGACCAGATACATCCCCGCATCGTAGCTTGTCTTTATCTCTCTTACCTTTTTGATAAATGAAGCTGCAATCCCAAGAGATGTAATAGATAAAATCACTACAACCATTTGGACACTTTTTGGCAAAATCAGAGACAGTCCGCCAGCAATTACAAAAATTCCAACAGATAGAGATAATGCCATTACTAATGGAATAATATTGGCCCTTTTAAAAAATTCTCTATATGGGTTTTCATCATAATTTTCCACTGGCATATGCTTATCCGGAACACCATTTTTTGCAGGATAATGAAGAATTTTCCTAAAAAGAGGGATTCCCACAGAAAGCACAAATGTCAGATAAAGAAGACTTACAGCCATATCATAAGAGTGAATAAGCAGATAGGTCTCATTTGGCACTCCCAGCATTATCTTTATTGCTGCAAGATTGGGAGTACCTCCGGTGTATACACCAGCAAGCATCCCGGCAATCTTGTCCATTTGTGAACCCATTAAAGGATCTGAGCCAATAAGCGGTTTGAAAATAAAGTAACCGGAAAAGACAGCAGCCAATACCGCAAATGTTCCTGTTATAAGGGTGAGTATTGCATTCTTAATGTCCCAGCGCTTGAAGTCGCATGAGAACAACATAAGCGGAATTGCAAGAGGTATAATTATTGTTACAATTAAATCCTGGAGATCATACGCACTGTCAGGAACAAGCCCCGAGTTTCCAAGAACAATTCCCACCAGGTAGAGCAGGAGAACCGGGCCGATTTTCTTTAGAAAAGGGACTTTTGCCGTAAGCCACAATATTGCAGCAGGCGTAATTATATAGGTTATCAGCAGAAGAGTTGTGTTCATTTTATACAAATTAATATCAGGCCCGCCAGAATAACTTCTTCTCACTTACAAATGCAACAAGAGCCATTGTAAGGAGAACAGCCGCAGCTGCTCTTGCAACTCCTATCCATGGCCAGCCGGGAGGATAAGCTGCAATATATATGTGGATTAATCCTGTAAGTTTAAAAACAGGCATGACAAGTGCACCAAAGGTAATATAACTCATCAAAGGATTGCTCCCTGCTCCTCCAAATATTCTTGAAAAATATGATGATGGGTACTTGTGAGAAATAAAATCCGATATCATAAGAAGGTAGATTGAAAGCCCCGTAGTAAAGAGGCAATAGGAGACAGTACAGGGAACTTTTGTTATTGCTCCCTCATAAAAGAGGAAAAGCCCGCCGGCAATAATCATCACAAGGGCAATTAGTGAAACAAAGGCATGCTCTGGGAAGGCTCTCTTAGTTATCAACCAAATAATCAACGAAGCTGAAGCGGAAAATAGCATTTTATACAGATTCCAGTCTGAGTATAGTGCCACCAGCATCCAGATTACAAATGTCAATAGATATGTAAACATCATAATCTTAATAAAAGCAGATGCCGATGAGTTTTTTACCGGATTGTAACCTTCCGGTAACTTCGACTTTTCTCTCAAAACATCTCCGATATATGTCCCCGGAATCAGAATCAGCAGAAAGTAGATGTACTCAATATTGAAAAACCACCTTATCTCTTTTATTGCATAAAGCCTGGCAGGCAAAGAGAAATACATGGTAACAACTGAAAACAGAAGAATAATCACATATATAACAAGCCTCATTTTAAGGTTATCCTTAGTATATAGCCATATTAAAGCTCCAAACAAATAGAGGAAGGAGAGGAGGAAAATAATAATTCCACTCCTGAAAATTGAGATATTCTCATCAAAAAACAGAGCCCCGGCTACAATAAGTGCAATGGAGAGCAAAGCTCCTGCGTAACGAATCCATTTGTGTGGCGGTTTACTCATATATAACATGAACAAAGCTGCAAAACCTCCCACTGTTGCAAGCTGAGGAAGCCATCCGGAGGCGGTTGAGAAATCAAGGAAAACATAGAGATATGAGAATAGCCAGAGCATTAAAAATCTTACGAAAACTGATTTAACAGACATCTTTCCAGATGCTCCTGCAAAAGGTATGGCAACTCCCATACAAAATATAAAAATGGGAAAGACAAGATCTACCCATCCAATCCCGGAGACAGAAAAATCGAGAGTGTGTTCAGGAGGTGGGTTTTGAATATGGTACATCCATGCCGGCAGTAGCCTGTGAGGAATTATTGCGGAGAAGACCATCCCAAAAATGGTAAGCCCTCTGAGAATGTCCAGTGACAGGTATCTTTTCATATTTAAGTTATTTTCATTTAATGTATTTGCCGTAACTTCTAATACCCCAGAATTTGTAACCCCTCTCGGCCTTCTCACTGCCAAAGAGCATCTGATGTATCAACCCATTCCTTTCTACCAGAATGGTGTGGTAAATTTTCCCGGCAGGATTCTCCTTAATCCAGAAAGCTACTTGTCTGTTTTTAGAAAATTTCCTCACAAAGGATGTGTCAGAGTTCTCAGTGAATTCAACACCTCTTTTCTGAAGATCTTCAGCCATCATTGCAGAGCGGAAGCCGGTACCCCCTTTGCTGCTTACTATTCTTTTCCCATTCAGGATTACAGTAGTGTCCACATATGCCATTACTCCCAAATGCCTCTCTCTTCCTCCCTTTAGCCATGTCACTAGCTTATCTGCATGAAGAACCTCTTCATAACCGTAGTTGCTGTCAAGGAATAAGATTCTTTCAATAACAGACGGGATTGTATCAACTGATCTAATATAGTTCAGAACAAACCGTCCTCCACCGCTATGGCTAGAGAGGGCAACAGAAATTTTACCGGATTTGTGTCTACCGGGTAGTGATGACCTCACTATTGTGAAAATTGTATCAGCAAGCTTTTTGTAAAGGGCAGGAGAGTCTGGGTAAGCTGCTGCGTGGGTTGTCCACCCCTTCTGCTCAGACTCGAGATATGCAACTACGTAATTACAGCGCCTGTCATTTTCTCTCAAAAACCTAACTTGTGCTGCAATATGCTGAATGTCATACCTCCACTCCTCAGGAAAAAGTGCTCCTCCACGACCCTCTGTCTCCTCGATAGTATTCCCGTTAGGCAGTGCGTAGAGAATCAGCTTTACCGGCCTCCCTTTCCTAAACTGCTTTTCCGATGGAGAGTTTATTACTACCCTTGATCCGGGAATCAGGTTCCTGTATTCCTGCCTTTCCTCTGCAGCAGCAACTGTTGCAAAAAGAACAATAGTCAGCATCAGGTTCAGCAATCGGTACATCTACATGTGTTTGTTATTCGAATTCTTTAAGAATCTCTTTAACTTTTGTCACCTTTTTGGCAAGAAGTTCAGCCCCCTTTGCTTCTGCAATAAATCTTAGATATGGCTCTGTATTTGAAGGGCGAATGTTAAACCACCAATCTTCAAACTCCACCCTGTATCCGTCAAAATCATAGCTGGCAGTAGCCTTCTCAGAGGTTGTAAAGTAATCCCTCACTCTATCCATCGCCTCTTTTTTATGTTCAATTCTAAAATTAATCTCTCCTGAATTGTCATATTTTACAATATCAGAAATTAATGCTGAGAGAGTCTTGCCCTCTCTTCTCTTTTTGGCAACAATACCAAGAATTATCAGAGCAGCCATTATTCCTGAATCGCTATAATAGAAATCCCTAAAGTAATAGTGACCAGCAAGCTCTCCTCCGTAAATCCCGTCAATCTCCCTAAGCTTATGTGCGGCAAAAGCCCTGCCCACTCTCCATGTATGAACCTCGGCACCCATAGGAGATAGATACTCCCCTACAGCCTTTGAACTTCTGATGTCTTGAAGAACCGGACCTCTCTCACCCCTCTCCTCCAGGAAGTAATGTCCCAGAAGGGCTATCATCAGATCCGGTGAGATGAACTTGCCGTTCTCATCTACAAACATTACCCTATCTGCATCTCCATCAAAAATCACCCCAATATCGCAGCCCTTCTCCTTAACAAGCCTCTGGAGGTCTGCAATATTCTCGGCAACAAGTGGATTTGCCTCATGATTAGGGAAGGTTCCATCCAGGTTGTCAAAAATATAGAACAGCTCATTGCCCCCCTCGCCCATCACATCCTTTATAAGTAGCGCAGCCATCCCATTTGACAGGTCCATCCCAATTTTTAATCCCCTCAAATCTGTTTTGTACTTCAACAGGAAATCTACATACTCTTTTCTAATATCAAGATTATGAACGACACCCCTTTTATCAGAGACTAAAAGTTCTCTCGTTTCAATCCACTCTTTAAGTTTCCCAAGCCCTGCATCAAAGCCTACGGGTAGTGCATTTTCCTTTGATATCTTAAGACCATTATACTCTCTGGGATTATGAGATGCAGTTATTTGAGCAGAGGCCTTAAATCCATATTTACCTGTAGCAAAATAGACCATAGGTGTTGTTGTAAGTCCAAGGTCGTACACATCTGCACCGGCGTCAGTTATACCCTTAAGAAGAGCTTTGTGCATCTCTGGTGAAGACTCGCGAACATCTCTTCCCACAAGTACTTTATCCGCTCCCAGTAACTCGGGCAGGAAATAGCCCACCCTGTAAACGGTCTCTCTGTCAAAATCCTTATTGTAAATTCCTCTTATGTCGTATGCATGAAATGCTCCCATAAAATCATTTTTTATTAATTATCTCTTTTTAGCCAGGGGTGCTGTTTTATAATGAGTTTTTACTTTTCCGTTCATGATGTTGCTTAGCCTTGACTGAAGCATCTTCTTTCTTATGGGCGCACACAAATCAGTAAACAGAACTCCGTTCAGGTGATCAATCTCATGCTGAACCATCCTGCATGCAAAATTGTCCAGTGTCTCCTCTCTTTTAATAAGATTTTCATCCAGATACTCCACTCTTATCGTCTTTGGTCTTACAACACCTGCATTAATGTCAGGAATGCTCAGACACCCCTCATTGTACTCAATAGTCTCCTCGCTCTCCTCAAGCACTACCGGATTAATCATTGCCCTTTTAAAATCCTTAAGCTCTGGCATATCATCAGCCAGGGGAGCACCATCCACAACTAAAACTCTAATGGACTTCCCCACTTGTGGAGCCGCAAGACCCACACCATCTGCCTGATACATAGTTTCAAACATATCAGGAATCAACTTAGCTATAATCCCGGAAGCATCAGGTGCATTTAAATCAAAATCCGCAGCCCTCTCCCGGAGGACCTCAGAACCATAAATATAAATAGGTAAAATCATACTCAATCTCTTTTGTCATCTTCTACTCTGGCCCTTGAATCCAGGTACGACTGAAGAATAATTGCTGCGCTCACTTTATCAATATTACCCTTAACTCGTCTGTCGCTTTTCTTCATTCCTCCATCCACAAGTGTCCTCATGGCCATTTTTGAAGTGAATCTTTCATCTTGAAGTGTAACAGGAATTGAGGGAAATTGTTTTTTGAGCATATTTAAAAATGAATCCACATCTTTTGCTGCCTCTGATGGTGTATTGTCCATGTTCATGGGATAGCCCACAACAAATCTGACAACACTCTCCCTCAGGGTATAACTTTTTAGATATGCAAGGAGAGAAGCGGCGGGAACAGTCTCTAGTGCAGAGGCAAACATACAGAGAGGGTCGCTCACCGCAATACCCACTCTTTTCCTTCCATAGTCAATTCCTACAATTCTTTCCATGTGGCAAAGTTAGTTTTTTTTTAGTACTTTTGGAGGTTTAAACACAACTATGCCAAGACTATTTACTTACAAAGACTTTGATTCCGGAAGCGACAAAGTCAAGCAGTATGCAGACAAGCACACGCCTGTAATTCTTTGTGAGAAAGAGGCGGAAAGGAACAAACCATTCAACGTTAAGGTAAGAATAGGGACAAAGGTAAAGCATCCCAATGCTCCCGACCATCACTACGAATATATCCAGCTCTGGAATCTTGAGACCCTTGTGGGAGAGTTAAGGCTTCAGCGCTCAAGCTACGGAGATGCTCCTCTGTTTATTGAGACAGAGTTTACTCTTATACCTAAGGTAAGCCTGAGGCTTGAAGCAATTGCTTATTGCAACAGGCACGGTTTATGGATAAGTGAAGAGGTTTTTGTAAAGGTGAAGGATTAAGTCTCATAAATTAAAATGGCAAAAGAGAGATTAAAAAAAGTTAAAGAGAACAGATTGAGAAACAAATTCCGTTTCTCAATATTCAATGATACAACTCACGAAGAGCTGTTTGTCTTTAGAGCAAACGGACTTATGATGCTCCTAAGTATTGTACTTTCTGTAATATTTATCGTTATTTCAGTAACTGTTCTGATTTCATACACACCCCTGCGAGAGTTCATACCAGGCTACCCTGATGCTCAGACCAGAAGAGAGATTGTTCAGAATGCTCTCAAGCTTGACTCTCTCGAAAAAACTGTAAAGCTATGGGACTTCCAGCTGAACAACATTCAGCGAATAGCCACTGGGCAGCCACCACTTGAACTGGGCGATATAACAATCAGCCAGGACTCTTCAAAAACTGAAGGCATCTCAGGCAGAACATCAAAAGAGGACTCCCTGCTCAGACTTGAGGTGATGAAACAGGAGCAGTTCAACATTGGAACCGAATCAAACAGAGTTAACCAGATAGAGGGGCTCCACTTCTTCCCGCCTGTAAAGGGTATTGTTTCTGATGGGTTTAACCTGGCCACTAACCACCCGTATACAGACATAGCAGCTCCGGCTAATTCAGTCATTTCAGCTGTTCTTGACGGCACTGTAATTATGGCTGCATGGACAGACGAGACCGGCTTCACTATCCAGATACAGCACTCAAACGACCTTATATCAATATACAAGCACAACTCAAAACTGCTTAAGCGCACCGGAGACAAAGTTAAAGCAGGCTCGGCAATAGCTCTGGTAGGAAACACCGGCTCACTCAGCTCGGGATATCACCTTCATTTTGAACTATGGTACAAGGGAGCCGCTGTTGACCCTTCAAAATACATTAATTTCTAACAGAACCCGGATGAGAAGAGGAATTGCAATCTTAGGCTCCACAGGGTCAATAGGCACTCAGGCAATAGAGGTGTGCGAAAGTCATCCTGATGTTTTCAGGATTGAGCTACTCACAGCCAGACAAAATTCAAAACTACTAATAGAGCAGGCAATAAAGCTAAAGCCAAATTCGGTTGTTATTGCCGATGAGGAAAAGTACAAAGAGGTCAATGATGCTCTTTTCAGCCATGATATAAAGGTTTTTACAGGAATGGACTCAATAAACTCTCTTGTAAAGGGAGAGGATATTGACATTGTTCTTACTGCTATGGTAGGGTTCAGCGGACTGGAGCCCACCCTCTCAGCAATCAAGGCAGGAAAAGCTATAGCCCTTGCAAACAAAGAGACACTTGTTGCAGCAGGAGAGCTTGTTATAGCTATGGCAAAAGAGAGCGGCTCTCCAATTATTCCTGTTGATTCAGAACATTCAGCAATATTCCAGTGCCTGCAGGGCGAGAGGAGCAAGGCCGAGAAGCTTATTCTCACAGCATCAGGAGGGCCATTTCTTGGTAAAACACTTAAAGAGCTCGAGAGAGTAAGTGTAGAAGAGGCTCTCAACCACCCTAACTGGAAAATGGGGTCAAAGGTTACAGTAGACTCGGCTACAATGATGAACAAAGGGCTTGAGATGATTGAAGCCAGGTGGCTTTTCAACATGAACCCTGCAGATATTGAAATAGTAGTACACCCTCAGTCCATTATACACTCAATGGTGCAGTTCCGTGACGGTTCAGTCACCGCCCAGATGAGCACACCGGATATGAGGCTACCCATACAATATGCCCTTGCATACCCAAACAGACTTGAACTTGACACAAAAAGGGTCAATTTTTCTGAACTGGGCCGATTCGATTTCTTTAAGCCGGACCTGGAGAGGTTCCCATGCATAAATATTGCATATGATGCAATTTCCAGAGGGGGAAACATCCCCTGCGCAATGAATGCAGGCAACGAAATAGCTGTAGAGGCATTTCTTAATGGTAAAATATCTTTTACTCAAATACACAAGGTTACCAAAGAGGTAGTTAATGGAACGATGTTTGTTGCACAACCAAAGTTATCAGACATATTAAATACAGATAAGACTGCAAGGATTTTTGCAGCAGAAATTGTAAATAAATTCACAGCGAAATAATTTTAAAAATGGATGTAATCATAAAAATTGTACAGGTAATCCTTGCTCTATCAATACTTGTTCTTGTACACGAGTTTGGACACTTTTTCTTTGCCAGACTTTTCAAAATAAGAGTAGAAAAATTCTATCTTTTTTTTGACCCCTGGTTTTCGATATTCAAGTTCAAACCAAAAAACTCAGACACAGAATATGGTATAGGATGGCTTCCCCTTGGAGGTTACTGCAAGATTTCCGGAATGATTGATGAGTCCATGGATAAGGAGGCCTTAAAACAAGAGCCTCAACCGTGGGAGTTTAGAAGCAAACCGGCATGGCAGAGATTTTTTGTGATGTTTGGCGGTGTATTCTTTAACTTCATTCTGGCCATTCTTATCTATTCCGCAACACTGTTCACCTGGGGTGAGGAGTATCTGAGAAACGAAGATGCAGTTTACGGAGTACAATGCAACGACCTTGCAAAAGAGATTGGTTTTGAAAACGGTGATAAAATTATCTCATTTGATGGAGAAAAAGTTGAGAAATTCAACGAATTACAGGTAGTGCTTGCAAGAAATCAGGCTCAAACCTCACAAGTAATCAGAAGTGACCAGAGCAAAGAGATTTCAATTGACCCTGTATTTATTCCTGCTGTACTAAACACACCAGGCATGTTTTCGCTAAGAGTACCTTTCCAGGTTCTCTCTGTTCCCGATTCATCAATAAATGCATCGGCAGGTCTGATGGCCGGTGACCGCATAGTGGGAATCGACTCTACTAAAGCATTTACAATTCAAGACATTCAGACCATATTACAGGCAAACAAGGGAGACTCAGTCACTGCAATCGTACAGAGAGGAGAGGAGCAAATCTCAAAAAGACTTGCAGTTGATGAAAACGGCATGATAGGCGTAGCCCTTGATGGCGATTTGTACAAATACTTCAAAATCACAACTTCTGAGTTCTCAGTTTTGACAGCCATACCGGCAGGTGCAAACAAAGCTGTATCAACCATAGCAAACTACCTTAAAGAGCTTAAACTTATATTCTCGCCCAAGACAGAAGCATACAAATCTGTTGGCAGCTTTATTGCAATTGGTAACATATTCCCCTCTGCCTGGGACTGGCAGATATTCTGGAATCTTACGGCTTGGCTATCAATAATGCTAGCCGTAGTAAACCTTCTGCCCATTCCTGCACTTGACGGCGGACACATATTATTCCTCCTTTACGAAATTGTTACCAGGAGAAAGCCGAGCGACAAATTCCTTGAGTATGCACAGGTTGCAGGCATGCTTGTATTGCTTGCAATAATGTTCCTTGCATTCGGAAACGATATTTACAGACTCTTTAAATGATAAAGTCATGAAAGTTAGAAGTGTTTTAACATTGGCAGCCGTTGCAATTATCACAATGATATCTTGCAAGAACGGTCCAAGGCTTATGCCGAGCATAAGCGGAAAGGCCGGAGAGGTTGTAGTGGTAGTCAACAAAGGTTACTGGGAGAGTGATCCGGGTATAGCCCTGAGGTCCATCCTGGCAATTGACCAGCCGTACCTTCCCCAAAGAGAGCCGGCATTTACACTGGTAAATATCCCAGAAAACGCATTTACCAGTATCTTCCAGGTGCACAGAAATATTGTTATTGTCTCTATCAAAGAGGAGTTTAAAGCCACAAAGATTGTATACCAGGAGAATGTTTGGGCAGCTCCACAAATAGTAATTACCATCTCATCCCCGGACGCCAAATCTGCAGCAGAGGAGATCTATAACCAGAGTAACAAGCTTGCAAATTCTATCTTACAGGCCGAGCGGAACAGAAACATAGCAAACGCAAAAAAATACGAAGAGAGAGGGCTGAGAGCACTGGTAACAGAATCATTCGGAGGCTCTCCTTATTATCCCACAGGTTACAATCTCAGAAAAAAAACTGACGATTTTATCTGGATTTCGTACGAAACAACCGGAACAAATCAGGGGATTTTCATATACAGAGTGCCGTTCAAAGATTCAACAGACTTCTCACGAGAGAATCTCATAAACATCAGGAACTCCGTTATGCAGCAAAATGTTCCAGGGCAGCTGGAGAATACATACATGATAACCAACCAGCTACTGGAGCCTGGTCTGCAATGGATCACATACAAGCAGCGAACTTTTGCAGAACTCAGAGGGCTATGGGAGGTTCAGAACGACTTTATGGGCGGACCTTTTGTAAGTCATTTCTTCCTTGATAAGGATGGAAAAAACATAATTGGTCTGGAGGCCTTCGTCTACGCACCGCGCTTTGACAAAAGAAATTACCTAAGGCAAGTGGAGTCAATAATCTACTCATATGAGAATTTTTAACATTTTTTTGCAACTATAAAAAATCTTTATACCTTTGCACTCCCAACTTAAAACAGACCGCGAGCACAGGGTTGGGACACGGTCCGTTCGTCTAACGGTTAGGACTCAAGATTTTCATTCTTGCAATAGGGGTTCGATTCCCCTACGGACTACTAAAACAAAAAAATCTAAAAATGGCAAATCACGCTTCTGCAGAAAAGCGCGCGCGTCAGAGCGAAAAGCGCAGGTTGCATAACAAATATTATGCACGCACAACTAGAAACGCCATCAAGGCGATTCGCAATACAACAGACAAAGAGGCAGCAACGGCCTTACTTCCTAAAGTATTTTCGATGCTGGATAAATTGTCTAAAATTAACGTTATACACGCTAACAAAGCATCAAATCTAAAAAGCGGTATAGCTAACCACGTAAACAATTTGTAAGAAATTTACTTTTTGTCATAAGAGTTTGAAAGAGCTTCCCTAACATTGGGAAGCTTTTTTATTTATCAGAATTATGTCAAAAAAACTTACGATTAAGGAGTGGAAAGAGGACGAGAGACCTCGTGAGAAATTGATTGCAAACGGGCCGGAGGGTTTATCTGATGCAGAGCTGGCGGCTATCATAATAGGCACAGGCAACAGAAACGAATCGGCGGTGGAACTGGCCAGATCGCTGCTGCAAAACAACGGAAATTGCCTGAGGATGCTGGCATCGGCCTCAATAGAGAGCCTGACTACCGTAAAAGGTATCGGTCAAAAAAAGGCAGCCTGCATGCTTGCGGCAGCAGAGATAGGACGGAGAATATCATCTGCAAGGTCAAAGGAGCTGCCGGAAATTCACTCGTCGCAGAGTGCAGCAAAAATAATTAGCCCCCAGCTTATGGACCTTCCCTACGAAGAGTGCTGGGTTATGTACTTAAACAGGGCAAATAAACTCATATCTAAGAACAGGCTGTCTAAAGGGGGGATTACGTCAACAGTAGTAGATGTTAAATTAATTGTCAAGGCAGCTCTTGAGAAACTTGCCAGTGCTATAATTCTTGTGCATAACCACCCAAGCGGAAACGCTAAGCCGGGAGAGAGTGACAAAGTACAAACAAAACTGCTCAAAGAGGCAGCTTCTTACTTTGACATTACACTACTGGACCACATAATTATTGCGGGTGACAAGTACTTCAGCTTTGCAGACGATGGAATAATCTGATTATTTCATATATTTGTGAAATTTTCACAAGCAAAATCAGATGAAGATAATCAACCTGGGTGAGAAAGATTCCGTTCTCAACTCTTTCATTGCGGAGATACGTGATCATATTATCCAAAAAGACAGCATGAGATTCAGGAGAAATCTTGAAAGGATAGGAGAAATCTTTGCCTACGAAATCAGCAAAACGCTGAATTATTCGGAAAAAGATGTTACTACACCTCTGGGAATTGCACAATGCAGAACCCACGACAATGATGTTGTTATTGCCAGCATTATGAGAGCGGGTCTTCCGCTTCATGACGGCATGCTTCACTATTTTGACAAAGCACAGAACGCATTCATCGCCGCCTACAGAAAGTATGGAAAGGATAATAAGTTTACTATCCAGATAGAGTACGCAAGCAGCCCGTCCGTTGAGGGCAAAATTTTGATTCTTGCAGATACCATGCTTGCTACCGGGTCTTCCGTAGTACTCGCTTACAACAGATTATGCGAGACAGCCGGACCAGTGCACACCCATCTGGTATGTCCAATTGCAAGTTCAGAGGGTATTGAATACCTCTCTAAACACTTGCCTCATAAGACAACTACACTGTGGGTGGGAGCAATTGACGAAGAGCTCACAATCAAAGCCTACATTGTTCCCGGACTGGGAGACGCAGGTGATTTAGCCTACGGAAGTAAACTATAGGAGGCTATATACCTCCTCTCCAGCCACAAACGTCTTAACTACTTTTATGGATGTAACCTCTTCACGGGTTGCTGTGATTATATCTTTATCAAGAACAGTAAAGTCGGCAAACTTACCCTTTTCAATTGTACCTTTTAGATTCTCTTCAAAAGATGCTTTTGCAGCCCATATTGTCATTGAGCGAAGGGCCTGCTCAGGTGTAAGAGCGTTCTCCATCTGAAAACCCTCCTGAGGTATAAGGTATGAATTAACTCTGTGTACTGCTGCAAAATATGTAAGAACAGGATTAACCTGCTCTATTGGAAAATCGGTTCCAGACGGAAGCCATCCATTTTGCTCAAGAAGCTCCTTGTATGCATAGGCACCCTTTATCCTCCCGCCCACTCTTTCATCCGCCCAGAGCATATCAGATGTTGCGTGGGTAGGCTGAACAGATGGAACTATTCCGTATTTACTGAATGTGTTCATGTCATCCGGGTGGATAATCTGCGCGTGCTCGATTCTCCATCTCAAATCATTTCCTTCCGGCAGATACTTTGAATACAAATTCAGAGCAAGTCTGTTTGCAGCATCACCAATGCAGTGAGTTGCCACCTGGAATCCGTGATCAAAAGCCCATTTAGCGGTGGAATCAAGAACCTCTGAAGAGGTCGCCTGAATTCCTGAAGCAGCAGGGGCATCTGAATATGGTTTAATCATAAGTGCACCCCTGGACCCGAGAGCACCGTCCGCATACATTTTTACCGTACCTACCCTAAGTCTGCCGTTAGTATATGGCTTATTGATTTTTTCAAACATCTCTTTACCCGGAGTAAGCCAGAGGTCAATTCTAAGCTTCATCTCCTCCTCTTTTTGCATACTGTCCAGAATCTCAACCAGGCTTAGCTCTGCACCTGCACTTGAAATAGAGGTAAGGCCGTATTTGAAACACTCCGCCTCAGCAGCAAGAAGCATCTTTCTTGTCTGTGCAGCATCCGGTTCCGGAACAATTGATTTAAACCTATCCGCAGTATTTTCTAAAAACACACCTGTAAAGAGGCCATTTTTCATCACTGCCTCTCCCGGAAGTATTGACGGGTCACCGGGCTTAATTCCCAGCTTCTCAATGGCTGCATCATTCACAATTACCGCATGGAAGTCAATTCTGGAAAGAATCACCGGTGTCTCAGGAAACAGTTCGTTTAATCTTGAATTATCCGGAAAGCTCTTCTCAGGCCAAAGATTCTGATCCCAGCCGTCTCCCAAAAGGAAATCTGCAGGAGACTCTTTTTGCCTCTTTTCAAGCCTGGAGATAATCTCCTCAAAAGAGGCAGCCCCCCTTAGATCAACTCTCAGCAAACCCTGACCCAGACCTGTGATATGGCAATGAGCATCATTGAAACCTGGATACATTGACCGTCCTTCCAGATCTACCATCTTTACAGATCTATATGTATTAAGAATTTCATTGTCTGAACCGGTGCTTACAATTATACCATCTTTAACTGCAACAGCATTGCATATTGTAAAAGCAGAATCAACTGTGTAGATGTTCCCGTTGTAAATAATAAGGTCAACAGATTCTTTCATTTGACATGATGTTAAAAGCAGGGTGGCAAAAAAGCCGAAAATCACTTTTTTCATTTGATGATTATTTATAATTCCTTGCGTAATCTTGCAATAGGTATGTTAAGCTGCTCCCTGTACTTGGCAACAGTTCTTCTGGCCACTTTATAGCCCTTGTCACTAAGCACAGTAACAAGCTCCTCATCCGTTAGGGGCTTTTTCTTATCCTCAACATCAATACTGGAGGCAAGAATGTTTTTAATTTCACGGGTAGAAACCTCCTCACCACTGTCTGTCATAAGCCCCTCAGAGAAGAAGTACTTTAGTGGATAAATCCCAAAATGTGTTTGTATATATTTACAGTTAACAACACGAGAAATAGTTGATATATCCAAATTTGTTTTTTCAGCTATATTCTTAAGGACCATAGGCTTGAGTTTAGTCTCATCGCCCTCTTTAAAATACTCCCGCTGAAAGTCAATGATTGCATTCATTGTATTCTCAAGAGTATTGTGACGCTGCCTTATTGCCTCAATAAACCATTTTGCCGAATCCAGCTTCTGCTTCACAAATGTGGCAGCCTCCTTCCCCTCTCTGCTGGATGAATTAGCCGAGGTCACCAGCAAGTCTGCATATCTCTTGTTTACCTTTAGCTCCGGCACAGAGAATCTGGGCATTGTCATAATCAATTCACCATCCTTATACTCCAGCAGAAAATCCGGCACAACCTGCTGTGCCTGTTCAGCATAAGAGTCATCAATCTGACCTCCCGGTCTGGGATTAAGATGTACAATCTCCTCAATGGCACTCTTAAGGTCCTCCTCAGTAATGCCCATGCGGGATATTATCTTAGTATAGTGTTTTTTTGTAAACTCAGTAAAGTAATCCTCAAGTATCTCCTTAGCCATTTTCTGATTAGGAGACTCTCTCTTTGTTCTGATTTGAAGAAGAAGACACTCCCTTAAATCTCTCGCCCCTATACCGGCAGGTTCAAACTCCTGAATCTTTGCAAGAATTCTCTCTACCTCCGGCTGGTCTGTGACAATACCCTGTCTGAAGGCTATATCGTCTGCCAGTGACTCTGTATCCCTTCTAAGATACCCGTCATCATCAAGTGAACCAATTATATATCTTGCTATAGTCTTCGAGTGTTCATCCATCTCGCTGAACCCCAGCTGAGAGATGAGACTCTGGTGAAAGCTCTCCTTAACAGAGAATACATTGTACTCCTGTTTTAAGTCCTTACCCTGATTGTTTGTGTATAATTTATATGACGGAATCTGATCTTCTGCGCTATAATCACTCAGCGACAAGTTTCCCGGCTCGCTGTCATCTCTGTCCTCATCGTCAATACCCTCATCAAGTACAGGGTTCTCCTCCAGCTCCTTCTTAATCCTTTGCTCAAGTTCCAGCGTGGGCAACTCCAGTAACTTTATAGTCTGTATCTGGAGCGGAGAAAGCTTCTGTTGTAACTTTTGCTGTAAACCTTGTTTTAACATATTATAGGCCTGCGTTTATGCAAAGATATGATTTTTATTTAACTTCGCACTCAGAATAAACCCCGTACCTATGAACGAAAAAGAGAATAATCTCCGTATTGATATAGAGGGAATAATCGGCTCTAAGAACCCGAAATTACTCAAGGTTATTCCGTCTTTTCTTATAAATCTCGTCAAGAAATTGATTCATCAGAAGGAGATAAATGAGATACTGCAGCAACACGGCCATTTAAAGGGAAAAGCCTTCGCAAGCGCAGCCCTGAATGACCTGGGAATAAAATACAAAATTCACGGAATTGATAAAATCCGTAAAAACCGTAAATATATGTTTGTCTCGAACCATCCTCTGGGAGGGCTTGACGGCATGATTCTTATAGATGTGTTTGGTGAGATGTTTGACAACGTTAAGTTTGTTGTTAACGATCTGCTTATGCACATTGAACCCCTGAGGACAGTATTTGTCCCTGTAAACAAATATGGGAGACAGAATATTGACAACGCCAAGATGATTCTTGACGCATACGATTCAGACGCACAAATTTTGTACTTCCCTGCCGGACTATGTTCACGCATGGTAAACGGAGAGATTACAGATTTGACATGGAAAAAAAGCTTTGTTAATCAGGCTATCAAACACGGAAGGGACATTGTTCCCATCTTCTTTGGCGGAAGAAATTCCACCTTTTTTTACAAGTTTGCCAACATTAGAAAATCACTTGGCATAAAATTTAATTATGAAACTATACTTCTGCCGCATGAGATGTTCAGGCAGAGAAATGCTATCTTTGACATATTCATTGGAGAGCCTCTCCCGCACGAGACACTCGTAAAGGAGGGTAATCCCGCGTACTGGAGTGAGAGGGTAAGAAGTGAAGTTTACAACCTAAACAGGCAATAATATGGAACCGGTAATACAACCAGTTGACAGAAAGCTCATAATAGACGAGCTTACTGCCGATAAGTTCGTTCGGAACACCAGGAAAGGTGACAATAAAATTTACGAAATAACATATCATGACTCCCCTCATACAATGAGAGAGCTGGGGAGGCTCAGGGAGATATCATTCAGACTGGCAGGAGGCGGGACCGGGAAGCCCCTTGATATAGATGAATTTGACACAGACCCCAGATATCCCTACAAACAACTTATTGTCTGGGATCCAAAAGATCAGGAGGTTTTGGGTGCATACAGGTATATTCATTGTGCAGGTCTGGACCCAAAACATCTGGCAACAAGCGAACTTTTTAAGTTTTCCGACGAGTTTATCAAAGACTACATGCCCTATACAATAGAGCTTGGCAGGTCGTTCATTCAACCTAACTACCAAAGCACTAACATCAAGAGAAAGGGGCTGTTTGCCCTTGACAATCTGTGGGACGGCCTGGGAGCACTTATGTTAAGGCATCCAAACAACAAGTATTTCTTTGGTAAGGTTACCATGTACACATCATACCACATGAACGCCAGGAATATTCTGCTAAATTTTCTTAACCAGTATTTTCCGGACAATTCACATCTTGTAATACCCATAACACCTCTTGATTATGACAGCCTCAATCCATATTACAAGGAGCTCTTTGCGGATATGGAGTACAAGGATGCATATAAACTTATGTCAAAAGAGGTAAGAGAGCTGGGAGAACATATTCCACCGCTTATAAACTCATACATGAATCTGTCTCCCAATATGAAGGTATTTGGAACCGCAATAAACGAGCACTTTGGGGGCGTAGAGGAGACCGGAATACTAGTAAGTATTAAAGATGTCTACCCGGAAAAGATTGAAAGATATATGACACCTCTGCTGGCTCTGGCAGAGAAATTCAGAACTAAATGGTGGCTAAGCACTAAGGAGCTTGCAGCAAGGGCAAGAAGAAAAAAGCGGCAGAACAGGAAAGACTAAAGCGGAGGAAAGTTAATCGCCTCTCTAACCACAAATGCAGACGGAAACTCAGCTGAAATTTCACTTAGTAGTTTCATTGCCTCTGACTTTGTTCTAAAATCACCCACAGTCACCTTGAAAAAAGGACTTTCATGACTCCAGTATGCACGAACAGATGAGTATTTGCTCAGGAATCCGTTCATCACCTCCTGTGACCTCGCTCTTGCGTTCTGTTTATTATCGAAGAAAATTCTCACCCTAAAGCCGGCCATTTTCTTTACTGCTGATGCCTCAATGTTTGAGTTAACTGCGTTAGCCATACTCCTGCTCTGTGAAATATAGATTCTTGCACCTGAAGGACCCGGCTCTGCAATAATTCCCAGTATATTTTTATTATAGAAGGCAGAATCCATAACCGGCGGGTTTACCACAACAATGGAATCAGGAGTGGTAATTGTTAGCTCCTGAGCAGACAAGGAGACTGTTAACCCAAAAGTAAAAAAACATAAAATCAGAACTATCTTTCTCATTTTAAAATCTTTTAATCAATTTTTCAAGTGGCAGATCCTTGAACTTGAATACCTTTTTACCTCCCTTATCGTTTGACACAACACCTCTTGCATCTATCTCAAAATCTGACATTTTCCAACTGCTAATGTTAAGCCCCATAGAGAAAAGCGATAGTGGGTCAAGAAGTTCCACGTTAAACCTCGCTTTGCTTGATGTTGTTTTACCACTCTCTATCATTTCTGATTCAAGTAGTGTGAATTGTGCAAAATTTATTCTGTCTTTTGTAAGAAAGCCATCTGCTCCTGTAATTGTAAGGTCTCTGAGCGAACCGTTTTTTACAACAAATTCCAGTTCCACCTCTGCCCTGGAGGTGCTGTGAATCTTCACATCACTAAGCTTGACACTCACTATTTCAATGTCACTGTATCTGTTGCATCCGGTCAAAGCCGTGATTATAAGAGCTATAAGCAGCAGTATTCTTTTCATTAGAATTCAAGATTTATGCAAAGTTATAAAAAAGCTATATTTGCACCCATTAAACTGATCATAATGACAAACAAATATCATTCCGTAAAACCGATAACAGGCAGTGGAGAGAAGAGACTCTTTATTGAAACATACGGATGCCAGATGAACGTAAACGACAGCGAAGTAGTACTATCAATACTACAACCTGAAGGATATACACTTTGTGAAACATTCAAAGAGGCAGACCTTATTTTAATAAATACCTGTTCTATAAGAGACAATGCGGAGCAAAGAATCTGGGGAAGGTTAGACCTCTTCAGGCTTGAAAAAATTAAACGTAAAGGGCTTAAAGTGGGGATACTCGGCTGCATGGCAGAGAGGTTAAAGGATGAGTTGTTAAATCACACCGCAGTAGATCTTGTTGCAGGACCGGACTCCTACAGAGCACTCCCTTTCCTGCTTGAAAGCCTTGAGAGCGGAAGCAAACAGATCAACACAATACTCTCCCAGGAGGAGACTTACGCAGATATCTCACCCGTAAGAATGGATAAAAACGGAGTATCTTCTTTCATCTCCATAATGAGGGGATGCAACAATATGTGCTCCTATTGTGTTGTACCATATGTAAGAGGAGGTGAACGAAGCAGAGACCCTCTAAGTATCGAGAGAGAGGCAAGAGAGTTGTTTGAAAACGGTTACAGGGAGGTGACACTTCTTGGACAAAACGTAGACTCATATCACTGGGCAAATCCGGACAACCCTACAGAGACCACAACCTTTGCCAGGTTGCTGGAAATGATTGCACTAATCGACCCTGCATTAAGAGTCAGATTCTCCACCTCACACCCTAAAGATATGAGCAACTCTGTACTTTACACAATGGCTATGTACCCAAACATCTGTAAACATATACACCTTCCCGTACAGTCCGGAAGTGATGCAATGCTCCTTAAGATGAACAGAAAATATACAAGGGCCCAATATCTTGAAAGAGTGGCAAAGATCAGGGAAATAATGCCGGATTGCTCAATCTCTACAGACATTATTGCCGGCTTCTCCGGAGAGAGCGAACAGGATCATCTTGAAACACTCTCAGTAATGAAAGAGGTAGGATACTACACCGCCTTCATGTTCCAGTATTCAGAAAGACCCAATACAAAAGCGTCCAGAAGGTATCCCGATGATGTCCCGGCAGAGGTAAAGAGCAGAAGGCTTGACGAGGTAATAAAACTTCATAAAGAGCTATCACTTGCGAGCAACAAGGCAGACCTTGGCAAAGAGTTTGAAGTACTGGTAGAGGGCTTTTCTAAAAAATCCAAAGCCGAACTTACAGGAAGAACCCAGCAGAACAAAGTGGTTGTTTTCCCAGCCGGTGGCCATAAAACAGGAGATTATGTCTGGGTAAAGGTTGAGTCCTGCACCTCGGCAACATTGATAGGAAAAGAGATAATTAAATAATTAAAAAAGAAACATACAGACGCTATGACAAAGATTCGTACTTTTTACATCGGAGATCTTAAAACAGAGGCAGAGCATCTTAAATCAGGCAGCAAACTGATGACAGAGGCACCGGAAGACAACAACGGCAAAGGAGAGATGTTCTCACCAACAGACCTCTTTGCAACCTCACTAGGCTCCTGCATGATGACAATTATGGGGATAGCTGCTCAGGCACATGGTTTTTCTGTGGACGGAATGAGAATTGAGACCGAGAAGATAATGGCCTCAAATCCGCGCAGAGTTGCAGAGCTAAAGCTAGACATCTACCTCCCTCAGAAATACTCAGACAGAGAGATGAGATTTATTGAGAGCTCTGTTAAGACATGCCCGGTTGCAAACAGCATACACCCGGACATAATCAAGACAATTACATACCATCAACCAGAAGAGTAAAAAAAAGAGGGCCCGGTCAATGGCAGTTGACCGGGCCCCTCTCTTCAGCGACAACTTTCAATAATCAGAAGAAGAGATAGCGGCTGGTGCC
>JAVEZL010000007.1:0-24164 GCA_034003005.1 Bacteroidales bacterium
TGTGATTCGGTTGGGATTCGAACCCAAGACCCACAGCTTAGAAGGCTGTTGCTCTATCCAACTGAGCTACCGAACCCTTTTGAGGAGTGCAAAGATAGCACAATTTTTTATTTCTTCAAGGATTTGGCCATAAATTCAATTAGAAAAACGATTGAGAATCCAATGGCTATGAAGAGGAGGGCCAGGCCGAGCTGGTCGGGTTGGCCGGTTATGGTCTCGAATTGGCCAGGAAGGATGGGGCGGTCAATGTGGGAGGCCTCGTCAATTATTCGTTTCCAGGGCCATACTTTTACAAGGGAACCTATCATAAATCCTGCAAGAACGCAGAGGGTTGGTTTATAGTATTTTTTTAAAAGCCAGGTGAGGAAATGAGAGAAGGTTACAATTCCTATTGCTGCTCCTATCGCAAATGTTATGAGAACGGGAATGTTGAATTCAGTTACAGATTTCATTATAAAGGCATATTTGCCTAAAAGAAGTAATATAAAGCTACCTGATATTCCGGGCAAAATCATTGCACAAATGGCGATTACACCTGATAGAAAAATAAACCAGTATGCCTCTGTTGTCTGGCTGGGTGATACAAGGCAGATCCAGGCTGCAACGGCGATTCCGGCCAATAGGGAGATAAAATGGGTAAGAGACCATTTCTTAATCTCTTTAAGAACATATATTGCTGAGGCTGCAATGAGTCCCATAAAAAATGACCAGAGCGGTATGGGGTGATGAACAAGCAGGTATTGCATCAGCCTTGCAAGTGAAAAAATACTTACGATTATTCCTCCTCCTACTGCCATGAGAAATTTTAAATTTACAGCAGCGGAAAACTCTTTGAACTTGCCACTAAAAAGCAGTTTTAAGTTGTTCCAGTTGATTGATTTGATTGAGTTGAGCAGTTCTGCATATATACCTGTCAAAAAAGCGATTGTACCGCCTGAAACACCGGGGATTACGTCGGCTGCTCCCATAGCCAGGCCTTTAAAGAAGGTGAGGATATATTTTCTCATCTAGTTAGGTTGTTATTTTATCAAATACTTACGCATAATTGCAAAGTAGTGTTTGTCGTGTTTTAATTCAGGAACAATTTCTGAAAGTTTTCTTAACCAAAGCTGGTCTATTGCAGCAAGCTTCTCAATGCAATAGTGAAACTGCTCCTTATTGTGTAGGAAGAACTGTGAAACCGCATAAAAAAGGAGGAATTCAGGCAGGGCAGTCCTCCTGAAAGTAATATCCAGTTGATTTGCAAGAATGTTATAATCAGTATCCTCTTTTCCAATAACTCTTCTTAGGAAAACAAGTGAACTGAAATGGTCATGCCTTAGCATATTTATGTAAGCAAGTCCAGTATTTGCTTCGTTATTATCTTTGTCTATAACAATAGCCTCTCTGAAGAACTTGTCTGCCTCAATCAGATTGTCAGTGGCAAGGAAAGCATCGGCAATACCCACAATGGCAAAAAGGTTTCCGGGTTCGAAAGAGAGAAACTCAAGAAAAGTTTCAATTCCTTTCTGATAATTTTCTGTGTTTACATAAACTATGGCCTTGTTGTATAAAACCGATGAATTTGTGGGGTTTAGAGCAATTGCATAGTCAAAGGCCTCTATTGCCTTTTCAAAGCGTAACTCTCTGGCGTGAATGGTACCTACATTAAACCATATGTTATCATTAAATGGATCGTCATCAAGACACTTTTCGTAAGCTTTTAAACTCTCGTCAAATTTACCCAGCCTTTCATAGCAAAATGCTGTGTCGTTTAATAGTTCAAGTGTCTCACCCTCTATTGCGATAGTGGAAGAGATAAATTCAAGTGCACCTTCATACTCATTCATATCGATACAATCCTGAGCTGCTGTGTGATACATGTCAGGAGCATCTTCAGGGGAGAGTTCCGCGGCCTTTTCAAGTGATATTTTGGCAAGAGTTAGATTTGCCTCTCTAATATAAGCTCTGGAAAAAAGAAAGTAAACATCACCGTTGTGCGGGACCTTGTCAAGAAGAGCGGATAATATCTCCTTTGCTCTCTCAGTCTCCCTGTTGACGATTAAGACATCGGCATACTTCATACCCATGTCCGCCGAGTATGGGTGTTGCTCAAAGGCCATTCTGGCCAGCTCGTATACGATGTTATCTTCGGCCTCATTTAAAAAGTGTCCAATAACAAGATCAAACTCCTCCTCAGTGAATCTCAGTCCAGACAGTTCACCTGCTTCAAAGGCGTTAGTAACCCTATCTACCAGGTGAGATATGTCTTCCAACTCATCTTCATTGTCTGAATTATAATAATCATCTATCATATCCTGGCTGGTTTGATTGATTCCAGATAACGAACTACTTGTTTTATATATTGAATGGAAGAGCTATCTTCTGCCTGTGCAATAAAGTCATATGGAGAGCTCTCTCCGGAGTATCTGCCCACTTTGAACCTTGCATCAATTAAAAGTGAAATATAAAACGACGTAAAATCATATTGTTCAGAAAAATCAATCAATATGTCGTACCTGTTTTTGATCTCATCCATTTTATCTACCCCCGAGGGAAGACCAAAATATGTGAGATCTTTATGTCTGATGATAATATATCCCTCTTTTTGAGAAAAGTCAACACTTTTCTTATTTGCCCTCTCTACAACAATACCAATCCACTCTACCCTTCTCTTTTTCAATAAATCAGTAAGATAATCTGCTGCCAGTTCTACATTTTCAGTATCTGACTCTAACAAAAAAATCACTTTACGAGCAGAATCAAATGGCACAAACTCTGATGAGAGCCTCTTAGCAAGCCTCTCTATCACTCTGTTTTGCATCTTTTTCTTAAAAAACATTATCTGCTTCAAATTTAACACTGCACAAAATTAACAAAAATCGGACCATAGGCAACCTGATATATATTTTGGATTTTCTATCTTTGCAATAATAGAAAAAGACAAGCTTATGATTAGTGAGGTAATGGGTATGAGTCTTACAGACATCTATGCAAAGAGTCTTGTGGACTTCAAAGATCTCGAAGCATTTTCGACAATTAAAAAGGAAAAACTTACTTACGAAAAGTTTGGTGAAAGAGTTGAGTTTCTAACAAATATATTTAATAAACACGGCATTAAAAAAGGTGAGAAGATTGCAATTCTGGGAAATAACATGCCTAACTGGGCAGTCTCTTATTTCGCAATTACCACCTCCGCAAGAGTTGTTGTGCCAATATTGCCTGATTTTACAGCATTTGAAATTGCAAATGTGATTGAGCACTCAGAGGCTACCTCAATAATTATATCAGAGAAGCTGCAGTACAAGCTCTCAAAAACCATCCTTGAGAAGTTTTCGTTGGTAATGATAATGGATACTCTAGAGATTTCTCAAAGTAAAGGTGATTTACAGTATATTGTAAACCCTCTTCCTGAGCCCTCTGATTTAGCAACTATTATTTACACTTCTGGCACTTCAGGTACTTCAAAGGGGGTAATGTTAACTCATAGAAACCTGGTAACTCAGAACTACATGGCAAATAAGTTACTGCCAATGTACCCTGATGACGTCTTACTATCTATCCTCCCTCTTTCTCATGCTTATGAGTGTAGTCTGGGTTTAATACTTCCGTTCAGTAAAGGGGCACAGGTTGTGTACTTAGACGGAGCTCCCACCCCATCTTTGCTTATGCCTGCTCTTGCAGAGGTAAGGCCTACAATTATGCTGAGCGTTCCTCTTATTGTTGAGAAAATTTACAAGAACAAAATCAGGCCCATGTTCACAAAGAACTGGATAATGCAATTCCTTTATTCGATTCATTTTATCAGAAGAGGGTTCCATAAGATTGCCGGAAAGAAGCTTTGTCAGACATTTGGGGGAAGACTTCGGTTCTTTGGAATCGGAGGATCAAAACTTGATGGAGTCGTAGAGCGGTTTTTGGCCGATGCAGGTTTCCCTTACGGAATAGGATACGGGCTTACTGAAACATCTCCTCTGCTTGCTGGAGCTATACCGGGAAAGGTTAAATGGCAATCTACCGGCCCACAGCTACCTGACATTGAGATGAAAATTCTTAACCCAAACAAAAAAGGCATAGGTGAGATAGTTGCAAAAGGTCCAAATGTTATGGAGGGTTATTACAAAGATCCGGTTACCACAGCAAGTTGTTTCACTGAAGATGGGTGGTTCAGGACAAAAGACCTAGGCTTTATTGACAAACATGGAAACCTCCATATTAAAGGAAGGAAGGATAACATGATTGTTGGCCCTAACGGAGAGAATATCTACCCTGAAGAGATTGAGTCAATCATAAACGAACATGACATGGTTCTAGAATCTCTTGTAATCAACACAAAAGGAAAACTCTCGGCAATTGTGCACTACAATTATGAACAGATTGAAAAGCTGCACACCTTCAACGATGAGGAGGAGGTAAACATGGAGCAAAGAGTAGCCGAGATTAAAAAAGAGTTACTAGAATACGTAAATGACAGAGTTAATAAATCTTCAAAAATACTCGATATTATTGAGCAGTCTGCCCCATTTGAGAAGACTGCCACTCAAAAAATTAAACGATATCTTTACTCTTAATTTCTAAAGACAAGTACATCATCAAAGTAGTCCACTATGATGGGCTTGTCTTTGTTTAATTCGCCCTTTAGTATCTCTCTGGCTAGCTCGTTTACCAGCTCTTTCTGGAGAAGTCTCTTTACAGGCCGGGCTCCGTATGCCGGGTCGTACCCCTTATTGCATAAATATTCTGTAGCGTACTCTGTGTACTCAAGCTGCAATCCCTTCTCTCTCATCATTGCGCTTACCCCTTCAAGTTGCATCTTAACAATTTGTCGTATATCAGACATAGTAAGCGGATGGAACATTATTATCTCATCAATTCTGTTCAGAAATTCAGGCCTTACGTTGGTTTTAAGCAACTCCATTACCTCGAGCCTGGTTTTTTCAAGGAGCTCCTCCCTGTTCTTATCGTTAAGTTTGGTAAGATGTTCCTGAATTATTGCAGAACCTGCATTTGAGGTCATAATTAAAACAGTATTCCGGAAATCTGCTGTTCTGCCCTTGTTATCAGTTAGCCTACCCTCGTCCAGAACCTGAAGCAATAAATTAAACACATCCGGATGCGCCTTCTCTATCTCATCAAGAAGAACCACAGAATAGGGCTTCCTCCTTACCGCCTCTGTCAGTTGTCCGCCTTCATCGTAACCTACATAACCCGGAGGGGCGCCTACAAGCCTTGAAACCGAATGCCTCTCCTGATACTCGCTCATATCAATTCTGGTAATCAGGTTATCGTCGTTGAACATAAATTCTGCAAGGGCTTTTGCCAGTTCTGTCTTCCCCACCCCGGTTGTTCCGAGAAACAGGAAAGAGCCCACAGGTCTTCTGGCATCCTGCAATCCAGCCCTGCTTCTTCTTATTGCATCTGAGACAGCCTCAATTGCCTCATCCTGCCCCACTACCCTTCTGTGAAGGGCATTCTCCATTCTGAGTAACTTCTCCTTTTCACTTTCAAGCATTCTTCTTACAGGTATACCTGTCCATTTTGATATAACCTCCGCTATATCCTCGGCCTCCACATATTCATTAATCATTGTAAACTCTCCATCACCTTTCTCCTTCATCAACTCTGCAATTTTCTTCTCTTCAGAGACTATGGAGCCATATCTTAACTCGGCAACCTTTCCATAATCTCCTCTTCTCTCAGCCTCCTGAGCCTGAAATTTCAAATCCTCAATCAGAACCTTCTTCTTCTGAACCTGGTCAACAATATTCTTCTCTCTCTCCCATATTTTGTTCTTACCGGCTCTATCCTCTGTGAGAATGTCAATCTCCTTACTCAAGTCATCTACTTTAGCCTTATCACCCTCCCTTTTAATTGCCTCTCTTTCAATTTCCAGTTGTCTTATCCTTCTGTTAAGTTCATCAATCTCCTCGGGCACTGAATTAATTGCCATTCTAAGTTTTGAAGCCGCTTCGTCAATCAGATCTATTGCCTTATCGGGAAGATATCTGTTTGTTATATACCTGTTAGAGAGGTCTACAGCAGCGATTATTGCATCATCTTTTATCTGAACTTTATGATGGTTTTCATACCTCTCCTTAAGCCCTCGCAGAATTGACACTGCCTCAGAAACAGTTGGCTCATCTACCATAACCATCTGAAATCGTCTCTCTAGAGCCTTGTCCTGTTCAAAGTATTTCTGGTACTCATCAAGTGTTGTTGAGCCTACAGCTCTTAACTCTCCCCTTGCAAGTGCCGGTTTAAGAATATTAGCAGCATCCATTGCTCCGTCCCCTCTTCCGGCTCCTACGAGAGTATGTATCTCGTCAATAAACAATATAACCTCACCGGCACTCTCAATGACCTCCTTAACCACAGATTTCAGCCTCTCCTCAAACTCCCCTTTATATTTAGCGCCGGCAATAAGAGCACCCATATCAAGAGAGTATATCATTTTAGATTTTAGGTTCTCCGGAACGTCACCCCTAAAAATTCTCTGTGCAATTCCCTCTGCAATTGCAGTCTTTCCAACTCCTGGTTCACCAACGAGTATGGGGTTGTTCTTTGTTCTTCTGCTTAGTATTTGCAATACTCTTCTAATCTCGTCATCCCTGCCTATAACAGGGTCCAGCTTGCCTGATGCTGCCTGTTTGTTCAGATTTACAGCATAAGTATCAAGCGCTTGATAATTTTGCTTATTCATTTATCACATCTTTTTCATATGGGTATAGCAACAAATTTGCCATCTCGCTGTTTCTGACAAAAAGGCACAACTATTAATATCATATATATTAACTTTGCAAAAAATTAAAACATGAAATATCCCATACTCGAAGAGGGTGCACTCTTGCCTCTTGTAGAAAGCTTCTACACAATTCAGGGAGAGGGTTGCAATACAGGAAAAGCTGCATTCTTCATAAGATTAGGCGGATGTGATGTGGGATGTAGCTGGTGCGATGCAAAGGAGACTTGGAATCCGGCAGTATATCCACCTGTAGAGATTGAAAAAATTGTAGCCGAGGCCTCTTCATACTCTGCCAAATCAATTGTAATAACAGGTGGTGAGCCTCTGAACTACCCTCTAGATAAATTGTGTAACCTCCTTAAAAGGAATGGCATGGAGATTTTTCTCGAAACCTCCGGATCATCTCCTCTCAGTGGGTCATTCGACTGGATTTGTCTTTCACCCAAAAAGAAAAAACCACCCCTCCAAAATATTTATCCAAAAGCTGATGAACTTAAGGTCATTGTTGAAACACAAGAAGACTTTAAATGGGCTGAGGAGAACAGAAAATATGTAACCGGCAACTGCAAATTGTATCTTCAGCCAGAATGGAGTAAAAGCAACTTAATGCTCCCTGAAATCATAGAATACGTAAAAATCAACCCCGTATGGAGTATATCACTTCAAACGCATAAATACATGAATATACCATAGCTAATTAACGCTTTTTTCATAACTTTGATAATTAAACCAAAATTTTCAAATTGTGAAAAAACTCTCCTATTTGCTTGCAGTATCGGCAATACTGCTTTATTCTTTTCAATTGTTCTCACAGAACAAAATTAGCTCTGCATATCAATTCACTACAATCAAAGAGCTTCCTGTAACATCGGTTAAAAATCAAAACAGAACCAGCACTTGCTGGAGTTTTTCAACCATCTCATTCCTCGAATCTGAAATTATCAGAAAGGGCAAAGGATCTCTTGACCTTTCGGAGATGTATATTGTCTCAAACTCCTATTTTGATAAAACCGATAAGTACATTCGAACAGGCGGAAAGATTAACATGGCTCCGGGGAGCTCTTTTGGAGATGCCCTCTATATTTGGAAAAATTACGGAATTGTACCAGAACAAATTATGGACGGTCTTGAGTACGGTGAGGAGACTCACGTTCACAACGAGCTTGATGCAGTCCTTGCAGGCTATGTTAAAGCTCTCGAGAGAAATCCCAACGGAAAACTTTCCACTGCCTGGAAAAAGGGAATAAAGGGTATTCTAGATTCATACCTCGGCATTATTCCTGAAAAATTCACCTATCAGGGTAAAGAGTACACTCCCAGAAGTTTTGCCGCCTCTTTAGATATTAATCCAGACGATTATATCTCGCTTACTTCATATACACACCATCCTTTTTATACCTCATTTGCCCTTGAAATTCCAGACAACTGGAGATGGGACTCTTCATTTAACATACCTGTTGATGAACTTGTAAGGGTTGTAAAAAACTCAATCGATAAGGGCTATACAGTATTATGGGCATCTGATGTAAGCGAAAAAGGATTTACCCGTAAGGGTGTCGCCATAGTTCCTGAGACCGACACAAAAAACATGTCAGGTTCAGATCAGGAGAAATGGCTTGGACTATCAAAAAATGAAATTGACGCTAAAATTTACTCTCTTGAAAGTGTTGTTAAAGAAAAGAATATTACTCAAGAGATCAGACAAACCGGATATGACAATCTCCAGACTACAGACGACCACGGAATGCATATTTTTGGCGTTGCAAAGGAGAATAACGGAGAGACATTCTTTATGGTCAAAAATAGCTGGGGTGAGACCGGGGACTACAAAGGAACCTGGTATGTATCAGAACCTTTCCTAAGGTATAAAACCATGAATATTGTTGTGCACAAAAGTGCAATCCCATCTGACATACTTAAAAAACTTAACCTTTAACAAATATGAATAAAACATTTCTGGCTGGTGCAGTTGCACTTTTGATGAGTTCGGCTGCCACTTCACTCTATTCACAGGCTTATACCTTTTCTGATGTTGTCAAAGTACATGCAACTCCTGTTAAAAACCAAGCATCTAGTGGAACATGCTGGAGCTATGCTACGGCTGCTTTTCTGGAGTCTGAGCTTTTACGAACCGGAAAAGGGGAACACGATATTTCTGAAATGTTTGCAGTAAGGATTAACTATCTAAATAAAATGAATGACAATTACCTGAGACAGGGTAAAGGCAATCTGGGACAGGGTAGTTTGGCTCACATGTTCACTAACATCGTGAAAGAACATGGAATGGTTCCTCAGGAGGCTTACAATGGCATTAATTACGACTCTAAGCTCAATAATCACAGAGAATTAAACAAATACATAAACGCTTTTTCTGCTGCATCAGTTGAATTAAAGCAAAAAAGCAGCCAGTACTACATCCTTGCTGAAGCGATCATGGACACTTATCTGGGAAAAGTTCCTGATAAGTTTACATACAAGGGAAAGGAGTACACTCCAGAATCATTTGCTAATGAAATGGCTCTTAACATGAACGATTATGTGGAGATAACCTCTCTGTCACATATTCCATTTTACGAAGAGTCTGTAATTGAAGTCCCTGATAACTGGGATTTCGGGAGATTTTTTAACGTACCTCTAGATGAGTTTATGGCAATTATTGACAACGCACTAACTACCGGATATTCTGTTTGTTGGGATGGCGATGTTAGTGAGAAAGGCTTTTCTCACAAAAATGGTGTTGCTATAAATCCGGTTGAAGAGAGCAGAGAAGAGGCTTTGAAATTTGAGAAAATTTTCCCGGAAATTAAGGTAGATCAGAAGATTCGCCAGGCCGGTTACGAGAACTTCACAACTACTGACGATCACCTTATGTTACTTACAGGAATCAGTAAAGACCAAAACGGTAATAAATACTACATCACAAAGAACTCATGGGGAACTGAGAGGAATAATTTTGGCGGATACCTCAATATGTCAGAGAGCTTTGTAAGGGCAAAGAGTATTTCAATAATGGTTCATAAGAATTCAATTCCTAAGGATATTCGCAAGAAACTTAAATTTTAATAGATGAAATTAAGAAGTGCCGTTCCAAACACAATTACCTCGCTAAATCTTGTTTGCGGGGCTGTTGCAGTTACATTTGCTTTCAGAGGATTCGAGATCTGGGCTATTTATCTGGTACTCGCAGCTGCGCTGTTTGATTTTCTGGATGGATTCGCTGCCCGATTGCTAAATGCATATTCCCCAATGGGAAAAGAGCTTGACTCACTAGCTGATCTCATAAGTTTTGGGATGGTACCTGCTGTTCTTGTTTTAAAAAGATACGAAAATTATTTTGGGGCAGAGACTTCTGTTGAGCTGACTGCCCCTTTTTTCCTTTCCTTAATTCCACTTATAATTGCGCTTTTCTCTGGATTAAGACTTGCTAAGTTCAATGTTGATACCAGACAATCGTCAAGTTTTATAGGCCTTCCTACTCCTGCCAATGCAATCCTTATTGTAAGTTTAATACATTTTTCAGGCACTGTAAGCTATATAACTAATATAGAGAACACCATCTGGTTCTGGCCAACATTGTCTGTTATTCTATCTTTTTTGCTTATTAGCAACATCCCAATGTTTTCTCTGAAATTCAAAAATCTTAAGTGGACAGATAACAGTGAGGTCTTTGGATTCATATTTTTCGCCGCCTTCACAGGTATCTTATCTCTGCTGTTTAAAATAAGCTGGTCCGGATGGACAGCCGGCTTATTCCTTGCCTATATTATTTATAATTCAGCCAAACTTTTATTAACAAAAAAGTCCCGCAACATTGGAAGAGATTAACGCTGAACTCGAGAAAATCAAGCTCCTGATGGAGAAGAGGGAGTTGAAGCTGATTATGGATAACAGTTTCAATATGATTGCAAATATTGATCTTGATGGAGTTATTTTATACTGCAATGAGGCATACAACGAAGTTCTCGGCCTTGAAAAAGAGCGATTAATTAAGAGCTCCTTCTATTCTCTGCTCCATCCGGATGAGAGGAGTAAAATTAAGGAGGAGATATTTTCACAGCTTATATTAAAAGGAAAAGGCCAGATTGAATCGTCACTGGTCACAAGTGAAGGATTTTACAGACTTGTTGAACACAGATTCAGACTCCTTCCAAGCAACCCAAAGGGTAAGGATAGTATTGTGATTTCCTCTCAGGATATTACTGAAAAGAAACGTTCTGAGATGGTTCTAAAGGTTCAGAGAAATCTTGCTCACTCAGTTGTTGTCTCAAACTCTTTTACAGAGTTTTACAACACTATTGTTACTGAGTTAAACACTATCATGGAGGTAAACAATATTTTTGTTGCTTTCTATGATGAAGAGAAAGGTATTCTTAGAGTAGGCGGAATGAGTGATGAAAAGGAGCGGATTGAAGAATTTCCTGCAGAGGGATCAATGACTGGTCATCTTATTAAAGGTGGAAAATCTGCAATCTATTACTACGACGACATAGTTAAGCTCCACGCAGATGGTAAATTAAGACTTTTTGGGACAGTTTCTCAGGTATGGCTGGGTTCTCCTATAAAAAGTGGTAATACAATTGTAGGTGCAATTGTTATACAGAATTATGATTCAAAAAACGCCTTCTCAAATCTAGATTTGGACATAGTTGAAATAGTAGCAAACGAGATTGCTAATTTCATGGAGATAAAAGCTGCAGAAGAGTCTTCTCAAAAATTGAGTATTGCAGTTATACAATCTCCTGCTTCTGTAATTATAACAGATGCACTGGGGAAAATTGAATTCGTGAATCCAAAATTTTCTCAGCTTACCGGATACGAAATAAATGAGGTTATAGGTGAGAATCCAAGAATACTAAATTCTGGCACTCATTCAAAAGAGATGTACCAAAACCTTTGGAAGACAATATCTTCCGGCAAAGAGTGGCGTGGAGAGATTAAGAATAAAAAGAAAAATGGCGACTTCTATTGGGAAGATGTCTCAATATCACCCATTTTTAACGAAGACGGGAAATTGGTCAACTTTGTAGGTGTAAAGGAGGATATTACTGACAGAAAAAAATTGATTAACGACCTTATAATGGCAAAGGAGAGAGCAGAAGAGAGCGATAGGCTTAAAACGGCATTTCTTCAGAATATCAGTCATGAGATAAGAACACCTATGAATAGTATCCTCGGTTTTATTGAGTTAATTCAAGACCCGGATATAACCGGGGATGAGAGGAAAGAGTACATAGAAATTATTGAAAAGAGCGGAAACAGAATGCTCTCAACAATCAATGATATTATCAATATATCCAAGATTGAAGCAGGCATTGTTTCTCTGAATGCACAGCCTGTTGACATGAGAGGATTGATTTATGAAGTTGCAGGAACATTCAGACCTGAAGCAGAGAAAAAGGGAATTTTAATTAACACTGATTTACCTTCAATCGAACAGGATACAATACTTAATGGAGATCAAGAGAAGATATTTGCAATTTTCGTAAATCTTGTGAAAAATGCAATAAAATATTCTACTCACGGAACAATTACAATTGGTTTTACTATCCATAAAGAGCAATTCAGATGTTTCGTGAAAGACAACGGAATAGGTATCTCAATGGAAAAACAAAACCTTATTTTTGAGAGATTCACCAGAATAGAAAGTATATCTTCAAAAAACATTGAGGGGGCCGGGCTTGGGCTATCAATTGTAAAGGGATACCTTACCCTTATGGGGGGAGAGATATCCCTGTTTTCTGAAACGGGAAAAGGTTCAACTTTTACCTTTACAATTCCAGTTAAAGGCTCTCCAGTTGCCTGACCATTTTTTCAAGCAATTCATCAAGTTTCTTATCAATTTTCTCAAAGTCTTCAGCTTTATCAAGCCTCTCTTTTACTCCAAAATAGTATTTGATTTTAGGCTCTGTCCCCGATGGTCTTACAGATACTATTCCATTGTCTGCACTAACAAACTGAAGAACATTAGATTTAGGAAGATTTATCTTAAATCTCAAGTCACTTATCATATCAACACTCTCAGAATTTTGATAATCGTGAACAAGCACAACTTGCGAATCGCCCAAGTTCTGGAGGGGGCTCTCCCTCAGATTCTTCATAATTAATTTTATCTGCTGTGAGCCATCAATCCCCTTTTTTGTAACAGAGAGCAATCTCTCTTTGTAGAAGCCAAATTTTATGTAAATCTCTATGAGTAATTCGTATAGTGACATCCCTTTATCCTTTGCCCAGGCGGCTGCTTCTGCAACAAGTACAGCTGCAATAACAGCATCCTTATCCCTCACAAACTCTCCAACATTAAATCCGTAACTCTCCTCACCTCCGCAAATGAATTCCCTTTTACCCTCATTCTCTCGGACAACCTCTGCAATATATTTAAATCCGGTAAGCACATCAAAAATTTGAACTCCGTACGATTCAGCTATACTTTTAAGCAAATCTGTTGTAACAATGGTTTTAACCATGTAAAAGCCGGGATTGTGACCCTCTTTGAGTTTGCCATTTTCACGCCACCTTTCAAGAATGTAATAAGAGAGAATAGCTGCCATCTGATTTCCATTTAACAGTGTCATCTCTCCCCTTCTGTCCCTTACTGCTATGCCTATTCTGTCCGCATCAGGATCGGTAGCCATAACCAAATCAGCTCCTGTTTCATTTGCCCTGTCCAGAGCCATTTTTAAGGCCGAACTCTCCTCCGGATTTGGAGATTTCACAGTGGGGAAGTTACCATCACTTACATCCTGCTCCGGAACATTTATAATATTATTAAATCCCACCTCCCTTAAAGCTCTTGGAACAATTTTCACTCCAGTTCCGTGAAGTGGGGTGTATACAATCTTAAAGTGGTTGTGTTTTTTAACCAGCTCAGGAGATAGTGTTAATGAAAGTATAGCCTTAAGATATGCGTCATCGAGCTCCTTTCCTGTAAGATGAATTTCAGATGCTGAGCCGGAGAATTTAACCTGAGAGACATCCTGAATTTTTTCGACCTCAGCAATTATGTTTGTATCATGAGGAGCTGTAATCTGAGCACCATCCTCCCAGTATACCTTATATCCATTGTACTCCGGAGGATTATGAGATGCAGTAATCATCACCCCTGCTACACATTTATAATGCCTGATTGCAAAGCTTAGTACTGGAGTAGGTCTTATGTCATCACACAGATAAACTCTGAACCCATTTGACGCAAAAACTGAAGCTGTAATCCCGGCAAACTCCCTGCTACTATTACGACTATCATACGAGACAGCAACACTAATGCACTCTCTTCCTTTTATTGTGGATTTTATATAGTTTGAAAGACCCTGGGTTGCCATCCCTATAGTGTATCGGTTGACTCTGTTAGTTCCCACACCCATTATCCCTCTTAATCCGCCTGTTCCAAACTCGAGATTTTTATAAAAAGAGTCTTCAAGAGTGGCCTTATCCACAAGTTCCAGTCTTTTTATCTCATTCTTGGTCTCTTCATCAAAGGCTCCCTCAAGCCATAAATTGACTTTGTCTATATAAGTTGTCTCCATTTTAATCAATTTTAACAAATTTAATGAATACCTCGGGATATTAAAAAAATAAGATAAAAGTAGAGTATCTTTGCCATATGTTTATTAAAGAGTACATTCCTTACTATAAGCGTAACCTTAAAGTTGCTTTACCCGTAATGCTTACTCAGGCCGGCCAGATTACCGTTAACCTGGCTGACAATATTATGGTGGGACACCTTGGTACTGCTGAGCTTGCCGGAGTCTCTTTTGCCAATTCAATTTTTATATTGGGAATGGTCTTTGGTATAGGCTTTACACAGGGGCTTACCCCCCATGTAGGTCAGTCATTTGGACGTGGAGATCATCAAAGAGTGGGTGCGCTTTTAGAGAATTCTCTCACTCTTAACTTTATAGCCTCTATCTTATTAACACTGCTTATGTATGGCATGAGCTTCTTTATGGGAAGCATGGGCCAAACAGGAGATGTAGTAGTTCAGGCAAGGTTATATTATAACACAATGCTCTTCTCTCTTCTGCCGTTTCTTATGTTCTTTGGATTAAGACAGTTCTCTGAAGGGATTGGTATTACTAAGTACGCTATGTACATCACTTTGGTTGCAAACGCATTAAATATAACTTTGAACTGGGCTCTTATTTATGGTCATTTGGGCTTCAGTGCAATGGGAGTAAAAGGGGCTGCAATTGCCACTCTTGTTAGCAGAGTTCTGATGTTTGTATCGTTTTTAGTTTTCTTTTTTAAACACAGTTCTTACAATATTTACTTTAGACATTTCTCGAAAAAATTTATAAACAAAGCTTTACTCAAAGATGTACTTAAAACATCTATCCCTCTTTCATTCCAGAATCTTGTTGAGATTACAGCTTTCAGTCTAAGCGCAATAATGGTTGGATGGAGCGGCAAAGTATCTCTGGCTGCTCACCAGGTTGCAATGAGTATGAGCAGCTTCTCTTTTATGCTTGCACTCGGAGTAGGAGCTGCATCAACTATAAGGGTCTCGCACCAGTATGGATTTGGAGATTTTAAAGCTATGAGGAAAGCCGGATTTGCGGCGGTTCATCTGAGTGTTGCCCTTATGTCGGTAAGTGGAATTGCTTACATTCTCTTCAGAAACTATATTCCTGTTATTTATACAGAGGATATCCTGGTCCGGGAGTTGGCTGCCAAGCTGCTTATTATTGCTGCACTTTTTCAAATATTCGATGCTATGCAGCTCTCAGGGCTTGCAGCTCTCAGGGCTTTGGCAGATGTTAAAATCCCCCTTATACTTTCTATTGTATCGTATTATTTAGTTTGCCTTCCTCTTGGTTATTTATGTGGCGTAGTTTTGGGAATGGGGGCTGTGGGAGTGTGGATAGGACTTCTTCTGGGGCTTGTATTTGCTGCTCTGCTTTTTTTGTGGAGATTTAATATCATTAGTAAAAAAATCATATCAGATAATTCCAAATGAAATCTCTGGCTTTAGGAACATCTTTAGTGAAAAGACAACTCTTCTGGTTGATAGTTATATCTTCATTTACCAGAGGTTTGCTTGCATGGATTCTGGACCTTGGATCAAACGAAGCTTACTACTGGACATATGGCTCTTTTCCTGAGCTAAGTCATATTGACCACCCACCCATGATTGGCTGGCTAATTCAGCTGTTTACAGTAAATATGGCCTTGGAGGGGGAGTTTTTTCTTAGATTGGCATCAGTTATAATCGGAAGTCTGAATACATGGATAGTATTTATAATTGGGAGAAGGATACGAAACGAAAGGACAGGTCTGTATGCTGCTTTACTATATACCGCATCCTTCTACTGTTCTGTAATTGCGGGTACATTTATAAGTCCGGATACTCCGCAGACACTATTCATGCTTCTGTCAATATACTTCCTTCATGAAGGATTAATTGTAAAATATGAAACTTGTGAAGAGACCAGAACACTCTGCAGAATAGCTCTCATGCTTGCAGGTATTTTCATAGGATTGGCAATGCTTTCTAAGTACTCCTCGTTCTTTATATGGGTAGGTGCTTTTGTGTATATAATTTCATCAAACAGAAAGATATTAGGGGATATCTATCTTTACCTGTCAGTCCTTTTAAGTCTTGTATTTCTTCTACCGGTTTTTTTATGGAATGTAGAAAATGACTTCATTAGTTTTGCTTTTCAGAGTGCAAAACTGCCATTGTTTAACTCTACTCCAGATGTTGTAACTTTTATAAAATCAACAGTACTGATAATTATATACAACAATCCACTGAATATCTTTATAATGACTTATGCAGTTCTGATTTTTAGAAAGAAGAAATTTTTAACTGCTTCACAATTTAGATTATTAATATCTTTATCACTCCCCATACTAATATTTTTTATAACAGTCTCGTTATTTGCCGAGGGTAAAACAAACTGGTCTGCTCCTGGGTTTATTCCGCTCATGTTTATTGCTGCTGCATATCTTGATAGTAATTTAAAAGATGAGGAGTCAGACACAACAACTATCCCCTCTCCAATTTCCAATGCGTTATCACTTCTTCTGCTGTCAATGATGATTATCTTTTTCCATTATTTTACAGGTTTCCTCAATCTTGACATTAAAGAGAAGAGAGATAAAGAGATAGGAAGTAAAGATATTACCCTGGAATATTTTGGATGGAGAACCCTGTCAAAGGATTTTGAGCAAATCAGAGCAGACGATATAAAAAGAGGCAAAATGCCTGAAAAAAGCTTTATACTTTCTTCAAACTGGGCACAAGCATCACATATGAATTTTTATATTGCAGAACCTGCTGATGTGACAGTAAAAACTATCGGAAGACTAGAGGATACTAGAAAATTTGCATGGATTACCAGTGAGCTTGGAACTTTCAGGTATGGTGAAAGCGCTTATTTCATAGAGTCCTCAAGGGATATTCCCAAGGCAATTGAATATGGAAAAAAATATTTCACTCAGTACGAAAAGGTAAGATCAATATATATCAAGAAATTTGGAAAACCGGTATTACGTTTTGATGTTTACAGATTAAAAAATCTTAAAAATATTCCTGAAAGAGAACTTTGTTCTTTTACAAAATACTGATATGATAACAGTTGACAATAATTTCTTTGATTTTGTTGATAATAATATGGATAAAGAGCCTGATAAACTCTTATTCTCTTATTCCGGCAAATGTAGCTTTGATTTAAAACTAGCTGTCAGCACCATTGAAGGAAGAAAGAAAATGATCAAAAAAGTTCCTGAGTGGGGAGAAAACAGAGAGATAGTATATCCGGCATTGATTTCTGTTGAGCAATGCAGTTCCTTGCAAACGGCAATCTTTAAACAACGCTTCTTCAAGGATGCATCTCTCGTATTTGATTTAACAGGTGGTCTGGGCATTGATAGCTATTACATTTCAAAAGTATGTAAAGAGGTTGTTATGTTTGAGAAAGACTCTTTACTTTGTGCCGCTGCTGTTCATAATTTTAAAGTGGCCGGTGCCTCTAATATCAAGGTTCAGCATTATGATGTAACTCCAACTACGTTAAATAGCCAGTTAAATAAGCATATCAGGTCAAAAGAATCAATTTCTGGCATAAAGGTATACATTGACCCCTCAAGAAGGAAGAAGGGCGGTAAAAGGATTTATTCAATTACAGACTACGAGCCAGACCTTTTAAAAATAAAAGCCGATATTCAAAAGAACTCCAGTCAGCTATTGGTAAAGATCTCCCCGATGGAAGATGTTAGTCAAACCCTTAAGTTGGTAGAGGGCTGTAGAGAATTATATATAATATCTGTTAACAACGAATGTAAGGAGCTGCTTCTGCTTATTGATCCTGACTACACTAACGTTAAATGGGAAAATGTTCCGCTGGAAGCATGGAACCTCAAGAGAGATGGTCAGTGGGAGTCTCTCAGATGGACTATTGAAGAGGAGACAAATACAAAGGTTGAACTTTTAGCACCTGAAGCCGGAATGTATCTATATGAACCAAATTCTTCTCTCATTAAAGGAGGCGCATTCAAGGTAACATCAGAACGATTTTCACTCGGCAAAGCGGATAAAAGCTCACATCTATATTTCTCTAAAGAATTCAGAAGTAATTTTCAAGGTAAATCTTTTAAAATTATTGATATCTATAACTTTGGAAAAGGTGATCTGGCAGAGATCAGAGGTAGATATCCAAAAGCATCAATCTCAGTAAGAAATTTCCCGCTACCCGCAGAGGAGCTAAGAAAAAAGCTAAAAATCGAAGAGGGAGAAGAGTTCCATATATTCGGAACAACTCTCCCTCTTAGCCAAAAAAAACTGATCGTTTGTAAAAAAGTCTGATCAGTTCTCTATCTTTTCATTTTTTGAATCAAACCAAATTACCTGAAGAAGGTGATTTTCCGATGATTCCTTGATTTTTAAAGAGCACTTGTATTTCAATGCAAGCTTGAATCTAATGCTGGTTAAACCTTTTGTCAGGTATGCAGCAACTATTGGGTTGACTTTAATTGTCAGGGCTTTATGACCCTTTTCCTTTACATAATATGCAAGTTGTCTTTCGATAGACTCATCAATAAGTAAAGAAGATGAGATTTTACCTGAGCCGTTACACGAAGGACACGTCTCAGCTGTATTAATCTCCATGGCAGGTCTTACGCGTTGCCTTGTTATTTGCATAAGACCAAATTTAGTGATTGGCAGGATATTATGCTTTGCTCTGTCATTTTGCATCAGAGTTTGCATGTGTTTAAACAACTTGATTTTGTTCTCGTTGCTATCCATATCAATGAAATCAACAATAATGATTCCACCCATATCCCTTAATCTTAATTGTCTCGCTATCTCTTCTGCTGAATTCATGTTTACCTCAAAAGCGTTTTGCTCTTGGTCAGCTCCGGATTTTGCCCTTATACCGCTGTTAACATCAATTACGTGCAAAGCCTCTGTGTGCTCAATAATGAGATATGCACCCTGGCGTATAGTAACAACCTTCCCGAATGAACCTCTTATCTGTTTAGAGATATCGAAGTTATCAAAAATTGGTTGCGATCCTTTGTACAGCTTTACAATTTTTTCATGTTCAGGGGCAATCACAGAAATGTAGTCCCTAACCTCTTCGTATATGGACTCATCATTAACATACACGTTAGTAAAGGTCTCGTTCAGAAGATCTCTGAGAATAGTTGTAGTCCTGCTGTTTTCAGTAAAAAGAAGCTGAGGAGCACTACCTTTAGCAAGTTTACTCCAGGAGTCTTCCCATTTCTTTATAAGAGATTTCAATTCGCCGTCCAGTACTGCAGCCCTCTTTCCCTCAGCGGCAGTTCTGATAATCACACCATAGTTTGGTGGTAAAATACTATAGACCAATCTTTCCAATCTCTTCTTTTCCTCCTTGGAGGTGATTTTCTGAGATATATTAACCTTGTCAGAAAATGGTATTAGCACCATGTTTCTTCCGGCGATAGAAATTTCTGAGGTTAATCTGGATCCTTTGGTAGAAATAGGTTCCTTTACAATTTGGGCAACGATTAGCTGTCCAGGTTTGAGAATATCTGCAATCTTTCCCTCTTTTTCAAGTATATCATTAAGCTTAACACCTGAAAATAGCTGACTGTGAGATAATTTACTGGGGCCAATATGTCTGGTAAACCAATCCAGTGCTTTAAAGGCCATACCCAGGTCCAAGTAATGGATAAACGCATCTTTGTTGTCTCCAATATCAACAAATGCCGCGTTCAACGCAGGCATTATTCTCTTCACCCTTCCAAGATAAACGTCACCTACCGAATAGTGACCATTATTCTGCTCCTTGTTAAGCTCAGTGAGCCTGTGATTTTCAAGGAGTGCAATGGATACTTCGGTAGTGTTTACATCAATAATAAGATCTTTCTCCATCGACCATTTTTAAATGAATAAATCTAAAGCAAATCATATGATTTGCTTTAGATTATCACGCACTCTAGACTAAAAAAGCAACTCTATTTTTTCTTTTTGTGCCTGTTTTTACGCAGACGCTTTTTGCGCTTGTGAGTCGCCATTTTGTGTCTTTTCCTTTTCTTTCCGCTTGGCATAATTTGATTATTTTTACTTACTTAAATAAAGTAATATTACTTTACATTGTTCTTTACCTTGTTCATAAACACCTTTGCAGGTTTGAACGAAGGGATGAAGTGCTCAGGAATAACAAGAGTTGTGTTCTTTGAAATGTTCCTGGCTGTCTTTTTTGCACGTTTCTTAACTATGAAACTGCCAAATCCGCGAAGATAAACGTTCTTATCTTTTGCCAAAGAGTCCTTTACGCTGTCCATGAAGCTTTCAACTACATTTTGTACAGCGATTTTTTCCATTCCGGTTGCTTTTGCAACTTCGTTTACGATATCCGCTTTTGTCATAATAATTAAATAATTTAAAGGGTTAGTCAATTTTTTAGACGAACAAAAATACTATTATTTTATTGATTTACGCAAACTTTGGGGCTTTTTTTTGTGTTATCAGATAAAATAGACTGTCCGCATCACCGTTTTTTATTATATTATAGGGTAACAGTTTACAGCTACAACAAAAATGATACCGTTTTCCCATCTTGGCACAGAGATTGACAGATTATTATCAGCAATTGTTTTCTATTTTCATTAGAAAACCAAGTGACAATTTGACATAAACCAGCTACCATTATATGAAAGTTAAAAATCTGATATTTCAGCAATCCACAGGAGACGACATGAGCATGATTCCGGTAATGAGTTTTGAAGGGGGACAAGACATGAGAGATATAGTCATGCCAGACACACTGCCAATTCTTGCCTTGAGAAATGCCGTACTCTTTCCGGATACTATTATACCGATTACCGTAGGGAGAGAAAAGTCCGTTAAACTAGTAAGGGACGTTTACTCTAAAGATAAAATTCTGGGCGCAGTTGCACAAAAAGATGCAAGAGTTGAGGATCCTGGAGAGGGTGATCTGTTTGAAACCGGAACACTCGCAAGAATCATAAAGATTATTGAGATGCCTGATGGGGGCACAACAATTATTCTTCAAGGGATAAAAAGATTTAAAATTCAGGATATATTGTTTAAAGAGCCATACTTTACTGCTACTGTAAAGTATCTTGAAGAGGAGATAAGTAAAAGAGCCTCTAAAGAGCTCGAGGCAATAGCCAGCTCTATAAAAGATGCATCTCTACACATAATTAAGTTATCACCAAACCTCCCGCAAGAGGCTGCATTTGCGATTAAGAACATTGAGGGGTACAGCTTTCTGATAAACTTCATTGCTTCAAGTATGGAGATTGAAAATCCGCTTGACAAAATGGCTCTGCTCAGAGAAAACAAACTTAAAAACAGAGCTCTGAAACTTCTGGAATTACTGAATAAGCATATTGATCTTCTAAAAATCAAAGATGATATACAACAAAAAGTAAGAACTGAAATAGATCAGCAACAACGAGAATACTATCTTAACAACCAGCTTAAGACTATTCAGGAGGAGTTAGGAATTAACAACAATCTTCAGGAGTTTAGTGATCTAAGACAACTGGCTAAGGATAAAAAATGGTCTCTGCATGTGGCTGAAACTTTTGAAAAAGAGTTGCAAAAACTAGAGAGAACCAATCCAAACTCTCCTGACTATAACATTCAGCTCTCTTATGTAAAATTCCTTATAGAACTTCCCTGGAACGAGACCAGCAAAGACAATCTTGATCTCAATCATGCAAAGAAGACATTAGACTCAGACCATTTTGGACTGGAGCAGGTGAAGGATAGAATTATTGAGCACCTTGCCGTACTCAAGCTTAAAGGAGACATGAAATCCCCTATTTTATGCCTCTACGGCCCTCCCGGAGTAGGAAAAACTTCATTGGGAAAGTCTATATCTAAAGCACTTGGCAGAAATTATGGGAGGATATCTCTGGGTGGCCTTCATGATGAATCAGAGATTAGAGGACACAGAAGAACTTACATAGGCGCAATGCCTGGCAGAATAATCAATGCAATAAAAAAGGCCGGCACATCAAATCCGCTTATTGTACTTGATGAGATTGACAAGGTAAGCAGTGATTTCAGAGGTGATCCTGCATCGGCTCTGCTGGAGGTATTAGACCCGGAACAAAACACTACTTTTCACGACAACTACCTTGATATAGATTACGATCTTTCAAAGGTTCTTTTCCTGACAACTGCTAATAATATTCATACTATTCATCCCGCACTGAGGGACAGGATGGAGATGATAAATGTAAGCGGTTACCTTGCAGAGGAGAAAAGATATATTGCCCAGGACCACCTTTTGCCAAAACAACGGGAGGCTCACGGGCTGACAAAAGAGCAGCTCAAGATTAATTCAAAAGGACTTGACACAATAATTGATGAATATACCAGAGAATCTGGTGTAAGAGGGCTGGACAAACAAATAGCTAAGATTGCCAGAGTTACTGCCAAAAGAATTGCTTTTGAGGAGAGGTTACCCTCTGTTTTAGGGCCTAAAGAGGTTAGAGAGATATTGGGCATCCAAACAAATCAGCACGACATTCAAAAAGGAAACGAAGGACCCGGTGTTGTAACTGGTCTTGCATGGACTCAAAACGGCGGAGAGATACTATTCATTGAGTGCAGTATAAGTAAAGGAAAGGGAATCCTCTCAACTACAGGAAACTTAGGAGATGTTATGAAAGAGTCTTCTGTTATTGCATACCAATACCTTAAATCACACCCAGACAAGCTAGGAATGACTCACAAAGAGTTTATGGAAAGAGATATTCATATTCACGTTCCAGAGGGAGCCATCCCTAAAGATGGGCCATCTGCAGGCATAACAATGGTGAGTGCTATGGCATCTTCTTTAATGAAAAAAAGTGTCAGAAGCGGTATAGCAATGACTGGTGAGATAACATTAAGAGGAAGAGTATTACCCGTGGGAGGAATTAAAGAAAAGATACTTGCTGCAAAAAGAGCCGGCATTAAAACCATCCTTCTTTCATCAGAAAACGAAAAAGACATCAAGGAGATTAAGGAGATTTATATTAAGGGACTTGAATTCAAATATTTCAAAACAATTGATGAAGTACTTGGATATATCTTTAACTAAACAGAATGAACGTAAAAATTGATGATTCCTGGGCAGAGGTCCTAAAAAATGAGTTCGATCAGGATTATTTTAAATCAATCACAACTTACCTGAAGCAAGAGATTGCTTCAGGTATTATTGTATATCCCCGTGGAGGGAATATCTTCAAAGCTTTTGATTCTACTCCGTTTAACAAAGTTAAGGTTGTAATTATTGGTCAAGATCCTTATCATGGAGAGGGGCAAGCCCATGGACTGTCATTCTCTGTTCCAGAGGGAGTCCCTCAACCTCCTTCTTTGCAGAACATATTTAAAGAGCTTCGAGATGACTTAGGAATAGCTCTTCCTAATTCTGGAAATCTTGAAAAATGGGCATCAGAAGGGGTTTTTCTTTTAAACTCTGTTCTAACTGTGAGAGCTGGACTTCCAGCATCCCACTCAAAAATAGGCTGGTCACATTTTACTGATGCTGTTATAAAGGAGCTATCAACAAGAAGAGACGGATTAGTCTTTATGCTTTGGGGAAACTACGCAAAGAGCAAGAGAGAGCTAATAGACAGGGAAAGACATTTAATACTGGAGGCTGCACACCCTTCACCACTTGCAAGAGGGGCTTTTTTTGGATGCAAACACTTTTCAATAGCGAATAAATATCTAGAATCAAATGGAGTAAAACCTATTGACTGGAAATTATAATTAATATCCTCTGGAACCAAATATACCTGTCCCTATTCTTACCATGGTACTCCCCTCCTCAACCGCAATTTGATAATCTCCGGACATGCCCATAGATATTTCAGAAAATTGAGAATCTTCAGAAAACAAATTACCTTTAAGAGAGTCATAGGTTTTCTTAAGTAAAACAAATTCATCTCTAACTCTCTTGTTGTCATCTGTAAAGGATGCCATACCCATTAC
>JAVEZL010000007.1:24264-26275 GCA_034003005.1 Bacteroidales bacterium
GCAGCCATCAATAACGCAAACAGGCTTAAGTGGTCCCCAAAAAGTGGAATAGTGAAGCCAAAGTCAAGAATAGAATCATAGGTACTTAAGTCTTTCGCCCAAAGAAAACTCTCTTGTCTCAACTCGAATGACGAAGGAAAAAATCTGAACATAGCAAAAAGAATCGGGAACTGAAGCAACATAGGCAGACATCCGCCAAACATGCTTACCCCGGTTTTGCTATAAAGAGCCATAGTCTCCTGCTGCTTTTTCATTGCATCCTCACTCTTAGGATACTTTGCATTTATTTTATCTATCTCCGGCTTAAGCACCCTCATCTTTGCAGATGACATGTAGGACTTAAACGTAAGAGGTGAAATAACAAGCTTAATAAGCAGTGTGAGAATTAATATGATTAAGCCGAAGTTTCCTATGAATTTACTCAGGAAATCAAAGACAGTAATAATTATATATCTGTTAATCCATCCAATGAGCCATCCACCAAGAGGAACAATCTTTTCAAAACCTTTATCGTAGGACTTAAGAGTCTTAAAGTGATTAGGGCCTAAATACAGGTTTAAAGGCATTGATGCTTCGTCACCTTCCGAATACGGTACTTGCATAAATGCTTCGCAACGCATTAGTGTATTGTCAGGATCTCCTTCAGGTAAGAATGCATAGCTCATTCTCGCATTACCAAAGCTATTCTCTGCTACTAAAATTGCTGAGAAAAACTGCTGCTGGAATGCAACCCACTCCACCTTTGTCCTAACCTCTTCATCGGAAGCATCCTTCCTTAGACCAAGGTCTTCAACACTATTAACGTTAGGAAACTTATAAACTACCGTTGAATAGTTCTTTTCGTTATCGTAACCCTTTTCAAGCCTTGGCAAATCAAGCCTCCACAATAAATCTGCAGAAGTGACATTCCTTGGAATAATCCCCTCCATCCCCTTGAATGTTACATCAAGTGACAGCATGTAACTGTCTGAAGGAAGTGTATACCTGTACTGTATAAAAGATGCTGTATCTATGTAAAGTCTGTACGTCAAAGTTGTATCACCGCTTTCTGTCAGTTCAAAAGCAAACTTGTCAGTTTGAATGTCCTGTCCGGCAAAAATTCTTAACGATAAATTACCCGAATTCTCCCTTATAAGAACCAGCTCTTGTTTATCATGAGTAGTGAAATTCTTTATTGTTGCTTTGTGTGGCTGAGCACCTACATTCGAGAAGACAACTCTGATCTTATCATTTTCAAGAGTGTTAAAAGACTCCTCGCTCCTGCTTGCGATAATAAGCATTGAGTCTTTGTAAGGTGATTCAGCGAGGCTGGAATCTGACTGAAACTGGTCTGCTATTGGAATAGAATCCTTCTGAAGCGGAAGGGGTGATTCTTTGCTAATAACAGCAGCTGTGTCAACACTTTTCTGTTCAGCACTTTGCTCCTGCAGTGTTTTGGAATTATACCAGCTGAAAGCAATTAAAATGACTCCGATGAGAACGAAGCCAAGTATGGAATTTTTGTTCATTATAAAATTTACTCCTGTTGGTTGTCAATAACTTTAATCTTCTCTTCAATCTGAGCAAGTTCTTCTTTAGCTCTGGCGATTTTTTTATCCAATTCCTGAAGAAGTGCCTCTGCATTTTTTGATTTGGCAAAGAAACCCATATTGTTTTCCCAAACGGCAATATCGTTCTCCATTAGTCTGAACTTCTGAACCAGTTTGTCTCTTTCACTCCTGATTCCTCTGTCTCCCCTTCCTGAATTATGAAGCTCTTTAATGTGTTTTTTGTATCTGTCAATCTTATGGTCGTTGTCAGAAGATCTAATATCTGCAAACTTTGAATCAATTGCATGCCTGTATGATGCCTGAACCCTCTCCTTCTCTTTAATAGGAACAAATCCTAGTTCCGACCATCTTGCCTGAAAATCTTTAAGTGCCTCAATGTTTTCTGCTGTTTTAGAATCAGGCTTGTAATCGTTTATCTCCTGGATTAAATCAAGTTTCTTTTTGAGGTTCTCTTCGTAAGA
>JAVEZL010000007.1:26375-62513 GCA_034003005.1 Bacteroidales bacterium
GCTTTTTTGAAACGCTCCCAAATCTCTTCACGGAGCTCTTTAGGTACCGGGCCAAGTTCTCTCCACTCTTCGTGAAGTTTCTGAAGTTTCCTGAATGCATCAACAACATTATTTTCGTTGATTAACTCTTCTGCCTTAGCACATAAATCTGTCTTTATCTCAAGGTTCTTTTTTAAATCAAGATCCCTTAATTCATTATTTATTTTTACAAAATCGTAAAATTTCTCGATATTGAACTGGTAATTTTCCCAGATATCTTTATTAGCTGCCTGAGGTACCGGACCTGTTGCTTTCCACTTATTCTGGAGTTCTCTGAAAGTGGGAAATGTGTGATTAAGATCCTCCTGCTTTTCAAGCAATGCCTTTAACTCCTCAATAATCTCCAGTTTTATTCTGAGATTCTCATCCTTTTGCTTTTCGATATTCTGAATAAAAGAGGTTCTAGTTGTCTTGTAACTCTGGTATAACTCTTTGAAGCCTCTTTCAAGTTCAGCAAAAGGATTATTCGAGATTATGTTCTCTGCACTCTCCTCATCAGTTGTATCTGATGAATCAGAAGGAATCTGGAATCCCGCTGCAATTTTCTCTTTTTTTAGGACTTTATAAAATGCAGCCTTTATTATGTCTGCGTTTTTGTAAAGTTCTTGCTGGTCTGCACGATCCAGCATCTTTTGGAAAGCATCAATAATTTCCAACAGGCTTTTTGCAGAATAATCTAGATAATCAGATGCAGACTCTTCCGGAGTTATATCAGGGAGATTCTCTTCGCCGTTTTGCTCGTTTAGGGCTTGTGTGTTCAATTCTTGGTTCATTAGTACAAGACAATTATGTTTAATAACCCGCAAATATAAAAAAAATTTGCCAAAGCGGTGATTTATGTAAATTTGCGCTATGATACATATCGATATTTTATCAGTAGTGCCGGAACTACTTGAGAGTCCGCTTAATCATTCAATTGTTAAACGTGCTAAAGAGAAAGGACTTGCTCAAATAACAGTTCACGACATAAGAGAATTTGGCAAAGGAAATTATAAGCAGGTCGATGACTACCCTTATGGCGGAGAGGCAGGGATGGTCCTTATGATTGAGCCAGTATATAATCTTATCTCAAAACTTAAAAACGAAAGGGATTACGACGAAATTATTTATATGACTCCGGATGGTATTCTCCTTGACCAGCCTGTTGCAAACAGATTGTCATGTAAAGGCAACCTGATAATTATTTGTGGTCACTACAAAGGGATAGACCACAGAATAAGGGAAAATCTGGTAACGATGGAGATATCTATAGGAAATTATGTTTTAAGTGGCGGAGAGATACCTGCTGCTGTTTTGGTAGACTCAGTTGTTCGCCTTATTCCCGGAGCAATTGGTGATGAAATGTCTGCTCTCAGCGACTCCTTCCAAGACGAACTGCTTGCGCCTCCGGTTTATACAAGACCAGCTGATTTTAACGGATGGAAAGTCCCGGACATTCTCCTTTCTGGCAATCCAAAGCTTATCAATGCATGGAAGGAGGAGCAATCAATTGATCGTACAAAAAAACTTCGCCCCTCATTACTGAAGGGCGATAGTGATAATTAATCTAGAAGAGGAAATCAGAAACCAAATTCGTCAACAACAATCTTCTCTTGCTTCTCCTCTTTGGGCTTTTTAGCAACTCTGTGTACAGACCCCGGCTCTATCAACATTGCTTTTTCAGTTGCTGGGCAAACGTATTCACACCCTCCACAGCCGATGCATATATCTCTGTCAACAACAGGTATTGTAAGACCAGCATCTCCATATGGAACCATTGTAATAGCTTTTGTAGGACAATGCTCATCACATGCTCCGCATGCAGTATTGTCTGTCACAACTATACATTTCTCTTCATAGAACCTCACCTGCCCTATCTGAGTGAGTTTTTTATCTTCTAAACTTAATGGCACCAAAGCTCCATTAGGGCAAACATGACTGCAGACATTACAATCATATCCGCAGAAATGCTTTTCAAAACTCAGAACGGGCATAAGTAATCCATCAATTCCATACTCTCCTGTCGCAGGTTTTATTATTCCGTTAGGACATGCCGAGACACACGCCTGGCAGGTGGTACAGTTGCTTTTAAGGTTAGAGATACTCAGTGCACCAGGAGGAGCTATTCCGTCTTTGGTCTCTTTGTGAACTGGCAAATTGTTTCTGGTTACAGCTCTTGCAGCTAGAAAAGTGCCCATCAAACCCATTGTCACAAGAGCCTCCCTTCTACCTGAAGGAGGGGTATGAACCTCCTGCCTTCTCGTTCCCCACATGAATTTGTATGAAACTGCTTTCTTCTTACATACAGTCATACAGTTAAAACATGCAACACACCTTGATGAATCTATTTCTCCTCTTTCAATATCTATACACTCTGATTTACAGTTTGAAATGCATAGCTGACACTTATTACAACTCTCTCTGTTTATTACAGGTCTGAAGGCTGCAAAACGAGAAAACAGGCCCAGAGTAGTTCCTACTGGACACACTGTGTTGCAATACAATCTTCCTCTGAAGGCGCTCATAACCGCAATTAAAATCAAGAATGCAAGTGCAAAAAAGAAAGATATTGCAATGAACTGAGAGTAGCTTCTAAAAAAAATTGTGTCTGGGAAGACAGATGATAACAGGTTATGGATAAATTGCTCACTTCTGCTGATAATTTCTGAGGAAATTTTTCCATAATTTGAATACGGATCCAGTAACGAGATTACGAAAGATGAGCCAAAAAGGAGCGGAATAGCGGATACTGCCAGAAAAGAGTATCTAAGCATCTTCTTAGGCTCTGAAAATTTAAATCGTCTGCTTTTCTTACTCCTGAATATTGATGAAATACGCCATACTGAATCCTGTAATGTTCCAAGCGGACACAACGATGAGCAGTAAAGTCTGCCGAATAGCAGAACCAGGATAAACAGGCAGACAAGAATAATTGCTGAACCAGTAAAAACACCTAACAATGCCGGTACGAATTGAATCTTTAACAGAGACGAAAAGAAAAAATTATCTCTGTTTGAAAAGAAGAGAAAAGCAAGGGTGATCAATACTGCTATTGTAAGCGAGACAACCACCCTGCTCCATTTTAACCATTTATACATTTTTATCAGATTTTTATTCTCTCAACTTTGATGGCATCCAGATTTGTAGTACCCACTTTTGCCTTCTCTGCTTTCTGAATATGAGACACGTCTTCAATTCTCATCTCCTTGAACTGATTAAAGAATCTTAGAGCTGCTGTATCAACTGCAACTATATCAGCAGACATAAAGAGAGCTTTTGCAAGGACAACATCATCAATAGTTTTTCCCTTGGGGCCATTCTGAGTCATCACCCTGTATGCATCTACAATGTTTAAAGAAGGCATTTTAGAGTATGTGGAACAGTCAGCGATACATTGCTGGAGGTCATTTGCATGCCAAAATCTTCTATCCCAGACAATACCCATAAAATTTTTCATAGACATTGTCATTTTTGCTCCGCCATGGTTCTTAAGAACAGGAACGTTGATCCACATATCACAATCAATAATTGATTCGTGGATTTTTGCACTTTTTAGTCTTACACCTTTTGGAAGAGATACCTCTTTAAAGTATTTTTCATCATGGGCAAACGCAATTTTAGCACCTGCGGCCTTGGCTGCAGCCTCAATACCGCTATTTTTATAACATGCCTGCCATTCGTCGCAAGTGTGATCAAAAACCACAACTTCAGAAGCACCTGCAGAGAGGCAATCTTTAACAATTGCTGCGATAAGTTCCGGATTAGTATTTGCAGCAAATTCAGGTTTCTTATCCCACCCTATATTAGGCTTTACTACAACTTTATTTCCTTTCTTAACAAATTTTGACATTCCTCCCATTGCAGAAATTCCTCTCTTGTACATTGACACAGGGTCTCCTCCCATAACAGCAACAAGATCGTTTGGCCTCTGAGCCTCTTTGCTTTCAGATGCAAACAAATTACCCGGCTTTAACTGAACTGCCCCCGCTATTCCTCCTAGAAGGGCCGATTTTAGAAAATTTCTTCTTTCCATATATGGTCTATATTTTAGACAAATATACCTTTTCGCTTTTGCCCAAGCAAAAAAAAAACTATATTAGAGCAAATTTTCATCTATGAAAGACAATATATTCAAGAGAGTATGGAGGTTTTATTACGAAGGGTTCAGAAGCATGACATCTTTAGGAAAAACTCTTTGGATAATAATAGCTATCAAACTCTTTATTATGTTTTTTGTACTGAAACTGTTCTTCTTTAAGTCTGACCTGAGGGATTACAACACCACAGAGGAGAAGAGCAATAAAGTAATAGAGAATCTGATTAATCCTAAATAACCTAAACTAACAACTTAAACCATGATTTTAGCTTCACTTGTTGATTTGTCAAGACTCCAGTTTGCTCTTACTGCAATGTACCACTGGATTTTTGTACCGCTCACCCTGGGGCTTGGGTTCATCATAGCCATAATGGAGACATACTATGTAAGAACCGGCAATGAATTTTGGAAAAGAACTGCTAAATTCTGGATGAATATCTTTGCAGTTAACTTTGCCATAGGAGTTGCAACAGGGCTAATCCTGGAATTTCAATTTGGCACAAACTGGTCAAATTACTCCTGGTTTGTAGGAGATATTTTTGGAGCACCTCTTGCAATTGAGGGGATTCTTGCATTTTTCCTTGAGAGTACTTTTTTTGCAGTAATGTTCTTTGGATGGAACAAGGTAAGCAAGAAAGCACACCTTATATCAACCTATCTGGTTGCAATCGGGACAAATCTTTCTGCTCTCTGGATACTTGTGGCAAACGCATGGATGCAGTTCCCTACAGGTATGCAGTTCAATCCTGACACAGCTAGAAATGAGATGGTTGACTTCTGGTCTGTCGCGCTCTCTCCAGTTGCAATAAACAAGTTTATTCACACTACCACAAATGGATATGTACTTGCTGCAATATTTGTGATAGGAGTCTCTGCGTGGTTCCTCATGAAAAAAAGAGAGGAGGAATTCGCAAGAAAAAGTATCAAAATCTCAGCAATTTTTGGACTTATCTCTTTGATAATCCTTATTTGGTCAGGAGATGGTTCTGCAGTACATGTAGCTAAAAAGCAGCCGATGAAACTGGCTGCAATGGAGGGCCTGTATAAGAGTCATGAAGGAACTGCAATTGTAGCTCTAGGAATACTTAATCCTGGCAAACAGATAAAAGATTACTACGACAATCCTTTAAAATATAAAAATGAAAAACCATTCTGGGTAAACATCTCTATTCCTCAGGGACTCTCTCTTCTGGTTAACCGCAAGATGGACACTTACGTCCCTGGTGTAGAAGACATTCTGGAGGGCGGATATATTTACACAGACAGAAACGGCAATGAGAAAGTAGCACCTCCTATTGAAGAGAGAATGGCACTCGGGAAGCTGGCAATTGATGGCCTTGCTCAATACAGAAAGGCAAAGCAGGCCGGAGATGAGGAGGGAAAAGAGATTGCCTACAAGCAGCTTATGGATAACTTTGACCACTTTGGTTACGGTTATATTGAAAAGCCTACTGATGTTGTACCAAACGTTCCGCTTACCTTCTATGCATTTCATATTATGGTCATTCTGGGCGGTTTTTTCCTTTTATTCTTCGGATTAACTCTTTATATGGAGTACAAAGGAATAATTGGCAAACACAAATGGTTTCATTGGGTTGCAATAGCTAGTATACCTCTTGTTTATATTTGTTCTCAGGCAGGATGGATTGTTGCTGAGGTAGGCAGACAGCCGTGGACTATACAGGACTTGCTGCCTGTTAATGCTGCCGTGTCAGGAGTAAGTGCGGGATCTGTACAGACAACACTCATAATGTTCTTTGTTTTATTTACCATCTTGCTCATAGCAGAGATAGGCATAATGATAAAGGTTATCAAAAAAGGGCCGGGAGCCTGAACTAAACACATTTAACAGACTTAACTATGATTTTTATACTTCAACAATACTGGTGGATAATTGTCTCCTTATTAGGGTCACTGCTAGTCTTTCTGATGTTTGTTCAGGGAGGACAGTCACTTCTTTTCAGTACTGCAAAGGAGAAAGATGAAAAAACACTTTTGGTAAATGCCCTTGGGCATAAATGGGAGCTAACCTTTACAACACTTGTAACATTCGGAGGTGCTGTTTTTGCCTCTTTCCCACTCTACTACTCTACAAGCTTTGGCGGCGCATACTGGCTATGGATGGCAATACTATTTCTTTTTGTTATACAAGCTGTTTCATTTGAATTCAGGAGCAAAGCCGGAAATTTTCTGGGGGCAAAAACATATGAAACGTTCCTTTTTCTAAATGGCACATTCGGGACTATTTTACTGGGAGTTGCTGTGGGAATGTTCTTCTCAGGCGGATCATTTGTAATGAATAAGAGCAGTATTGCCGATGCATTTCAGCCGACCATCTCCTATTGGACCACCGGCTGGCACGGTCTGGAAGCTATTGCAAATCCATTTAATCTTTTACTTGGTATAGTTGTATATCTTGCTGCCAGAACACTTGGTTTGATGTATGTAATGATGCAAATAGACTCTGATTCTCTCAACAGAAAGTGCAAAAATCAGATTAAGATTACCGGACCGGCTTTTGTTCTGGGATTTGTGGCTTTTCTGATTGCTCTGTTTACAATGACCGGATATCATGTTAATCCTGAGAATGGACTTATATCTCCGGTTAAGTACAAATACCTCTTTAACATGACTGAACTTATATGGCCTTTAATAATGTTACTAGCCGGAGTTCTTCTTGTTTTAGGAGGAATTGGCATGAATATATTTGGCAAATCGGCTAAAAAGAGCAGTTTCTTTATGACCGGAGGAGGAGTTGTACTTGCCGTATGGAGTATTCTAATATGCGCTGCTTTTAACAATACAGCGTATTTTGTATCTACAGTTGATCCTCAATACTCGCTAACACTGGCAAACAGCTCTTCAAGCGAGTTCACTCTTAAAACCATGGCATATGCATCCCTGATGGTTCCATTTGTAATGGGATACATTTATTATGTATGGAGGGCCATGACAAGGGTGAAAATGAGCAACGAAGATCTATCTAAACCAGATACTCACAAATACTAAAATCCGGTTACAACCTCTCCCTTTGAGTGGTCATACTCTGATCCGGCTGTACTGTGCGGAATAGAATATACCAGAAGCATAACAACGGCAGCGATAATATACAAATATTTTCTGCTGCCTTTTTTTCTGTTTAGTAGCCATGCAACTAACCATACAATAAAGGCAACGAGAGTTTTGTTATCTGTGAGGTCTTCTCCAAAAGGCCATCCGGTCCAGTAGGCATCAAAAGCAAATTTTTGTACAACGGGACCAAGAATAAGCCCTCCTAAACCCAGCGTTATAAGCACTATCAATGCGTATTTTTCAATTCTGATATTCTTAAGATATGATGCAACTCCAGTAAAATTTGAGAAAAGCATAGCAATAAACATCAGCAGAATATGGGGTATCAGCACGTATGCAGGGACAGGTGCCTTGAAACGAAGGACAACATTCCCATCTCCCACAGATACTCTTCCAGAGTTATCTATCAAATAAACTGAATATTTAATCTTTGATGCTGCCGGCAGTGCAGGGACCTCAAATGTAAACATATCACCTGTTCTTAATGCTTTAAGAGTGTCTGCCCCCCACTCTCCGGGATAAAGAGAATAAACAATTTCAGCATTAACCTCATTTGTCAGGCCGGATATCGTAATTCTCAGTGGTGATGTTTTTCCAATTGATTTATAATCTGAAGCTGCCTCTTCATGAGTTAAAGTGGTCTCTGTACTTCTAAGCAATACTGCATAACAAACACTGTCCTTATAATTAAATTCCGCCCTTACCGGTTTGGTTGGTCCCGTTATTCTTTGAAAATAGACTGCAGATAGTGTAATTGTTATGGCTGCAATCCATAAAAGCACCTTTTTCATAGCTGAATTTCCAAATTAATTAATTTATTATCTCTGTCAACCAATACCTTTAGAGTATCACCTTTTTTTAATTCACCAAGCATTGCCATGTACTCATATATATTTGAGATACTCTTTTCATTCATCTTCTTAATAATATCACCGGCAAGCATACCTCCCTTATCTGCCGGCTTCCCCTCGCTTACTGATCCCACTCTGAATCCATCTCCAACTTCGTAAGTGAAATCCGGTATTACTCCCAGCGTTACTTTAAATGATGCTCTTGACATTGTCTGAGGAGCTTCTGTCTTGATATATTCCGGAACTCCGGTACTTGATATATTGCTAACAACTGTAGCTATATAGCTGGAGATTCTCCCCATGCCTTCAAAATTAATAAAATCAACATCATCGTCCGGTGTGTGATATTGTTTGTGCACTCCTGTTGTGAAATACAGCACCGGTACACCTGCAGTATAAAATGATGAGTGGTCCGAGGGTCCGTATCCATCCTTAGTAAGAGTCAGTACAAACTCGCTATCTTCATTTGTTTTATTCACAATATCAGTTGCATCAGTAAATGTTCCCACACCACCAATTTGAAGTTTGTTATCAGAAAGTCTTCCTACCATGTCAAGATTGATCATCAGATTTGGAAGCAAATTCAACTTGCCCAAAGTGTCGGCAAGTAGTCTTGATCCAATTATTCCTCTCTCCTCTGCTCCAAATGCAGCAACAATAACTCTGATATTTAGAGAATCTGCATATGCCGAGACAAGTCTTCCAATTTCCAGCGCAGCAGCAACTCCGCTCGCATTATCATCGGCACCATTGTGAACAAGGTGTTCCTTAGGTTTCATACTTCCTGACGAGGGCCCTCCCATACCAAGATGGTCATAGTGAGCTCCTATCATAACTGTTAACGGAGAATTTTCCTTGCCGAATTTCATAGCAACATTGTAAGAGGTTCCCTCAACTGTATTTGAAACAGTTTTAAATTCTACATCTTCTCCGGATTTCAATTTTAGGTTAGAGTAAACATCTTCTGAAATTTGAATTACAGGAATTGACAAAGCGGTGGTCCCCCCCCTTCTTAGATCAGAAATATTGTCGCCTGTATTTACGAGCAGTGCTGAAACCCCTTTTGATTTATATAAAGCCGCCTTCAGAGGAATACTATCTGATGTGGTTTTTAGCATAACAATATTTCCTTCCAATTTCATTGTGGAATCGGGAGAGAAAACCAATTTTGATTTTTGAAGAGAATTTGGTGATTGTGGATGAGTCTTGAAATCTCTCCACTCAACGTAATTTTTTGAATCTACTTTTAAGTGAGATCCAAATCCCACTTCTCTGTATAACATAAGATTGAAGGGGACAAGAGGATTTTCTCCAATCAACGGAGTAAAACCATAACTATTTAATTTTGATGCAATATATTTTGCTGCTTTTTTATCCTCTTTAGATCCTGTCTCCCGTCCCCTCATATTATCATCTGCCAGGTACAATAAAATTTCCCTTATCTCTCTCTCATCAGAGATAAAAGATTGTGAAAACAAATTTTCCACAAAAAAAAATGTGAGCAGAACGCTCAGTATTACAGGTAGTTTCTTCATTTAATAAAAAATATTATGATACAAAACTAACTTTTTTTTGGCAGAAAGAAAAAAGGAATTACATTTGCAGTGCACTACTTCACTAACACACCAAGACGAAACAAAACCAAAACAAAATGGTAACAATTGATAATCTGCATTTTAATTATTCTAAACACGTTGTATTCAACGATGTTTCCATGAAACTTGAGGCAGGAAAGATCTACGGCCTGCTGGGACAAAACGGAGTGGGAAAGACTACACTCCTTAAAATAATGAGCGGACTGCTTAAGTTAAAAAGTGGATCCTGCAATGTAAACGGTTACAATCCATATTTAAGAGAACCGGGATTCCTTGGTGAATTATTTTTCATTCCAGAGGATTTCATGGGACCGGATTTAGTAGTCAATAAATTTGCAAGACTAAGGGGTGAATTTTATCCTAATTTCGATTACAACAAATTCAGCAGGCTAATGACGGAGTTTGAAGTCAATGGAAATTCAAAGTTCACAAAACTCTCTTTTGGTCAGCAAAAGAAGGCTATTATTGCATTTGCCATCTCTACCAATACAAAACTTATCCTTATGGATGAACCAAGTAATGGACTTGATATTCCTTCAAAAGCTCAGCTTAGGAGAGTCATATCTCAAGCTTCAACTGACGAATCTTGTATTATAATTTCAACTCATCAGGTAAGAGACCTTGAAAATCTTATCGATCCTATTATTATCCTTGATAAAAACGGTGTCCTTTTAAACGCTTCTATAGATGAAATTAGTGAGAAGTTATGCTTTGAATTTAGCCCCTCAGTTTCTGAGAAGGCCATCTACAGTGAACAGACACTTGGAGGGTATATTAATGTATGTAAGAATGAAACCTCAAGAGAGTGTAAAGTAAATATTGAGGCACTTTTTAATTCGGTACATCAAAACAGGGAACTAATTAAGGATATTTTTAAAAAGTAACACCATGAATGAATTTTTTGATATAAACAGATTTTTTAAACTGGTAAAAAAGGAGTCATCAGAGAGATTTCATATGATGCTCAAAGTTTCAGCAATTTTTGCAGCTTTGCTTGCAGGATATTGGTTAAGTATAATAGTATTCGGTAGTGCTGATGCTAGTTCATCTGCATCAAGCAGGGCCAGCTTTATATTTTTTGCTGCAGTCCTTTCAATGCTTATAGCTCCGTTTAATTTATATAAAAGTTACAATCACAGAAAAGGTGGTATTGACTACGTCCTGCTTCCGGCTTCTGTAACAGAGAAGTATATCAGTATGCTTATCAACTGCGTAATTTTACTGCCTCTACTTACATTTTGCTCTCTACTAATCGTTGACACAGCAATATCATCAATAACTCCTGATATTTTCAAAGGTTTTGCAATATCAAACCTGGAGCTCGGGGATAAAATTGCAAAGGGATTTGTAGAGGCACTTATTATGCAGCTTGGCTTTATTTATTGCAATCTACTATTCAGAAAATACAAAGTAACCAAGACTCTTCTTGCAACTTTAAGCCTGTATATATTTTTTGCAATGATAATGGTTTTTATGATTACTGTCGTATTTAAAGAGGACTTTAAAATGATGAGTGATATGAATGTCAATATCAAGATTGGCAAAATAAGCGACTTGTCTAACATTCAAGAATTTGAGAACTTTTCTTCTCTATTTAAAACACTATACTACACAAGTCAAATATTCTTTTACGGAATACTTCCTGCATGGTTCTTATTTGGATCTTATCACAGGATGAAAACTCTTCAATACTAATACTTATGGAATTCAACGAACATAAACCAATATACCTTCAAATTTCTGACACAATTTGTGACGCGATTCTCACCGGAGAGTGGAAAGAGGAGGAGAGAATTCCATCTGTCAGAGAATACGGAGGAATTCTGGGAGTAAACCCAAATACAATAATGAGAACATACGATCATCTTCAGGATGCTCAGATTATATACAATAAGAGAGGAGTTGGATATTTTGTTAACTCCGGAGCACAAGAGAGAATAATCTCGATACAAAGAGGGCAATTCATTGAAGAAGAGCTTCCTAAAATCAAGCGCAGGCTTGAATTACTTGGACTAAAAGCAAACGACATTTTCTAAAATTTAAAAGATTTCTTGATTTTTCCGTGAAGGGTGCAACTAATCAAGAGTAGTCTTCGTCTAAAGGTGTGAATAATATATTATGCTTAACAATGTATTTATATTTCACAACAACTATGTATAACAAATTTCTTTCACTCATTTTGATCTTAATGATCTCTGTTGGCGCTAGTGCCGCCAGAAACAACGGAATAATAACCGGTAAAGTTTCCGAAAAGGGGAACGGATTACCTCTCTCTTTTGCTACAATCAGCATACAGAATAAAGAGAACAAGGTACTAGGTGGTGCAACATCTGGAGAAGATGGTAAATTTTTAATTGATAAAGTTATTTACGGTGAGTGTAACGTTAAGGTCTCCTTTATTGGATTCAGAGACACAACTTTCAGTGTAAATATCAACGAATCTGTTCAGTCTATAGACCTTGGTAACATAACACTAAGAAGTGATGCAGTTGCTCTCAATTCAGCTGTTGTAACGGCTAAAGTGCCTGTTATTGAACAAAAAATCGACAAAATTATCTTTAATGTTTCTGAAGCTGTCTCAACCCAGGGAAGCAATGGTCTGGATATTCTAAAGAAAACTCCGGGCATTAGTGTAGACCCGGATGGTAATATTCTTCTTAACGGATCCGCTGTACAAATCTGGATTGACGGAAGGCCTTCAAATATGACCGGACAACAGCTAGAGCAGTTATTGAGCGGGACAGATGCCTCTACAATTGATAAAATTGAAGTAATGGCACATCCATCAGCAAAATATGATGCTTCTGGTTCTGGAGGAATCATTAATATAAAAACCAAGAAAAACTTCATCAAAGGTATAAACGGTTATCTAAGAGGAGGTTATGCAGCCTCGCCATATTATGCAAAAAATTACGATGGAGTAGATGGCACAATTAATCTCAACTACAGAGGAGAAAAAACAAATACATCTTTGAGCTACAGCCCAAGAGTAAATAACAGATTCAACGACTTCTACTCAGTTACTGATTTGGGAGGGGGCCTGATACTGGATGGATCAACTAAGTCAGATATGGTTCAGAGATTTCATAACCTGAGATTTACAAATGACTTCTTCATAAATAAAAAGAATGTTATTGGATTAATTCTTACCGGTTTCGAGCGCTCTAGCGAAGAGTATAGTGATGACGATATAACAGGAAATACACTATCAAGAAATGGTAACCTAATCGAAAAAACAGCCACATCAATTGATAACAGTGATAAATTCAGAACACTTTCAGCAAATCTTAACTACACTTTGTCTATAAAAGATGGTCAGGAGCTTACAATTAATGCCGATTATGGTAAGTATCGCACTCTGCAAAAGAGTTTTCAGGAGAATTTTTTCACAAACTCTGCAGGTGATCCATCAAGAGATCCAAGTATTTTCAGGAGCAATGCAGATCAGTTGATTGACATTATCTCAGCAAAAGCCGACTATGAACAGATAATATTTAAAAATTACAAATTTGAAGCCGGGGCAAAATGGGCAACAAGTATTACAAATAACGACCTGATAACAGAGGATAAGATGGGTGAAACCTGGCAGCCTAACGGAAATTTGAGCAGTCTATTTGGATACAAGGAGAACATTTATGCCGGATATTTTTCGATTGCAAGACAGTTTGGGCCAAAATGGAGTCTAAAAGGAGGATTAAGAGCCGAGATAACTGATGCATCAGGAGAGTGGACAAGTGCAGATACAACTACACATAAGGTATACAGCGACCTCTTCCCTACCCTGTTTGTAGGTTACAATCCAAGTAAAGATTTTAGATTTGGTCTCTCATATACAAAAAGAGTTAATCGTCCCAGGTTTTTCCAGCTTAACCCATTCAGAATCTACGTAGATGCAAATAGTTCTGTTGAGGGCAATCCGGAACTTATGCCTCAATACAGTCATCTGATTAGTCTTTCACTTGGTTATAAGCAACACTATTCAATAAATTTAATAGGACAAATTACTGAGGGAGTTATAATCCAGAACCCATACTTTGATTTACAAACCGGTGAGAAGTTATTAAAATGGGAGAATTTTGGAACACAGGCGTTTTACGGAGGAACTTTTTCAATATCTGAACTTCCAATTGCAAAATGGTTTGTAATTAATGCAAACGCAAACTTATTGGCCGTTTCTAATAAAACCGATGGTTTTCTTAGCAGTTCTATTTACGCTAACGGATATTTGAATGCTACATTCCTTCTTCCAAAAAGCTACAAGATTGAACTCACAGGTTCAATCCAATCAGGAATTCCATACGGATACTTTAAAGTGAAGCCATCCGGAGATGTGAACATAGGGGTGAAAAAAAGTTTGTTTGATAACAAGGGAACAATTGCACTTAATATAACAGATATATTCAAAACAAGAACAAATAAGGCTGAACTCAATACTGATATTCTTAATAATTATCACTTCAATTCAAGTTATAACAGCCGTCAGATAACACTTAGTTTTCAGTATCGTTTTGGACAAAGCAAAGCGGTCAAAGCAAGGAAAGTAGGCAATAACGAGGAGGCTTCCAGAACTGGAGCCGGAAATTAGTTTGAAATTTAGGTTGCCTATCAGAGCCGGTCAATCGGCCGGCTCTTTTTTTACACTTCAAAAAATTATTTATTCTGTTCTGAACATGAAAAAAATTGAATTATCTCTAGTATTAACAATTGCCCTGATAATTTTGACATCAAATATAAGTATGGCAAAAATTAGCACAATAATTACAGGGAAAGTAATTGAAAATCAAACCAAGGCCCCTCTGGGTTTTGCTACTGTAGCTGTCCAGAACAGTGATAAAAAGGTAGTTGGAGGAGCCACTACAGGTGATGATGGCAAGTTTTCCATAGAGAAACTTGACGAAGGTAAATATAGCTTAAAAGTCTCATTTATTGGATTCAGGGATACACTTATTGACATTCACATCGCCAGTGATAACAAATCACTAGACCTTGGAGAGTTGAAGCTTTCAGAAAACTCTGTTGCAATCAAATCTGCAATTGTTACTGCAAAAGTTCCTCTTATTGAACAAAAGCTTGACAAGATTATCATGAATATTTCTGAATCAGCAATAGCATTAGGAAGTAATGCTACAGAAATTATCCGCAGAGCACCTGGAATTACAGTTGACTCAGATGGCAATTTGCTCCTTAACGGTAAACCCGTTCAAATATGGATTGACGGAAGGCCATCAAATCTTAATGGTTCCGCCCTGGAATCGTTGCTTGAGAGCACAGATGGATCTACAATAGATAAAATTGAAGTTATTGCCCATCCATCTGCAAAATATGATGCATCAGGTTCTGGAGGAATAATTAACATTAAAACTAAAAAGAATTTTGCCATGGGAATCAGTGGCTCAGCCAGAGCTACGGCTCACGGCGGATTTTATGACAAATTCTATCCTGCAGCAGATGGATCTCTAACAATGGGATACAGGGGAGAGAAGTTTAACTCTACAATTATTTATAGTCCAAGAGTTAATAAATCGTTTAACAGCTTTGAAAGCACAACTCAGTTTAATGATGATAAGAGAATTGAAAGTTTTACAAATCTTGACAGAATAAATCAAAGTCATAACCTGAGAGTTAGCAGTGACTTTTTCATAAATAAGAAAAACATAGCAGGATTTATTTTCAATGGTAATATTTCCAGACAAAAGGACACATCCACCGATGATACAGAAAATCGTTTATATTTTGGAAACAATCTGGCTCAAAGAACTAAAACTAAGATTACAAATCGCTTTAACTATAATAATGCATCTCTCAATCTTAACTACACTCACATTTTCAAAGAGGGTACTGAGTTAACTGCAAATGCAGACTATTACCATTACTTTATGCCGGATGGTACTTCTCAAAAGAACATTTATGAAGATGCCTCAGGAAACCAGATCCAGAGCCCGGCTATGTTTAGAAGTAACTCCGATCAGCTTATAAAAATTTACTCAGCTAAAACAGATTTTGAAAGTAATATCGGCAAAAAAGGTAAGCTTGAAGCCGGTGTAAAATATGCATTAAGTCTAACCGATAATTCTTTGCTTAGAGAAGATCTTGTAGACAATGTCTGGATCAAAAATTCATATATAAGCAGTGATTTCAACTACAAAGAGGAAATCTCTGCAGCTTATGCCTCCATGGCAATAGGTATAACTGATAAACTAAATATTAAGGCTGGAATCAGAGGAGAATTAACCAGAGCAACTGGGAACTGGATAAGTGCAGACACGACTACTCATAAAACATATACCGATATATTCCCTACTCTTTTTGTTGGCTACAGCCCAGGTAAAAATACCAGACTTTCCATATCATATACTAAAAGGGTTCAGAGACCAAATTTTGAACAGCTCAATCCACAAAGGTTTTACATAGATTCTGAGAGTTCTATTACCGGTAATCCGGATATACTACCTCAATACACTAATAATTTGAACATTTCTGCCGGTTTTGGTAAACATTTTACCATAGGACTAAGGGCTGATATTACAAAGAAATTAATTGTACAAAACCCGGCTGTTGATCAAATTACTGGAGAGAAGATGTTTATATGGGAAAACTTTGGTAGTAACTCTACAATGGGTGGAACTATCTCTCTAACTGAATTTCCATTAACAAAGTGGTTAACTGTAACATGCAACATGTTTGGTGGTAACATGAATTCAAAAAACCTTGATTACTCGGAGAACAATTTCTTTTACAACGGAAACTTCAGAACCACATTCAGTTTGCCATTTGACGTGAAATTCGAGTTATCTGGATTTTACCAAAGCAAAATGGCTTTTGGATATCTTATTGTAGACCCGCGTGCAGATATCACTCTTGGTCTAAGGAAAAATCTTTTCAACAATAACGCTACCATTTTGCTAGTCGCCACAGATATATTTAAAACTCATCCTTCTAACGTAAGAATTGATACTAATCCGGATTTTAAATACGACATCTTAGTAGATTACAGAACTCAAAGGGTATCACTCACATTTGTCTACCGCTTTGGCAAAAGTAAACTAACAAAAGCACGTAAAGTAGGTCAGTCTGATGAAGCCGGCAGAGTATCCACAAGAAATTAACCTCAGATCATAAACATAGAGCCGGTCAAATGATCGGCCCTATTTGTATTTTGCAGCCTTGAGTGTGTTTTTCAAAAGAGAAATAATAGTCATGGGCCCTACCCCACCCGGCACAGGAGTTATATAAGAGCACTTAGGTGCAACCTCTTCAAAGTGCACATCTCCTGCAAGCCTGAATCCGCTCTTGTTATCAGCCTTTACCCTTGTAATGCCTACATCAATAACTACAGCACCCTCCTTGACCATATCTCCTTTTAGAAAACCGGGAACACCAAGTGCTGCAATTATAATATCAGCATTCAGAGTATGTTCTTTCAGATCTCTAGTCCTGCTATGGCACATTGTTACAGTACAGTCACCAGGGTTAGATTTTTGAGAGAGTAAATTTGCCATAGGTCTTCCTACAATATTACTTCTCCCGATGATTACGCAATTCTTACCTGAAGTTTCAATTTTGTATCTGTCAAGTAACTCGATAATACCCCAGGGCGTTGCTGAGACAAAAGATGGTAAGCCAAGCACCATTTTACCTACATTGACTGGATGAAATCCATCAACATCTTTCTTTGGGTCAATTGCTTCTGTTACCTTTTGTTCATCTATGTGTGAAGGTAGAGGGAGCTGTACTATCAGACCGTCAATATCTTCGTTTCTGTTGATTTTCTCGATTTCTGAAAGGAGAAACTCTTCAGTAACAGAGGCGGGGAACTTTAGCAAAGTTGATTTAAAACCTACCTGAGCACAGGCCTTCTCTTTATGACCCACGTACGTCTGTGATGCGCCATCCTCTCCAACTAGAATTGCAGCAAGATGAGGAACCTTTCCCCCTCCCAGGGATATCTTCTTAACTTCCAGTGCTATCTCACTTTTAACACTATCGGCAGTTGCCTTTCCATCGAGTAATATCATAACCTTTAGATGTTAACTTTGATTACCTTCTTCTCATTGATGCCATATTACGCATAGCGTTTTTGGCACCCCCTCCGGCCATGTTTTTCATGACCTTTCTCATATCTTCGAACTGTTTTACCAGTCTGTTTACCTCAGCAATAGATGTTCCACTGCCTGAGGCAATTCTTTTTCTTCTGTTCCCATTAAGTATTGATGGATCATTTTTCTCATCTTTTGTCATTGACTGAATAATAGCCTCAATACTTTTAAAAGAGCTGTTATCCATGTCTACATCCTTTAGAGCCTTACCCACACCAGGAATCATTGACGCCAGATCTTTTATATTCCCCATCTTCTTTATCTGTTGAATCTGTGAATAGAAATCCTCCAAAGTAAACTGATCTTTTGCCAGTTTCTTTTGTAGTCTTCTTGCCTCCTCTTCATCATACTGCTCCTGAGCTTTCTCAACAAGGGAAACAACGTCTCCCATACCAAGTATCCTGTCGGCAATCCTCTTTGGATGGAACACATCCAACGCCTCCATTTTCTCACCTGATGAGACAAATTTTATTGGTTTATTTACAACAGCCTTAATCGAAAGAGCCGCACCACCTCTGGTATCTCCATCAAGTTTGGTTAGAACTACTCCGTCAAAATCCAACCTTTCGTTAAAGACTCTTGCAGTCTCAACTGCATCCTGGCCAGTCATTGAGTCTACAACAAAGAGTGTCTCTGTAGGACTGACTGCTCTCTTTACTGCCTCAATCTCCTTCATCATCTCCTCGTCAATAGCTAGACGGCCTGCAGTATCAATAATAACAAGAGAAAAGCCCTCTCTCTTAGCTTTAGAAACAGCGTTTTTTGCTATAGAAACAGGATCCTTTACCCCATCCTCAGAGTAAACTTCAACGCCCACCTGCTCCCCTAAAACCTTAAGCTGCTCAATTGCGGCCGGTCTGTAAACGTCTCCGGCTACCAAAAGTGTCTTTAACCCTCTTTTGTTTTTACTGTTAAGCGCAAGTTTACCACTGAAGGTTGTTTTACCGGACCCTTGAAGTCCAGCTACCAAAATAATCCCGGGGTTTCCCTTAACATTTATATCGGTTGCCTCATTACCCATAAGGGAAGTCAACTCATCGTGAACAATTTTGGTTAGCATCTGACCGGGACGAACCGCCTTTAACACATTTTGTCCCATTGCCTTATGCTTTACATCATCACAAAATGTTTTTGCAATTTTATAGCTTACGTCGGCATCGAGCAGAGCCTTTCTGATATCCTTAAGCGTTTCCGCAACATTAACTTCAGTAATCTTTCCTTCACCTTTAAGAAGTTTAAAGGAGCTCTCCAGCCTATCTATCAAATTATCAAACATCACTTATCTTTTTTTTATTATCAAACTCTTTTTTGAACCATTTGGGCAAGAATCTTCCTGCCATCATCGTTTACAATAGACTCCAGATGATATCTTACCAACTCCGAATGAAATACATAGGGATCTTTCAAAAACTTGTAAGCACCGTTCCATGAATAAATTCTGGACATTGCCGATGTGAAAAACAGAGTAACCAATTCCTTGTTAAAATCATTTCTGTATAGTCCCTCAGAAATTCCCCGGTCAATATTTTCTGCAATTATTCTGGAATAAAAAGACATTCTGTTTGTATGGTCAAGAAGTTTCAGATCCGGAAGATAAACAGACGAGTCGCTTAGTAGCAATGGACCTATTTCAGAAAGAGACTTATTCATCATATCACTTGTAAGATACAAAGCCTCAATGGCGTCCCTGCCCTGAGAAAGTGCCATATTAATTTTGAACTCAATTTCACCAAGAACATGTTGCATAACAGTTCTCATCAGCTCCTCCTTACTATTAAAGTTGTTATAGAGAGTCTTTTTTGTAAGCTTAAGGTGATCAGCAATTTCATCCATTGTCATCTTTAGCCCCTTTTTTCTGAAAAGTTCAAAAACATCAATAACATATTTTTCTTTGGAACTTACTCTGCTCATGTCTTATTCTCTTATTAATAATTATTTATTCAGAATAATACTCGGGTGCTAAATCCCTTTGATTATATCTCATTGCCATAACTTGTCCGTATGCACCGGCAGATCTTATAGCTATTACGTCTCCCCTTTTAGTCTCAGGAAGGAGAATGTTTTTGGCGAATCTGTCACTTGATTCACAGACAGGACCTACAACATCATATCTCATATTTCTTCCCTTTGAAGTAAGGTTGTCAATTTTGTGCTTTGCCTGGTATAACGCAGGTCTGATAAGATCGTTCATTCCCGCATCCAGAATTGCAAACTTCCTGCCCTTCCCAATCTTAACATACAAAACACTGGAAATCAGCGACCCACACTGAGCTACAATCGTTCTACCCGGTTCAAAATGAACGTTTTGACCTCTTCTCACCTCTAGTCCATTATTAATTATCCTGAAGTATGAGTCAAAATCTGATATAGGATTAGAATCGGGATTCTCATAATCTATCCCCAAACCTCCTCCAAGATTTAAATTTTCAATACTCACACCCTTATCAGCAAACCATCTTTGAATTTCGTTCACCCTCTTTGCCAGCATTTCAAAAACCTTCATGTCTGTTATCTGAGAACCTACATGAAAGTGAAGGCCTTCCAACTTAAGATTTCGAGAATTTTTTATAGTTTCAAGAACATCCTGAAACATCCATGTGCTAATTCCAAATTTGTCCTGGGAACGTCCGGTACTAATGTATTTATGAGTATGTGCATCAATATCCGGGTTAATTCTCAGAGATACAGATGCTATCTTCCCCATGGAAGCAGCAATGGCATTGATGATTTCAAGTTCAGGTACAGATTCACAATTAAAACTGAATATGCCTCCTTCAAGTGCTGTCTTTATCTCTTTATCTGACTTGCCTACGCCGGCATAAACTACTTTTGAAGGATTAAAACCCGATTTAAGAGCCAGGGCAACCTCATTACCACTAACACAGTCTGCTCCCAGACCGTAGCTCTTTATAACCTGCAGTATTTTATCGTTAGCATTAGCCTTTAGTGCATAATGTGCGTGATAGTTGTACTTTTTAAGGTTTGAGGTATAGCTTTCAAGCGTCTTCCTTAAAAGCCCAAGATCATAATAGTAAAATGGAGTCTCCAGTTTCTGGAATTCTTTAATCTCGCTTGTCTTGAACATTACGTTTATCTATTGGGGTTTGAACCTGCAAAATTAGTAAAAAACTTGTACTTAATTTAAATTATCTATCTTTGCAAATAAATTAAAGATAAGAGGATGAAACCAACTAAAAAAGACCTCCTTCAGGAGACAATAAAGCACATAGACATTAAAAAACTGGACTCTACCTATCTTATAGACTCCATGAGAGAGATGTCCTTCTCATCAAGAGACACTGCATCTGCTGCTGACATCCTTCAGCTGATGATAAATGACAAAGAATCCACAAACTGGCTTATACTCGCCGGAAGCACATCAGCAGGCGGATGCATGCAAGTTTATGTTGATATGATCAAACATAACATGATTGACGCAATTGTTGCTACAGGTGCCTCTATCATTGATATGGACTTTTTTGAAGCACTTGGTTACAAACACTACAGAGGAACTCAGTTTATAGATGACACACATCTGAGAGACAACTATATTGACAGGATTTACGACACATTCATTGATGAAGAGGAACTTCAGGCCTGTGACGCTACTATAAAGGCGATTACTGACTCACTTGAAGCCAGACCATACTCTTCCAGAGAGTTTATCCATGAAATCGGCAAATGGCTTTCAAAGAACTCTAAGAAAAAAGAGTCTTTGATTCAGACAGCTTTTGAACACAATGTTCCAATTTTCTGCCCTGCATTTACAGATAGCAGCGCAGGATTTGGGCTCGTAATGCATCAGGTTGAGAGAATGAAACAGGGTAAGCCATACCTTTCAATTGACTCTGTGGCAGACTTCCGTGAACTTACAGAGGTTAAGATGTCGGCAAAAACCAGCGGTCTTTTCATGGTAGGAGGCGGAGTTCCAAAGAACTTTGCTCAGGACACAGTAGTTTGTGCTGAGTGCCTTGGCTTTGATGTTCCAATGCACCAATACGCTGTTCAAATAACAGTTGCCGATGTTCGTGATGGTGCTTGTTCATCATCTACACTAAAAGAGGCAAACTCTTGGGGCAAGGTAAATACAGCCCATGAACAGATGGTATATGCAGAAGCTACAACCGTTGTCCCTATCATTGTAAGCTACGCTTACCATAAGGGAGACTGGAAAAAGAGAGAACCAAAAAAACACTCTCTTCTGTTCAAAGATGGCACAAAAGGAGCCGGCCTCCTGTTGCAAGATCCTGAATAACACATCTATGTAAAATAAGATAAGAGGCTGACCATTAAACTTTGGTCAGCCTCTTATCTTTTAAGCTATATTGTCTTACTTCTTATTCTTCATCTTCATCTCGGCAATAAAGCCGGCTGTAAGTCCCATTCCACCAAAAAGTAGTGTAGAAGCTCCATATATTACATCCTGAGTTTGTCTCATTTCCCAAGACACATCTCTCAAACCACCGAAAGAGACTTGAACAATAATATAACCTATGAGCAAGCCAAAACCAAGACCCATCAATAGCGAACCTATCCTGAGAGTCAAAAATTGGTTTTGTAATGCTTTAACCTCTCCAAATAAACCAGAGAGATTAATGTTATTAGTGTTAACATTGTCAAGAGTATTAAGCTTATCTACAAGCATAAGGCGCTCTTTTTTTCTTACAAATAATTCAATTACTTTGTAAAAGGCAAATGCGCCAATTCCAAATGTTAAGGGTATTGTAATAAATTCCATCATAGTGATATTGATTTTAATTTGTTTGCTCTTTTGACGAAAATTTGAATTAAAGGTTACACTGTGTAACTTTGAAAATGGTTCAGCGTCTAAAATGATAATGAAAAGAGAGGTAGAATTACAAATAATAGAAAAAATTAAAGGTGGCGATACCGGTTTGTATAATGAACTGGTCAATTTTCACTCTCCCAAGATTCTATCGATTGTAAGAGGAGTTGTTAGAAACAGAGAGGATGCAGAAGAGATTGCACAAGACGTGTTTGTTAAAGCCTACTTCTCTCTTTCAGGATTCAGGGGTGAATGCTCTTTTTCAACATGGCTCTTCAGGATTGCTTACAACATGTCAATATCAAAGGCAAGGACTAAAAAGAGAGACAATATCCCTTGTGAAAATATGGGACATATACCTGACAACTCAATAGGTGATATCTTTGATCACAGTGAAAAGGATAAAATGATGAGGATTATGTACCTAGCAATTGACAGCCTTAATAAAGAAGACAGATTTATAATTCTCTCTTTCTACAATCATGAAAAAAGCATCAGGGAAATTTCTGAAATTTGCAGAATGTCTGAATCGAACGTTAAAGTAAAGCTCCACAGAATTAAAAAGAGGCTGAGTGTGTTAATCGGTGATAAAATTGACTTGTGTTATGGATAATCAAGATTTAAATATTGGGAGTATACTGTCTGCAATAAAAGATGAAACTGTCCCTTTTGGGTTTGAGAGAAAGGTTTTTGAAAAGATTCAAAAAGAGGCAGCAGCCAGAGAGTCACGAAGAGAGACACTCCGCAACTATATTATTCTCATAATTTTTACTGTGATATTCTCAGGAGCACTCTTAATCATTAATCACTATTACCTCAAAATCGACTTTACTTTTAAGCCGGACCTTTCTTTCTTCGCAGAAAAATTCAGGAGTTTATCAGGACTTTTTACCTCATCAGAGTCGCTCTTATGGATAGGGATAGGAACAAATATTGCCCTCTTACTGTTGTGTGAAAGGATTATTTCAGATAGGCTAAGCAAAAGAGACACTCAGAAGAGCTAAGAGAACTATTCTGTGTGCTGAGGTCTGAGAAGATCATTCACACTTTTTACAGGATTAAATGTTGAAACAGGAACCTCTACAAAAACGGTATTCCAGTTGCTCATAGCTCCATTCCATAATCCCGGAAGTTCGAGTGCTTTCAAGGATTTTCCATAAACACTTTTTATTGATATAAATCCTGTTTCAGGATCAGTAAATTTTGGGAGATTGAATTTATTCCCTTGGTAATCGTATATAGAACACACTATATCAACAGGATTAAAATGAGTAGATCCAGACATCCAGCTCATATAATCTCTGTGATTTTTATCTAGTTGAGCCGACTCAAGGATTTGAAGGGAGGTTGATCCATCGGGATCATAAACAATAAACGGGCCTCCACCCGGCTCTCCCTCATTTTTTACCATCCCACAGACTCTTATGGGCCTGTTTAGTTTGGCATAAAGAAATTCCCTCAGGATATCTTCAGGTAAGTCTGGCAATGTTATACATAGCTTCTCCCTCAGAAAATGAATGATCTCATCATTGAGCTTCTCATCAAACTCACCATCAAGTCTTTTTAAGAAGGCGAATATTTGATCTCTTATTTCAAGCAATATTCCGGCTAACGTTTGTTTCCACTCTGTTGTATCCTGTAAAAGCTCCTCTTTTGTAACATTATCAATGTTTTTAATGAAGATTATATCACTCTTCATCTCATCAAGATTATCAAGCAAAGCCCCGTGGCCACCCGGCCTGAAAAGAATTGATCCGTCGCCGGTTCTGAATGCATTTCCATCCATATCAACAGCAACAGTATCCGTTGATTTTTTTTGCAGAGTAAATTCTACTTTAAAATCTAATCCTCTCTCTTTGTTTAATTTGGGGATTAAATTCAAAAAGAGTGCTTCAAAAGAGACAAGATGCTCTTTAGAAACTGTAAAAGTTAGCCGGGCAAATCCATCTGCAGATACAGCATATTTTGAACTTTCAACCAACTGTTCTTCAAATGCAGTCCTTGATTGATTATTATATTTGTGGAATTTCAACAGCCCTTTTGGTAAAGACCCGTAACCCAGACCTTTATTTGATAGCAGAAGTTTTAAAATACCAGATTTATCATTTGAGTCAAATCCTTTTATGATTTTCAAGTCTTCATAGAATGGAAACGTTTCCAGATTTGCGAAAAATTTTCCGGCCTCAGAATCATCTGTAAAACATTTCCCATTATCAATATTATCCAATGCCTCGAATAAATCTTTAAACATTCTTGTTGCGGCTCCGGATGCTGGGACAAATCTTGAGATTTTCAGGCTGGAAGATTTGAATCTTTTTATATACTGCTTTTTTCCATCCTCTTCAATAATCAAAATTCCCCTCTCCTTCGTAGCCGGCGAGACGATTTTAAGAAAAGGGAACCCTCTCTTTATAGATTCAATTTGATTTTCAACTTTTTCTGCAGAAATCCCCAATAATTTAAACTGCTCAAAATCTCTTTTCTCAAACATATTCTCTATTGATTATTATTTCAAACATCTCCTTAACCTCATCTGAGTACTCATCTCTGTATTTGTATCCATTTCTTAATGATTCAAAAAGGTCCGGGTTCTCTTTAAGTGCTTTAGAATCTTCACCAATGTCGTACAATGAGAAAATCAGATTACTGAGGTTAATATATGGATCACTCTCTCTAAGTGGAACAAATCTCAGCTTTTTAGGTTCCGGATATTCAATCTCCAATTTTGATAAAGTTTCAATGCCAAAAAAACGGCCAAAATTGTTTAATGATACTACTGATGCATTAATTTTACCTTGTAAAGAATAACCTGCAATATGCGGGGTTGTTATGTCTGCAAATGTTAACAAGTTTTTATTTAGTTGCGGTTCTCCTTTCCAAACATCCAGAACTATCCCGGAAAATTTATCTCTGTATCTTACCAGCGACTCCTCAGAAACAACCTCCCCTCTGGAGGAGTTGATAAAGATTGCACCATCTTTCATGGATTTAAAAAACTCATCATTTGCCATATTTATGGTTGATGGATTCAAGGGAACATGTAATGAGACAATATCACTTAAATTCAGGACACTCATAAGTTCATAGTAATCTCCCTCGCTCACATCTGACCTGTCAACTCTGAATGGCACCCCCTCATCTCTTACAGATGCGACTTCAGGTGAGAAGTAAAGAGGATCCTTCTTTAAAAGAGATTTTAAAGGTGGATCGCATCGTAAAACTTTAAAGCCAAGGCTTTGAGCTAAAGAGGCCAGCCTCTCGCCCACGTTACCGGCTCCCACAATCCCGAGCACTTTTCCCTCAGGGCTCTCCCCTGCTTTATCGTAAAGGTAAAATATTGAAGTTAAAACATACTGTACAACACCCCAGGCATTACACCCTGCTGCATTAGTAAAATAGATACCTGACTCTTTGCACCATTCTAGGTCCACATGGTCACTCCCTATTGTAGCCGAAGCAATAAACTTCACCTTTGAGCCGGAAAGTAACTCTGAATTACATTTGGTCCGCGTTCTTATAATAAGTGCATCACTATCTGCAATTAAATCTCTTTTTATATCGCTCCCTTTTAGATACTGAACCTCTGCAAAAGGCTCAAGAAGTCCTTTAATAAAAGGTATGTCTGAATCAACTGTAACCTTAACTACCCTATCCATAGCAAAGTAATTATCTAAATATTATCTCCTTAAGCACATCCTCCCCAATAACTGAATTAATCTCTTCAATCATTTTCCCTTTATGCATTGATAGAGAGTCTCTGGCAACTGAAGAGCTCATTGTACAGTAGAGTTTACCGTTATTAAACTCTCTGCTTATCAAATATTTGCTGAACCGGCCATCCAGCACCTTATCAAAAGCAGTACAAACAGTATTACCCACAAGACCCCTGGCAATACCCATAGTCCTTATGTAGTCAGGGATAAGGTCCCCGATTTTCATAAAATCTTTCCGTTTCACGATATAGCGCCTCCTACAATTTCAATTGACTTAGAGTCATTTCCAATTTCTGATAAGATACCATCAATCCTGACTTTATTACTATCTGTAATAAAAATCTGGCCGAAACCACTGGAAGAGACAAGATTTAAAAGATATTCAACCCTGGACATATCCAGTTTGTCAAATACATCATCCAGCAACAGTAAAGGATTAAGATTGCTAATATCTTTAAATAGTGAATACTGAGCCAGTTTTAATGAAATTAAAAAAGATTTCTGCTGCCCTTGCGATCCCACCTTTCTAATCTGTTCCCCGTCCATTCTAAAAATCAATTCATCCCGGTGAACGCCTGAGGTTGTATATCCTAGGATTCTCTCTTTGTTTATATTTGATTTTAGTATATCTGCTAAGCTACCTTGTTCCAAATCAGACTTGTACTCAACTGAGACCTCCTCCCTGCCTCCGGAAATCTCTCCGTAATATCTTATAACATGTGGCACAAAATCTTTTACAAATTCTCGCCTCCTTTTATATATAAGAGAGGCATTCTCCTCCATTTTCTCAGTTATAGTTTCAAGCAAAACAGAGTTATAGCTATCAGTCTTCAACAGTCTGTTCCTTTGAGAAAGAAGCTGATTATAATTCTGAACACCTCTAAGATACTCTCTGTCGAGCTGAGAAATAACTCCATTCATAAGCTTTCTCCTCTCCTCTCCCGATTCATTAATAAGGCACGTGTCATAAGGAGAAACCATAACAATAGGTATTATTCCTATATGGTCTGAAAGTCTTTTATATGATTTTCCGTTTCTTTTAATAACCTTTTCACCCGTTCTGGAAAATGACAGGGCTATTTGATCTCTTGAATTATCAGATTGTTTATAATCTCCAGATATATATGAAACCTCCTCTCCGTGAGAAATAGCATAATGATCCAAATTAGAGAGATAACTCTTTGTCATAGAGAGATAATAGATTGAATCCAGAAGATTTGTCTTTCCTGCCCCGTTCATTCCGGTAATACAATTAAGCTTTGGAGAGAATTCAGCTGAAGACTCTTTAAAATTCTTAAAATTTGTCAGGAAAATTTTGCTTAGGTACATTTATTCTTATTTCTATCACAAAGTTACTACTTTTTTACGTGTTAATATTTGAGATTAGACAAAATATAGTAAATTTGCACCCTGCATAAAAAATGAAGAGATGTCAAAGAAAAACCAACACCAGGATCCTGAACAAACTGTTGAGCAGGCGCTGAATACAACTGAGCATTTTATTGAGAGACACAAAAAGACTCTGCTATACTCTGCTATCGCAATTTTAGTTATTGCCGGAGCTGCCTTCGCATACCAGCACCTGTATCGCAAACCACTTATTAACGAGGCCCTTGCACAAACATTTATGGCTGAACAACATTTCCGTTCAGACTCGTTTGCACTTGCTCTTAATGGAGACGGCAACTCACTTGGATTTGCTCAGATCATTGAAGAGTATGGAAATAAAGCCGGTGAAGTTGTGTACATGTACGCAGGCATCTCTGAGCTTCAGCTTGGAAATTATGAAAAGGCCATATCGTACCTAAAGAGTTATAAAGGTAAGGATGCAATTTTAAAAGCGAGGTCAATAAGCAACATTGGTGATGCTTATGCCGGACTGGAGAACTACAAAGAGGCACTTTCAAACTATCTTAAAGCTGCAGATTATGCAGATAACGCATATGCTGCCGGTTACTTACTAAAGGCTGGTATTATGTACGAAGAGCTAGGTGACACTGCAAAAGCTATTGAAACCTACACAAAAATCAAAGATAAATATCCTCAGAGCGTTGAGGGTTATGATATTGACAAGTATATTTCAAGACTTGCTCTCTAGGGCAATTGAAATAAACAAGAAAAATTAGACTATGGGCAGAGCGTTTGAATTCCGTAAAGAGAGAAAGTTCAAAAGATGGGGAAATATGGCTAGAGTCTTTACCAGACTTGGCAAAGAGATTACGATGGCTGCCAAGTCAGGCGGAATGGACCCAGACAACAACCCAAGACTTAGGGCTCTTATCTACAACGCACGGAGCGAAAATATGCCCAAGGATAACATTGAGCGTGCAATAAAGAGAGCTCAGGAAAAAGACCACTCAGATTACAAAGAGGTTGTTTACGAGGGTTATGGCCCGCACGGAATCGCTTTTCTTGTTGAAACAGCTACAGACAACACAACAAGAACAGTTGCCAATATCAGAAGCTATTTTAACAAATTTGGCGGCTCACTTGGCACATCAGGCAGCGTTGAGTTTATGTTCGAGAAAAAATCAGTTTTCAAAATCAAAACAAACAGTATTGATTTAGAAGAACTGGAACTTGAGCTTATAGATTATGGCGCAGATGAGGTATTTGCGGATGAGGATTGCATTGTCATTTACGGAGCTTTTGAGTCTTACGGAACAATTCAGAAATTCATTGAAGAGAAGAGTTTCGAAATGGTCTCTGGATCATTTGAAAGAATCCCTACAGTAGAGCTTAAAACCTTACCTGAAGATCAAAAAGTTGAGCTGGATAAACTAATCGAACGCTTTGAAAATGATGATGATGTGCAAAACGTCTATCACACAATGGCAAACTAGGAAAACAACAGTTTATGAGATAAAAAAGTAGTCAAAAATGGCTACTTTTTTTTTGTTAAAACTCTTATTAATGCATACCTTTGCCTGATATTTACTTATAAATTTCAATCATCTAATTACAATTCGTTATGAAACTGTCGCATATTGAGCACATCGGTATTGCTGTAAAGTCATTAGAATCAGCTATTCCATTCTACGAAGAGATGCTCGGTCTTAAATGTTATGCTATCGAAGAGGTAGCTGACCAAAGAGTAAAAACTGCATTTTTCAAAATAGGCCAGACTAAGATTGAACTTCTGGAGAGTACTGACCCGGAGGGACCTATAGGTAAATTTATAGAGAAGAAGGGTGAGGGAATACATCATATTGCATTCGCTACTGAAGACGGAGTTCAAAAATCAATTGAGGAACTTGCTGAAAAGGGAGTCCAGCTTATTGACAAGGCTCCCCGCAAAGGAGCAGAGGGGCTGAATATTGCCTTTTTGCACCCAAAATCAACTATTGGTGTTCTAACTGAACTATGTGAAGATCCCAAGAAAGTTAACTGCTAATATCAAATATCAAACATATTATACAAATGAGCCAGCAACTTGAACAGGTTAAGGCGCTAATTCAACTTCGTGAAAAGGCGCGTCTGGGAGGAGGTCAAAAAAGAATTGATTCTCAGCACCAGAAGGGTAAATTCACAGCCAGAGAAAGAATCTCTATGCTATTGGATGATGGAAGTTTTGAGGAGTTTGACATGTTTGTCACACACCGCTGTACAAACTTTGGCATGGAGAAGGAGAGATTTCTTGGAGATGGTGTAGTAACAGGCTATGGTACAATTGACGGAAGACTGGTATATGTCTTTGCACAGGATTTCACTGTATTTGGAGGCTCTCTTTCAGAAAGCTTCGCAATGAAGATTTGCAAGATAATGGACCAGGCTATGAAAATGGGTGCTCCGGTAATTGGAGTAAACGACTCAGGAGGAGCGAGAATTCAGGAGGGTGTAAATGCACTAGCCGGATACGCAGAGATCTTCCAGAGAAATATTTTAGCCTCAGGAGTAATTCCACAGATTTCTGCAATCTTTGGTCCTTGTGCCGGTGGTGCTGTATACTCCCCTGCTCTAACTGACTTCAACATCATGACCAGAGGAACAAGCTATATGTTCCTTACAGGACCTAAAGTTGTAAAGACAGTAACAGGAGAAGATGTTACACAGGAGCAACTTGGCGGAGCTTCAGTTCACGCTACCAAGAGCGGTGTTGCACACTTTGCCGTTGACAGTGAAGAGGATGGCATCAGAATTATCCGCGAACTTATAAGCTTTCTTCCTCAGAACAATCTTGAGGAGGCACCACTTGTTCATACAAATGACCCTATTGACAGACTAGAGGACTCTCTCAACGAGATAATCCCTGACAGTCCAAACAAACCTTACGATATGTACGAGGTTATAGGTGCAATTGTTGATGATGGCAAGTTCCTTGAAGTTCACAGAGATTACGCAACAAACATAATTGTAGGATTTGCAAGATTTAATGGCACTTCAGTAGGTATTGTGGCAAACCAGCCTAAGGTACTAGCAGGCGTACTTGATAATAACGCATCCAGAAAGGCAGCAAGATTTGTTCGTTTCTGCGATGCATTTAATATCCCTATTGTAACATTGGTTGACGTACCGGGATTCCTTCCGGGTACCCAGCAGGAGTATGGTGGAATTATTCTTCACGGGGCAAAACTTCTGTTTGCATATGGTGAGGCTACTGTTCCTAAAGTGACTGTTACTCTTCGTAAATCATATGGTGGAGCTTACTGTGTAATGTCCAGCAAACACCTTCGCGGAGATATAAACTACGCATGGCCTACAGCTGAGATTGCAGTAATGGGTCCATCAGGAGCAATTGAGGTACTTTATGGAAAAGAGGTGGCTGCGGCAGAAGATCCTGCAGCATTGTCGGCAGAGAAAGAGAAAGAGTACAGGGATGCATTTGCAAATCCATACAACGCAGCGCGCTTTGGTTATATTGATGATGTTATTGAACCAAGAAACACAAGGTTCAGAATCATCAGATCACTTCAGCAACTTGCCACTAAGAAGGTTACAAATCCGCCTAAAAAGCACGATAACCTTCCACTATAAAAATCATAATCCGGAACAATATGAAAAGATTATTAAAAATATTTCTGTTGTCTGGGCTTATGTTAGCCGGCATCCAGCTGAATGGACAGAGCCAGGCCGATATGTGCATCAACGAGTATTTGGTATACAATACCGATGATTTTGTTGATGACTTCGGACATAAAAGTGGATGGATTGAACTATTCAATTCTTCATATGGAACTGTTAACATAGGTGGGTGCTATTTAACAAACGACCCTAACAATCTTACAAAATACATTATACCTAAAGGTGATGTGCTTACGAAAATTAAACCAAGACAGCACATTCTCTTCTGGGCAGACAATCAGCCACACAGGGGAACCTTTCACATTAATTTCACAATTGAAGAATCAGACGAAATTTTACTTGTTGCTTCAGATGGCAGAACCATTATTGACAGAATTAAAGTAAAAACTGATTTAGACACAAATGTTACTTACGGAAGGGTTAAGGATGGAATTGGATCAAGAGATGGCAGTGAAGGCTGGCAGATTATGCCAAGGACATCTCCCAGCACTAATAACACAGGGGCTGATCAAGAGTCTGCATCTGCAATTTTTAAGCGAATAGATCCCTATGGTGCGATCATGGCTATGACAGCTATGTCTGTTGTGTTCCTTGCTCTTATTCTTCTTTATGTTGTATTTAAACACATAGGCAAATACAATGTGAAAAAGAATATGGAGAGAGCAGAGAAGACTCACGGGAAGAAAGCTGCTAAGGCAGAAGAAGAGACATCTGCAGAAATATATGCTGCAATTGCAGCCGCAATGCATATGTATGCTATGGATGACGAATCACACGACATTGAAAATACTATTTTGACCATTGCACGAGTAACTAAAAACTACTCACCATGGAGTTCTAAGATTTACACACTACGTGAAAAACCTTGTAAAAAATAACCACATTAAGTCAATACAATTATGAAAGAATATAAATTAAAGATCAATGGTAACGACTATGCCGTAACTGTAAACGACATAGACGATACAATAGCAGAGGTAGAGGTAAACGGAATCCCATTCAAGGTTGAAATTGAGCGTCCTGCGAAGAAACAGGTTGTTGCAAAACCAAACAAACCTGCTCCAGCTCCGTCAAATGTTGCGAAACCTGCAGCTTCCGGTTCAGAAACTGCTGTCACATCACCACTTCCCGGAGTTATTCTAGAGGTTGTTGTTAAAGAGGGAGATGTGGTTAAAAGAGGTCAAAAACTGATGGTACTAGAGGCTATGAAGATGGAGAATGTTATAGAAGCTAGTGCGGATGGAAAGATTATTTCAATCAAGGCAAACAAGGGCGACTCGGTACTCGAGGGTGCACCACTAATAATCATTGGATAAAATGGAAAATCAAGGATTATTTACTCAATTGGGAGATAACCTGACACAATTCCTGCAATATACAGGTTTTGCCAATGCTACATGGGGCCACATTCTCATGATTGCCATAGGCCTTGTGTTTATTTATCTTGCTATCAAGAAGGATTGGGAGCCATTGCTCCTGGTGCCAATTGGATTCGGTATTATCATAGGTAATATCCCTCTGTTTCCGGGTTTAAGCGTGGGTGTTTATGAAGAGGGTTCTGTACTGAACATACTTTATCAAGGTGTTCAGCAGGGCTGGTATCCGCCACTAATCTTTTTAGGAATTGGAGCTATGACAGATTTCTCTGCACTAATTTCAAATCCTAAGTTACTTCTTATTGGTGCTGCAGCACAGTTTGGTATCTTTGGTGCTTATGCAATAGCACTTTTGATGGGCTTTTCACCTGCAGAGGCAGGTGCGATTGGTATTATTGGCGGAGCAGATGGACCTACGGCTATATTCCTTTCGTCAAGACTTGCTCCTGACCTCATGGGGGCCATTGCTGTGTCTGCTTACTCTTATATGGCTCTGGTACCTGTAATTCAGCCTCCGGTAATGAGACTTCTTACTTCAAACAGGGAAAGGCTTATCAGAATGAAACCGCCAAGAGCTGTTTCTCAAACTGAGAAAAAACTCTTCCCAATTATCGGCTTCCTGATGACTGCATTTATTGTACCTTCAGGTCTTCCTCTTCTAGGTATGCTATTCTTTGGTAACCTTCTTAAGGAGAGCGGAGTAACCAGGAGGTTAGCCGAGACTGCACGCGGACCGCTAATTGACGTTATAACAATATTGATTGGTGTTACTGTAGGTTGTTCAACACAGGCAGACAAATTTTTACAATGGAAATCGGTATACATATTCGGACTGGGTGCACTATCATTTGTGATAGCTACAACAGCCGGTGTATTGTTTGTTAAGCTTTTCAACGTATTCCTTAAGGAGGGTAACAAAATCAATCCTCTGATTGGTAATGCAGGTGTTTCAGCTGTTCCGGATTCAGCCCGTGTATCAAACAATGTGGGACTTGAGTACGATAAGACAAACTATCTTCTTATGCACGCAATGGGACCAAATGTTGCGGGTGTTATAGGAAGTGCAGTTGCTGCCGGTATTCTTTTGGGATTTTTATCCTAAATTGTAGTGAAATTTTTGAAGAGCACCTGCCCTAGGTGCTCTTTTTTTTTGTAAATTTGTCAATTCACATTAATTTACAAGGTATGCAAAACAAGTTGCAAGAGCTTACAGACAAATTGTACAACGAAGGTCTGTCAAAGGGTAAACAGGAGGCTGATGAGATGGTAGTAAGGGCTAAAAACGAAGCCGCAGCTATTCTTGCAGATGCAAGAGCCGAATCTGATCGAATTCTATCCGTAGCAAAAAAAGATGCTCAGGATATTAAACAAAAAATGGAGACCGAGATCCAGATGGCCTTCAGGCAGACAATCACTGCTCTAAAAAATCAGATTGAAAATACCCTTATTTCAAACTCCATCAACAAAACTGTATCGGAAGTATCTGATAAAACCACATTCCTGAAAGAGTTAATTATTTCAGCAATATCTGCATTTAACCCAAAAGGCAGCGACGTGGTGTCTCTCTCTCTTTTGTTGCCTGAAAATAAACAAGCAGATTTGGAGTCTTTCTTTAAAGGCGAAGCAACAAAACAGATGCAGGAAGGAGTTCAGGTTAAGTTTGATAATAAGCTCCAGAACGGGTTCAAGATAGGACCTGCAAAAGAGGGTTATCACATCAGCTTTACGGACAAAGATCTGCAACATCTGTTCAGTGAATATCTTAAACCAAAAACTCGAGAGTTTTTATTCAATGAATAGTAATGAATAACTATCCATATCTCATAGCGGGACTCCCTGAGATTTTTCCTGATTTCGAGAAAAGCAGTCATAATATTAATCTTATTTTGGATAATGTTAAACAGAATATCCATCCAAAAGAGATTAAGTATTTAGAATGGCTTTTGTTTGGATTGGAGGGAAAGAATCTCTCAAATCACTTTTACAGGGAGGTGTTTAAAACCCGCAACAGGTTTCTGAAAGAGTTCTTCATGTTTGACCTGAATATGCGTAACATACAGACCGCCTTCCTAGCAAAGCAAAGCGGCATGGATGCTTCTCAGTATCTCATAGGTGAGAGTGACCTCGTGGAATCAATCAAAACAAGCAGGGCAGCGGATTTTGGAGCTTCAGAATTCTTTGAAGATTCTTCAAAACTAATATCTGTTTTGTCAAATACAAATATTCTTGAAAAAGAGCAGGGGCTGGATTTAATGAGGTGGAACAAAGCTAACCAGATAACAGTGTTTAATTATTTTGACATTGACTGGATTCTTGGTTTTGTTACAAAACTATCTTTAGCAAAGAGGTGGGATTCACTTGACAAGATGATAGGTGCTGAACTTTTCAGGAGACTTGTTGACGAGGTTAGAAATACATACAAGAACGAGGATAAGGAAGAATAAGAGAAAATAATATATTACAAGATATGAAAACCAGAGGAGTAGTAAAAGGGATCATCTCCAACCTCGTTACCATTGAGGTTGACGGTCCCGTTTCCCAGAATGAAATCTGCTATATTGACCTGGCGGGAACAAAACTGATGTCGGAGGTAATCAAAGTAAACGGCAAAAATGCATTTGTTCAGGTTTACGAAAGCACAAGAGGAATGAAGGTGGGTGACACCGCAGAATTTAACGGTCACATGCTTGAGGTAACACTTGGTCCCGGTATTCTCTCCAGTAACTACGACGGCCTTCAGAATAACTTAGAGACCATGAAGGGTGTCTTCCTTACAAGAGGTGAATACACAAACCCTCTTGACCTTGACAAAGAGTGGGAGTTTACACCAGAAGCAAAGGAGGGAGATATAGTTACTGCAGCAACCTGGCTTGGTGAAGTAAAGGAGGGCTGGCTTCCTCACAAAATCATGGTACCTTTTACCATGAAAGAGAGCTACACCGTTAAATCAGTAGCTTCACAAGGAAACTACAAAGTTGCTGACGTTATTGCTGTAATTGTAGATGAAAACGGTGTTGAACACAAGATCACAATGATGCAGAAATGGCCGGTAAAGGTTGCTATTACTGCATACAAAGATAAACCAAGGCCATTCAGAATGATGGAGACAGGTGTCCGCACAATTGACACATTCAACCCTATGGCAGAGGGCGGAACAGGCTTTATACCCGGTCCGTTCGGTTGCGGAAAAACTGTGCTTCAACACGCCATTTCCAAGCAGGCTGAGGCCGATGTTATCATTATGGCTGCCTGCGGTGAGCGTGCTAACGAAGTTGTTGAGATTTTCACTGAATTTCCAGAGCTTATTGACCCAAGAACAGGAAGAAAACTCATGGAGCGCACCACCATCATTTGTAATACTTCAAATATGCCGGTTGCTGCCAGAGAGGCTTCTGTATATACAGCAATGACAATTGGAGAATATTACAGGGCAATGGGGCTTAAAGTTCTTCTGCTTGCTGACTCAACATCAAGATGGGCTCAGGCATTGAGAGAGATGTCAAACAGGATGGA
>JAVEZL010000007.1:62613-72390 GCA_034003005.1 Bacteroidales bacterium
TGTGACCAGGATCGGGAATTTGATAATTTTGAGGAGTGCTCAGACTATTACAAAAAGCTGATTAATATAATGCGTCAGATGAACTACTCTGAATATCAAAGCAAAGAGTTCAACAATTATCTTGACCAACTTAAAAAAGAGATTGACAATGGCAACTAAAGCATTTCAGAAGATATATACAAGAGTGGAGGCAATAACCAAAGCCACCATCTCTCTCAGAGCCTCAGGAGTAGCAAACGAGGAGCTGGCAACCGTTGCCGGAAGATTGGCTCAGGTTGTAAAGATAAAAGAGGATTTAGTTACGCTTCAGGTTTTTGAAGGAACAGATGGTATTGCAACCAATGCCGAGGTGGTTTTCTTTGGAGAGCCCCCTACCCTCCATGTTAGTGAAGATCTTGCAGGCCGATTCTTCAACTCATACGGATTGCCTATCGATAACAGGCCACCCGTTGAGGGTGAAAAGAGGTTTATTGGCGGACCATCGGTAAACCCTTTCAGAAGAAAGCAGCCATCTGAGTTAATCCCTACTGGTATAGCAGGCATAGACCTTAACAACACCCTTGTTTCCGGACAGAAGATTCCTTTTTTTGCAGACCCTGACCAGCCTTATAACCAGGTTATGGCTCAGGTAGCTCTAAAGGCAGATGTTGATAAGATTATTCTGGGAGGTATGGGTCTTACAAATGATGACTATCTCTATTTCAAGCAGATGTTTGAAAACGCAGGTGCTCTAAATAAAATCATCAGCTTTGTTAACACTACAGAGCAGCCGCCTGTTGAGAGACTTCTTATTCCTGACATGGCACTTGCAGCTGCTGAATACTTTGCAGTTGATAAAAACGAGAAAGTACTTGTTCTGCTTACAGACATGACTCTTTACGCAGATGCTTTGAGTATTGTGAGTAACCGTATGGATCAAATTCCTTCAAAAGACTCAATGCCAGGATCTCTATACTCAGATTTGGCAAAAATCTACGAAAAAGCGGTTCAGCTGCCAGACGGAGGTTCCATTACTATTATTGCGGTGACAACTCTTAGCGGAGGGGACATTACCCACGCTATCCCGGACAACACCGGATACATCACAGAGGGGCAGCTCTTTTTAAGGGCCGATTCAGACACCGGAAAGGTAATAGTTGACCCATTCAGGTCACTATCAAGACTTAAGCAACTTGTAATTGGCAAAAAAACGAGAGAGGATCACAACCATGTTATGAATGCTGCTGTTCGTCTTTATGCAGACGCTGCAAATGCGAAGACTAAGCTTGAAAACGGTTTTGACCTTAGTGATTATGACATGAGATGCCTTGATTACGCTAAGGCATATTCAAGAAGACTTCTGGCAATAGACGTAAACATAAATATAACTCAGATGCTTGACACAGCCTGGGAACTGTTCGCAAAACACTTCACAAGAGAGGAGCTGAGCATCAAAGAGGAGATTCTTAACAAATACTGGAAAACCGCATAGATTTCAATTATGGCTATTAAATTCCAATTCAATAAGACATCTCTTAACGACCTTAACAAGCAACTTAAGGTGCGCACAAATGCGTTGCCTACCCTTAAAAATAAGGAGTCTGCATTGAGGATGGAGGTTAAGAGAGCAAAGTTTCGTTCAGACGAGCTATTGGATCAACTGGCCTCATCTCTGAAATCTTACGACTATCTGGCAGGACTATGGAACGAATTTGAACCTGGATTAATCTCTGTTAAAGATGTAGAGCTAGAGACGGTAAAAATTGCCGGTATAAAAACTCCATCATTAAAAGAGGTAATCTACGAGGTGAAGCCTTTTAATTTATTCAGTAAACCGGTTTGGTACTCAGATGGAGTTAAAATACTCCAGCAGCTAGCCCAGCTAGGAATTGAATCAGAAATTTTTCTGGAAAAAATGAGGCTTCTGGAATTTGCCAGAAAAAAGACAACTCAAAAAGTAAATCTTTACGAGAAAGTCCAGATTCCGGGTTATAAAGAGGCTATACTTAAGATAAAACGATTTATGGAAGATGAGGAGAACCTCTCAAAAGCATCTCAAAAAATCGTCAAAAACAGACAACAACAGGAGGTAGCTGCCCTATGATTACTCAAATGACTAAATACTCCTTTATACTTTTTCACAAGGAGGTTATACCTTTCCTTGAGAGAGTTCAGGAGCTTGGAATGGTGGACATCACCAGACAGAATAAGGCTGTTGATGATCACTCTAAGGTTAAATTTGCTCTGTTGGAGAGATACGCTTCAGTTGAGAAATCGTTAAAGGCATTGAGCGAGACTCTTGCAGAGAGGGACACATCATCGGTTTCAAACCTAAATGAGTTGTCATCTGAAGAGCTTTTAATCAAAGCAGAGAGAGCTCTGGAGGATAAGGATAACCTGTCGAATGATCTTAAAAGCTTGATAAGAGAGAGAGAGGACGCGTACCAGTGGGGAGCATTTACAAAAGATGATATTGATAAAATATCTTCTCTTGGGTATAAAATGCACTTTTACATTATTTCCGAGTCTGGATACGATCCTCAGTGGGAGGAGAAATTCATAATACACACTCTCTCTGCTGAAGGAGGAAAAAGGTATTTTGTTCTTCTTATTCCAGCCGGAGAGGAGTTACACTTCAAATACCCGGAAAGTAAGTTTCCTTTAAATTCTTATCACATACTTGATGGCAGAATAGAGGAGACAAAAGCAAAAATTGAAGATGTAGAAAATCTTCTTACCGGTTTAATGGATAAGGTTGATATTTTACACTCTGGTGCTGTTTCTGAAAGAGCGATGCTTGATTTGCACCTTGCAGGAGTTGCATCAGTTAAAGAGGCAGAGGGGACCATTGCAATAATGACTGGTTTTGCCCCTGCAGAGAAAATTGAAGAGCTTCACAGTTTCTTTGAGAGTACAGGTGTCTATTTCATTCAGGATAAAGCAAAAGAGGAGGACAATCCGCCTATCAAGCTTAAAAACAATTTCTTCACTAAGCTATTTGAGCCTATTGGAGAGCTTTACATGCTGCCCAAATACGGAGAATTGGACCTGACACCATACTTTGCTCCATTCTACATGCTATTCTTTGGCCTGTGTTTAGGAGATGCTGGATACGGATTAGTATTATTGACCGCAGGAACTATCGGGAGATTCAAACTACCTTCAATGAAGGGCTATATGATTCTTATTCAGATGCTTGGCATAGGTGCAATATTAATGCCTATGCTTAGTGGTGTGTTCTTTGGGGCAAAAGTTGCTGAAATTTTCCCGCTACCGGATGCAGTGAAGGGATTTTTCTTTTCAGATCTTAAGATGTTTTGGTTTGCAATAGTTTTTGGACTCTTCCAGATTGTATTTGCCAGACTTGTGAATGCAGTTTACTCAATAAAGTACAAGGGCTGGCAATCCGGAATGCACAATATTGGATGGGCAATTGTAATAATATGGGCAACACTGGCCTATGCCGGATCAATGAATGAAGATATGAAGGCACCTGCTTTCATAAACTACATAGGTTTAGGAGGTCTTGCTCTAATTTTGTTCTTCTCATCAACTGAAGGGAATATATTTTCAAGACTAATGAAAGGCACATTTGCTTTATACGATATTACAGGAATCTTTGGTGATATGCTCTCCTACATTCGTCTGTTTGGTCTGGGTACCGCAGGTGGAATTCTTGGAATGGTTGTGAACTCAGTTGCCATGAACATGTCAGGAATACCTTATGTAGGATGGTTCTTTACAGGATTGATGCTACTTGTAGGACACACAGCAGTACTGCTTCTCTCTAGCCTGGGTGCATTTGTACACCCAATGCGTCTTACCTTTGTAGAGTTTTACAAGAATGCAGGATTCGGAGGTGGAGGACGTGCTTTCAGACCTCTTACAAAAAGTGATAATTAATAATTAATAACAACAATAACACTTAAAAATTATGGAACAATTATTACCGTTGACACTGGCCTATGTAGGAATGGGCATAATGCTGGCCGTATCCTGTATCGGCAGCACAATAGGTGTAACTATAGGCGGAAACGCAACTATAGGTGCTCTTAAGAAAAACCCTGATATGTTTGGTTCTGCTATGATTCTCTGCGCCCTTCCTTCAACTCAGGGATTGTATGGTTTTGCCGGTTTTTTCCTAATGCTCAACAGGCTGCTTGCAATGCCGTTACTAAGTCTTGGTCAGGGATTTGCAATATTTGCAGTGGGAGTAGCTCTTGGAGTAGTAGGTTATTTTTCTGCTCTTAAGCAAGCATCTATTGTTGCTAACGGAATCGTTGAGATGAGTAATGGACAGGATGTATTCGGAAAGACCCTTATCCTGGGTGTGTTTCCTGAATTATATGCTATCCTTGCATTTGCTGCAGCATTCCTTGCAATACCTGCATAACACTGTTTTACAAATAAATAAAAGAGTCCGGAGTAATTTCGATTACCTTCGGCTCTTTTTTTTTGTTTATCTTTGAATAACTAAACCAAGCAAAAAATGACACTCATCAAATCCATTTCAGGTATCAGAGGAACCATTGGAGGGGCGCCGGGAGAGGCACTTACCCCTCCCGATATAGTGAAATTTGTTTCTGCATATGCGTACAGACTTAAAAAGAGACTTCCAGGGAAAAGCAGATATAAGGTTGTTGTGGGCAGAGATGCCAGAATATCCGGAGAGATGACAGAGCTTCTCGTTTGCGGAACTCTTATGGCTTGCGGAATTGATGTGGTAAATGCATCATTGGCATCCACTCCTACAGTTGAAATGGCTGTAACCTTTGAAAAGGCAGATGGCGGAATAATTCTCACAGCATCACATAATCCCAGGCAGTGGAATGCACTAAAACTTCTTAATGAAAAAGGAGAGTTTCTAAACGCTGAAGAGGGTGCAAGACTGCTTGAGTGTGCAGAAAGAGGAGACTTCCATTTTTCTGACGTTGATCAACTGGGAATTATTACCAGAAAAGAGTTTACGAAGCAACATATTGAAGCGGTACTATCCCACCCTCTCGTTGATACAGAAGCAATATACAGAGCTGGGTTTACTGCAGTTGTAGATGCAGTGAATTCAGTAGGTGGTATAATAATGCCGGAACTGCTGGAAGCACTAGGTGTAAAATGCGTAAAAGTTAACTGCGATCCTACCGGCCAGTTTGCACACAATCCTGAACCACTTCCTGAGCATCTCACAGAACTTTCATCTAGAGTTGTTAAAGAGGGTGCCGATCTTGGAATATCAGTAGATCCTGATGTTGACAGACTTGCACTTATCTGTGAGGATGGGAATCCATTTGGAGAGGAGTACACATTAGTAGCCGTTGCCGATTATATTCTCAGGCAGAAGAAGGGCCCTACCGTGTCAAATCTTTCATCTTCAAGAGCATTAAGAGATATTACAGAGGCAGCCGGTTGCGAATACTTTGCATCGGCAGTAGGTGAAGTCAACGTCGTTACAGAAATGAAGCGTGTAGGGGCTGTAATAGGAGGCGAAGGGAACGGTGGAGTTATTGTTCCTGACTTGCACTACGGCAGAGATTCAATGATTGGGATTGCACTATTCTTAAGTCTCCTCGCAAATGAGAAGCTTAAGCTTACTGAACTAAGGGCTAAATATCCTCAGTATTTCATTTCAAAAAACAAGATTGAGCTCTCTCCATCAATGGATGTAGATAAAATCCTTGAAGAGGTAAAGTTAAAGTTTGCTCATGAAAGGGTCACTGACATTGATGGTATAAAGGTTGATTTTGATGCTGAAAAAAAATGGGTTCATCTTAGAAAATCAAATACAGAACCAATTATTCGCATATATGCAGAAGCCTCAAGTGAGGAACTAGCTTCTTCCCTTGCGATGAGTGTTATTAAAGTAATAAACGAAATAATTTCAACCTGATATGTTTTCATTCAGAACCACACCCCTCACCGAACAGCCGGATCTCGTTCTTAGAAGCGGGAAACTGGCGTTGCTTTGTAATCAGAGCTCATGGCACCCACAGCGAGGTGAGTATCTCTTTGAAACTCTTTATAAAAAGGGTCAGCTCAAAAGGGTTTTCATACCCGAGCACGGACTTTTTGGAGAGCTTCAGGACCAGGTGAAACAAGATCATACTAACGAATATGACAAATTGGCTCCCGGATGCGAGTTTGTCTCCCTTTACGGAAGCAGCGAAGAGAGTCTGTCAATAAGAAAAGAGAAGCTGGAAGATATTGATGCACTTATCATTGACATCCAGGATGCAGGGGCAAGATATTACACCTTCCCTATGACCATGTTCAACCTCTTCAGAGTTCTTAAGAGTGAGTCAATAAATCTTCCCGTTTACATAATTGACAGGGTTAATCCCATGGGAAGACAAATTGAAGGCACCATGCTCAAGGAGGGATACTCATCATTTATTGGTGAAGAGGGAATCCCACACAGACACGGACTCACACTCGGAGAGCTTGCAAATTACTTCTACAGTGAGATAAATGGAAAATTTCCACTTCATATAATCTCATATCTTGCTGAGCCGGTCAACAGAGAGATGCTTCCCTGGAGCATTCCTCCATCACCAAATATACCAGGTCTCTTTACCTGCCATTTTTACAGCGGACAGTGCCTCTGGGAGGGGGCCAATGTGAGTGAAGGGCGAGGAACAACAAGGCCGTTTGAAGTATTTGGAGCACCATTTATGGAGAGTTTATCAGATTTTAACAGACAAAACGGATACGAAAACTGGAACGACCCCTCCCATCCTCTTGCTGATACTGGAGTCTATATTAGGTGGACAAGATTTATACCTCAGTTTCACAAATATTCTGGAGAAGTTTGCAGTGGTTTTCAGTTGCATCCTGTACCGGGAAGTCAGTATCATGCATTGGCACATAATTTGAGAATAATGAGGTTCATCAAAGAGAACTGCAGTGAATTCAGTTTCCGCCCCGGAAAATACGAAGCCGGCAATGATAAGAGAGCAATTGAGCTGTTATGCGGAGATCCGTTGCTTGTTAATTATCTTGAAGGCAAAGAGGATTGGGACACGATAAAAGAAGAGATGAAACACGAAGAGCAGAAATGGATTAGAAAAGCAAAGAGAGTCCTTCTGTACGAAGAGCAGATTTTCAGGTGCAAATAAATTAATTGATAAGAATTTAGTAGAATATGTCAAATCCCGTTTTAAGCGAAAAAATCTTTAAAAAAGAGGCATTGGTTGCCTCATCAGGTACCATGACAGTAAAGGGTACAGCCATGAAGTCAATTGTGCTTGCCCTTATAGTTTTTGCAGGAGCTGCCTACACATGGAAGATATTTAATGAGTCCATAAATCCTGCTTCTGTACAACCATGGATGTGGGGTGGAGTTATCGGAGGTTTTATCGTTGCTATGATTATCTCCTTTAAGCCAAATTTAGCTCAATACCTTGCTCCGGTTTATGCTGTTCTTGAGGGTCTTTTTCTAGGTGCTATATCGGCAATGTTTAACACTGCATTTGCTGAGACCGCTCCCGGAATTGTGATGAATGCTGTTCTTCTTACTTTGATGACTGCATTTGTTATGTTTCTGATTTACAGAAGCGGACTAATAAAGGTAAACGAAAAGTTTACCAGAATTATGACTGCTGCTATAGGAGCTGTTGCTCTTTATTACATAGTTACAATAGTGCTGTCACTTTTTGGAGTAAATTTGGTTATGCTTCACAACAGTGGACCGCTTAGCATTGGTATCAGCCTTGTTATTGTAGGGATTGCTGCATTCAGCCTTATGATGGACTTTAACTTCATTGAGAAGGCCTCCGAGGCAGGTGCTCCCAAATACATGGAGTGGTATGGTGCATTCGCTCTGATGGTAACATTAATCTGGCTATATCTAGAAATGCTCAAATTACTTGCAAAATTCGCAGGCAGCAGAGATTAAATTTTTGCATTGTAAAATAAATATTTGTACTTTTGCAACCCCATAATAATTAACAATAATAGTAATGAGAAAAGGAATACATCCCGAAACCTACCGTCTTGTAGCTTTCAAGGATATGTCAAATGACCACGTATTTATCACACGCTCGTGTGCTAATACAAGAGAGACAATTGAACACGAGGGAGTTGAATACCCTGTAATCAAAGTGGAGATTTCAAACACTTCACACCCATTCTATACAGGTAAGATGAAACTGGTTGATACAGCCGGACGTGTTGATAAATTCCTCAACAGATACAAAAAGGCACAAAAGTAATTTGTCCATAAAGTACACACACTTAAAAAACCATCTGAATCATTCAGATGGTTTTTTTATTTACCAATTTTTATAACTTACTCCTTCTTCTTACCTGCAAGCTGGAAGATCACAGGAAATGTATATCTAACTATAACAGGCTTCCCTTCATGTTTTCCAGGCTCCCAGTCAGGAGATTGAGAGATAACCCTGTAAGCCTCCTTATCAAGAAGATCATGGACTCCTCTCACGATTTTAACATTCTCGACCTTTCCTTTTTCAGAAACTATAAACTGAACTATAACCCTACCCTGTATTCCATCTTTTTTTGCCTCTTCAGGATATTTTAGTTGAGTAGCCATCCAGTTCGTAAAAGTCGCTTCGTCCCCCCCCTGGAATTTTGGTTTTACATCAACAACTGTAAACGGGACGCTTTTAGTGGTATCTTGAGGTAATACCGCTGCGGAAGATAGTTTTTCATTTACAATAGCATCATTTTCCTGAACCTTGACATCTGCTTTGCTAAATGAGGTAACAGAGAACAGGAGAAGAGCTGCAACAGAGAACAAGGCAACAAGCCTGGCTCCCACTTTTGATTGTTTAAGATTTTCCATTTTAATGAATCTTTTAAAAGTTAATGACTTGTGGAGGCTATTTGATATATTGGGGGCCGGAGAAAATTGAGACAAAAAGATTAGTTCTCTGTATTCAGAAATGTCTGCACCGCAATTTAGAACATCCATATCTGCCTGAAATTCATGAATTTCAACCAACTTAGATTTAAGTATATATATAAATGGATTAAACCACTGAACAGAAATCAGAAGGTTCATAAAAACAATGTCCGCAGAATGATTTCTCTTGATGTGAGATAATTCGTGTCTGACTATCATCTCCCTATCAGTTGAGTTAATAGAATCTGGCAAAAATATTGATTTACCAAAAGAGAATGGTGTATCTATCTCTTTCTGCTGGTAAATTAAGTACGATTTTGATTTGAAAACAATTTCAGATCTGCTCTGGAGTATAAATATCCTAACTAGTTCAATCAAGTATTTGATAACAAAAAACAAAGAAATTAATCCAAAAAATAAAACAGAGTAGCTCATTAGTTTTGGTCCACTCATCTCTGTTGTCAGACCTGAGGAATAATCACTGATTACATATGCTGGATCTAAAAGATATCCAGGAACAACAGCGTTTGAAACCGGAATACTAATTAGTGGAAATATTGCTGCTAATAGCGATGATACCAGTATTGATACTCTTTGAAATGAATAGTTATTCTCCTTTGAAAAAATCAACCTGAAAAGCAGAAAAAACACGGCTCCGCAAATTAGCGATTCAGCCATATAGTTTATTATAGCATTCATGATTAATTACTTTTATTCTTAATAATTTTTATGAGTTTATCTGCCTCTTCAACTGATATTTGCTCTTTTTTAGAGAGGAAAGAAACCATATTCGCAACAGATCCTGAAAAAAAGGAGTTTACAATTCCATGCATCAACGAGTTCAGATAAGAGTCTTTATCAACTACAGGAAAGTACTTATGAGTATTGCCATGGGATTCATGAGAGACAAACCCTTTTTTCTCAAGTATCCTAACAATAGT
>JAVEZL010000008.1:0-71984 GCA_034003005.1 Bacteroidales bacterium
TTCTTGGTTTTAAGAGAGCCTGTAAAGGACCCCTTTTCGTGGCCGAATAGTTCGCTTTCAAGTAGTGTCTCTGTAAGTGCACTGCAGTTAACAACAACCAGTGGTTTATCTCTTGTTATCCCGGAATAGTGGATAAGCCTTGCAATGAGTTCCTTTCCGGTACCGGACTCGCCTTCAATAAGGACATTAACTTTATTAAGAGAAACCCTTCCAATGTTTTTGAATATCTCCTTAATTTGAGGAGACTTACCTATAAGTATATTTTCTTGTATCTTTTTGTCTATGGAAATACCCTCCTTAAGGACGTCTTCATGCTTCTTGCTGCTTTGTACAGAGCTAAGTGCACTTGTTACAACATTTTTAAGCTGAGGTGCATTGATAGGCTTCTCCAGAAAATCGAAAGCCCCTATTTGAATAGCCTTAATTGTTAAAGCAATATCCCCAAATCCGGTAAGCATTATAACTGGTACAGCAGGATTAATGCCACGAACCTCTGAAAGAAGCCTGAGGCCGTTCATAACAGGCATTTGATAGTCTGTAATGACCAAGTCCGGTTTCTCTTTCTTAAATAGTTCAAGAGCCTGTGAACCATCTTCACCCTCAATTACCTCATAACCACCTCTGCTGAGGATCTCTTTGATTAGTCTTCTGGTAATCTTGTCGTCTTCAACTACAAGTATTTTTTCCATAGAAAAATGAAAATTTTATATTTTCAAAGGTACAATTAATTTGTAAAAAAAAGACCGATTAAAAGATTATTTTAATCGGTCTTTTACAACTAATTAGGGGGCTTATCTACTCGAATTTCTGCAGCAAGAGTTCCATTAATTTCACTGATGCGGCAGAAACAGATGTTCCGGGGCCAAAAATAGCAACGGCACCTGCTTTGTATAGAGCATCATAGTCCTGCGCAGGTATAACTCCACCCACGATTACCATAATATCTTCGCGGCCTAGCTTCTTAAGTTCACTTACAATCTGAGGAACGAGTGTTTTGTGACCTGCGGCGAGAGATGAAACTCCCACAACGTGCACATCATTTTCTACAGCTTGTTTTGCGGCCTCTTCAGGAGTCTGGAATAGTGGACCCATGTCCACATCAAATCCACAGTCTGCGTATCCGGTTGCTACCACTTTCGCACCACGGTCGTGGCCGTCTTGACCTAGTTTTGCAATCATGATTCGTGGCTGGCGACCCTCTTTTTTAGCAAACTCAACAACTAGCGATTTAGCTTTTTCAAATTCGCTGTCATTCTTTACTTCGCTTGAGTAAACACCTGTGTTCATACGGATTATTGCTTTATATCTTCCTGCTACAGCTTCGCATGCGTCAGAGATCTCTCCAAGTGTAGCGCGAACTCTGGCTGCCTCTATAGCAAGCTCAAGCAGGTTTCCAGTTTTATCTTCAGCAGCTTTGGTAATAGCAGAAAGAGCTGCCTTAACCTTAGTCTCATCGCGGTTTGCACGAAGCTCCTTAAGTCTGGCAATCTGAGATTCCCTAACCTTAGTATTATCAACGTCAAGAATTTCGAGCGGATCCTCTTTTTCAAGTCTGTATTTGTTAATACCTACAATTGTATCCAGTTTAGAGTCAATCCTTGCCTGTTTACGTGCAGCAGCCTCTTCAATTCTGAGTTTAGGGATACCGGTCTCGATTGCTTTGGACATTCCGCCCAGCCTTTCAACCTCCTCAATGTGTCCCCAGGCACGTTCAGCAATTTCTGCTGTAAGTTTCTCAACATAATATGAGCCTGCCCATGGGTCCAGAGATTTGGTGATATTGGTCTCCTCCTGAATGTAAATCTGAGTATTTCTTGCAATTCGTGCTGAGAAGTCTGTTGGAAGAGCAATTGCTTCATCAAGAGCATTTGTGTGCAGTGACTGAGTATGTCCCAGAGCAGCTCCCATAGCTTCAATACAAGTTCTTGCAACATTGTTGAATGGGTCTTGCTCAGTCAAAGACCACCCTGAAGTCTGAGAGTGAGTTCTTAAAGAGAGCGATTTTGAATTCTTAGGATTAAACTGTTTAACCAGTTTAGCCCAAATCATTCTAGCTGCACGCATCTTTGCAATCTCCATGAAGTGATTCATGCCAATTGCCCAGAAGAACGAGAGCCTTGGTGCAAACTGGTCAACATCCATGCCGGCTGCAATACCTGTCCTAAGGTACTCCAGACCGTCGGCAAGGGTATAAGCCATCTCAATATCACAAGTTGCTCCGGCCTCCTGCATGTGGTAACCTGAGATAGAGATTGAATTGAATTTAGGCATGTTTTTAGCCGTGAAGGAGAAGATGTCACCAATGATTCTCATAGAGAATTCAGGAGGATAAATGTATGTGTTACGCACCATGAACTCCTTAAGGATGTCGTTCTGGATTGTTCCTGCCATCTCGTCAAGCTTGGCACCCTGCTCCATTCCTGCAACAATGTAGAAAGCAAGTATAGGAAGAACGGCACCATTCATTGTCATTGAAACAGACATCTTGTTCAGAGGTATCTGATCAAAAAGAACTTTCATGTCTTCAACACTGCAAATACTTACACCGGCTTTTCCAACATCGCCCACCACTCTTGGGTGATCTGCGTCGTAGCCTCTGTGTGTTGCAAGGTCAAACGCTACTGACAGACCTTTCTGGCCTGCAGCCAGGTTTCTGCGATAAAAGGCATTTGACTCCTCTGCTGTTGAAAAACCTGCATACTGACGGATAGTCCACGGATTCATTACATACATGGTGCTGTAAGGCCCGCGTAGGTATGGTGGGATACCTGCAGCATAATTCAAATGCTCCAGCCCTTCTAGGTCTGCAGCTGAGTAAACATTTTTTAACCCAATCTGCTCCGGAGTCATCCATACACTCTGCTCACCCTTTGTCTGAGCAGCGCCTCCGGTATATTTTATATCTGAAAAATTTGGACGCATATTCAATTTTTTAAATCATTACTACTAAATACCCAGCTTTGACTGATACTGTTTCAGTGTTTCCAGAACATTACTTTTAACACTGATAAAGTTTTCAATGCCTTTTGCAACAAGTTCGTCTTTGCACGAAGGTTCTCCAGCCACTACAAGAATTGCTCTGTCACCCAGGAACTCTTTAATTTGCGGAACAGCCTCGGCGTACTCTTCATCAGATGAGCAGGCAACAACTATGTGAGCATTAGCTTCCATAGCCGCTTTTACACCCTCATCTACAGACGAGAAGCGTGTATTGTCAACTACATCAAAACCTGCAACTGCAAAAAAGTTGCTCGAGAATTGAGCTCTTGCTCTGCAAAATGCAAGGTTTCCAAATGTGAGCATGAAGACTTTTGGCGTTTTTCCACTGGTCTCAGTAGCAAACCTAAGCGCCTCAAAGGCCTGTGCACCACGATATTTTTCCAGTGGTTGGGCAATAGGATTTGCACTAACGTTTTTGTTTGCACCACGGGTTATAACATCATGCGTTACATCTTTATCTGCAACCTCTGTGAAATTTGGATACTGGTTTGTACCCACAAATATTTCTCTTCTTGTAGCAATGTTAAGATCTCTCTTAGTAGTAGTGGCCTTAATCTCTGATTGGATAAAACCAGCCTTAAAAGCCTCCGTATATCCACCCTTCTCTTCAACTGAACGGAAAAGGTTCCAGCTCTCGTTAGCTAATGAACTTGTGAGAGTTTCTATGTAATAAGAACCAGCAGCAGGGTCTGCAATTTTGTCAAAATAAGACTCCTCTTTAAGGATAATCTGAACATTTCTGGCAATTCTGTTGCTGAATTCAGATGGCTCGCGGTACTGATAGTCAAAAGGTAAAACCTCAAGTGAATCAACGCCTGCAAGGGATGCACTCATTGCCTCTGTAGTTGCCCTAAGCATGTTAACATAAGAATCGTAAACTGTCTGATTCCACTGACTTGTAACTGCATGGATGTTGATTTTTTTGAACTCTTCGTTCTTAACGCCATACTTGTCAGTAATATTTGCCCAAATCAATCTTGCGGCACGGAATTTTGCAATCTCCATGAAGTAGTTTGAGCCTACTGAAAGGGTGAATTTTATTTTTGAAGCTGCTTCATCTGCAGTGAATCCCATTTCAACAAGAGTGTTCATGTACTCACTTCCCATTGCCATGGCAAATCCAAGCTCTTGTACAAGAGTTGCACCTGCATCATTGAATGCATATCCTTCAACACCTATAACCCTGATTCCGGGATAGCCCGATGCAAGTTCCATGCACTTACGGTAGTTATTGATGTAGTTTGAGCAGCAGAAGTTGCCGGTAGTTGTTAGACTCTTAAGCGGATCAAAGTCAAATGAAGCTTTGATATCCTCAGCCTTTACACCTCTGCCTTTAGCTAATGAAATAAATGAATCAATTATTGCAGGAGTTTCGCAAGAACAGCCTTCAAAATTTACCTCTGTTTTTGAAAGGTCGATGCTTTTTAGCAGCACCTCCATCTTATCTTTTGAGATGGCTTTTGAACCATCAACGCAGAATCCAATTGATTCAACTCCCTTCGCCAAACCATCAACGGCTTGAGCATTTGCTTTCTGGAAGCTTTCATGAGCGCAATAGCCCTGACGGATCTTCCATTTGTTCTCATTTTTAGTCCCCCTTACAAAAGGAAATTCGCCTGGAGCAGACTTGAGATGATTCAGTTTCTCAAGATCTTCAGCTCTGTAATAAGGACGTACGGAGATGCCCTCCATGGTCTTCCATACGAGCTTCTTCTCGTAATCGGCTCCCTTTAGATCCTTGGTAATCACCTCTTCCCACTTCTCTGTAGAAACCGGTGAAAACTCATCAAATAATTTTTCTGCCATATTGATTTATTTAATTATTGAAAGTTGCCAAAATTAATTCGGCAAAGGTATAAATTCTTTTACTTCCATTAAACCTTTTTCAATCAATTTAGTCCTAATAGCAGAGAAACATTAAAAAACTCATAAAAATGAAAAAAGTGTCTACATTATTGGTAATGACTTTATTAGCCCTTACCATCTCCGCTCAGGGACAAAATATGAATGTTAAACGTCAAGGATCAGGCTACATGCGAGCAAATCCAGAAATGGTTGCCCCAAGAATCATTCCAGACCTTACACCTGAGCAACAGCAAAAAATCGAAAGTCTAAGAATTCAGCACCAAAAAGAGTCACTTCAGCTTTCAAACGAAATCAGAGAAAAGAGAGCTCAACTGAGAACTCTGGAGCAGGTTGATAAACCAAATCTTAAAGCAATTAACGCAAAGATTGATGAAATGACTGAACTTCAGAATAAGAAGTATAAGATGAATGCAGAGCACAAAAGCAAAGTAAGGGCACTTCTAACAGACGAGCAGAGGGTTCAGTTCGACATGAGAGGAGAGCGAAACAAAAACCGCAAGTTTAGAAACAGATAATAAGTTAGGTTAAGTTTGAAATTCGACTTGTGTTTTATGGAGAGGGGCTATTTGCCTCTCTCCATTTTGTTTGCCTTAGAGCTATAGTCAGAGATATCTGTAACTTTTTCTGCTATATTAGGGTTTATTTGTGACTCTGGACTCTGTTCAGTTTTTAATGAACTGCTTTTAGCCTTGCCTCCACCTCTTGTTTTAAGAACAGCTTTTCTTAATTCAAAATTCTCACCGAGGTATTTCTTTCTTACCTCAGGATTATTTGCAAGTACCTCTGCGGTTCCACTCTCCAGAATGTTGCCTTCATACAAAAGATAGGCACGGTCTGTTATTGCAAGAGTTTCGTGAACATTATGGTCTGTAATGATTATCCCTATGTTCTTAGTCTTAAGGTTTGCGATGATATGTTGAATGTCCTCAACTGCAATAGGGTCAACACCGGCAAACGGCTCGTCAAGAAGGATGAACTTGGGATCAATTGCAAGAGCTCTTGCAATTTCACATCTTCTTCTCTCACCACCGGAAAGTTGAATGCCAAAACTTTTCCTCACCGTGTGTAGGCTGAATTCATCAAGCAAAACCTCAAGCCGCTCCATTCTCTCCTTCTTGGGGATATCATGGAGCTCCATTACTGATAAAATATTGTCCTCTACACTTAGCTTTCTGAAAACCGATGCCTCTTGGGCAAGGTAGCCTAACCCCTTCTGCGCCCTTTTGTACATGGGGAGGTCTGTTATCTCCTCGTTATCCAGATATATTCTGCCCTCGTTTGGTTTGATAAGACCGGTTATCATGTAAAAAGTTGTGGTCTTGCCGGCACCATTAGGTCCTAGAAGTCCCACTATCTCGCCTTGCTCTACTTCAATGGAGACACCTTTAACAACAGTGCGGGCTCCATACTTCTTAACCAATTGGGTGCAGTGCAATCTCATAACTATTCTCTACTTTATCTCTAATTTTAAATCCTTCTGAAGCTCTTTGAGCTCAGGATGCTTATCCATCAGGAACTTTGCCTTCTCCTCAGGCATATATGGCTTATCCTCTCTGTTTTCATCCATTGCGGAGACCTCTACCAGCAGATTTGTATTTTTATTATTGAGCTTCTCTTTAAGAAATGTCTCTAATCTGAGTTTACACTTACTGTTTATCCACTCTTTCTGGAGTTCATTACTCACATAGAAAATGATAGTGTTTGGATTTTCAGATATAACAGGTTTTGTTTCAGATATTGCATTTGCTAGTCTTTGAAGATTTTTTTCAGACTCAGCCATCTCTCTCCAGGCAACATCAAGCTCTTCAGGGCCAAATGGATCTTCACCAATCTCACGGGGCTTATTACCTTCAGACTTCTCTGTCTGTTCTTTTGCCAGCTGCATCATCTCCTTTATGGATCTTGTACCTTGCAGCTTTACCTCCTTTGGCTTCTTTTCTGTGATAACTTCAGGTTTAACCTCCTGAATATTCTCTTGTTTAATCTCTTGTTTAACTTCTGGGATAACTTCTTTTATAATTTCAGGTGAAGTATTCGTTTCAACTTGAGTTACAGCTTCCGGCTTAACTTCAGCTTTGGTCTCGGTTTTCTTTACCTGCTCTCCACATAGCCTTGAAAGCTTAACAAGTGTAAACTCTACATGAAGTCTCTGATTACCACTTGCTTTAAATGTGGATTCGCATAGTGTGGTAATATTTAAAGCGTTAAAAAGAAACTCAACGGAGCATCTGTTTGCTTGTTCTCTATACTTGTCAACAACTGATGGAGCAAGTTCCATTAATCTTGCACTTGATGGGTCCTTACAAACGAGCAAATCTCTAAAGTGATTGCTTAATCCTCCCACGAAATGAAGAGCGTTAAATCCCTTAGAGAGAATCTCATCAAACAGAATCAACGAAGATGAATGATCACTGTTGAGGAAAAGGTCCGTAAGCCTAAGATAATAATCGTAGTCAAGGATGTTAAGATTTGCAATTACTTGATCATATGTTATTTTTTCTCCACAGAAAGCAACAGACTGATCAAATAGAGTAAGTGCGTCTCTCATAGCGCCGTCTGCCTTTTTCGCAATTACGTGTGTTGCCTCTTCTTCAATTTGAACACCCTCTTTTACGGCAATATCATTAATGTTTTTAACAATGTCCTGAACGGATATTCTGTTGAAGTCGTATGTCTGGCAGCGGGAAAGTATTGTTGGAATGATTTTGTGCTTTTCTGTTGTTGCCAATATGAAGATGGCGTGAGCAGGGGGCTCCTCAAGCGTTTTCAGAAAAGCATTGAAGGCAGCCTGTGAAAGCATGTGTACCTCATCAATTATATAGACACTATACTTCCCAATTTGAGGGGGTATTCTTACCTTTTCGTTAAGACTTCTTATCTCTTCTACACCGTTGTTTGAAGCGGCATCAAGTTCGTGTATTGAAAAAGATCTGTTTTCATCAAAGGCTTTGCATGATTCGCAAACTCCACAAGGGTCCATCTCTGCCGAAGGGGAGAGGCAATTAATTGTCTTTGCAAAGATTCGCGCACTGGTAGTTTTTCCAACCCCTCTCGGCCCACAGAAAAGGTAGGCATGAGCAAGCTGGTTCCTCAAAATCGAATTCTTCAGAGTCTTTGCAATATTCTCCTGTCCTATAAGGGTCTCAAAGCTCCCCGGTCTGTATTTTCTTGCCGAAACTATAAATCTTTCCATACTCCACAAAAGTAAGAATTTTTATCTAATTTTGCATTTATGAGAATAATGGGAATTATACAATTGGCGCTACTTTTGCCTGCACTTCTATTCTTCTCTCCGGATGCAGATGCGCAAGAGCTTTTTGGTAAAGCCAAGAACAACTACAGAAATTTTGCAGCAAAGAAAACTCTGGTAGTGGTAAATCAGACCGATTTTACAGATCTGTCACTTGCAGATGCTGTAAAAAGCGGATGGAGAATCTCGTTGTATGAGCTTTGTACACACGAGAAATTTCAAAAGGTTATGACCGATACAAACTACTTTTTTCTTTTGCGGGTAGATGGTCGGTTTAAAGCAGAGAGGGAGGCAAGTATTGAATATCTTACATTGGTTAAGGGGGGGGAGTCGGCAAAAAAAGGGATAGAGAAGATGCAGGAAATTGTCTCTATGCCTCTTCAGCCTGTGGGTGATGAATCAGGTAAGGCATTTGTATTCATGCCTGCATTGATAAACATAATGCAGGAGCATATTATGAATGTTAGCGAGGATATACTTAAGGCGTATGTAGGGAACTCTTTTTATACAAACAGAGTTGATAAAATTGGAGATAAATTTTTGCTTTTTGACAAATCTGATATTGGGTACGAGTATTCAGAAGAGGAGATGACGGAGTTATTTGGTGATAAATTTTCAGCCGGTAGCTTTTCTGATGTTTCAAAAGCAATTATAGAGTCTTCTCAAAACACTGTGGTTAGTTACAAGGTCTCTCCGGCAAACAAAAAGGGCAAGGGATTTTCTTATCAGCTCTTGATAGATACGGAGAATCACGAATTGGTTTTCTACAGAAGACATAAAATCTCGTCAAAGTTGCCTTCTGGTTTCACACAGGAGGACCTCAAAAGAATTTCCGCTCCTTATAGATTAAAATAATGACAACATATACAACCTTATTTGATAACGGTTTAAGATTTGGTTTCAGGCATGCATCATCACCGGTGGCTTATTGTGCACTTACAATTAATGCCGGTACCAGAGACGAAAATCTGTCCCAGGGGGGAATCGCTCACCTTACAGAACATATGCTGTTCAAGGGTACAAAGGGTAGGAGTGCAAGAAGTATAAACAATTTTCTGGAGAAACTGGGAGGTGAACTTAACGCCTATACAACAAAAGAGGAGACTGTAATTCATGCAACTGTTCTAAAAGAGGATTTACCAAAGGCAGTAGAGCTCCTGCACGATCTTGCCTTTAATTCAATTTTTCCTGAAAATGAACTGGTAAAAGAGAAAGAGGTAGTTCTTGAAGAGATTAAATCATACAAGGACACTCCATCAGAGCAGATTTATGATGACTTTGAAGAGCTCCTTTTTGGAACCCATCCGCTTGCAGGAAATATTCTGGGAACACCCAAAACCGTAAGAAGAATTACAAGAGAGGACCTTGTGAACTTTACAAAACTGCACTATAGGTGTGAAAACATGTCTTTCTCAATTGTTGCCGACTCTAAGGCAGAGAGGTGTGAAGCTCTGGCAAGGAAGTATTTTGGACATATGGAGACCAATGAGCCCCCGGGGATAGTCCCATTCAGAAGTGCTCACATACCGCCGGGCAACTCAGGCGGAATTCACATAGTATCAAAGAAGAGTTATCAAGCCCACTGTGTTCTCGGTGGAAGGGCATACTCTCTCTATGATAAAAGAAGATTGCCTCTTGCCCTTTTGGTAAACGTACTGGGAGGGCCTGCACTTAATTCAAAACTAAATCTTCTCCTCAGAGAGAAACACGCCCTTGCTTATACTGTTGACGCATCATACACCCCTTTCTCTGATACAGGTTTATTTACGGTTTATTTTGGAACTGATAAAACCAATCTTGACCGGTCACTAAAGTTGATTAATAAAGAGTTAAATACTATAATCGAGAAGGGCTTATCAATGCCTCAACTTAAGGCAGCAAAGAAGCAGCTTGCAGGGCAATTGGCAATTTCTACTGATAATGCTGAGTCTCAATGTCTGAATATAGGGAAATCCCTTTTGGTTTTTAAGAAAGTTGAGCCGATGGACGAGGTAATGGGAAAGATTAATGCAATTACATCTGATCAGATTAAAGAGGTGGCTTCTGAAGTTTTTTCTGATGATAACCTAATCACACTTATCTACAAATAAGATGACAAACCAGGACAGATATCTGCAGGATTGTGAATCCGGTTTACACCCGGCCCTTAACTGGCTTGAACGTGAGACTCACTTAAGGACAAATCATGCAAGAATGCTTTGTGGTCCTCAGGTGGGAAGGTATCTGACAACATTTTGCCAAACGCTCTCTCCTGAAAATGTTCTGGAGATAGGAACATTTACCGGATATTCTGCGATTTCTATTGCTCTCGGCATACCAGACTATGGCCATCTAGATGCGATTGAGATTAACGACGAGCTAGAGGATTTGATTATGGAGGGCTTCAGAAGGGCAGGGGTTGAGGAGCGAATATCTCTTCTGATTGGGGATGCAAAGGATCTTATTCCTCAACTTAACAAGGTTTATGATCTCATTTACATAGATGCAAACAAGAGGGAGTACCCGTTTTACTACAATCTGGCACTGGAAAAACTCAGACCTGGCGGTTACATAATTGCCGACAATGTATTATGGGATGGTAAGGTTTATATGGATAATCCTCCTTCAGACAAACAAACCAGTGCTATTATAGAGTTTAACAGGATAGTAAAAGAGGATCCCCGGGTAGAGAATTATATTCTGCCACTCAGGGACGGTCTCAATATTATCAGGAAATTGTTGTAAAGGGCAACCTAGAGATATTCAATCTCCATCTTGTATCTCCATCTTCCAAAATATAGATTCTCACCTCTCCACTCAACTTCGCCTCTCTGGAAGTCTACAGTTTCACTTCTTGGATGAATTTTTGCCGGATAAAACGGAGCTGAAATCCCCTCGTTTACAATCATTCTGTAGGCATCAAGTCCTTTTGTGAAGAACCAGTGAGACTCTTCGTCAGGAGCTCCAAATACTCTTCCAAATGATTGATCAACCGGAACCCATCCTATGCCTTCATAATAGACCTCTGCCCAGTCGTGAAGGTTCTTGTTTCCGGGATGCATCATCCAGCCACTTTCCCATTTTGCCGGAACGCCCGCATATCTTGCCATTGTTATAAAAAGAAGTGATACCTGTCCGCAGTCACCATGTCTGTTTGCGAGTACATATTCCGGTATGTTCTTAATCGTTGAGTACTCTCTTGCACTTGCCCACGGGAAATTTGTATTTATCCATGTGAATATCTTTTTGACTTTCAAATATGGATTGGTTTCATCACCTATGGCCTCTTTTACGGCACGTTTGATGTTTTCACTAAATACTATGTGATCACCCTCTTCTGCAGTGAATCTGTTGAATACTTCAGACTCTTTATTGTACTCTTGTAACTCTTCTGGTTTAAATGTGTAGTATTGATTATAAGATGAGTAAGAGAGTTCATATCCAAATACTGCAGGTTCGCCCTTTTTCGCAACGCCCTCCATATATATGCTCTTATGAATGTTATTGTCTGTTGCAATAATGTATTCAGGCTGAGATGCAGAGATTAATTTAATCTCTTTGTGTACTGGAACATCTGTTCTTGGGTATGGCATCCATACACGTATTGTCTCGCCAGCAGGAACCTCATCGGCCTTGACAGTGATTGTATATTTAATTTTCATCTTTACCGGGCTGCTAATTGATTTCAGGGCCTGGGGGATGTACCACGCAAGCAATTTGTCAAGTGAGTCACTTTGCCTTCCGTTTGCCCCTTCGTAATATTTTGCAGCTGTGGAGTCAATCCTGAAAAGGTTCCGGCCTGCTGAGTGAAAATATCGTTTTTTGCCATCAATCATCATATTTTCAATAGCATTTGACTTTTCCCAGGAATCAATCTCCTCTTTGTTTAAATTAGGATGATACTTCTTAATGTAATTATACACGGAAGTATCTACCTCTGAAAAATCACGCTCTATTCTATCCATCCTCTCAATTTCAAAGTTCTTCTCCCAACGCTCTGCCGGGGTGAGGGTGTCATTTGTAAGTGCGAGCCGAATCATTTTTCTGGCCTCTGAAAAATTGCCCTTCTCAATTGTCTGCTCTATCTGCTCATTAGTTGGGAGCATATCAGAAACAGAATCTCCGCAAGCATTAAGCAGCGCGGAGATTAAGATTATGGAGAGAAATCTCTTCATTATGTGTTTATTAAAGTTTATTTACATCTTTCGTGATAAGAGCGGTCTCTTGTGTCTACTCTTATTCTCTCTCCCTGATTTATAAAGAGAGGAACCATAATCTCTGCGCCAGTCTCAAGAGTGGCAGCCTTCATTGCATTTGTTGATGCAGTGTCACCTTTAACAGCAGGCTCGGTATATGTAACTTCCATCTCTACAAACTGAGGCAATTCGCATGTAAGAGCTCTCTCTTCGTCTGCGTGAAACATCATCTCAACATTTTGTCCCTCTTTCATAAGATCTGCGTTTTCAATCATCTCCTCGCCAAGTGAAATTTGCTCGAATGTCTCGTTATGCATGAAGTTATATCCCATATCATCTTTATATAGAAACTGATAAGGTCTTCTCTCTATGCTGATGATGTCAATTTTTTCACCTGCGTTGTATGTATTCTCCAGGATTCTTCCGCTCTCCAGATTTCTCACTTTTACCTTTACAAAAGCTCCCCCCTTGCCGGGCTTTACATGCTGAAACCATACTATTGTACATGGTTTTCCATTGAAGTCAATACATAGTCCGTTCTTAAAATCTGCTGTTGTTGCCATAAATTAGTTTTGTAATTTGTCGCAAAGATAAAACAAATAGAGAATAATTTTTGCAAAAATGAAAATTAGCATTACTTTTGCACTCCCAAACCTAATGGTGCCATAGCTCAGTTGGTAGAGCAAAGGACTGAAAATCCTTGTGTCCCCGGTTCGATTCCTGGTGGCACCACACAAAAAGGTTAAAAGGCCGCATAAGCTTTATTGCTTGCGGCCTTTTGTTTTCATTTAACCTAAGTGACTAAAGAATTATCTCCTTGCTATCGTCCATTACGTGCTTGCCGTATTTATACTGATAAAGTCCAATATGGAGCTTTCTCTTGTCTGAATTAACCGGAGCTACTATTATAAAATTCATCTTTTGTGCATCCTGATCTATTGCTGCACTTTTATCACGTGTCTTCAAATCTTCCCATGTACCGGAATTTGCATAAATACAATCTTTACCATCCAGGTTCTTTAGTGATTTAACCATCGGCTTATGGGTGTGCCCAAAAATCACGACTCTAACATTAGATAAAGGATTGTGGAAATATTGTGTTTTAGATTGGTCATCTAAAAATTCTGTTTGCAGACTTCCGGCAATCGCCTTGTTAATATTAGTCATTACTGGGACATTATTGTACCTGGAGCGCAAATTCCAGTTTGTTTGTGTAAATAGTCCATTATAGAGATTCATCTGTATGCTGCCGTCTGGCTCGCTGTTCCGGGGCATTATATCGTTAATGGAGTATGTTTTTGTAAAGTTACCCACATTTGTTTTGATAATTGGTTCACTGAAATTGTCATTAACATATATTACATCTTCAATAACTTTCTTCCATAATAAGTAATAGATATGCTTACTCTTCTGCTCTGCATTTTCCGGATTGTTCAGAGTAACCTCAGGAACTTTAGTGGATGCTTCAGGAGTTGTGGGGTTTACAAAGGAGTTGGCGGCAATTCTTGCAAAAAAATAACCAGGAGGCAGTGTCGCCCCCGGAGCTTCTGTTTCATTTGCATCCGGTGCAAGTGAACAGAAGAAATCGTATCTGTGTCCATGTTCTATGGCTATCTCCGGGTATCCGTCAGGATAGTAGGTGCCTATTCCGAATTTCTCGCCTCCATCCCTGGCCTGATTTACTCCCGGCATTGCGATGTTAATATTTTCTGCTGTGAAACCCATATCGTGGTTTCCAGGTATGTAGGTAATTTTTACCTTCCCTTCCATTATTATTCTGTTCAGAACATCAAATACTTCCTTATTTGCAGCTACAGTCTTTCTCACAAAGCTTGCCTGAGTACCGCCACCGTATGTGTCTGTTCTGGTAGGTATATACCAATCGTCAAACATGTCGCCTGCAATAACCAGCTCCTTTACTGTTTTTGATGTCCGGATCTCTGTAAGAAACTCATGAAGTCGCCTTAAATGAGCTACAGTTTCAGAATATGATAAATCATTACCCAAGTGTAAATCACTTATAACAACTATTTTATCTCTTGAATCATTGTTGCTTACGGCCAGATTGTCAAATGGTGTGGGACCTGCCGGATCCTCTTTTGTGCATGAGTAGAGATTCATGCATAATAAAGTGAATAGAAGAAGATTAAATAATTTTTTCATTGAATAAAAGAGTTAATGATTTGTTTTAGTCATCTAAAATACAAATCTAAAGTAAAGCCATATCAGTAATGTTTCATATTTACAAAACTGCTGTTCCGTTTTTACAAAATCCACCCCTATAATTATTATCTTAGCGTCCCCAATATGTTTTAAGATCAGTGCATGGAATACTTGTATATAGCAACAGTTTTCGCCGGAGCCTTAGTATGTCTGCTAGCCTCGTTATTATTATTTCTACGTAGAAAAGCGGGACAGCGGTCGCGGATTATATTGGCTGTTATTGTTTCTTTTTCTGTGTTCAGCTATATTTCAAGATTTATATCTCTTTGTAAGGGAGATGTTCCTGATATGGTTGTGTCAGTGAAAATGTTACTGATTGCTAATTTTATGGTTGTTTCATACATCTTGTACCCAATCGAGGTTATATCACCAGGTTGGCTTAATTTTAAGCGGATTCTGAAACTTTACTCTGTTTGGATATTTTTAACTGTTGTATATTTATTTACTTTGTGGGCAGATGTGTACTATACCCCTTATAGTTCTCTGCAGCAGATGTTTTATAATGCAGAAAGATTTGAAGTCTGGTTCCGTCTTTTACTAAGCTTTTTATTCTTCTTCCCAGGTCTTTTTATATTTTTTATTTACAGGACAAGACTATATAATAACACAGATCAGATGTGGTTAAAAAAATACGCTACTGTGTTTTTTATTAACATCATTGCATACCTGTCGGTCTTAATATCTGATCATCAGGTGTTGCATACTTTGTATTACTATATAAGTGTTGGATGCAGCCTCTATATTGTTTATATGGAGCTGTTTGACCGGTTGATAGGAAGAGCCGGATCAGATAAAGAGGTAGAGGTTGATACAACAATACAGGAATTAAATGAAGATCCTAAAAGCTCGGCTTTGATTGAGAGGCTTAGCAATTATATGAGTAAGAATAGTGCTTGGAGAGATCCAAATTTATCACTTAACACATTAGCGTGTGAGCTGTACACAAATAGAACCACCCTGGCCAAAGTTATGCGTGAGAATGGATTCGATAACTATACAAATTACATAAACAGGTTAAGGATTGAGGATTTTCTCAGGCACGTTGAATCAGGCGTGTCTGATAACTTCCAGGAGGCATTCTTTTATGTGGGTTTTAGATCTAGAACTACTGCATTAAGAAACTTTAAATTATTTACAGGAAAAACCCCCTCAGAATATTTTCGAAAGGGGGAGTGCGAGTAATAACATTAAAAAATATTATATCAATTATGGAGTGGTAGTTGTCGCAGGTGATCCACCCATTTTATCGTCTGTTGAGGAGCGGCGTGCTTTCTTTACATTTACGTTAAATTTACCAAATCTCCAGTAAAGACTAAAGTTTGCAGATCTTCTTACATAGATGCTTTCTGAACTCATCTTATATGTGACATCCTGGGAATTAGATCTGTAAGTCTTAGTCTTACTAAGTGGCTCCGATAAGTAGATTGAAATGGTGAGTTTATCTTTCAGAAATCGTTGACTGAACCCTATAGACGATGTGTAATTAACAGGATTTTGACCTTGCAGAGAGACGTCACCTCCGTAAATAAAACCGTTTAAATTAACCGTGCCCTTATTCCAAACTTTTGCAGACAGCCCGGCTCCTCCAAAATAGCTTACCCCATCATTTGAGAGATTCAGCTCCGGTGATGCAATTGAAGTATAGGCAACCCCTCCATTTACGTATATGTTTAGCTTTTCCCCGCTGCGATATGAGTAATTGAAATTCAGTCTGTAATTTCTGTTGACTCCTATGTTTTCATATGTGGATCTGCTTATTCCGTCGGCATCTACCCTTCTTATTCTCTCAATATTGTTCCTGGTAAAGTTGCCATTTAAATTTACACTAAGATTCCAAGTCTGAGAAGATTTCCTATAGCCAAAAGTTATTGAATTGCGCCTTACTGTTTCCAAATTAGGATTCCCATATGAGATATTCATGGGATCATTATCGTTTACGTATGGATTGAGGTGCCAGATGCCCGGTCTGTTAAGCCTCTGAGTAAATGATGCAGATATTGAATTGCCCTTTTTTAGCATATAAGAGAAGTTAACATATGGAACAATATCAAACTGTTTATTAGTAAATGTGATATTGCCATCAGAGCTTTTTGAGATACCATCATTAATTGTATATTCCATCCTGAAGCCGCCTTTAAGCGAGAGAGACTTGTGTTTAAAAGCATACCCCCCATACATGTTGCCAATATGCTGATCATAGTCCAGGTCATTCACCTTTTCAGGAGCATTATTCCACGTCCCATCTTCTGGATTGTAGATATCTACGTCTGTCTCAGAAAAGTTCTGCCTTAAGATATATTTAATTCCGGTTTCAATATTGTGTTTCTTTCCAATCGGATTGTAATAATCTGCCTGCAGAGTGTGTTCCAGTCCCATTGCCTTGTTTGTTGACCGCTGAGAGTATTGGGTGAAGTTAAGCTCCGGTACAACATTATTGGTATAGTCGGACTCAGTAGGGCTGGCGTCTATGCTATAACTGAAGGTTAAATTCTGGTCTGGTTTTTTAAACGTTTTCTGATAAGATAATGAGCCCGAACCAGACCCATAAAGAAATTCAGATACATTTGTTGTAGAGTATTTACGGGACATCACATTGTTAAGATTGCGAGACTCCATCAAACTTGTGCCAATATTAGTTGAGTTTCCAAGGTATCCCCACCCTGACAATGTAATCAAGTTTAGTGAATCAATTTCATAGCTGGCCTCAACGCTAAAATTGTTGAATTTACTCTCAGAATTAGATGTTCCTGATGTCTTTGAGTATTTATAATCATCGCTGAGATAGTTCTCAGATTCTGATGTATAGTATGAGCCTTTTGCAATCTGATTTCCTGTATAAATATTTGTGCTTAAGGATAATTTCCCTATCTGAGCGGAAATATATCCACCCCCATTATAGCCCCCCAGGGTGTTCACTCCGGCATTAATACTCCCATTGTACCCTTGAGTACTTTTCCTGTTTGTAATTATGTTTATAACACCTCCAATCCCCTCTGCATCATATTTTGCAGGAGGATTGGTAATGACTTCTATTGATTTAATTGCACTTGCCGGCATCGCCTTAATCGCATCCTTAAAATTTCTCACTAGAAGACCTGATGACCTTCCGTTAACAAGAACCTTAAAATTAGTCTCTCCGTTAAGTCTCACTACATCCTCTCCATCCACGCTAAGCATAGGAACCTTTCTTAAAATATCCACAAGAGGACTTGAAGCTGTTTGAGGATCTGAATCCAGGTTATATGTCAACTTATCAGGCTCGTTTTTAATCAGAGGTTGTACAGCTGTAACAGTAACCTCTTTCAACTGCATACCCTCTGTTAGTGATATTTTCCCAACATCAAGTTTCTTAACACCATCCATAACAGTAATCAGATCTTTAGAGTTAGAATAACCTATCATAGATGCAGATAAAATGTATTTTCCGGCCTTGTTAATCTCCATTGAAAATTTTCCGTCCACCCCTCCTGCGACTGCTTTAATTAATTTTAAAGAATCGGTAAAAAGTGCTACTGTAGGGTACTCAATGCCTCTGCCGGTGAGGGAATCTACAACTTCTCCCGTCAATACAATCTTTTGGGTTTCGTTTTTCTGTGCGAATGAGTTTTTAACAGGGTACAATAATGCCAGGCAGATTAGAAATATAATCCTGTTCATAGGTATTGAAATTAATTAAACAAATTGGAGCTTGTGCAGGTAGGTGTTTTCTGATAGTATTGTTATGGGCACTACAATAATAGTGCCTGATAGTGAAGTTAATTAACAAGATGAGATTATCCCTTCAAAGCCAGGATATGAACAAATTGTGAATCTGTGTTTTACCGTGAAGCTTGAGTTGAAGAACTCTGTTTGTCTCCACTTAATCTGTCGTCAATTATATTCCTTCTCGCCTTCTTAACAGTTGCCTGAAACTTCCCAAACCTCCATACAATACTAAAGTTTGCAGCTCTTTGATATGTTATGCTTCTGGAGTGCATTTTATAAGTTATGTCTTCAGAGTCAAATTTGTAGGTCTTAGTTTTATTAAAAGGCTCTGTAATATTAAGAGCTATAGTAAGTTTGTCGCTAAGAAGCTTTTGACTGATACCAATGGATGTTGATGAATTTACAGGATAGGAGGATTGAAGAGTGATATTGCTCCTGAACAGAAAGGCATTTGCATTAATTGATCCCCCTTTCCACAAGTTGAGGTTTGCTCCCAAACCTCCACTATAACCAAAACCGCTGTTGTCAAGTGCAAGTTCTTTAGATGCAATCACTGTGTAAACAACTGATCCGTTTACATAAAGGTTCAGTTTGCTTCCTGCTCTGTATGAGTAATTAAGATTGAGAGTATAGTTCTGATTTCTACCGATGTTCTCATAAGTAGAAACACTCACACCAGTTTCGTTAAAACGTCTTATATTCTCAATATTATTTCTGGTAAAGTCTGCTCCCAGTGTAACTCCAAGGTTCCAGCTTAGCGAAGCTTTCATATAACTGAAATTCAAAGCATCCCTCTTTACACTTTTGAGATCCGGATTACCATATGATATGTTCATAGGATTTGAGTCATTTACATATGGATTTAGATAGTGGATCCCCGGCCTGTTAAGACGTTGAGTATATGATAGGGAGAAAATGTGTCCTCCGTTCTCCATTAATGAGATATTAAGGTAGGGAACAATATCAAACTGTTTATTAGTAAAGGTTACGTTCCCGCTGTTGCTTTTGGAAATTCCGTCATTAAGAGTGTACTCTGCACGAAAGCCCCCTTTTAAGGTAAGTTTTTTGTGTTTAAATGTGTACCCCCCATATAGGCTGGCTATATGCTGGTCATAATCTAAATCATTAACCCTTGTATTGTCTTCAATCCACTGTCCGGTGGACTCATCTTTTCTGAAAATAGTTGTGTTAGAGAAGTTTTGCCTAAGAGTATATTTTACACCTGTCTCAATAAAATGGCTTTTTGTTACTGGATTGTAATAATCGGCCTGAAAAGCATGTTCAATACCGTATGCATCATTGATAGAATTTTGCTCATATTCTATGTAGTCAACTATAGGATTAATTAAGTTTTCGATTCGGGTGTCCATAGGGCTCCAGTCGGCACTATAGCTTATTGTAAAAGTTTTCTCCGGCTTTTTAAAATTCTTCTGCCAGGATATTACTCCTGATCCCGTTCCAAATTGATTATTTGTTTGGGATATGTTGTTGTATTTTCTTGTAATAGCTCCTGATGAATTATACGCAGAATAAAGAGAAGAACCTAAATTAACGGCATTTCCCAGGTATCCCCAGCCACTTAATGTGATAAGATTCAGCGTGTCAATTTCATAACTGGCATCCATTGAAAGATAAGAGATTTTGTTTCTCAAATCAAATGCTCCCTCTGTAACAGATCGTCTGTACTCTTCGCTCAGAAAATTTTCCGAATCGGTAAAAGTACTGTTCCTCTTCATTATAATATTACCATGAAAAAGATTTGTGCTTATTGCAAATTTTCCCGCCTGAGCCGATACATATCCTCCTCCTGTGTATGTGCCTCTTGTATTCACAGAAGCATTTATGCTTCCGTTAAATCCATTTGTAGCTCTTCTGTTTGTGATTATATTTATGATTCCGGTAATACCCTCTGCATCATATCTTACAGGAGGATTGGTTATCACCTCAACAGACTTTATTGCACTTGCCGGGAGAGCTTGAATTGCCTCTTTAAAGTTCTTTGCTAAAACACCGGTTGATCTCCCGTTTACAAGAACCTTAAAGCTCTTCTCTCCATTTAACCTGACTTCATTTTCCCCGTCAATGCTAATCATGGGAACTTTTCGCAGAATTTCTGCGGCTGTACTTGAAGCCGCCTGAGGGTCAGAATCAAAATTATATGTGATTTTATCTGCTTCAGCTTTTATCAGCGGTCTCACTCCTGTAACCATTACCTCAGTAAGCTCAATGCCCTCCATTAACAATAACTCACCAGCATCAACCCTCTTTTGAGTACCATCAATAATCAGTTGATGCTTTGCCGTAGAGTAGCCTAACATAGATGCCACAATTGTATATTTGCCTGGTTCAATATCGGAAATAAGAAATCTGCCGTCCGCACCACCTGCTACAGCCGATATAATTTTCATAGAATCAGCAAGAAGAACAATAGTTGGATATTCAAGACTTTTTCTGGAAACAGAGTCTTTTACAATTCCTCCAATCGCTGTTTTATGGGTTGTATTTTGTTGTGAATAAGCAACATTGTGAATAAGTAAAGAGAAACACAATGTAAAAAGTGTCCATTTCCCTGACATATATTTCGAATGATTTGAAATTTAGCTTAAGAAACAAATCTAGCTACATTATTCTCTCATTGTACTTTAAATGTTGATTTTTTTAAAGATTATCTCTTATAAACTCTCACAAAGTCCACATCATGAAACTGAGGGAAAACTGTAGTTGAGTCAGGATTGCCCGGCCAGGATCCACCTATTGCGGTATTAATTATGAGAAAATGGCCGTTGTGAGGCACTCCCTCTTTCGTGCTATGGATTAGCTTGTTATCAAGATACCATCTCATCTCGTCCATCTCCCATTCTAATGTGTATAGGTGAAAATCATCTCCATAAGATACTTCGCCTACATAAGTTGAGGAGGATACTTTTTTCTCTCCTTTAAAAGAGTAGAAATGAAATGTTGCATAAATAGTGTTTTGTTCGTGTCCAAGAAACTCCATAATATCAATTTCTGAGTACCATGGTCTGTATTCAGGAATCAATCTCTCTCTTCCGTTTGCTACTGCTTCTGCCATGGTATATTCCATCTGCCAGTCTCTGTTTTGTGGGTATAACCAGTAAGCTGGCCACAATCCCTGTCCCACAGGCAGTTTACCCATAATCTCGATTTTTCCGTAGGTCATTACCATTTTGTCTTTAGTATAAAGACGGCCGCTTGTAAATTTTTTGTTTCCAAAATCCCTGACTCTGCTGCGAATTCTCAGCAGCCCATTTTCAACATATACTTCATCAGGAACATAGTATTGAAGTTCATCATGCTTACTTGTTTCTCTTGTAAGTACACTCCATTTACTTGTATCAAGTTTATCTCCGTTAAACTCATCTTGCCAAACCAAATTCCATTCGCTTTTAGCGGGGTTGATAAGTTCTCTGTTTTGTCCGGCAACTGAAGTTGATAATGTAAATACGAAAATGGGGAGCAGAAATGAAATAAATAATGTTTTCATTGCTCGTGGGGTTATTGATTAATATTTGGCTAATTTAATAATAACTTTACTATTATTTGCTTAATTTTAAGTTCATCAGAACAATTCAACCACAATATTGTTAATCTTAAAAACTGATTATCTATGAAAAGATTTATTAAACTAGCAGTAATAATCGGATTACTTCTATCCACATCACAATTATCATTCGCTCAAGTTAAATATAATGTTCAGGCGGGCCTGAACTTCACAGAAATGACAAATGATTTAATTGGAGGGACGTATAAAGCAGGCATAAGGGCCGGATTTGGAATTAATTACAACTTCTCAAGCTATTTTTCTGTAGACCCATCACTTTTAGTTGTTTCCAAAGGGTTCAGACAGGCAGATTTTTCATACAATATATCTCCCTACTATATTCAGTTACCTGTTAATGCTACTCTAAACCTCCCTCTTAACGATAAAATCACTGTTCTCATAGGAGCAGGGCCTTATGTTGCATACGGAATAGGAGGTAAGGGAACGATGAAGGCTGAATCTGGTGAAATACTAAGCGAGCAACCTCTTTTTTCAAACAACATGCTTTCTATGGCAACATATAAGAAGAGATTTGACGCGGGCTTGAATGCAAACATTGGAATCATGTTTGGAGACATTGTTGTATATGCTGGTGGTGATTTTGGTTTTCTGCCTGTAAATAACCTTGATTTTGAGGATAAAAACTACAACAGTGGTTTTTACTTTATGCTTTCATATAGATTTTAAAAATTACAAAAACATGAAAATTTTTTCTACGATATTATTATCAATTTCACTTCTGCTTTTCACATCAAGCGTGACAGCTCAGAACAACAATCCCGTTGCCGGTGCAGATTTTTACAAATTATCTTTCAGGACAATATCTGGTGAAAAACTTGATTTTTCAACTCTAAAGGGCAAGAAGGTTCTTATTGTAAATACTGCTTCAAAATGCGGATATACGCCTCAATTCAAGGATCTTGAGGAGTTGCACAATAAGTACGGAAACAACCTGATTATTTTAGGATTTCCATCAAACGATTTTATGAATCAAGATCCAGGCTCAAATGATGAGATTCTGGCATTCTGCCAGGAAAACTATGGGGTGACTTTCACAATGATGGAGAAATCATCTGTTAAGGGTCAAGATAGAAATCCGGTCTATAAATGGCTCACAGATAAAAGCCTCAACGGATGGAACGAGACTCAGCCTGCCTGGAATTTCAACAAATATCTTATTGATGAAAAGGGAAATCTGGTTTCCCATTTTGGTTCAAAAGTTAAGCCTCTCTCTGAAGAGATAATTTCAAAGCTGTAATCTCATAATTAAATGAGATGTTTATTGTTGCGGAAAGATTGGTTCATAAATCTTTCCGCAACTTTTTCACGATAAGTTTTTGACACGGGTATATCTTGAGCCATCTCTACATCGAGCTCAAGAAATATGTTTTCCCTTTCACGTCTCATAACTTTTACCCTGGAGAAATTTACTAGATAAGACCTGTGGCACCTTGTTACAGGAGTTCCTGACAGCTCGTCTTCAATCTTCTTAAGAGTATTTCTAAGGAGGAAGTTTTTTATTTTACCGCCGGTAGTATAGTGGATAGTCACATAATTATCATCTGACTCGATATAGAGAAGGTCCGGATATCTCACAGATAATCTCAATGTGCCTTTATCGTCCGTAAAAAGAATATTATCCGGGATGTTTTCAGGCTCCTCACCGGATTGACTCTCTATCACAGCAAGTCTCTTTTTACTCTCTTCCCAGCCAATATAAAACCAAAGTGTAATGTAAGGCAGTAAGAGCACCAGGGCAGTATTTACCATTGCCGATTTAAAGGTTGCAATTACATCTCTGTCTTGATTAGTCTCCAGCGACAATGTGAAAATTGTATAAAACAGAGACATGAACAGGATTTCAAACAAGACCCATAAAAAGTATGTAAAATAAGATATCTCGTTTTTCCTGGAGTAATAATACATTATAATACGGCTGATTACAACTACTAATACTCCTGTTAGAATTATTGGGGCAGAAAACAGAAAAAACTCAAAATCAGAAACATTATACCAGTTTTCAGAACCAAAAGGTTTGTATATATTGATAAAAAGCAAAGCAAAGGCTGCTGTAAATATTATCAGCCTTACAATATTACCTTTTCTAACTGTATAGTCTGGAATTTTCATATCAATACAAATGTAACAAAATTCTCTTTTGCCACGTATGTTCAATTTTCACCCCATATGTTTAAGTTTTGCCAAAATGGTGCTCAGAAAGCACCATTTTTTTTTAACAGCCGTTCAACATCTCGTTATTTGTAAAAAAGTGAGTAAGGCAATGAAAATAGATGTGTTAAAATTTATTGAGAAACTAGGGTTTGATGAAATCCTTAAAAAGAGGAGAGAGGTCGCGCCTGTTGAAAGCCTTTGTGTTAAAGAAGATGAGATTTCAGAAAATACAAAGTTTGACTATTTTATAGTTTCTCCTGAAAGCAGTGATCTCTCCGGCGGTAAGTATGCATCAGCAATTTTTCTTTTTCATGGTTTAAACGAAAGAAACTGGGATAAGTACCTTCCATGGGCAGAGTCTCTTGCTAACAACCTTAAAAGGCCGGTAATACTTTTCCCGTTGTCAATGCATATAAACAGATCACCTGTGATGTGGTCTGATGCAAGGGCTATGCAAAGATTAATTGATGAAGAGTATAGGGACAAGCCACGGGCAGAAAACCTTACATTTATAAACTATGCACTAAGCAAAAGATTACAGTCAGATCCTTTCAGATTTTATCTTAGTGGCAGAGAAACAATATATAATGTGCATCAGTTAATGAATGACATTAGAGATGGTAAGCATCCACTACTCTCTTATGATTGCAGGGTGGATATATTTGCATATTCAATAGGTGCGCTTATGTCTCAGGTATTAATATCTTCTGATGTAGAGGGTCATTTTGACAATAGTAAATTATTCATGTTTTGCGGCGGAGCTTTGTTCAATGAAATGAATGGTAGCTCTAGAATGATTATGGATGGAGATACGTTTCGTTCTCTGAAAAATTACTTTACAACAAAATTCATTTTCCCTCAATACGAGAAGAGAATTATTGGTGACAATCTTGAGAATGCCTTTATTGCCCATATCGACAAAGATCTTTGTAAGGACAGGAGAGAGTCCTTCTACAGGAAAAACAGCTATAGGATATGTATAATCTCTCTTAAAAATGACACTGTTATACCTACCTCAGGTATAAGGTCGGCCCTTGGAAAAGATGCTCAGCATTGTATTGAGGAGATGGATTTCCCTTTTAAGTATTCACATGAAAACCCTTTCCCGGAGGGCGAAAAAATTGCCGCCGAGCGTAAATACCATTTTGAGAAAGTATTCAGCAGGGCGGCAGAATTTTTGAGGTAAACAAACTTTTAAATCATAGACTTAGGATTAAGATTATCCCTTTCAATGTCTTTAAAGTAGTTTACAGTACCTACCATTAGTTCATCAGTAGCTGCATCGTCGCATACGATAATTCCCTTAGGATGCATCTGCATTACACTAATTGTCCACATATGGTTTACACTTCCCTCAACTGCCATTTTAAGAGCTCTGGCTTTGTGATGTCCATTTACCAGGACCATAACCTCTTTTGCATCCATTATGGTACCTACGCCCACTGTAAGAGCTGTTTTAGGAACCTGAGTAATGTCGTTGTTGAAAAACCTTGAATTAGCTATAATTGTATCTGTTGTAAGAGATTTAATTCTTGTCCGGGATGTTAAAGACGATCCGGGTTCGTTAAAGGCAATGTGACCGTCGGGTCCTACTCCTCCCATGAATAAATCAATACCGCCGTACGAGGCTATCTTTCTTTCGTAGTCTTCACACTCCTTCTCCAGATTAAGAGCATTACCATTTGGGATATTTGCATTTTCCGGTTTAATATCAATATGTTTGAAGAAGTTGTCCCACATGAACGTATTGTATGATTGAGGATGATCTTTTGGAATCCCAATATATTCATCCATATTGAAAGTTACAACATTTCTGAATGACGCTTTACCCTCTCTGTACAGTCTTATGAGCTCCTTGTATGTTCCGTAAGGAGTAGAGCCGGTAGGAAGGCCAAGAACAAACGGCTTTTCAGGTGTAGGTTCAAACTCCTTTATTCTTTTGACAATGTAAGCAGCAGCCCATTGAGAAATCTGCTCATACGAGTTCTGAATAATAAGTCTCATATTAGGTTTTTGTTAAGATTAGTTAATTTTTAAAAGTTCTTTTGCATTTGCAAGTGCTGCACTAGTAGTTTTTGTACCGCTAAGCATCCTTGCTATCTCGCTAATTCTCTCCTCTTGGTCAATTCTCTTTATAAGAGTTCTGGTTCCATGATTGTTTTCACTCTCTTTATAAACAAGAAGATGGCATAATCCCTTGGATGCAATCTGAGGAAGGTGAGTGATTGCAAAGATCTGGATCTCTTTTGACATTTCCATTATTAAAGAGCCCATTTTGTCTGCAATACGCCCTGAAACACCGGTGTCAATCTCGTCGAAAATCATGGTAGGCATTCCGGAGCCTTTTGCTAAAACAGACTTGAGGCAAAGCATTATTCGTGACAGCTCACCTCCAGACGCTACTTTATTCAACTCTCTTGCCTCTAAGTCCTTATTTGCGGAGAAGAAAAATGTAACCGTGGAGTTCCCGGTTTCTGAACAGGATTGAGTCCTGTCCAATTTTGTAAAAAACTCAGCGTGTGGCATCTCCAACTCTCTGATGGTATCTTTAATAATATCAGAAAATTGTTTTTCTATTTCAACTCTCGTCAAATGCAACGAGTCAGCTAATAAGTTACGCTCGGTAGTAAGATCTTTCACCTCTTTTTCAAGAACATCCAAAGAATCCCTCTCACTGTTAGACGAATCTAACTTTTCTGCCAATGAGTCCCTAAGGCATATAAGTTCTTCTATACCGGTCAGGTGATGCTTGTTAAGGAGTTTGTATAGTTCTGAAATCCTCTCCTCTACAACTATTGCCCTCTCCGGCGAGACAACAACTCTATCTCCCATTCTTATAAGCTCTTCCTGTATATCCTTTAATTCAATTCTGCAACTCTCTATTCTCCGGCCTATTTCATCTGCCGGTGCAAAACTGGATGATATCTTTCCTGTGTACTGTGAAGACTCCTTTAAATTTCTTAGAACAGAGAACTCTTCATTTTCAATCAGAGATGACGAAGTTTGAAGTGAAAGCTTTATCTCCTCTGCATTTGAGAGCAATTTAAATTCCTCCTCCAGCTCTTTAAGCTCTCCCTCCTTAAGGTCGGCAGATTTTAATTGTTCGAGCTGAAATTCATTGAACTCATTCTCGGCTTCCAGAGATTCTACGCGTTTTCTAAGTTTAGTAAGATTGCTCTCCTTTGTAAGTAGCTGCTGATGAACGTCTGAGTATTTTTTAAGCAAAATGCTATTATTTGCAAACGAATCCAGCACTGAAAGCTGAAAACGGTTATCTCCTAAAAGCAGATGCTGGTGCTGAGCGTGAATATCAATTATTTTTCCTGATATAGCTTTTAGGAATTGAAGTGTTACAGGTTGATCATTTACAAAACTTCTTGATTTCCCTGTGGAGGTAACGACTCTTCTCAGAGTTAAATCTCCATCTGTGTCTATTCCCTCTTCAGTAAGCAACTCTGTCATCTCTCTTCCTCCCGGATTAGAAAATATTGCCTCAACAATACAGTTTTTCTCAGGATTCTTAAGAGTGTCAGGATCAGCTTTATTGCCCAGCAGCAAAGACAACGCACCCATAAGGATAGACTTGCCTGCGCCTGTCTCCCCGGTTATAATTATCAGCCCGTCAGGGAAATCAATTTCAAGATTTTCAATGAGGGCATAATTTGTTATTGTCAGGCTTCTGAGCATTACCGATTAGTTATGCTTTATATAAAAGCTTTACTCTTCTATCTTTCTGTAGTGGATCCTATCCTCTTCAAATTCGTTAACAGCAATAAGAGATGCTTTAGGCAGCCTTTCGTAGTAGCGGGAGATCTCTATTTGCTCACGATTTTCAAAAGTCTCTTCAAGTGTATCTGCATAATTTGAGAACTCGTCCAGTTTCTGAGTTAGTTCAAACTTCATTTCTGCCGAAATTTGATTTGCCCTCTTTGAGATAATCATAACAGATTCGTAAATGTTCCCTGTAGGCTCCGCAAGTTTTGAGATATCTCTTGTTACAGTATTGCCCGGTACATTTTTTCTGATTTCCATATTCTATTGATTTATTTTTGTTTCTTCCTGTGCCTTCTTGAACATTCCATCCAGCTCCTTCTTGTATTTAGATTCAGGGAATTCACTGATGAAGTTATAATATTCGTCTATAAGAGCCAAGTACCTCTCCCTTTGTTTCCCAATAATACTTTGGTTTGCATATTTGTAATGAGAAACTACCAGATAGTACATTATGTCTTCTCTGTATCTGTTGTCCGGGTTCTCCTTTATAGCATTCTTGAGAGCAAAAGTGGCTGCCTTATAATCTTCAATCGTGTAGTATATTTTTGCAGCTTCGTAGCTTTTTCTGTCAATCCTCTCCTGCAAGTCAACAAGCATATCTTTGCACTTAACCAAATATTCGGTATTTGGATAATCATAAAGGAATTCACTAATTGCTGCCATTGCAGTATATGAGGGAATCTGATCAAGCTCATATCTGTAAGTGGACTGATAAAGACAATCTATCCTCAAAAAACGAGCCTCTTCAGTGAATGGACTTCTTGGGAATACCTTTGTAAACTGCTCAAAATTAGCTTCAGCTGTCTGCAGGTCTCCCCATTTGTAATTGCTTAGTCCCAGGTAGAACTGCACAGTATCATCCTTTGACGTCCCTTTGGTAGCCATAAGAATTTGCTCAAACAGATCGGCTGCTTTTTTGTACTTTTTCTGATTAAAGTACTCAAAGGCACCTTTGTACTTTTGTTCCACGTCTGCGCTTCTGTAAAGCAATTCGTACTTTGACGCGCAAGAGGTGATAATACCACCCAGGATAATGACGATTAAAAGCTTGGCTTTGTTCATTTTTCTTTATTATTTGTTCTCTGCAAGAAAACGCTCAGCATCTATTGCTGCCATACAACCTGAACCTGCGGCAGTAACAGCTTGCCTGTAAACAGGATCCTGTACATCACCTGCTGCAAAAACTCCAGGGACGTTTGTCTTTGTACTTTTGCCTTCTGTTATTATGTATCCCTCATCATTTGTCTTAACCCACTTTGAAAAAAGTTCAGAGTTAGGGTGGTGACCTATGGCAAGGAAAAATCCGTGAATATCAATTTTCTTCTCGGTACCATTCTTATGAACAAGAATCGCACCATTAACACCTCCAAAAGGTGTTCCTACTACCTCTTTTGTATTGCAATTCCACAAAATCTCAATGTTTGGGGTGTTTTTAACCCTCTCCTGCATTGGTTTTGATGCTCTGAGTTCATCTCTTCTTACTATCATATAAACCTTATTGCAAAGGCCGGCAAGATATGAAGCCTCTTCACAAGCAGTGTCTCCGCCGCCCACAACAGCAACATCTTTACCTTTATAGAAAAACCCATCACAAGTTGCACAGGCAGAAATACCCTGCCCTTTGTACTTCTCTTCACTCTCCAGCCCCAGGTATTTTGCAGTCGCACCTGTTGATATAATAATAGTTTCTGCAAGAATATCCTTCTCTTCATCAATTTTCACCTTGAATGGCCTCTCAGACAAATCAACAGAGGTCACTGTTCCAAATCTCACCTCTGTCCCAAACCTCATAGCCTGATTCTTGAGGTCCTCCATCATCTCATTCCCTGTAATGCCTTTTGGGTAACCCGGAAAATTATCAATTTCAGTAGTTGTAGTCAACTGACCTCCCGGTTGAATTCCTTCATACAAGACAGGAGCAATATTAGCTCTGGAAGCATAGATAGCAGCAGTATATCCGGCTGGTCCGCTGCCTATGATTAGACACTTTATTTTTTCTGCACTCATTGTTACTTTTAATTAATTATTTTCAACCCGCAAAGGTACAAATTTTTTTCTGATAGCCATTTCGAGCCTCAGCTCCCAAACCAGAAGAAAAGACATAGTCCACCTTGAGGCAAGTAGCCATGGAATCGAAGCCCCCACTGATGCAACCAAAAATACATCTTCAAGATTACTATGAGAGATGCTTATATGGTGATTTAAAAGATCAATATCTTTCTTGGTAATCTTCCCTGACTCGCTTTCATCAATCATTACAGCTGCTCCATATGCGAGCCCGAGGGTATTTGCAACTATCCACAAAAAGGAGGTCTTGGCAGGCAGCCCAAAAAATGCCATCACCGGCCGCATGAATTTTGAGAGCCATCTGATTACCCCAAATTCAGAAAGAAGCCTTTGAATGATAGAGAGAGTAAATATTAGAACAGTCATCATTACCACAAGCTTCAAAGTCTTGAAAAACCAGATTTCCAGCATCTCTATTAAGGTAAGATCGGTAGGTCCAGCTTCAATAACCGCCATCTTGCCTCCACCGGGAATAAGGAGATTTAGAACATATCCAATAATAAGAGAAGAGATTGTTCTTATCATTACCATTCTGAAAGCAGACGATCCTGTTTTTTTCTGAACAGCTGTCTCGGTAATCATGTTATGAGACGCTAAAATCATTGCGGCTAAAATTGTGACCGTCCTTATGTCTAGATTTAATGTTGCCATGACAGCAATAGCAGAGTATACGTTCACAAAGTAGCCTGACACATAGGCAAGTGCAGCCTCTCCCGGCAACCCCATAAGATTGAATACCGGACTTAAAAAATCAGATATATACGGGAGTATCTTGAAATATTCCAGAAAAAGAACACCAAGGGTTACCAATACTGTTATACGAACAAGCCAAAGACACGTTTTAAGTGTCTTTGGCAAGATCTCTTTTACTGAGCTTACAGCTCTATTAATTGCAGATTTCTCCATGTTAAAAAATAATCTGCAAATATAGGCTTATTTTCTACTACTAGTAATTATTTTTCTTTGGTTCAAAATGTGCCTTAGGGTGGTTGCAGGCAGGACAGTTCTCCAAAGCTTTTTTGCCTTTATGTACATAGCCGCAGTTACGGCACTGCCACTCAATCTCCTCATCTCTTTCAAAAACCTTGTCCGCCTCTACTCTTGCAAGAAGAGTTCTGTATCTTGCCTCGTGTTCGGCCTCAACCTTAGCTATCATTTTGAATGCACTTGCAACTTTAGGGAATCCCTCTTCCAGAGCAATTTCTGCAAAAGCAGGGTACAACTCTGTCCACTCCTCATTTTCGCCGGCTGCTGCTGCCTCCAGGTTCTCTTTAGTACTACTTATTATTCCGGCAGGATATGAAGCAGTTATCTCCACCATGCCACCTTCAAGAAATTTAAAGAATCTCTTTGCATGCTCTTTTTCCTGTTCTGCAGTTTCTGTAAATACAGCAGCGATTTGTTCAAACCCCTCTTTTTTAGCGATGCTTGCAAAGTATACATAACGGCTTCTGGCCTGGGACTCTCCGGCAAAAGCTTTAAGTAGATTCTGTTCTGTTCTAGTTCCTTTAATGCTCTTTTCCATAATTGTTTATATTAATGTTGAGTTCTAACAAAAATAGTCAATATATTTGTAAAAGTAATGGGTGTAATATCAAATTTTGCCATGGAAAACTTAAAATTGAATCTCATGAGAGAGTACATGAAGGAGATGGCTATATCTGCTTTCATTGTACCATCAAACGACCCTCACTTTGGAGAGTATATACAAGAGCATTTCAATACAAGAGCTTGGTTATCCGGCTTTACCGGATCCGCAGGGACGCTTGCAATTACAGCAAAAGAGGCTGCGCTATGGACAGATTCCAGATATTTTATTCAGGCTCATAAGCAACTTTTTGGGAGTGGCATAGAATTAAAAAAGCTAAAAACCGAGGGGACTGAAAGTCTTGAGCAGTGGATTCTTGATAGGCTTGAGAGTAATCAAAGCGTGGGAATTGACTCTTCACTTTTTTCATTATCTGAATATAACTCATTAAAACTATCGTTGAGCACCCTCAATATTCAGCTTTGCAATGACCCATTTTACTCTGTATGGAAAGAGAGACCGGCAATCTTCTTTAACCCCATTGAGCCACTTTCTACAGAATTCTCCGGTGAAAGCACATCTTTAAAACACAAGAGGCTTATAACGTTACTTGGAGTAGAACCGCCATTTCTTTATCTTATATCAAACTGTGACGATATTGCCTGGCTGTGTAATATAAGAGGGACAGACATACCTTATAATCCTCTCCCGTTATCATATGCTGCAGTATCATGCGAAAAAATATTTCTCTTTATAAATATTCCATCTCTTAAGCCTCATGATAAAAAAGCACTAGAGGCTGAGGGTGTAGTTATCATGCCCTATGATACTTTTACCTCTTTTATCTCTGAATACCCTGAGAAGGCACTGAGAATAGCTCATCAGGACAGAATAGCAATAAAAAACTACAACAGCGCATTAAAGGGAGGTGCAAGATTTCAGCTGGATCAAATCAGAGGAGGGGCTATCTCTGCACTTAAGTCGGTAAAAAACGAGACAGAGCAGGAGGGATTCAGAAAGGCTATGCTGTGTGATGGAGTGGCATGGGTTAAAACCATGTTTTTTATCGACAAAAAACTTAATTCTGGGGAAGTAATTACTGAAAATGAAATTGCAAAACTCTTCTCAGATAACAGAGCAAAAAATCATCTATATAAAGGTGAGAGTTTTGCTCCTATTGTTGCAACAGGTGCAAACGCAGCCCTGCCTCATTATTCTCCAATAGGAGAGGATGTAGAGGTTGAAAAGAGTGGGTTTTTACTGATGGATACAGGAGGTCAGTACATCTGCGGTACCACTGATACAACAAGAACAATCTGTGCAGGAATTTTGACAGATGAGCAAAGACGAGACTACACTCTTGTCCTTAAGGGAATGATATCGCTGTCTACTGCAAAATTTCTGAAAGGTACCAGAGGCTCACAACTAGACATACTGGCCAGAGGGCCAATATCCTCTTCTGGGAAAGTATATATGCATGGAACTGGTCACGGAATTGGTCATTACCTGTGTGTCCATGAAGGTCCTCAGAGTATCAGGATGGAGGAGAATCCGGTTACTATAGAGCCCGGAATGGTTATCTCAAATGAACCGGCTGTTTATCACGAGGGTGAGTATGGAATAAGAATTGAAAATGTCATATTATGTAAGCCATGGAAAGAGACAAAGTGGGGTAACTTTTACGAATTTGAGACTCTGACATACGTCCCGATTGATACCAGGCCTGTTGTTAAAGATTTATTATGCTTCTCTGAACTTGAGTGGCTTAACAATTATAACAAAGAGGTAGAGCAAAAGCTCTCTCCATATCTAGAGAAAGAAGAACAGGGATGGTTATCTGAAAGGTGTAAGGAGCTCAACTGAATAATCAGGTCTGTAAACCACTATCCTTGTGCCGCAATTAGACAATCCGCTCCCGGATGACTTTCTTACAAATTTAAAGTCAGATTGAAGCAATCGTTCAGGATAATAATCTTCAATATTGTCAATGAATCTTCTGCCATATCTGGATAGTCTTTCAGAGAAATACTTTCCAATATCATACGCCTGAAAAGAGTATGGAGTAGGTTCACTCCCAAATAGTGCTCTGTACCTGGCAAGAAACCTTTTTACATCTTCGCGTGAATAATCAACGTAGTACTGCATTGCAAGATGTAAATTCATAGAATGATAGTAATTTACATCAACACTCTCAAAATTTCTCCATCTCGGAAGTCCATAGAGAGTAACCTTGTAACCATTCCTAGAATTAATAAGATTAAGGTTTCTAAGAACATCAGAAACATAAGCCTCAGAGCTGGAAACAACCACAACATGATTCTCCCTTCCGGCATCCAGCTGTTTTTGCAGTAAATCTCTTACTGATCTTCCCTCCAAGAGTCCGTAAGAGATTGATTTGTAATCAATACCTGATTCTGCCAGAAAGTTTCTTGTTACTTCAAGCATCTTCTCGTCCCTTCCTCCCTTTTCAAAGAAAACTGCAACATGTGCATCCACAGGAATACAACTTAACAGAGATTTTTGCTGATTTGTATCATCCACAGATATCTGCAGAAAATTATGGTTTCCCTCAATGAATTTGTTTGCCGACGGGTCCATAGGAGAAATAACAGGAATCTCTCTCTCATTCGCAAATGGTAGAATACCTTCAATTTCAGATGCAAAGACGGGACCTATTATAAGATCACTTCTATCCAGCCTTCCTGAATACACAATCTGAGATGAACCTTGATACTCCTTATTATCAATAACTTCAATTCTCATGGATATCCCTGCCTCCTTGGCATCGTTCATTGCAATAAGAAAACCATGATAGAAATCAAGAAAATTGTTGCCTGCTGATGTGGCAGAAAAGTTTTTTGAATCAGCAGGAATAATTAAAGAGATATTATGAACATGGTCTGCATCAGGCTTTAATGGAATGAATACCGATGTCTCCTCCACGTCCTTATTCTTTCTCTTCTCGTCCGGTTCAACTATAGCAGGATCCTCAGCCAACATAGCTGCATCACCTGTTCTTATAAGAAGGATATCTCCTGTTTTTAATCCGTTAGCTACAGAGGGGTTGTCCTTTTTAATATTATTAACATTAACACTATAAGCTTTTGAAATCGAAAAAAGTGTCTCTCTTGGCTGAACTTTATGCACAAGAAATTCACCATACTCGTTCCTTACAATATCATTTGATACATTCACTTTTACAGGTGTATACTGTGCAGTTGCACAACTACCTGCTGCCAGCATAGTCAAAAGCAATATAATGTGGATTCTGTTCATAATCTTGCGAGCATGTTATTAATATTTGTTTCAATCCTTTCGTATATATCTTCTGAAAAGTGGGCCTTGTTGAACTTAGTGCCTGTTATATGCTCATAAAGCTCTATATATCTTTCAGAAATTGAATTTACAATTTCATCTGTCATCTCAGGAACCTTTTGACCCTCTTTACCTGAAAAACCGTTATCCATTAGCCACTCTCTTACAAATTCCTTAGAAAGTTGTCTTTGCTGCTCTCCTTTAGCGAATAGCTCATCATAACTCTCTTTATAAAAATATCTGGATGAGTCAGGAGTATGAATTTCATCTATAAGATAGATAGTATCTCCCTTTTTCCCAAATTCATACTTTGTATCAACAAGAATAAGACCTCTTTCAGACGCTATCTCACTTCCCCTTTGAAAAAGTGCAAGCGAATACTCTTCGAGTTTATTATACTCCGCCTCTGTAACAAGCCCCTTTGAAATTATCTCTTCCCTTGAAATATCCTCATCATGGGCACCAAGCTCTGCCTTGGTTGTAGGAGTAACAATGGGCTTGTCAAAAGCCTGATGCTCTTTCATCCCGTCTGGGATGGGAACACCGCAAATTTGTCTTGCACCTGCCTTGTAAGCTCTCCAAGAGCTTCCTGTAAGATAGCCTCTTACAATCATTTCAACGGGATATCCTACACATTTATGTCCAATTGTAACCATGGGGTCCGGTGAAGCAATTTTCCAGTTGGGGACAATGTCAGATGTAGAGTCAAGAAACCTGGCTGCTATCTGGTTTAGAACCTGCCCTTTGAAAGGAATGCCCTTAGGCAGAACTACATCAAAAGCGGAGATCCTGTCTGTTGCAATCATGACCAGGTAATCATCCCCTATGCTGTATACATCTCTTACTTTTCCTGTGTATTTTCCGGATTGGTTTTTGAAATCAAACTCTGTTCTGGTTATTGCCTTCATAAATGGTTGTACAAATTAATCAGTTTATCAGTAAAATTTTTCCATGAGAGTTTCTCTCTCTCCTTTTCTATATTTCTAATATAAAGTTCTCTTTTTCCCGATTTAAAGAACTCCTCTACAGCCTCTGAAATCAGGGCCGGGTCTGCTCTCTCCACCACAACTCCCGTGCCCGGAATTTCTATTGCCTCTTTTAATCCTCCAACGTTTGTTGTAATCATTGGAAGCCCAAAGTGGTAAGATATTGCACTTATTCCGCTTTGAGTTGCGCTTCTGTATGGAAGAACACAAACATGTGCAGCGGAGAAAAATAATGGCACCTCATTATCTGCAATATAACGTGTAAATAATTTTATCCGCTCTCTGTTGGGAGAGGATTCTATAAGTTTAGAATATTTATCAAAACTGCCGTATGGTTCTCCCGCAACAACAAGTTCATATGAATCATCCAATAAAGAGAAAGCCTCGAGAAGAATATCAAGTCCCTTGTATTCTCTTATAAGTCCAAAAAACAGGATAGTTTTTTTGTCAATTGATAAGCCCAGCTTTTCACAAGCCTTATCTCTATCACACTTTTCTCCAAAGTGGTTGTAAAGAGGGTGGGGTGTGCTTATGAATTTTGCATGAGGTTTTAGGTCGAGCAGATCTTTGCCTACCGCGTCAGACAGAACTATAAAAGCATCCGACGAGCCGAGAAAATATTTTGTAAAAGGTTTGTCAAAGAAACGCTGCTCATGAGGGATTACATTGTCCAGAATAGATATAACCTTTGTTTTTTCAGTCATATGCCTGGCAACATAACCCAGGGAAGGGGCAAACCAAGACATCCAGTATCTCATTATAAGCAGGTCTGGTTCCCAGTTTGCTATTAATTTTGCAGTTTTTATGTATGAGAGAGGATTTGCCGTGTCAAGAATTTTGACACTTGGAACTCTTGCAGCAGTATCCTCCTCTTCCACAAATTGTGTCTTTCCGGGGAAGAGGATGGATGGATATTGTCTGCTGAAATTGAATGCTTTTACCTCATGAAAAAGAGATAACTCTTTAAAGATATTTGCATTAAACTGAGCAATCCCACCTCTATATGGGTAAAAACAGGATAAGATTGCAATTTTCACAAGGAGGTTTTATTTACTCTTTGATTTAATTTTAACATATTCTTCATTAAGACCGGCAACAACCTCGTTAGTCACATTAAGTGAAGAGTCTGCCTGCAGAACTGTATTCATAGTTCCTGAAGAGTTAATAATTACGGAGAATTTCTTCTCTTCGTTGTATGTCTTAAGATAAGTATTGAGTGCATCCATTACTTTGTTGAACAGAACACGCTCCTCTTCAGCCATCTCCATCTGCTTTTGCTGTCCAAGTGACTGCAATTCCTGCTGACGGGCTGCAAGCTGCTGCTGCTGAGCTTCTGCCTGTGCACGTGTAATAAGACCCTTTTGAATTTTCTCTTCCCAGTCTTTGTAATCACGCTCAAATGCACGTCCTCTCTTGCTGAGGTCATCCTGTATCACCTGAGCCTTGCTTTCAAGTTCAGACTTAAGATCGTTAAACATATCGTACTGGTTTAGCAAAGAGTCCATCTGTATGTAAACCACGCTTCCCTGACCGGCAACAATTCCCTCTCCGGACTGACCGGCTGGAGTTGAACCTGGTTTAGATGAGAAGTGAAGGATGAAAAGTACTATAACCGCAACGGCTAGGACAGAATTCAAGATAATAGAGGCATTTTTCATTTTTGTAGTGTTAAATAAAGCACAAATATAATTAATTATTGTTTAATTGTCTAAGATAGGCTTGTATGGTGTTTTCAAGTCCCAGATAGATTGAGTCGCATATAAGAGCGTGTCCTATTGACACTTCGTCAAGCCAGTAAATATTTTTTGCAAAATAACTAAGATTCTCAAGATTTAAATCATGACCTGCATTAAGACCAAGACCTGTCTCCTTCACAACAAGGGCAGTGCTGTAATATGGTTCAAGTGCTTTGTCTCGGTTCTCATTGTACCCGCTGGCGTATGCCTCAGTGTATAGCTCTACTCTGTCACAGCCGCTTTCTGCAGCATAATATATCATATCAGGTACAGGATCTACAAAAATTGACGTCCGGATTCCATTACTTTTAAAAATTGACACTACACCTTTAAGGTAGTTCAGGTTTTTCTTTGTATCCCATCCACTGTTTGAAGTGATAACATCATGAGCATCGGGAACGAGAGTAACCTGAGCAGGTTTAATCTCAAGAACAAGATTGATAAAACTGTCAACAGGATTCCCCTCAATATTGAATTCAGTGGTAAGAATTCCTTTCAATTCACGGGCATCCTGGTATCTGATATGCCTTTCGTCCGGCCTTGGGTGAACAGTTATACCCTGTGCTCCAAACCGTTCACAATCAAGAGCAGCTTTGAGAACATCAGGCAGATTGCCTCCGCGTGCATTACGAAGAGTAGCAAATTTGTTTATATTTACACTTAATTTTGCCATAGTGGCGACAAATTTATGTAATTTTGGCAACTTTTAAATAATTAAGATGAAGATAGCAATTTTTGCAAGAGAAATTGATAAAAAGTGGCATGATAAGCTAACGTTTATTGTCAATTCTCTTTCACACAGAGGCGCAGAACTCATCTTTTATGCCCCTTTTCACAAAAGAGCAACAGAGACCCACAAATTAGCAATGCCGGCAGCCGGTCTTTTCCACAGCTATGAAGATATGGATCCTCAAACCGATATCTTTCTTTCACTAGGTGGTGATGGGACATTTCTGGAATCACTTACATTTATCAGGGAGAGAGGTATTCCTGTTGCAGGAATTAATTTTGGAAGGCTTGGGTTTTTAACAACCACCGACTCTGAACCCAGCCACTACTGGATAGAGAGGTTAATCAACAAAGACTACCAAACAGAGAGAAGGAGTCTTATTAAAATAAGTTCAGGCAGCTATTTGAACGGATTATATCCGTATGCACTTAACGAGATATCAATCCAGAGGCAAGATCCATCAATGCTGGCAGTAAAGATTGCAATAGACGGAACAGAGCTCCCTACTTACTGGTCAGATGGTATTGTAATAGCTACACCCACCGGCTCTACTGCATATTCACTCAGTCTTGGAGGCCCCATCATGATACCTGCATCTAAAGCAGTAATTATAGCTCCTATTGCCCCCCACAACCTAAACATAAGGCCACTGGTGGTATCTGATGAATCGGTAATTAAAGTAACTGTTAACTCAAGAAGATCGGGAGCAATTTTAAGCCTGGACAACAGATCCGTTATAGTCTCATCAGGAGAAAGTTTCACAGTAAGCAAAGCTGAATTTGATCTTAACATAATCTCTCTCTCTAGCAATAATTTCATAGAGGCCCTTAAAGAGAAACTTTTCTGGGGCGAAGACAGAAGAAATACATAAATATTAAGATGACAAACGAATTAAAGATACCTGTCCACGTTACTATAATCATGGATGGAAACGGGAGATGGGCAAAAAAACAAGGTCTGAAAAGAATCTTTGGCCACCGGGCCGGAGTGGAATCTGTAAGGCAGGCAACTGAGTTTGCAGCAGAGAAGGGTGTGAAGTTTTTAAGCCTTTTTGCATTTTCTGAAGAGAACTGGAGCAGGCCGCAAGATGAGATAAGCCTTCTGATGGAGTTGATGGTTGATGCGATTCTTAAGGAGACTCCCAAACTCGTAAAAAACAATGTGAAATTCAGAGTAATTGGTGATAAGTCGAAACTGCCACAAAACGTACAGGAGAAGATTGCATCAGCAGAGGCAACAACAGAGGCCTCAACCGGTCTTACACTTATTGTATTCATGAGTTACAGCGGAAAATGGGACATTTTACAGGCAGCCCATAAGTACTTTAAAGAGTCGGGAGTAAAAGACAGCTTGCCATCACCGGATATATTTGACAAATATTTAGCTACAGCCGGCATCCCTGATCCTGACTTACTTATACGAACAAGCGGAGAGCAGAGGATAAGCAACTACATGCTATGGCAGACCGCTTATACTGAATTTTATTTTCCCGATGTGCTTTGGCCCGATTTTCGCAAAAATGACTTTCAGCTAGCACTGGAGGAGTACTCTGCAAGAGAACGCAGATACGGCAAGACTGGTGAACAAGTTAATAATCTATAAACCATTGGGCATTGAATCCAAATAAAAACCTATATTTGCAGTTTTACCCACAGAGTGTGCAAATGAAGTCTCTTTCGCTATTATTACTATTCGTATTGCTGTCTCCACTTGGAGCCTTTGCTCAAGAGCAGAATCAGCAGAAAACCAATGTTGTTATAGACTATAACACCCCAAAAGAGTATATAATAGGGGGGCTCGAGGTATCGGGAATCCAGTACCTTGGGAAGGACCAGATACTCTCACTTACAGGTCTTACTGTAGGTGATAAAATAACCCTTCCGGGAGAAGATATCTCAGCAATCATTAAACGGATATACATGCAGAGATATTTCTCTGATGTTTCTGTTTATATTGACTCACTTAAAAAGGACACTGCCTACGTCAGACTGGACTTGCTTGAGAGACCCAGAGTTTCAAGATGGGAGTTCGAGGGCATTAAATCGGGAGAAAAAAGTGATCTGAACGAAAAACTCAAACTGAGAAGAGGAAGTGAACTTTCTGAATATTTGGTGAATTCTTCTTCTGAGATTATAAGAAAATTTTATGTTGAAAAAGGTTTCCTTCAGACAGCGGTAGATGTTGTTCAGGAGCAGGATTCGCTAATAAAGAATGCTGTAAAAGTTACTTTTAAAGTTGACAGAAAATCAAAAGTAAAGATTAAAAGAATCTCATTTGAAGGAAACGATAATGTAAAGGCGTCCAAACTTACATCGGCAATGAAGAAGACAAAGGATATGCGTATCCTCAATTTCTTCAGTTCAAAAAAATTCGATGAGAAGGAGTATCCAAATGACAAACGTCTTCTTCTTCAGGCATATGGAGAGAGAGGTTACAGAGATGCCAGGATTATTAAAGACTCTATGTACTATATAGAGGATGGCAGGCTTGGTATTCACTTTAAAATTGATGAAGGCAAAAGATATTATTTCAGAAATATAACCTGGACGGGTAACTCAATTTACTCAGCAGATCAGCTTAATGCAATTCTCAATATCAAGAAAGGAGACATATATGATGTTGTCTCAATGGAGAAGAGACTGTTTGATGCTGAGGAGGGAAATGTATCTAAACTTTACAGGGACAACGGATATCTCTTTTTTAACATCTCTCCGGTGGAGGTTAGAATTGATGGTGATTCCGTAGATGTTGAAATGAGAATGGTTGAAGGAAAACCTGCAACATTCAACAGAATCGTTATAAATGGTAATAACATCACAAATGAAAAGGTTGTAAGGCGCCAGTTGTGGACAAAACCGGGTTATCTTTTCAGCCAGACAGAGCTTGAACGATCGTTAAGAGATCTGGCATCAATGGGCCACTTTGAACCTGAAAAGATAATGTCTCCATCCGGATATAACATACTCCCTAACTATAATGCAAACACGGTTGATGTTACTTACAATGTTGAGGAGAAGCCAAACAGTCAGTTTGAACTGGCAGGAGGCTGGGGTGGAAATACATTTGTAGGAACTCTTGGATTGAGCTTCAATAACTTCTCTATAGGCAGGGTGTTTAAAAAGAGTTCATGGAGGCCGGTTCCATTGGGAGACGGACAGCAACTATCTATTAGATTCCAGACAAACGGAACATACTATACTGCTCTCTCTGCTAGTTTTTCCGAGCCATGGCTCACAGGCAAGAAGCCTACATCGTTAAATATTTCAGCTTACTATACAAGGCAGACAAATTCTTACTACTTCTACCAGAACTCAGGTCAAAGCATGGAGGTATATGGATTTTCAGCAGGAATCGGAACCAGGCTTAAGTGGCCGGACAACTGGTTTGTCTTGTACAACGAATTAAGCTGGCAAACATACAAGCTTACAGACTGGCAGTACTATTTCTTATTCACAGATGGTTTGTCAAACAATATAAGCTGGAAGATTAATCTTACAAGAAATTCAACTGACCAGACAATATATCCAAGAAAGGGATCAGATTTCCAGGTTGGACTCCAGATTACTCCGCCTTATTCGCTTTTCAGACCTAAGGATACAAATTACAAAGGGATGACAGATGCCGAGAGATATAAGTGGATTGAGTATCATAAATGGACATTTAAAGGGGCTTTGTTTACACCTATTGTAGGAGACTTAGTCCTTATGACCAGAGCTCAGTTTGGATACCTCGGATATTACAGCAGAAACCTAGGATACTCTCCGTTTGAAGGGTTTATAGTGGGTGGTGACGGAATGTCCGGCTACAACACATATGGTTCTGATATTATCGGTTTAAGAGGATATGAAAACAGCTCACTTACACCAAGGAAGAATAATGGTTATGTGGGTAATGTATATGATAAATTTACAGTAGAACTTAGATACCCGCTTGTTCTTCAGCCTCAATCAACAATTTATGCATTGTTATTCCTGGAGGGTGGTAATTCGTGGTCAGATATCAAGGACTTTAATCCTTTCCAGATTAAGAGGTCTGCAGGTGTGGGTGTAAGGGTACTTTTACCAATTGTGGGAATGCTGGGTATTGACTGGGGTTATGGATTTGACCCTGTGGGCGATAAACGCAGAGGAGGAAGTAATTTCCACTTTGTAATAGGGCAACAATTTTAAAACATAAAATTAGAAGATATGAAAAGGTTTTTGACAACAATCGCAATTGTTCTGGCTTCTGTTTTCACAATGAACGCCCAGAATTACGGTTACCTGAATACTCAGGAGATTCTTGACAAAATGCCGGAATACAAGGCTGCTCAGAATGAACTTGATCGTATAAGAGAGGGGCATGAGGCAGATATCAATACTGAAAGTGAAAGAATTGAGATGCTATTCAGAAAATACCAATCAGAAAAAACCAGACTTAGTGAAAACGTACGTCAGGCAAGGGAGAACGAGATTATCACTATGGAGAGAAATCTAAAGCAAAAGCAGCAAGAGATATTTGGGCAAGAGGGTACTTTTTCAAAAAGGACTTTAGCTTTGATGGAGCCTATTCAGCAGAAGGTTCAAAGAGTAATAGACTCTGTGTCAGCTGAAATGGGTCTGGGCATAGTTTTTGATATTAATGTTATGCAGGGAGTTCTTTACAAAAATCCAAGGCTTGATATCACAGGCAGAGTGATAAACAGACTTAATCTGAAATAATAAACACAATAATCAATAATTCATTTATGAAACATTTATCGAAAATTCTACTTGTACTTCTGGTAGCGGTATCAACAAGCGCTTACTCTCAAACATTCAAGTTCGGCCACCTGAATTCTCAGGAGCTGGTAGCTTTAATGCCAGAAAGGGACAGTGCAGTTGCAAAACTGGAAAAGTACTCTGCAGATGTTAACGAAACAATAGAGGCAATGCAGGTTGAATTTAACACAAAGCTAAATACTTATCAGCAAAAACAGGCTACATGGACTGCTGCAGTACTTGAAGCAAAGCAAAAAGAGCTTCAGGAGATGCAGGCAAGATTTGAGCAGATTCAGCAAAGTTCAGGTCAGGAGTATCAACAGTTGCAGAGCTTATTGTTTGCACCGGTTCTTAAAAAGGCCAACGAAGCTATTCAGAAGATAGGCAAGGAGCAAGGCTTTACTTACATTTTTGATGTGTCATCAGGTACACTGCCTTTCATTAATGTTGACCAAAGTGTTGACGTAATGCCTATTGCTAAGAAAGAACTTGGAATTCCTGCAGATAAAAAACTTCCTGCTCAGCAACAGCAGTAGAGAATTATTTTATTAACTTTACAATCGTCCTGCAAATCAAACTGTAGGACGATTGTCTTTTTTTATTGCATGAATACAAATAACTCAAAAAATAGTACAATCGGAATTTTCGATTCAGGGGTTGGTGGATTATCTGTATGGAGAGAATTGATTAAAGTTTTACCCGGAAACAGAATGATTTATGTGTCGGATAATGCCTATTCTCCTTATGGACCCAGGCCTCAGTCTGAAATTGTATCCCGGGCAGTTGAAATATCGGACTTCCTGATAAAAAACGGTGCAGGAATTATTGTTGTTGCATGCAATACAGCTACAGCAGCAGCTATTGATGAACTGAGATGGAGATACGATATTCCTTTTGTAGGGATGGAGCCTGCCGTAAAGCCTGCTGCAGAGATGTCAAAGACAAAAGTAATAGGGGTTTTAGCTACTAAAGGCACATTTATGGGTAGATTGTATAACAGTACGCTGAGACGGTTTGCTACAGGCATTAGAGTTGTGGAAAAGGTGGGAACAGGTCTTGTGGATATTGTTGAGTCTGGTAAGGCCGATACGGAGGAGGGGAAGAGGCTGCTGGAAAAATACATCAGACCTATGATTAATAAAGGGGCAGATCACATAGTGCTTGGATGTACACATTACCCTTTTTTAAGCGAGCAGATTGCTAAGATTGCTGGTCCAGAGGTCACACTTGTTGACCCGGCACCGGCTGTAGCAAGACATACTTTGGAAATTTTGGAGGAGAAGGGGCTGGTATGCAATGAGGGCATAAGCCAGTCTGAACAAACAAGATTCTACGCAACAGGTTCAGTTGAGAATCTTAAAAGAGTTGCCAGGATCATTTTGCCCTCACTTGATGAGGGTTTTTTTAGCTGTATTGAATAACCAAACTTCAAAATATGAAAACGGAACTTCTTTTCTATCTAGTGCCGCTGGCATCACTGGCAGCACTATTCTTTGCCAGGTACTTCTTTGTTGAGATGATGAAAGAGAGTGAGGGTACTCCTCGTATGAAGGAGATAGCATCTTATGTAAGAAGCGGAGCTATGGCATATCTGAGACAGCAGTACAAAGTGGTAATATTAGTATTTATTGTAATTGCCGTATTCTTTGCAATTCTTGCCTATGGATTTGGTGTGCAAAATAAATGGGTTCCGTTTGCCTTTCTAACAGGAGGTTTCTTCTCCGGGCTGGCCGGTTTTATTGGAATGAAAACTGCCACCTATGCATCTGCAAGAACTGCAAATGCCTCAAGAAGATCTCTTAACGACGGCCTCAGGATAGCCTTCAGATCAGGAGCTGTAATGGGACTTGTTGTCGTAGGGCTTGGGCTTCTTGACATATCTTTGTGGTACATTGTTCTTGATAATTTTATTGATGCAACTCAGGGGCAGAAGCTTATAATTATAACTACCACCATGCTTACATTTGGGATGGGTGCCTCTACACAGGCACTTTTTGCAAGAGTGGGAGGTGGAATATATACAAAAGCTGCAGACGTAGGGGCAGACCTGGTGGGTAAAGTTGAGGAGAATATCCCTGAGGATGATGCCAGAAATCCCGCAACAATTGCTGATAACGTGGGTGACAATGTAGGTGATGTCGCAGGAATGGGTGCGGACCTTTACGAGTCTTACTGTGGTTCTATCCTTGCTACTGCCGCATTAGGAGCATCGGCCTTCTTTATAAATCCGGACATTCAGCTTAAAGCTGTTTTTGCCCCAATGCTCATTGCAGCTGTGGGGATTATACTTTCAATAATTGGAATCTTCCTTGTCAGGACTAAGGAGGGCGCAGGAATGAAGGAGTTGCTCAAATCACTGGGAGTGGGCGTAAACGTGAGCTCAATACTAATTGCAGCTGCAACATTCGGCATTATGTATGTACTGGGGCTTGAGAACTGGGTAGGAATATCCTTTTCAGTTGTTGTAGGTCTGGTAGCAGGAATTATAATAGGACACTCCACAGAATACTATACATCACACTCCTATAAACCTACCAGAAGTATTTCTGAGAGTGCTCAAAGCGGACCTGCAACTGTAATAATCTCAGGAATAGGAATTGGAATGGTATCTACTGCAATTCCGGTTCTTACTATTACAGCAGCAATCATTCTTGCCTTCCTTAGTGCAACCAACTTTGATGTAAAGAATATGCTCATGGCTGAAAATTTAAGTCTTGGCCTATATGGTATAGGCATTGCAGCAGTGGGTATGCTTTCAACACTTGGAATTACACTCGCAACAGATGCTTATGGACCTATTGCAGATAACGCAGGTGGAAATGCTCAAATGAGTGAACTGGAGCCTGAGGTCAGGAGACGGACAGACGTACTGGATGCTTTGGGAAACACAACTGCAGCAACAGGCAAGGGATTTGCCATAGGTTCGGCAGCCCTTACAGCAATGGCTCTTCTTGCATCATATATTGAGGAGATTAAAATAGGCCTTGTACACATAGGCCAGAATACCATAGAAATTGCCGGGAGGACAGTTGAGGTTGCAAGGGCAACCATTCCTGATTTTATGGAGTATTACAATGTCTCCTTAATGAATCCTAAAGTACTTGCTGGCGTATTCCTCGGCTCCATGATGTCATTCCTCTTCTGTGGACTTACAATGAATGCAGTGGGCAGAGCTGCCCGCCAGATGGTAGAAGAGGTAAGAAGACAATTCAGAGAAATTAAAGGTATACTTGAGGGCAAAGCTACTCCGGATTATGCCAGATGCGTTGAGATTTCTACAAAAGGTGCTCAGAAAGAGATGCTTTTCCCCTCTTTACTTGCAATTGCAGTACCTGTGTTAACAGGGTTGGTTTTTGGAGTATCCGGTGTTATGGGTCTTCTTGCAGGAGGGCTGGGAGCTGGTTTTGTTCTGGCAATTTTCATGGCAAATGCCGGCGGAGCATGGGACAACGCTAAAAAATATGTAGAAGAGGGTCACTATGGCGGCCCGGGATCTTCTGCCCACAAGGCATCGATTGTAGGTGACACAGTTGGTGATCCATTTAAAGATACTTCAGGCCCATCTCTAAACATACTTATCAAGCTTATGAGTATGGTTGCAATTGTGATGGCAGGCCTCACTGCCGCATTCAGCCTTCTATAGAGAATTGTTCTGATTATAAAAAGAGGCTAACCAAATTTTTGGTTAGCCTCTTTTTATTAGAAGTCACTTTGAATGTTACTTAGCTTTTACACCAAGATACTCCTCAAGGAAAGGAACCAATTCCTCTTCAGAAACTTTACGCTTAATGATTTTGCCTTCGCTGTCTACAAAAATATTCTGAGGGATGTATTTTACATGGTATAGCTTAGCAGCTGCACTCTCCCAGTACTTAAGATCAGAGACCTGAGTCCAGGTTAGTTTGTCATCCTTAATAGCACTGTTCCAAAGTTCAGCATCTCTGTCAAAAGATACTCCAAGAATACCAAATCCCAGTTTGTTGTATTTTTTGTAAATCTCAACAAGTGTTGGGTTAAAACGACGGCATGGTCCGCACCATCCAGCCCAGAAGTCAATCATTGTAATTTTATTCTGTGGATATACTGATGAGAGAGCAACAGGATTCCCCTGAGGATCGTTCATTGTAAAATCAGGTGCTACCATTCCCACTTCAAGAGTCTTCAATGTTGCAAGGCTCTCTTCAATCTGAGCAAGGTATCTGTTACCCTGGAATTCAGGAAGAGCTTTAAAAGCTGCAACCTTCTCTTCCATTTCTGCCATAGTGTAATCTTCAACTTTCTGAGAGAGTTGAATTATTGAATAGAAAGAGGTAGGATTAGTTGCAAAAAACATTGAATCAATTGCATTAGACTCCTTCTCCGACTCATTATATATTGCAATAATTTCTGCTTTTCTTTCAGGAGTTGTCTCTTTATTACCATACTCCTTCATAAGTGAGTCAAGGCCGAATTTTGCGGCAACCTCCTGATGCTGTTTTCTCAAAGCAGATACAAGGTCATTAGTAATACCACCTGTAACTGTTGCATTAGGAAAATCTTCTGCTGCACCTTCGATAACTAAGTGTGAGTTGTCAAGGAAAAATTGAATCCTTCCATCAATTCCCTCAATTGTAATAGCGTAATTCTCCGGAGTTACAACTTTACCCTCAAATTTGAATTTTCCACCTATAAAATCAGCGGTGTCTGAGATTTGCTCAGCTCTTGCAAAGTTTGTAAGGATTGCCTTTCCCTCAGGAAGATTTTCACCTGTAATCGTACCTTCGATTACATATCCGTCGTGCTTGGGCTGGCACGCAAATAGCCCCACCAGGGCTGCGAACAATAGAATTTTTTTCATTTAAAGTTGAATTTTTGATTAATTATTTATTATTGGTTACTCTTCTTCGTATGAGTTTAAGAACCACTCCTTGTACTTCATGTATCCGGCAGCATTTTTTCTGGCCGACTCTCCAATTTCCGGAGTGCCCTCCTTCACCATCTTCGCAGGAACTCCGGCATAGACTCCCGGTTCAAGCTTTGCGTTGCTAAGTATTACTGCTCCTGCAGCTATAATGGTATTGTCAGGGATTACAGCGTTATCCATTAAAATAGCTCCCATGCCCACGAGCACGTTACTGCCCACAGATGCTCCGTGAACAATTGCGTTATGCCCTACCGAGACATCATCTCCAATTTCTACAACAGATTTTTTGTGTAAAGTGTGAAGTACAGCCCCATCTTGAATATTAACACGGTTCCCAATTCTAATAGGATTCACATCTCCTCTTAAAACGGCACCGTACCAGATACTACAGTCGTCGCCAATTACCACATCTCCAATTATTGCAGCATTTTCTGCAATGAAACAGTTCTTCCCGATCTTTGGGGCAATCCCGTTAAGTTTTCTTATAATAGCCATAATAATATCTTACAAATATAATAAAATATAACAATTCAGATGAGTTAAAGTTCTCTGGCCCAAATATTGGCCGTTTCGTTTTAAACTGTAAGTGTGGAGATTGCAAATCCTTAACAAATAGTATCAAATGCTTATTATTTTATAATAATTTAAAATTTAGGCAAAAAAGTTTTTTGGTTAAGAATAATGTATAAATTTGTCTAGATTTTGAAAACAAACTTATATGCAACACAAGGTAATTGACACAAAAGAGGTTGTGATTCGTTTCACCGGTGATTCCGGTGATGGTATGCAGTTAACAGGAACACTGTTTGCAGACGCCTCAGCCCTTTTTGGAAACGACTTTTCTACATTTCCGGATTTCCCCGCAGAGATCAGAGCACCTCAGGGAACAATCTCCGGAGTATCCGGTTTTCAGGTAAATATTGGCAGTGGAGAGATCAGGACCCCCGGAGATCTCTGCGATGTACTCGTAGCCATGAACCCCGCAGCATTAAAAGCAAACGCAAAGTGGACAAAGAGTACTGCAACAATTATACTTGACTCAGACACTTTTGATGAGAAAGGTTTAAAAAAGGCAGGATTCACAACAGAAGACCCTGTAAAAGAGCTAAAAATTGAGGACAGAACTATAATTTTTGCTGCAATAACCTCCCTCACAAAGGAGAGCTTAAAAGACAGCGGACTGGACCCTAAAGCAATAGTAAGATCTAAAAACATGTTCACTTTGGGAATGTGTTATTACATGTTTAACAGACCTTTAGAGTTTACTTTTAAGTATATAAAGAAGAAGTTTAAAAAGAATCCTGCCCTTATTGATGCAAATCAAAAGGTTCTTCAAGACGGATTTAACTATGCGTCAAACATACACGCAATACCCAATACTTACAGAATAGAACCAGCCAAGCTAAAAAAGGGATTATACCGTAATATAAACGGAAATCAGGCAACAGCATGGGGACTCCTTGCTGCATCGGAGAAATCCGGCAGGCCACTATTCTGCGGTTCATATCCTATCACTCCGGCTACAAGTATTCTGGAGGAGCTTGCTATTCACAAAGAATTAAATGCAAAGACCCTTCAATGTGAAGATGAAATTGCAGGTATCTGTACAGCAATAGGTGCCGCATATACAGGTAGTCTGGCCGTAACAACAACATCAGGTCCAGGCTTATCTCTTAAGTCAGAAGCACTAGGCCTGGCTGTTATGACAGAGCTACCACTAGTAGTTGTTGATGTTCAGAGAGGAGGCCCATCAACAGGTATTCCTACTAAAACTGAGCAGACAGACCTTAACCAGGCGCTTTATGGAAGAAATGGTGAATGCCCAATAGCTGTTATTGCAGCACATTCCCCGTCACATTGCTTTGAAGCAGCATTTTATTCTGCAAAATATGCAATGGAGCACATGATGCCTGTTATGTTGCTTACTGAGGGATTTATTGGTAACGGATCGGAGCCTTGGAGAATCCCTAAAATGGCAGACTATCCTGAAATTAATCCTCCAATTATTGATAAACCTGAAGAGGTGCCATTCTGGCCATTCAAACGTGATACAGAGAGACTTGCCAGAAGATGGGCACTGCCCGGAACAGTTGGCCTGGAGCACAGAGTAGGTGGTCTTGAGAAGAACAATAATGGTAACGTTTCATCAGACCCTATCGTTCACGAAAGGATGGTGGCAGAACGTGCCGAGAAGGTTGCAAGACTTGCAAATTATATCCCAGATCAAAGTGTGATAGGAGAGGAGAGCGGAGATGTTTTAATAGTAGGATGGGGAGGAACTTATGGTCACCTTTACACAGCTTTGAAAGAACTTCAATCACAAGGCAAGAGCGTAAGCCTTGCGCATTTTGACTACATATTCCCGCTACCTAAGAATACGTCAGATGTATTTTCAAAATTCAAGAAAATAATTGTATGCGAGCTTAACAGCGGTCAGTTTGCAAATTATCTGAGGGCATGCCATCAGCAGTTTAATTATCATCAGCACAATAAAGTACAGGGACAGCCGTTTACTGTTGCTGAAATTGTTGATGCAGTTAATGCAATACTTTAATCTCTAACTAGTAAAATTATTTGAAATGAAATATACACCACAAGATTTCAAAAGTAATCAGGAGGTAAAATGGTGCCCTGGTTGTGGAGACCACGCCATACTTGCTTCTGTTCAGAGAGCAATGCCTGATATATGCGAAGCTCTCAATTATACAAAGGAGAGATTTGTATTTGTATCAGGAATCGGATGCTCTTCAAGATTTCCATATTATATGGAGACATATGGATTCCACGGAATCCACGGTCGTGCTTCTGCCATTTCAACTGGCGTTAAGGTTGCAAATCCCACTCTGTCTGTATGGCAGGTTACCGGAGACGGTGATGCTTTGGCAATAGGGGGAAATCACTTTATTCACGCTATCAGAAGAAATATTGACATCAATATACTGCTTTTTAACAACCAGATATACGGACTTACAAAAGGTCAGTATTCACCTACATCTGTTCTTGGAAAGGTTACTAAAACATCTCCTTACGGAACAGTCGAGCACCCTTTCAATCCCGGCGCTCTTGTGCTTGGTGCCAGAGGTACATACTTTGCAAGAAGTATTGATGTTGAACTGAAGCTTACACAGGACATAATGCTTGAATCAGCTAAACACGATGGCACTGCAGTTGTGGAGGTTCTTGTAAATTGTGTTATTTTTAATGACAAGACTCACTGGAATCTGGTAGATCGCGAGCACAGGGCAGACAGGACAATTGTTCTGAAGCATGGTGAGCCTATGATTTTTGGAAAGGAGAGGGACAAAGGTCTTATGCTTGAAGGTATCAAACTTAAAGTTGTTAAGCTTGGAGAGAACGGTATAACAGAAAAAGACCTGCTTGTGCATGATGCACATGAGGAAAATCCGGGTCTGCACTCTATGCTTATCGATATGCAGTATCCTGAATATCCGGTTGCTCTGGGTGTTATCCGCGCCGTTAAAGACACTACCTATGATGACAATGTAAGAGATCAGATAGCTGATGTACGCGCCAAGTCACCTATTCAGTGCATGGATGACCTGCTGGTAAGCGGAGCAACCTGGGAAGTTGAATAATATTGTACCATAATAACTAACATAAATAACAAAAAATTCTATTATGAAAGTAGCAGAAGTAATGGCCAAACTGGAAAAGAAATATGGCCATGAGAAAGAGTACCTTCAGGCAGTTCACGAAGTGCTGGAGTCAATTGAAGGAATTTACAATCAACATCCTGAATTTGAAAAAGCAAAAATCGTTGAGAGACTGGTTGAACCGGACAGAATCTTCACATTCAGAGTTACATGGCAGGATGATAAGGGCGAGGTTCAGACAAATCTTGGCTACAGAGTTCAGTTTAACAACGCAATAGGCCCTTACAAAGGCGGTTTCCGTTTTCACCCCTCTGTAACCCCTTCAATTCTTAAATTCCTGGGATTTGAGCAAACTTTCAAAAACGCTCTTACAACACTTCCAATGGGTGGTGGTAAAGGTGGTTCTGATTTTGACCCTAAAGGTAAATCAGATGCAGAGATTATGCGTTTTTGCCAGGCATTTATAACTGAGCTTTGGAGACATCTGGGCCCGGACACAGATGTTCCTGCGGGTGATATTGGAGTTGGCGGACGTGAAGTAGGATACATGTTTGGATACTACAAGAAGCTTGCCCGTGAAAACACAGGTGTTCTTACAGGTAAAGGCGCAACCTGGGGCGGCTCACTTATACGCCCTGAGGCAACAGGTTTTGGCGGAGTGTATTTTGTAAATCATATGCTTGCTACTAGAGGTATTGATATCAAAGGTAAAACCGTATCGGTTTCTGGCTTTGGTAATGTTGCCTGGGGAGCTGCTATGAAGGCAACTGAACTTGGAGCTAAAGTTATTGCCCTTTCAGGCCCTGACGGAGTCATTATTGACGAGGCAGGTATGGATGCAGAGAAAATTGCATATATGTTAGAGCTACGTGCTACAAATAACGACGTTGTGGCTCCATATGCAACCAAATTCCCTGGTTCAAAATTCATCGCCGGTAAGAAGTCATGGATTGTAAAAGTTGATATCGCTCTGCCATGCGCATTCCAGAACGAACTTAATGGTGAGGACGCAAAAGAGCTTATCAAAAACGGTGTAACATGTGTGGGCGAGATCTCAAACATGGGTTGTACACCTGAGGCTATTGCCGAGTTTGTTAAAGCAAAAATTCTTTACGCTCCGGGTAAGGCAGTAAATGCAGGCGGAGTTGCCGTTTCAGGTCTTGAAATGACTCAGAACGCAATGCACATTAGCTGGACAGCTGAAGAGGTTGATGCAAAACTTAAGCAAATCATGAGCAGCATTCATGAGGCATGCGTGAAATATGGCAAACAAAGCGACGGTTACATTAATTATGTTAACGGTGCGAACATTGCAGGCTTTATGAAAGTGGCACAGGCTACTCTTGAACAGGGACTTGTGTAACGTTAGGAATCATAAGCAAATATCACCAAGGTGGCTTGAAAAAGCCACCTTTTTTCATTAAAAAAGTGGCTGTAAAGTTAGGAAGTGTAATAAATTTTTCTAAATTTGTTACGCCTTAGTTAATAAGGTTAACCTAAATTTCAAACTTAACAAAAACTTATTTATGAATGTAAAAGAGAATTTTACTAGAGTCGGCAAGTTAATTGCCGTTACTCTTCTTCTCCTGCTTGCAGGAGTCTCTTCTTGGGCGCAGGGACGCATTACCGGTAAGGTAATTGACGTTAATGGTCAGCCACTGGGTTTTGTTACCGTTGTCGTTAAAGGCACAACAACTGCAACTAACACAGCAGAGAACGGTACATTTACCTTCAACAATGTCCAGAGCGATGCATCTCTGATCGTAAGCTCAATCGGTTACAGAACACAAGACATTGCTCTCAACGGCAGGGCTTATGTTGAGATTGTACTGGAAGAGGATGCAATTAAAATTGATGAACTGGTAGTAACAGCCCTGGGTATATCCCGTGAAAAGAAGGCTTTGGGCTACGCAGTTCAGGATGTTAAAGGCGACGAACTTCAGAAGGTGCGTACAACCAACGTTGTATCAGCTCTTTCAGGTAGAGTTGCCGGTGTTCAGATTCAGGCTGCTTCAGGGCAGATGGGTGGAGGTGCAAAGATTAATGTCAGAGGTAACACCTCACTGACAGGAAGTAACCAGCCTCTTTTTGTTGTGGATGGTATTCCTATCAGTAATGCTGACTTCTCATATGGTGCAACCGGCGGTGGTGGTTATGACCTTGGTAACCTTGCGTCAGACCTTAACCCGGACGACATTGAATCAATGTCTGTTCTAAAGGGAGCATCTGCAACAGCACTATACGGTTCAAGAGCTGCAAACGGTGTTGTAATGGTTACAACCAAAAAAGCTAAAGCATCTCAGAAAACATTTGGTGTGAGTGTTAACTCATCAGTTACAATTGATAAAGCAGCTTACATGCCACAGCTTCAAAAATTGTATGGTGGTGGTTTTGTTTACGAAGGTGACGGAACACTTGATGGATTCCTTGCTGCAAATATTAATGGTAAAACCTACAGACTTGTAGACTATGCTACAGACGAAAGCTGGGGACCTAAATATGATCCTAACATGAAGGTTCTTGAGTGGAATGCTTTTGACCCTTGGGATACAAAGAACTACCTGGTAGAAAGACCATGGACTTACCCGGAAAATGACTATAAAACATTCTTCCAGAATGGTGTAAACTACACAAACAACATTCAGATTGCAAAAGGTAGCGAAGATGGAACTTTCAGACTATCTTACACAAACAGTGAAATCACAGGTATTACTCCTAATAGTAAGCTTAGCAGAAATACTATCAGTTTCAGTGGTACTGCAAACATGAACAAGTATCTTGATGTATGGGCAAATGTTAATTACGTTAACAATGCAGCTACAGGCCGTCCAGAGACAGGATACGGAGACAGAAATCCTGTTCAGAAAATGTGGCAATGGTCTCAGACTCAACTTGATTATTATGACCTGAGAGAATATCTTAATCCTGATGGAACTCAAAGAACATGGAACAGAACATCATGGGATGACGGTACACCTATGTACACAGACAATCCATACTGGTCTGCTTACAGAAACTATCAGAGTGACAGAAGAAATCGGGTTTATGGTAACACAGGGATTAATCTTAAACTTGCTGACTGGATAAAAATAACCGGTCGTGTTGGGGTTGACTATTTTAACCTTGCAATGGAGGAGAGATTTGCTGTGGGATCACAAGCTACTTCTGAATATTATCTTGACGTTAGAGAGGGCCTTGAAACCAATATGGAGCTCTTTGCAAACTTTAACAAAAGATTCATTAACGATAAGATGGGTGTATCTGCAATCCTTGGTACAAGCAGATCAGACAGAAAGAGCTGGAGAACAGGTGGTATTACAGTCGGCGGACTTGTTATCCCTGATCTTTACACTTTATCAAATTCAAACGTTAAAGCGACTGCGTATGATACCAAATCACAAAAGAGAATTAACTCTGTCTTTGGTAACATAACTCTTGACTGGAATCAGTTTATTTATTTAGATGTAACAGCAAGAAATGACTGGTCATCAACTCTTCCATCAAATAACAGATCATATTTCTATCCATCTGTTAACTTAAGCGCAGTACTTACTTCAATTGAAGCTCTTAAGGACTTAAGCTGGCTTAATTTTGCAAAAGTTCGCGGCGGCTGGGCTCAGGTAGGTAATGACACAGATCCATATAACCTTCAATCTTACTATGCGGCATCAGGTGGTGGTGCATTTGATTCAAATCCACGTTACAATCCGCCTACAACAATGTCTAACCCTTATCTTAAACCTGAGTCAACAAGATCTTGGGAGGTAGGTTTAGAGGCACGTATGCTGGACAACAGAGTTGGATTTGATATCTCTTATTTCCAGAAAGATACATACGATCAGATTGTGCCGGTTATGATTTCAGGCGCATCTGGTTATGCTAGTATGTACATCAATTCAGGTCATATGTCTAACAAAGGTATTGAGGTTACACTCAACCTGGTTCCTGTAAAGACAAAAGACTTTACATGGGATATGCAGATAAATCTTGGAACATTAGAGAACAAGGTTATCGAAATCGCAGAAGGGCTTAATTATCTTAACCTTGCAAATGCTCCGTTCAGAGTAAAATCAGGCGCGTTCACAGGTGCGTCTTACCCGGTAATATATGGAACAGGTTATGTTTATGATGATCAGGGTAATAAGCTTGTAAATCCGGCAAACGGATACTATGCAGCTACTCCTATCAGAAACATAGGTAATGCAACCCCTAATTTTACTGCAGGTATGTCAAATACATTTAACTATAAAGGTTTTGACATGAGCATTCTACTTGACATGCAGAGAGGCGGACATATGTATTACACCTCTTATATGTGGGGTATGTATTCAGGTATCTTTGAAGAATCTGCTTTGCAGAACGGAAAAGACATCCGTGAAGAGGGAGTTCTTATTGACAGCTACTATGGAAAATGGGATGCAGCAGCAGGCAAATTTGTCTATACAGATGCATCAGGTGCTGTTACAACAACTCCGGTGAAGAATACCAAGGTAATGGGAGCTGAAGCTTACGGTGCATATCACTATGACAGAAATGATGAGCAGAACGTATTTGACACAGACTACATTAAACTTCGTGAAATTAGATTAGGTTATACTATCCCTTCTAAGTTTACAGGCCCTATCAAGCAGCTTCGAGTATCTGCATTTGGTCGTAACCTTGCAATCTGGGGAGAGGCAACCAAACACTTTGATCCGGAATATTTGCAAATGGCAGGATCAAATGCTCAGGGTATTGAGGGTGGTTACATTCCATCAACAAAATCATTCGGTTTCAGTCTGAGCTTTAACTTTTAATTAATAGGAGATGCTATATATGAATACAATAAAAAAACTATTTTTTGCACTTTTGGCACTTCCTGTTTTATTAACAGGCTGTGACAAGGAGTTTGATGATATTAACAAAAGTCCAAACTCAACAACCAGTGTGCCTACGCCATACATTATGACTTATGCTCAACGAGAGCTTGGTTTCTATCTGTACGACGTTTGGCGTTCTGGCCGTCAATCTAGTATTGCCTGCCAGCACCTTGCTCAAAGAAACTACACATCTGAAGACAGATACCTTTTCAGACAAGAGGTTACCGATGGTTTCTTTAGAAACACATATTTTATCACTCAGAGTTTCCAGGATATCATTAACCTAAACACAAATGAGGCAACCAAGGGAGGTATGGCCGCATATGGAGACAACTCAGTTCAGATAGCAACTGCTAAGCTGATGCAGATTTGGGCTGTAGAGCTTCTTGCTGAGACATTTGGTGATGTTCCTTATACTCAGGCATGGCAAGCACCTGATATCGTAATGCCGGCATATGACAAACAAAGTGATTTGTTCCCTAAGTTACTTGCTGACGCAAAAACTGCTGTTGATGCACTTAAAGCAGGAAATAAAGGATGGTCAAACGGTGACGTTCTTTTTGGAGGTGATCTTGACAAATGGATAAGTTTTGGTAATTCATTAAGATTAAGAATTGCCCTCAGGATGTCAAACGTAAATGCAGCCTGGAAAACCACTGCAAAAGCTATTATTGCTGAAGGCGTTATGTCATCTAATGATGATAATGCTATTATTCAGTTTACCGGTCCGGGAGCACCTAACGAGGCACCTTTCTACAATGGATTTATAGTAGGTAAACGTAATGACTTTACTCTTACTAAACAATTTGTTGGACTTCTTGCAGGTGTAAACGATACAGATAAAGGCTACACAAATCCATTTGAAGGTCTTGAAGATCCAAGATTCAGAGTTTACATAGGCGAAAGCAACTATTCAACAGGCAGAAAAACAGGCGTCCCTTACGGAATGCTTGACGCTGCAACAGGTGGTTTTGTTAACGCAAATGGTACAACTGTAATCAACCTAACAAGACAACCACTTCCACTACTTCTGCAAGCCAACTTCTGGTCAACATTCCTTGACTATCCTACTGTTTGCTTTATGAAGAGTGAGGTTAATGATTTTGACAAGGTTAATCTTGAAGAGGGTATCAGAGCATCACTTGAAATGTGGGGAGCTGAAGTTGATGAGGATTATATTGATGAGGTTCTTGCTAGATATGATGCAGCTAACGCTGAGGGTAAAAAGGAGATTGTTCTTACACAGAAGTACATCCACCTGTTTGCTCAGTCATTCGAAGCTTGGGCAGAATACCGCAGAACCGGTTATCCTAAATCAATTGTTAAGCCTGGTGAAGTAACTTACAATGGTGTTAAGTTTGTAACTGCAAACGACACAGGAACTGATATAGTTCCTCGTCTGAAGTATGACACAAACGAATATACCCTTAACGCAGATAATGTTAAAGCAGCAGCTACAAGCATTGGAGGCGACGCTTACAACACAAAATTGTGGTGGGCTAAAAAGTAATTATTACACTTATTTCTGATTCGAGGGTGGCTATCTTTAGCCATCCTCTTTTTTTTAAAAGAAATTTCTTTATATTTGTAATTAACATTTCTAGAAACAACTTCAATCAAGAAATAAACAACTTAAACCTAATAAACTTTTTATTAACCAAAAATTAACTAAATGAAAAAAATCAGATTAATTCTAACGGTTCTGATAGCTTTTGTGACAAGCGTTGCTTACTCACAGAGTATCAGTATTACCGGTACTGTCACTGATGCCAGCACAGGTGAACCTATTCCGTTTGCATCTGTACTTGTGAAGGGAACCCGTACTGGAGTCTCTACTGATCTTAATGGTAAATACACCATTAGCGCAGCTCCAACTGCAGTACTAACCTTTAGCTCCATAGGTTACACCGAGAGTGATATACCTGTGTCTAACAGAACATCTATTGATGCTGTTTTAAGTCCATCTGCAATCGCCCTTGAGGACGTGTTGGTTGTGGCTTACGGTACAGTAAGAAGAGAGGCTAAAACAGGCTCGGTTTCTACTGTTAAAGGTGAAGGAATTGCTGAAGTTCCAGTTACTTCAGTTGACAAGATGTTGGCTGGTAAGATGGCCGGTGTGCAGGTAACTGCAGCTTCTGGTCAGCCGGGTGCATCTTCTCAGATTCGTGTTCGTGGTACATCTTCCATCAATGCAGGTAGTGAGCCTCTATGGGTGGTAGACGGTATTCCGGTTATGAATGGGGATCAGACCTATTTTACTAATACAGGTAATGCAATTGCATCAATCAACCCAAGTGATATTGAATCAATAACAGTTCTTAAGGATGCTGCTGCTGCTTCAGTTTATGGTTCACGTGCTGCAAACGGTGTTATCCTTGTAACTACAAAGAGTGGTAAAGAGGGAAAAGCCAGATTCAATGCAAGAGCAAAATATGGTATTTCTCAACTAGCAAATGATAACAACTTTGGTATCATGAATGGTGAACAACTATTAGGCTACCAGAGAGCTGCTGCAATGAACAGAATGGATATTGAATCTGCTGCCAATAAGAGTAAATATGATCCAGATAATGCGAACGGACTATATTATCGTCCTATGTCATTATTGGATGAACCTCTTACTGACTGGATGGATCACTTTACACGTTTAGGTAATCTTTCAGAATTTGAGATTAATGCATCTGCAGGTAATCAAAGAGGTAAGTTCTATACATCACTCTCTTATCAGGAGAATGAAGGTGTATTCTACGGAATTGACTTCTCAAAACTTACAGCACGTGTAAACTCAGATTATAAACTAACAGACAAATTAGAGATAGGAACACGTGTTAACCTTGCTTACACAGTAGCTAATGACGTTCCTATGCAATCTTTGTATTATTCAAACCCTGCTTTTGCCGGGATGACTCTTCTTCCTTGGATTCCTGCTTATAACGAAGATGGTACTCATAATATCAACATTCCTTCTAACAGTAATACAAACCCAAGGGCAACTGCTGAATATGATGATCAGTGGGAAAAACAGTACAGAATGCAAGGTTCATTCTACCTGCAGTGGAGTCCTATCAAGAATATTACAATTAAGACAACAAATGCTGCTGAAGGTACATTCGGTGAAGGTCGCCGTTACTGGTCACCAGAAACTGATATAGACGGAGCAACTACTCTACAGTCTTCTACTTTGCAGTATATGCAGCTGACAACTTCAAACACTATTACTTATAATAACGTGTTCAATGATCAGCATAATGTAAGAGCACTGGTTGGACAAGAGGCAATGAGAAGAACTTATAATTCATATTATATCTACTCTCCTAACGTTGACCCTGCTATCCCTTATCCAAACACATCAACTCCTGCTGAAGACGAAGGTGGTTATGACTACAATGCTCGTACACTTATGTCTTTCTTTGGAATTTTTGATTACAGCTACGAGTCAAAGTATCTGCTACAAGGATCTGTAAGGTATGATGGTAGCTCATTATTTGGTTCTAATAAAAGATGGGGTCTGTTTTGGTCAGCCGGTGGATCATGGAATATCCACAACGAGAGCTGGTTCAAAAATATTAAGATGGTAGACCTTCTTAAACTTCGTCTAAGTTATGGTGTTAATGGTAATGATAATATTTCTGCTTATCGTGCTTATGGTGTTTATGCATCAACTGCCTATAACGGATATACTGGTATGCTTCCATCTACACCAAGTAATCAGAACCTTTCTTGGGAGCTTAACAAATCCTGGAACCTTGGTCTAGACTTTGGTCTATTCGGAAAATTAAACGGTAGTATCGACGCTTATAGAAGACTTACAACTGATATGCTTCTTAGCAAAAACGTTCCTCAGACATCAGGTTTCTCTTCTAACTTCCTTAACATTGGAGAATTACTTAACACAGGTATTGAATTCCAGCTTGAAGGAACAATTATTCAGAATAAAGAACTTACCTGGAATGCAGGTTTAAACATTGCTTACAATAAAACTGAGCTTTTAAACCTAGGTGATAACAATGAAATTACCTACTCTGGAGACTCTCGTCTTAAGCACACAGTTGGTAAGAGTATGTACACTTTCTACCTGAAGGATTATTATGGAGTTAACCCATCAAATGGTGAAGCTCTCTGGAATACAGCTGATGGTACTTTAACTAATGATTACAATAAAGGTGCATGGATGTATGCTGGTTCACCTGAGCCTAAATTTACAGGTGGTTTCAATACTTCACTTACTTGGAAAGGGTTTAACCTAAGTGCTTTCATTGAATTTAAGACCGGTAACAAAGTTCTTATAGTTGAGAACAGGTACGTCAATGCCGATGGTAACCAAATGAACATGAACCAGACTATTAATTCATTAAATTACTGGAAGCAGCCGGGTGATGTAGGAGTTAATCCTAAGCCTATAGCAGGTACAGCAAGTAACTCATACACATTTGCAAGCACAAGATGGCTACAGGATGGTAGTTACGCTCGTATTAAAGATATTACACTGTCATATAGTTTCCCTAAAAAATGGATGGATTCAATTAAAATGTCCGGCTTGAAACTTTATGTAAGCGCATACAACCTTTACACATTCCACGATGTTGATTTCTGGGATCCTGAAAGAGGTGTTACTGGTATGGGTACAGGTATTTATCCTATGACTAAAACCATTGTAGGTGGTTTGGAATTATCATTCTAAAAATATAAAATTGATTTAAAGATGAAAAAAACAATAATAATAGCAATTTTATCGTCAACACTGCTTGCTGCCGGTTGTCAGGGTTTCCTAGAGGAGGCTCCTAAACTGACGCAAAGTTCTGAATTGACACTTTCATCATACAAAGGTTTGGACAAGGCTATTGCAGGTGCTTATTCACCTCTGACTAGCGCAAACTGGTATGGTGCTTACTTTGTACTTGAGGCTGAAATGCGCTCAGGTAATGCAAAGAAAAGTCCTGCTCCATTTGATTCAGGACGTATGACTGTTCCTTCAGATATGACATACAACGAGAACTCTACATCAGGTTTGTGGGGAACTGCATATTATGTAATTTCTGCGGCTAACAACGTAATCGACAATCTTGAAGATAAAGTTACAACAGGTGTTACTCAGGATATGCTTGATAATCTTCATGCTGAGGCCTTGTTCCTAAGAGCTTTAGCACACTTTGACCTTGTAAGACTTTTTGCACGTTCATATGCATTTGATTCAAATGGTCCTGGAGTTCCTATTATACTTCATACAGACTTAACTGGAACAGAGATGCCTGCAAGGAGTTCCGTTAAGCAGGTTTATGAGCAAGTAATAGTTGACCTTCTTGAAGCAGAAACCCTTATTGATCCTGCATATGAGAGAGCAGGTGTAGCTGATCCAAGGTCAGTGGTAACACTTCCTGCTATTCACGCTTTGCTTTCAAGAGCTTATCTTTACTCACAGCAGTGGCAAAAAGCTGCTGACTATGCAACAAAGGTTATCAATAATCCTAAGTTCACAATGTGGACAGCAGATGAACTTTATGATGTATGGGGAGTTGAAGCACATACAGACGGTGAAGTTATTTTCGATGTTTATGGTAAACCATCAAATTCTTACCATGCACAGTGGGAATCACCTGCTCAGATGACAAGCCCTAAAGGATATGCAGACTGCGGTGCAGCAATGGATATCGTAGGTTTGTATGAAGATGGTGATGTTCGTGGAGAGTTGTTCCAGACAGACAGTAAAGCTCCTGGTCACCACTGGACTACCAAATATATTGGTAAAGGCACATCACCTCACAATACTAGCAACGTGGTTGTATTGAGACTTTCTGAGATGTATCTGAACAGAGCAGAAGCTATTCTTAATGGTGCAACTATTTCAGGTGTTACAGCTTTGTCTGACATCAACACAATTACTTCAAAGAGAGGCGCTACTGCTTACACAAGCGTTGGTGCTGATAACGTTTTCCTTGAGCGTCGTAAAGAACTTGCATTTGAAGGTCATTACTGGTTTGATGCTTCACGTACAAGAAGAGGTATCGTAAGAAATGACTACGATGGTATTGCTACTAAAAAGGACATCCCTGCAGATAGCTATATGTTTGCACTTCCTATCTCAAAAAGAGAGCTGGATGTGAACGAGAATCTTGTTCAAAATGAAGGTTATCAATAAATTTTAAAATGATTATGAAAAAACTAATAAAATTTCTCAACATTTTTATCATAGGAGCATTAGTCCTTGCTTCTTGTGATGTTAACAAGACGCCGACCTTCCAGGATAAGGATTCCTTTGTAGGTTTTACTAAGCCAACAGTTAGTATTCCTGAAAATGGTGGAGTAGTAAGATTGCCTGTTACGTTTGCATCTCCTGATGGAAAGGCTGTTACAGCTACATACACTGTTAAGGATATTTCTGCAAAGCAGGGTACAAACTATACATTGAAAAATGCAGCTGCAACAATTACATTTGATGCACAAAACAGAAATTCATTTATTGAAATTAACATTGTGAACAGAGCTGGTGTATTCACAGGTGACCTTAAGTTCTCTGTTGAGATTTCTGCTGTGCCAGGTGCTAATGTTGGAGGAGATAATGTTTGTACAGTTACAATCAATGACCTTGACCACCCATTAACACCAATTCTGGGTAACTATAATGCTTCAGGCACAAGTTATTTTAACGGACCAACTGGCTGGGTTATCACATTCGCAAAAGACGCATCCGATTTGAGCAAAGTATGGATTTCTAACTTTGTAGAAGGTGGTAGTTCTGGAGCAATCTATGGTATTGTTAATAAAACTATGACTGAAATTAAGGTGCCTAAGGGACAAAGAGTAGCTGAAAGCACATCATATGGATTTATTGAGCTTAGAGGTTATTATGGCCCGGACGGAGCTGTTGAAATTGGTGATGGCGAAAACATTACAATCAAGATTAATCCTGATTTCTCTATGGATATTATGGATGAAATTGGTTCATATGTATGGCAGAATGCTGATAAAACAGGAGGTTTAGGCTGGTATAATATTTTTGCTGCAGATATTAAACTCACTAGATAGAGTTTATAATTATATTTTATTAAGGGCAATTCCCAAAGGATTGCCCTTTTTTCTAATATAAAATTTGAATATCATGAAAAAATTATTGTTATTATTAGTTTCGGGGTTATTTGTCATAAGCAGTTATGCGCAAGAATGTTCCACAATGTGGCCATATATTTATCCCGAGTTCAAAGACGCAACTATTTACACAAAAGGTGGAACAAAATTCGATAGAAAGATTAACATTCATGTACAGGGAAGTACTGTCCATTACATAGATGATCATGGCATAATCAGAGAGACTAAGAGTGAAGATTTACTTCTTGTTGATACTGGCAGTGATAAATTTATGTATGTAGATGGCAGAGTGATGAAAGTAGTAGGTACCGAGGAGCATGGTTTTATTGCCACTCTTATATTGGGTGATTTTGCTAAGTTAAATTCAACCGCAGGAGCATACGGTTCTTCATCAAGTAGCTCAGCAGTAACTAAACTGACCTCTGTAGAGGCTGGAATTATTGGTCAGAATCATATGCAGTTAAAGCAAAACAGAGATTACGGGAAACTAATTGAGCTAAGAACATCATACTTCATTGTTGTAGATGGGGATGTTTATCCTGCATCAAAAAAAGCTATTGAGAGTAAACTATCAGAAGATAAGAAGACTGAATTCAAAGCATTCCTTAAGAAAAATAAAATCAAATGGAACAGAGTTGAAAGTCTACAAAATGTCTTAAAATTCTTTAATCAATAAACAATAAGAAATGCTTAGAAAATTATTACCTCTGATTACTATCACACTCCTCTTTATATCTTGTCAAAAGGATGATAAAGGTATGAGTAGTTATGAGAACAATTATAGTAGTCTCCAGATACAAGATAGTTCAAAAATTGCCCCAGGAACAATAAGAATATTGGTTACAGATGATTTTGCAAAGAGTATCGAAAATTCTGTTGATAAATCAGGTATCATTACAAAAGCAGCTGATAAATCTCTAAGTGAGATGGTTCAACTATTAAGAGCTTCAAAATTCAAACGGACATTTCCACATGCCGGAAAATATGAGGCTCGTTCAAGGAGAGAGGGATTGCACCTTTGGTATGATTTGTACTTTGATAAATCAATTGCTCCAACTAAAGCAAATAAAGATCTCAGACAGGTGAATGGAGTTGTTGAGGTTGAGTACAAAACCAGAATAAAAAGAATGGATGTTGCTTTACCGTTTAATGATCCAGATTTTTTAAAACAGTGGCACTATTATAACGATGGTTCAGGATCCGGGTATATTGCAGGCTCTGATATTAATGTCCTTCCTGTTTGGAAATCGTATACAAAAGGTAGTCAAGAGGTAATAGTTTCAATAGTTGATGGTGGTGTCGATTTTAACCATGAGGATCTTAAAGCAAATATGTGGATTAACGTTGCTGAATTCAATGGCTCAAGGTCTCAGGATGACGATGGAAATGGATATATAGACGATATATACGGCTTTAACTTCATCAGGAATATGGGAACTATTACAGCCGATGATCATGGTACTCACGTAGCCGGTACTGTTGGTGCTGTAAATAATAATGGAAAAGGTGTTGCAGGGGTAGCCGGGGGTGATGCCGCAAATAATATACCTGGTGTGCGATTAATGTCTTGCCAGATATTTTCAGATGAGCCGGAAGATGAAGGTGTTGGCGCTAATACGGCTGCTGCAATTAAATACGGTGCAGATAACGGAGCAATAATATCGCAGAATAGCTGGGGATACGAAGATCCGATTCCTATTCCAAGCTCCATAAAGGCAGCTATCGATTACTTTGTGAAATATGCAGGAGTAGATGAAAATGGCAATCAGTTTGGTCCCATGAAGGGTGGTATTGTAATATTTGCTGCCGGTAATGACAATCGTGAGGAGGCAACTCCTGCCAGTTACGAAGGTGTGCTTTCAGTTGCTGCAACAGGACCAAATTTTGCTAAGGCAACATATTCAAACTATGCAAGTTGGGTTGATATCTCAGCTCCAGGAGGAGAAAGCGGATACGGAAGAATATATAGTACTTATCCTTCAAATCAATATGGATACATGAGAGGTACCTCTATGGCATGCCCTCACGTTTCAGGTGTTGCTGCTCTTGTAGCTTCTTATTATGGAGCACCGGGATTTACTAATGAGATGTTATGGGATAGATTAGTAGATAACTCTACTGATATTTATGAATATAACAGAGGGTATGCAGGTAAACTAGGAACAGGTATGGTAAATGCATTAGCTGCAATAGCCTCATCTAGTATAATTGCCCCAAATCCAGTTTCTGCAATAGAACTGACTACTCAGTCAAATAACATCTCCATAAAATGGAGTGTGACTGCAGATGAAGATGATGTTAAAGCATATGGATTTACTATTTACTACAGTACCGACCCAATTCCTACCGGAACAGCTAAGAATACAGCAAATGTTTACAGTAAAACGATTACAACCGGTGACCTGAATGTAGGTGATGTAATTGAGGCATCTATTAGTAATTTGGGATTCTCTCAATTGTATTATATTGCGGTTGATGCATATGACTACTCTAGCAATAGATCAGCAAAATCACCTGTTGCAACAATTACTACCGAGGCCAATAAAATTCCAATTATTGTAGCATTGGATGGATTAACCAGAGATATTAAAGCTTATCAAACGACATTTATAAATTTTGAATACTCAGATCCAGATGGTCATAGTATGACATGGAAATTAACACCAGGATCTACAGCTGCCACCGCGACAGAATCAAATGGAAAAATTCAGGTCTCAATTACAGGTGTTAATACACCGGCAGGTAGTTACACCGGAATTATTGAAGTGAAGGACGTATATGGCGCAGTCGCTACAAAGAGCTTTGATTATATAATCAGAGCAAATAATCCACCAGTGGTCGCTGGCCAGCCTGACAATGTATATATTGAAGGATTGGGTAATAGTTTTAATTTTGATCTCTCCTCAATTATAACTGATGAAGATGGAGAGCCTCTTAGTTATACAGTTCAGACTACTCCTAGTGCAATTGTTCATGCTAATGTAGCAGACAACAGAATTCATCTTACTTCTCTTGGATATGGACTCACAGAAGTTACTGTTACTGCAACAGATGCATTGAACAAAAGTGCTTCAGTGACCTTTAAGTCTCTCGTGAGGGATGGGTCAAGGGAAATTGACCTTTATCCAAATCCAGTAAGAGAAAATTTATTTATAAGAGCAGGCTCTCAGAAAACAGCTGAAGTTTCAGTTTTTTCATCATCAGGAGCAAAAGTATTCAATAGCAATCTTTCTGTATCTCCATTTGAACCGGCAAAAATTAACATGAAAGATTTTGCAGCTGGTGTATACAACGTCGTTGTAAAGATGGACGGGAAGGAGATTAAAAATAATATTGTCAAGTTATGATGAAAAATATATTTTCCCTGTTAGTAGTTCTAACAATTTTTACTTGCGTGTCTGGTCAAAGTGTTTCATATTTGGGATACTCTCCTGATGCAAGATCAATGGCTCTTGGAGGCTCAGGAGTTGCAACTAGCGCAGATGCTTACAGCTTTTTCAATAACACATCTGCAACTGTCCTTTCTGATTCAAAAGGTGCTATTTCAGCTTTGTACACAATGTGGATGCCGAACAGCTCAGATTTGACAATGATTGGAGCCTCTGGATTTTTTAAACTTGGAAGTAAATTTGGTCTTTCATTCGCCGGACGGCAAATAGGTTATAGTGAGATTCCAACATTTGATGATAACGGAATTAATACTGGTGTAATTAAACCATCAGACATTGTAGCAGGTCTTGGACTGGCTTATAAAATAACAGGAAATTTATCTGCCTCTGCTAATGTAAATTTAGTCTCATCTAAAATTGATGATAATGCTAAGGCTACTGCATTTAGCGGAGACCTGGGATTTACCTATTCACAAGACAAATTTAATATAGGATTTAAAGTTGCAAACTTAGGGTCTAAACTTGATTATGGTAACGGACCTTATTCGTTACCGGCACATCTTAATGCCGGCTTTGCCTATAAAGCAACAATAAATGAAAAAAACAAACTGACAGCATTGTTGAATGCCGGGTACCTCTTCTCGTCATCCGGATTAATGGCTGGTGTAGGTTTAGAATACACTTATAACAAACTTCTTAATGTTAGAGTTGGCGGGCATTACGGAGATAGTTCCAAGAGCATACCATCATATGCGAGTGCCGGTTTAGGAGTTTGTCTTAAGGGTGTAACAATTGATGCCACTTACATATTGTCATCAAGTGAATCACCCATTAACAATACTTTAAGTTTTGGTCTCGGATACAGATTCTAGAATTAATGACCCGGCCAAAAGCCGGGTTTTTTAATGCATTTGTAAGAAAGTTTTTCTAAATTTGGAAAAATGTAAAGAGATGAAATCACTTTTAAAATATTTTCTATTTGTTTTATTGTTAGTTGTGTCGGTTTCTTGTAAAAAGGATCCACCTCCGGTACTAACAATTTCTTCTGAGCAGCTGACACTAGATTATACAGCTTCTACTTCAACAATCACAATAAAGTCAAATTATTCGTGGTCTCTTAGTTCTAGTGCAGACTGGATAACAGTTTCACCAATGTCTTCATTAAATGAATCATCTGTAACGGTTGTTGCTAAAGAGAACAAGACTTACGAAAGCAGGTCTGCGGATATTGTGGTCTCAACAGGAAAAGATGGAACAGAGTCATTTTTAAGGAAGACAATCAGGGTGACTCAAAGTGGAAAATCAAATACTGCTCCCGATGCACCTATTATTACATTCCCGGCAAATAACGCCTCGGATTTTTCCAGACTCGCATATTTTAGATGGAATAAGGCTTTAGATCCTGATAATGACGTAGTAAGATACGAGCTGCAGGTATCTCAGCTTAATACTTTCGATGAAGGTCCTATGACTACAATTATACGGACAGATACACTCCTTTACGGCTACTCACCGACACTTTTAAAAGAGAATACCAGGTATTACTGGAGGGTGTATTCTATAGATACTCAGAATTCAAGGACAGCATCATCTGTTTATTCTTTTGTGACAGGAACAACTGGAGGGTATGTTAATGGTGAATACAGAGTTGCTTTTACGAATACTAAAGGGACCTACCCTAACGAAATAGTATTTACCGGAGATGGTTACGCAGTAGAAAACTTTCTTGACGGAGCCAAGTTTGAGAAGGATATGAATGATGGAATTGAAGCATTCTTCTCAGTTGAACCATACAAATCATACAGGGATTATTTCAAAGTCTATAAACTTGCAGTATATTCTCAGGACAACGGAGTTACTCAAACTGACCAGAATATTACAAAGAAAACTGCATTTAGTACGGTGTTTAAGGGTGGTTCCAGTATGGAGACAGACGACGCCTTGGTGTTTAAGAAAGTTGAAACTATTCCGGATGTAAAGGGTAAGTTAAACAATACATTGGTAGTTCTGGTTGTTAATCAGGACAGATATGCCGGAACATGCTGGATGTGGAGCGACGGAAAAGCTATTGCAATCTCACCGGCAAGTACCTCAACAAGAAATTATATTAATTTCAAAAACATAATTAATCATGAGGCAGGCGGACACGGATTCGGCAGACTCGCTGATGAGTACATTACTGCTGCAAATAAAGACAAGACTATAACAGAATCGGAAAAGAGCTCTTTAACAGCCTGGACTAAATATGGTTTCTATCCTAATGTAGATACGACATCAAATTTAACACAAATTAAATGGAAAAATTTTGTTGATAAAACGGGATATTTAGTAAGAGCTTATGAAGGTGCATACTATTTTACATTTGGTGTTTGGAGGCCAGAAACCTCTAGCTGCATGATTGATAACAGACAATACTATAACGCTCCAAGCAGAGAGCATATTGTAAAGAGAATTCTCAGAACATCTGCTGGTGTTCGTATTAATGATTACTCAAATGGAGTGATTACACCTATTCCTAATGACCCTTTTAATTTTGATGAATTTGTAAGACTAGATGTTGATAAGACAGAGTCGGCAACTCGTTTCTATAAGGAGACATATAATCCACTTACATTTGTTCACTTAGCACCACCTGTAATGATTGAGGTCAAATAAAAAAAAGAGGATGACATTTGTCATCCTCTTTTCATTTATATAGAGATTAATGAAACTACTCTTTCTTACTCTTCATAAGTTTCATATGGTCTTCCATTGAGCTAACTACCATTCTGTCAAACTCCCTGGTGCCGGTACCGGCAGGAATAAGGTGTCCGCAAATAACGTTCTCCTTGAGACCTTCCAGAGTGTCTTTCTTTCCAAAGATTGCAGCTTCGCTTAGTACCTTTGTAGTCTCCTGGAAGGAGGCTGCTGACATGAAGCTGTTTGTGCGAAGTGCGGCTCTTGTGATACCCTGTAGTATCTGGTTTGAAGTAGCCGGAACTGCATCTCTTGCTTCTACTGTCTTGAGGTCTCTGCGTTTGAGCATAGAGTTTTCTTCTCTTAGCCTTCTTACGGTCACTATCATGCCCGGTTTAAGCTCAGAAGAATCTCCTGCGTCTTGTACAACCTTCTTATCGTAGATGGTGTCATTCTCTTCCATAAACTCCCACTTGTCAACAAGTTGTTCAGGAAGGAAGCGGGTATCACCCGGATCAACGATTTCGAGCTTACGCATCATCTGACGTACAATAATCTCAAAGTGTTTGTCATTGATCTTCACACCCTGCATTCTGTACACCTCCTGGATCTCGTTCACAATGTACTCCTGAACCCTTGTAGGTCCTTGAATAGCAAGAATGTCGGTAGGGGAGATGGCGCCCTCTGAGAGTGGCATACCTGCCCTTACGTAGTCATTCTCTTGTACAAGAATCTGCTTGGTAAGTGGAACTGTATAAGTTTTCTTCTCTCCGCTTTTAGATTGGATAAGAATCTCTCTGTTACCACGTTTGATTTTACCCATAAGAACCTCGCCGTCAATTTCAGTGACAACAGCAGGGTTAGATGGATTACGTGCCTCAAACAGTTCAGTTACCCTTGGAAGACCTCCTGTGATGTCACCGGATTTACCGATGGCTCTAGGAATCTTCACCAGAATATCTCCTGCTTTGATCTTTTGACCGTTTTCAACCATAATGTGTGCTCCCACAGGAAGGTTGTATTGCTTGAGTTCAATCTTGTCCTCAAGAATCTTAATGGTAGGATTCTTTGATTTGTCTCTTGACTCAATGATAACCTTCTCTTTGTGAAGAGAGTATTCATCAGCAGCCTCTTCTCTGTATGTAACACCTTCAATAAGTGAATCAAATACGGCTTTACCATCTGTCTCTGCGATTGTTACAGCGTTGTATGCATCCCATTCGCAAATCATGTCTCCCTTCTTCACTAAGTCTCCATCTTTTAGATAGAGTGTAGCTCCGTATGGGATGTTGTGATTGTAAAGTGTAATTCCGGTGTTTACATCAACTATTCTCATTTCAGCTGTACGGCCGATGACAATAACCTCTTTCTCGCCTAAGCTGTTTGATCTTGTAAGAGTACGAAGTTCATCAAGTTCAAGACGACCTTCATATCTTGCAATAATCTCATTTTCTGAAGCGATGCTTGAAGCAGTACCCCCTACGTGGAATGTACGGAGTGTAAGCTGAGTACCCGGCTCACCAATTGACTGAGCAGCAATTACTCCCACTACCTCTCCTCTCTCAACCATTCTGCCGGTAGCAAGATTTCTTCCGTAACATTTTCCACAGACCCCTTTACGTGATTCGCAAGTAAGCACTGAACGTATCTCAACGTGTTCAATTGGCAGTGACTGAATCAGCTCTGCAATCTCTTCAGTAATCTGCTCTCCTGCTTCGATGATTCTCTCACCGGTAAGAGGGTTGTAGATGTCGTGAACAGAGGTTCTGCCGAGGATTCTTTCGTATAGTGATTCAACAATTTCATCTTTGTTCTTGATAGCCGTAGCTACAAGTCCTCTGAGAGTACCGCAATCATCCTCATTGATAATAACATCGTGAGAAACGTCTACAAGACGGCGGGTCAGATAACCAGCGTCAGCAGTCTTAAGAGCGGTATCGGCAAGACCCTTACGGGCACCGTGAGTAGAGATAAAGTACTCGAGAACGGAGAGACCCTCTTTAAAGTTTGAGAGAATCGGGTTCTCAATAATCTCTGCTGATGATGCGCCTGATTTCTGAGGTTTTGCCATCAGTCCCCTCATACCAGAGAGCTGACGTATCTGCTCTTTAGATCCACGGGCACCGGAGTGAAGCATCATATAAACCGGGTTGAATCCCTGCTTGTCTGTTGCAATCCTCTTCTCAACAATGTTTGTGAGTTTTGAGTTTGTTGTAGTCCAGATGTCGATTATCTGATTGTAACGCTCATTGTTTGTGATAAGACCATTATTGTATGAGAACATAATATTCTCAACCTGCTTGTATCCATCTTCAATGAGTGTTTGCTTTTCTTCAGGAACAATTACATCCTCAAGGTTGAACGATAGTCCGCCCCTGAATGCCATTGTGTAACCTATCTCCTTAATGTCATCCAGGAACTGAGCAGTTCTTGCCACTCCTGACACTTTAAGAACATTACTGATGATATCTCTTAGAGATTTTTTTGTAAGAATCTCGTTGATAAAACCTACCTCAGGAGGTACAACCTGGTTGAAAAGTATTCTTCCTACAGTTGTCTTCTTCATCTCGTAACCCTGAGAAATGTCTGACATTACCTTAGGTAGCCTTACCTCAATCTCGGCATGAAGATC